>JBJOHA010000001.1:0-9996 GCA_046047935.1 Cyanobacteriota bacterium
CTTGGGATCTGGGCGATGCTCCATTCCCGTGGGATCTGGGCAAGCGTCCAATCCCGGCGGCCGCGCAGAGCGCCGCGACGACCACCTGATGGAAGGAGGTGAAAAGGCCGAATCGGATGGAGGGCGCCTCAGCTCAATCTCCAGGGCGCTGGCAACGGCTCAGGATGCCGAGAATCGCCACCAGCAGCAGGGGCCAGGATGCAACGCGGATCCCTCGGCGCTTCCTGGGCTCCGGGATGGCTTGCAAAAGCTGCTCAACTCAAGATCGGTCGCGGCAAAAGGGGTTCAAAGAAAGGGGCGATGGCCATCTCATCAAGGACACCGCCCCCTGCGCCTCAGGCCGGCGCCCCCGCCAAAACCCAGCGCACCAAGGTGCGCACGCCGAAGCCCGTCGCCCCGGCGGGATCTTCCCCGCGACCCTTGTCGCTCCACACCGTGCCGGCGATGTCGAGATGGGCCCAGGGCCGTCCCTCGGAGATGAAGTCTTGAAGAAACAGGGCCGCCGTGATCGAGCCACCCCAGCGAGGGCCTGTGTTCTTCAGATCGGCGATGGGACTTTTCAGCCCCTCCTTGTAAGACCCGCGCAGCGGCATGCGCCAAAGGGCCTCCCCCGCCTCCTTGGAGGCGGCGTTCAATGCCGCAGCCAGCTCGTCGTTGTTTGACCACAGCCCGGCGATCTCCTCTCCCAGGGCAATCACGCAGGCGCCGGTGAGGGTGGCGAGATCCACCACGGCGTCGGGCTCCAGTTTGCTGGCATACACCAGGGCGTCCGCCAGGGTGAGGCGCCCCTCGGCATCGGTGTTGTTAATCTCGATCGTCTTGCCGTTCGACGCCCGCAGCACATCGCCGGGGTGTATGGCGCCGCCGCTGATCATGTTCTCGCAGCTCGCCACCAGCACGTGCACCTCCACGTCCGCCGGGCGGAGCTGCCCGATGGCCCGCGCCGCGCCGAGCACCGCCGCGCTGCCTCCCATGTCGAACTTCATCATTTCGATCATGGAGCCGGGGCCCTTGAGGTTGTAGCCGCCGGAATCAAACGTGAGCCCCTTCCCCACCAGGGCCACCCGCCGCTTCACCTCTCCGGAGGGCGTGTAGGTGAGGTGGATGAACTTCGGTGGCAGGTCGGAACCCTGAGCCACGCCGAGGTAGGCCCCCATCCCCAGGGCTTCGCAGTCGGCCCGCTCCAGCACCTTCAAGGTCAGGCCATGGTCGCGGGCGAGGGTTGCGGCCGTCTCTGCGAGAGCCTCCGGTGTGCCGTGGTTCGGAGGAGAGGCCACCAGTTGCCGCGCCAGCTCCACCCCTGCGCAGACCGCGTCCACCGTCTGCAGGCCGGCCTCGGCGCCGCTGGGCACGCCCAGCAGGGTGCAGGTCTCGGGGCGCGGCTCGGGCTCGGCCTCGCTGCGCCAGCGGTGATCGCTGTAGAGGCTGAGGCGAGCGGCTTCGGCCATGGCGCTGGCCGCCGCCAGGGGCTCAAGGCCTTCCACCGGCAGGAGCAGCCCGAGATGCTGCCCGCCCAAGCGGGCGGCGGCCCGCACGGCCGTGGCCGTGGCCCGGCGCAGGGCCGCCAGGTCAAATTGTTCTGGTTCCCCCAGGCCCACAAGGGTGAGCGTCGCGGGCTGGGCGCCAGGCCGATCAAAGCTGACGCACTCTCCGGCCTTGCCATGGAAGCGTCGGCGTTCCAGGTCCGTCGACGCCCCCGCGCCGAGCAGGTGGCTGAGGACGGCCCGGCTGGGATGGCCCTCTCCGCGAAACACCCCCAGCACCAGCCCATCCCCGGTCCATCCCTGCAAGGGGTCGTTCGAACCCGCGTCGGCGGGCAAAGGCAGGCAGCGGAACTCCATGGACCGAGGGGAGGAATTTGGATCGTAACCAGCGAGAGGATTCAGGCGGCTCCATCGCCTGCGGATTCGCGGCGGCGGTCCGCTCGCGGATGCTTCCGTTGGGGACGGTCCCGTTGCGGAGGGTCCCGTTGAGGAGTTTCCCGTCGCGGGCGCTTCAGTCGAGATCGGCGGTGAAGGGCGTGCTCCAGCGGCTGCGGGTTTCCTTGTTGAACGGCGGCTTCCAGCGCTGAATCAAGGCCTGCTCCAACGCCCGGCGGGCGGCCGTGGCCGCTGGCGCCTCGCACCAGAAGCGGATGCTCAGTCCGGCGGCCAGCTCCGCCCGGGCCAAGGCCTCCTGGTAGGCGGCCAGATAGCTCTTGCAGTCGTGGGCCCCCTTCCAGCGGCGATCAGCCCGCGCCGTTTCGCCCACATAGAGGAGCAGGGGGTGCGGCAGGTGGGCCGGGCGATCCAGCACGAAGTACATCGCCGGACCCTGATGGGGCGCTTGGGGCCAGCGCCAGAACGCCAGGCTTTGGGCCGGCAGCGCCAAAGGCCGCAGCGTTCGGGCTTGAATGGCTGGATCAGCGTCCTGTGGCGGCAGGGACAGCCCGTCGTCGGAGGAAAACAGGCTCGCCTGCTCCGCCTCCCCCCTTGACGTTTCGCCATGGGCCCCGGGCGCGGCGGCCTCCGACCAGAGGGGCGCCTGATACGTCGCCAGACGCTCCTGCCAGGCGAGGAGCTGCCCGCGCGCCAGGGGAAGGGCGGCGGGGGGACCCGGGACAGGAGGTGGTGTGGTCGGGGCGGCGGGGGAAGGCGGACCATCGGGGGTGAAAGGCTCCGGACCATCGGTGAAAGGCGCCGGACCATCGGTGAAAGGCGCCGGACCATCGGGGGGGGAGGCCAGGACAGCGGGCGGGGTGGTCGGGGCGCCGGGAGGCGTTGCTGGAGCCGGCGCTCCGAAGAGGTCTCCCTGGCGCGGGCTGGGCGTCATGGCCGCCGGCTCGGACCGGGGTGGGAGGCGGAGCGGCGGCGGGTGGGCGGCAGGCTCGGGCCCGGCGCGGTCGGGGGCACGGGCGGGGCGGTGGGTGGCGCCACCGTGACCTCCGGCGCCTGCGCGACCTCCGGCGCCTCGAACGACACCCGACCGATCCATGCCTCCACCACGGCGGCCGGCAGTTGCAACCGCTGCTGCAGATCCGCCAGATCCTTGAAGGGGGCCCGCAGCCGCTCCCGCTGCAGGCGGCTGAGCCGTTGGGAGCAGAGGTCGAGGCGCTCGCGCAGTTCCGCCGCTCCCGCCCGGTTCACCGCCACGGGCCGGGGGACGAGCGGAGCCGGTTCGCCATACCAGTGGAACACCAGCCGCGGCAGCCAGGCGTCGAGGGTGTCGGCATCGAGCTGGAGGAGCCGCCGCAGGTCGTCCGGCCCGCTGAGCTGCACCCCGCCGGCTTGCAACCGCACGAGCAGATCAGCCTGCTCCGCCGTGCAGCCCGGCAGCTGGCGCCAAGCGCTGGCGGTGGCGCGATTGACATCCACCAGGCCGGCGCCGAGGGAGCGCTTGAGCGCCTCCAGCTCCCGCTCCACCTCCGCCGCGTGGTGCGACACTTCCGCCTCTTGCTCCGCGTCACGCGGGAGAGCGCCGCCAGGGGCGGACGCAGGGGAGGCGGCGGGCGCGGGCTGGGCCGTGTCCGGGGGCAGGTGCCCGGTGGCGATCAGCAACCGACGAGCCAGGGGGTCCAACCAGTGCCTTCGGGCCATGGTGGCCGCATCGCGCGCAAAACGGCTCCGACCGTAGCGAGCCGCCCTGGCGGCGGCCAGGGGGCCGGTCGCGGGGCTGGGCGTCAGGGCGTGGCCTCAGGGCGTGTCCTCAGGCCTCCAGGAGCTCCTGCTGCAGGGCCTGGAGGGCGGCCTGCTGCCGATTGGCCACTCCCAGCTTGCGCAGCATGTTCGACACATGGGTTTTGACCGTCTCCTGCGACAGGTTCAGGCGTGAGGCGATCTCGCTGTTGCTCTTTCCGGCCACCAGCCAGCGCAACACCTCCTTCTCCCGTCCGCTCAGGGGATGGAACGGCTGCCGCGCCTTGGCAAGGGTGGGATCCACGAAGTGGGCGCCGACATGAAGGGAATGGAGAGCCGCCATCTCGCTGCCGGTGCCGATGCGCGCATCCATCACCACGGCCACCCCCTCCAAGGGCGCCGCAAGAAAGCGCCGCAGCCGCTCGGAGGGCGCCTTCCCCATGACCAGCAGCAGCACCCGCAGGGTGGGCCAGCGCTCCTTGAGAGAGGCCACCAGGGCGAAGCCACAGCCCTCCTCCAGGGGGGCGCTGACCATGACCAGGTCGGGTTGCGCCCGCTCCACCACGTCCAACGCGGCGGTTTCCGAGGTGGCCACCCCCACGATCTGCTCCCGAGGGCGGGCGCTGGCGAGGGCGGCGATGAGCGATCGGCAGCCGAGGGCCAGCACCACCCGATCGTCCAGAAACAAGCGTTCAGCCTGCAGCTGGTTGTGGCGCATCAGGGGCAGTTGCTCGGTGAGATCCATCGGCGCGAGAGGGCTCTTTTGGATGGTGTGCCGCCCCATCGGGTGATTCAGCCCGATTCGCTACGGATTGCATGCGTGGATCCGCACTCCCTTGCAAGGCCAGGCGCAGACAAAATCAAAGCTCCAAGCCCAGACACGTCGATTCCGCGCCATGGCCTTCTTTGATTCCGAGATCATCCAAGATGAGGCCAAGCGCCTGTTTGCTGATTACCAACAGTTGATGCAGTTGGGCAGCAGTTATGGCAAGTTTGACCGCGAAGGCAAAAAAATGTATATCGAACAGATGGAGGAGATCATGGATCGCTATCGCGTCTTCATGAAACGCTTCGAACTATCGGAAGACTTTCAAGCCAAGGTCACGGTGGAACAATTGCGCACACAACTTGGCCAATTCGGTCTGACGCCAGAGCGCATGTTTGAGCAGATGGAACTCACCCTCGAGCGCATGAAGCGGCAACTGGAGGTCAACACTTGAGGGCGGCCACCTGATCGACCAGATCCAACAGCTGCGGCATGCACCGGTCGTTCAGGTCATAGCGCTCCACGACCGTCTGCCGTGCCCGCGCCCCCAGCGGCCGGTGGCGCTCCGGCTGGGCCAACACCTCCTCCAGGGTGTTGAGCCACCCGTCTCGATCGAAGAAGTCGACAAGCAGCCCATTCTCCCCCGTGGTGATCACCTCCTCCACCGGCGGTGTGGCGGAGCCCACCACCACGGCCCCGCAGGCCATCGCCTCCAGCAGGCTCCAACTCAGCACAAAGGGATAGGTGAAGTAGGCGTGGGCGCGGCAGACCTGAAACAGCTCATGCAGCACAGGATGGGGCACCTGGCCCACGAAATGGAGACGGCTGAGGTCGAGTTGACCCTCCAGCTCCCGCAGCAGCACCTGACGCCAGGTGCCGCCGCTGGCAGGGGGCCTGCCATAGCTGACGCCGTCGGCTCCAACGATCAACACCTGCAGGGCCGGCCGACGGCGCTGCAGCTCCGGCAGCAGCCGCAGAAAGGTGTGAAAGCCGCGGTAGGGCTCGAGGTTGCGCGCCACGAAGGTGAGCACCTCATCGCCGGGGCGCAGGGTCAGCCCCGCCCGCTGCAGCTGCACGCGCGCCGCCGGGTTGGGGCCGATGGCGCGGGTGTCGATGCCTTCATGGATCACGCTGATGCGATCGCGAAACAGCGCTGGCGCGCTGGAGGCCTGCCACTGGGTGGGCGCCCAGGCGTGGTCGAGATCGTGAAACGCCAGCAGCTGGGGGGCGCGCCGCACGCGCACCTGGCTGAGGGCCTCGCCGCTGACAGGAAATTCCGGATCGAAGGTGCTGTCGCCCCCGTGGAGGGGATAGACCCACTCCAGCTGGTGCAGCACGGGCACGGTGGGAAACACATCCTTGATGGCGAGCAGCTCCCCCCAGCCGGGATGGCCGATCACCAGATCGGGATGGAAGCCCTCGTCGCGGCACAGGGCCGCGAGCCGGGCCACGCTTTGCGCCCGCACGACCTTGGTCTGGAAATCGGCGGCCCAGGGGTGGCAGGGGGGCAGCGTCTCGGGCAGGGGGTAGCGCCGCAGGGGGATCCCCTCCAGGCCAGGGGCGCGGGGAGAGCCGAGGGCCAGCACGCTGTCGCCGCGCCGGGCCAGAGCTGGCGCCAAATGGCGATACTGCCCCGGAAAGTTCTGGTGGATGAAGAGCACCCGCATGGGCCTTGGAATCGGCAGGGCCGGCTCCAACGATGGCAGAGGGGCAGCGGCGGCTGCCTACGATCCGTCGGCCGCCGCGAAAGCCTGTCGCCGTGCGTCTTGCCATGCCTCTCGCTGAGTCCACCGCCCCGACCACGCCCGCTCTGCGCGACGCTCCGCGCGACGCCCCGCGCGACGCCGCGCATGACGCCCCTCGTGACGCCGCGTCGGCCTCTGAGACGGCCGCCCCTCTGCCGGCTTGGTTGAGCCGGGGCCTGGCGGATCTCTTCCCGTCGGGCCCGCTCCTCGGATCCACCCCCTCCGGCAAGGCCGCCGACCAGCACCTCGCCGCTCGCCTGGCCGAGGCCGCAGAGGCGGGCCGGCCCCTGCGGGTGAAGCTCGGCATCGACCCCACCGGCAGCGACATCCATCTCGGCCACTCGCTGCTCTTCCGCAAGCTGCGCGCCTTTCAGGAGGCTGGGCACACGGCGGTGTTGATCATCGGCGACTTCACCGCCCGCATCGGCGATCCCACCGGCAAGAGCGCCACGCGGGTGCAGCTGAGCGCCGCCCAGGTGGAGGCCAACGCCGAGACGTATCTGGTGCAGCTGGGCCTGGGCCAACCGGCGGAGCGTGCGCTGCTGGATTTCACCACGCCGGGGCGGCTGGAGGTGCGGCGCAACAGCGAATGGTTGGCGGGACTGGATCTGCCGGCGGTGATCGAGCTGCTGGCCCAGACCACCGTGGGTCAGATGCTCGCCAAGGAGGACTTCGCCAACCGCTATGGCGACGGCACGCCGATCTCCCTGCATGAATTCCTCTATCCGCTGTTGCAGGGCTACGACTCGGTGGCGATCCAGGCGGATGTGGAGCTGGGCGGCACCGATCAAAAGTTCAACGTCGCCATGGGCCGCGATCTGCAGCGGCATTTCGGCCAGCGGCCCCAGTTCGGCCTGCTCCTGCCCATCCTTCCCGGTACCGATGGGGTGCAGAAGATGAGCAAAAGCCTGGGCAACACGGTGGGGCTTCAGGAGGATCCCCTCTCGATGTATTCCAAGCTGGAGAAGGTGCCCGACGCGGTGGTGGACGACTACCTCACCCTGCTGACCGATCTGGATCTGGCAACCCTTCCGGAGAATCCGCGCGAGCGCCAGAAAGCCATGGCGTTGGAGGTCACCCGTCAGCGCCATGGCGCGGCGGCGGCGTTGCAGGCGCAGGGGGATGCGGCCCGCCTGGTGGGCGGCGCCTCTGGCGTCAGCGCGGCGGCGGCGGAGGTGCCGGAGGCCTCCCTGGCGGGGGTCAACTTCCCGGCCAAAGCCTTCTATCTGGTCGGCGCGATCGGGATTGGCGTGAGCAGCAGTGAGGCCAAGCGCCGCATCCAGGAGGGTGGCGTGCGCCTCGATGGGGAGAAACTCCTGGATCCCGACCAGGTGTTTGCCCGAGCGCAGGAGCTGGAGGGCAAGGTGTTGCAGCTCGGAAAGAAGACGTTCCGCCGATTGGTGGTGGATTGAGGGCTCTGTTGTCTCGGGGCTGTCTTAGAGCTGTCTGGGGCTGTCTCAGAGCTGTCTCGGGGCTGTCGTGGCGGCGGTAGAGCACCTGGCCCACGCGGTGGAAATGCGCCAGCAGGAGCAGATCATCCAGCTCCGCCTCGGGATGGGCAGCCAACGCCCGCTGAATGGCCTGAATGGCCTGGCTGGCCTGGCTGGCCGTCTCGGGCAGGCCGAGGCGGAAGTGTGGCGCGAACGTTAATCTTCCAAAGCTTCGAAGATCGCATCTTCGGGATCCTTGTAGAACTCAATCGAGATCTTGGTCCAGAGGTCATCGGGCAGGTCGTTGAGGCTGCGACGGGCTGAGACGGGCATCAGCAGCACCTTGGCCTGCTTTTCCACGGCCAGCTCGGCGATGGCGACGGCGTTGGGGATCATCTCGACGGAACCGCCGAGATTGAGGGAGCCCACAATGATGGTGCTGCCCCGGCTGTTGCGATCGAGCAGGCCTCCGACCAGGGCCACCATCACCGGCAGGCCGAGGCCAGCACCGCTGCGGTCATTGTCCATGGCCCGCAGCTGGATGGAGAAGGCGTGGCTGCGGGGGTCGCGATCCCCCACCAAACCCTTGGCGCGGGCGTAGACGTTCTGCTCGCCCACCTTGGTGCTCTCGCGGAAGGCCGGGGGCACAGGCTGATTGAGGATCTTGACGCCACTGCCGGGGCCAACGGCCACCTCGATCCGGTAGAGGCTGGGGCCGGTCTCGCCGGTGCCGGGGCTGATGGCCCACGCCTGTCCGGGAGGAAGGGGATCGCCATCAATGGCGTCGTCGCTGTGGAGCTCGGGGGTGGCCACGAACGTCTCCACCCCCTCGCGGCCGAGGGTGTAGCTGAAGTGGGTGTTGCGGAACTCGCTTTTGAGGCAACGCTTCTGCTGTTCTTTCACGCGGCGGCGTGATTCCAGCGCCAAGCGCACGATCCATTCGAGATCCTCGTCGGGGATCTCCAACTCGGGATCGGGGAACAGCAGTTTGATCAGGGCGCTGACCGTCTTGTTGACGCCCTCGATGTCGCGGCCGCTGAGGGCGCCACCGAGATGCACCCGGCTCTGCAGCGCCGCCAGGCGGCTGCCCTCGCGCAGGCGGCTCCAGCATTCGCTGAGGAAGTCGCTGACGAGGCCAAAGTGGCTGGTGAGGTGCTCGTTGGGGTTGAGCTTGGGGAAATCCCAGCCCGGCGCGTAGGCGTGGATGCGGTCCTGGAAGGCCGTGTCATCGCGCATCTCGCGCGGCAGCGGGCTCAGCAGGTGGCCGATGCGCTGCTGCTGCTCCACATCGACATCGAAGTTGCCCACCATCACGATGCCGCCTTCCGCGCGGATGCTCTCCTTGCCGCGGCTGAACTCACCGGAGGCCATGTAGCCCTTGAGGATGTTGACGCCGTCCTTCTGGTCGAACGACACGCCCGCCACCTCGTCGAAGCAGACGACGTCGTACTGGCAGACCAAGCCGCGTTGGCCATTGCTGTTGTTGACGAACATCTTGGCGACGGTGGCCTTGCCGCCCGAGATCAGGTGGGAATAGGGGGAGATCTGCTGGAACAGGTGGCTCTTGCCCGTGCCGCGCGGGCCCAGCTCCACCAGGTTGAAGTTGCGCTCCACGAAGGGAGCCATGCGCAGCAACACCACCCTCTTGGCCCGCCCATCGAGGGCGGTGGGCTCCAGGCCAATCGAGCGGATCAGGAAGTCGCGCCATTCATCGGTGGTGAAGGCAGCGCGGCCTTTGGCCAGGATTCCCAGCACGTTGGGGTTGGACATCTGGATCGGCCTGAGCGCGGCGATGCGGAAGGGACGGCCGTTGCGTTCCAGGGCGATCACCGGGTCGTACTCCAGGGAAACCTCGGCGTAGAAGCCATCGGTGAGCATGCGCTCGTTGGCGCGCACCAGGTCGTCGTCGATCTGGGCATCGCGGATGGCGAGGCTGGGCACCTCCGCCATGTAGGAGTCGCTGCGGGTGTCGAGGCGGGCCCGCACGAGGTCGATGATCTTGACGCTGCCCTGATCCCGCGCCCTGGCCTTGAACAGCTCCTCATCGCCGGTGCGCACGGTGCGGCCTTGGAGCTGCTTCTCCACGATCTGGAGACCTTCTTCGATCTCGGCCGGATCGGTGCTGGCGCAGTAGCGGCCCAGCAGGAACTCCACCACGTAGGTGGGCACCGGGTACTGGCGGGCGTATTTGCGCACCAGGTCCTTGCGGACGAGGAAACCATCAAAGGCCTTGGCGCCGAGCTGATCGAGCTGGTCCAGCTCGCCGGTGGCAGCTGGTGCGCTTGTCATGGCAACACCTCCAGTTGAAGGAGCTGGGCGGCCTGATTGAGACGCCGGTCGTCGCAGGCGAAGGTGAGGGGGAGGTCCAGCTGCTCATGCAGGTTGTGGGCTGCAGCCAATTGCACGCTGTCGTAGCCGCGCAGGCCAAATGCTTCTGCGTA
>JBJOHA010000002.1:0-8220 GCA_046047935.1 Cyanobacteriota bacterium
CCCCGCGCCGAGGACAGTCGGACCCTGGAGATCCCTTCAGGACCTTGGATCCCACGTGCCCGACACGCGCAATCCCCACCCCGCCTTGACCACCGCCCTGCGGTAACGACGTTCAGGGTGAGGCCTGGCCAACCCGGCACTCCCGCCGCCCCGGAATTCCGCTGACGTTGTCCCCCTGATCCACCCCAGCCCGACGAGCCACCACTGCGGTGATTCCCCTCCCGTGCGGCGTCCGCACCCTTGCCATCACCAACACATCGGGAGCTCAATCCGCCGACCCGCGAGCGATCGTGAAAGCCGGCAGGAGCAGAAGATCCCTTCCCGAGCGGCCGACGCATCAGAGGAACGGCCGGGAGGAAATCAATCGGGGAACGGAGAGGGAGGGATTCGAACCCTCGACAGAAGTTGCCTCCTGTAACTCCTTAGCAGGGAGCCGCTTTCAACCACTCAGCCACCTCTCCAGAGGCCCGTTGAGCTTAACGCGGCACGTTCCCGCTGCCCTGGCCCCTTCCCAGCAGCCGGAGCCCTTCCCAGCAGCCGGGGCCCCGTGCCACCGCGGGCGCTGCCTGCCGTCCCGCGATGGCCCTATTCCCCCCGGAACAACCGCTGCACCCGCCGGCTGTCCACATGCACCAGCAGGTCATAGGGGATCGTGCCCGCCTGGGCGGCCACCTCCTCCGGCCGCAGGATCTGCCCCTCATGGATGCCGAAGAGCAACACCTCCTCCCCCACCACGGCGTGGGGGACCGTGCTCAGGTCGATCGCCATCGAATCCATCGACACCCGACCGATGATCGGCACCCGCTGGCCCTGAAGCATCACCACCCCCCGATTGGAGAGGGTCCAGGGCACGCCATCGTTGTAGCCGGCCGCGACAATGCCCACCCGCTGTTCGGGCGCCTCCACCACGTAAGTGCCGTTGTAGCCCACCCGCTGCCCCCGGGACAGGGTGGACACCTGCGCCAGGCGACTCACAAATCCCACCGCCAGCTGCAAATCCAGCGCCTCCGCCACTGCGGGCGACGGAGCGATTCCGTACAACCCCAGACCCAACCGCACCATGGAATGGCGCGCCCGGGGGAAGCGCACGGCGCCGGAGGTGGCGGCCGCATGCACCACCAGCGGCTCGTCAGCCTCCGCCTGGAGCTCCGCCACCACCGCGTCAAACACCGCCAGTTGCTGGCGCGTGTCGTCATCGGCGGCGGGGTCATCGGCGGAGGCGAGGTGGGTCATCACTCCCGTGAGGCGCGCCACCCCGGACCCGCGCAGCAGGCGGGCCACCGCCAGCGCTTCCGCCGGTGCCACCCCCAACCGTCCCATCCCCGTCTCGATCTCCAGATGCACGTCACAGCTCGCCCCCATCTCCCGCAGCGACTCCACCAGCGCCGCAGCGAAGGCGGGGGAATACACCACCGGCGTGAGTCGATGGCGCACGGCTTTGTCCACCTCATCGGGATCCATCAGCAGCACGAGGATCGGCAGGCGCACCCCAGCCCTTCGGGCGATCGCCCCCTCGTCGGCGGCGGACACCCCGATCCAATCCACACCGAACTCCTGCAGGGCCAGGGCCAGCCGGGCTAGCTCGGTGCCGTAGGCCCAGGCCTTGAGCACCGCCAGGATCCCCACCCCCGCGCCGCAATGGGCGCGGAAGCGGGCGATGTTCTCGCGAATCGCCCCCAGATCGACCACCAGCCGCCGCGGCGCCATCGACTCCCAGAGTTCACGCGCCAGGGTGGTGAGCCCCGCCCGCGACGCCCCCTTCACCAGCAACAGATCCCCCCGCCCGGCCAGTTGCCGCACCGCGCGCCGCGCGGCCGCGCCATCGGCCACCTCCAGCGGTGGCGCCGCCGGCGCCACCGACCGCCATCCCGCCGCCGTGGCCTCTTGGGCCGGATGGGGCAGCAGCAACAGGTCGGTGAAGCCCCGCTGGGCGGCCATCTGGCCGATCAGCCGGTGCTCCCGCTCCTCCTGCGCCCCCAGCTCCGCCATGCCACCAAACAGAAACAGCCGCCTCCCCGTCGCCTCGCCGCTGCTCGCCACCGTGTCGAGGGCCGCCTGCACGGAGAGGGGATCGGAACTGGCGGTGTCGTTGACGATCGTGACCCCATCAGGTGTGCGCCAGGTTTCCATCCGGGTGGGTCCGAAGGAATGGTCCCGCAGGGCCCGCACGATCGACTCTGGCTCCACCCCCAAGCGCGTCGCCGCCGTGATGGCCACCAGCAGATCGTCCACCAGGGGCGCGGAGCGGGTGCGCACAGTCAACCGCCGCGCTGCGGCCTCGCCTGGGAAGGCCAGGGTGAGCGCCGTTCCGCTGGAGAGGGACTCCTGAGCCAGGATCCGCGGCAATGCCTCCCCGGGGCGCGCCAGGGGACAGGCCAGGGGGAAGGACGCCAGCAGGGGATCATCCGGAAGGAGCAGCCAGCGGGGTGGCGGCGTGCCTTGAAACAGGCGCAACTTCTCCCGCGCCGTGGCCTCCCGGCTGCCGAAGGAGGCGATGTGGGCCAGGCCCACGTTCACGAGAATGCCGAAGTCGGGCTGCAGGATGGCCGCCAGATGGGCCATCTCCCCCGGAGCCGACACGCCGGCCTCAAAGATGCCGAGCTCCGTTCCTGGCGGCGCCCGCAACACCGCCAGAGGGACCCCCACCTGGCTGTTCCAACTGCCCGGGCTGGCAGCGACGCGAAAGCGACTGGCCACAGCCGCGGTGAGGGCATCCTTCACCACCGTCTTGCCGTTGCTGCCGGTGATCGCCACCACCTGCCGAATGTGCCGCCGCCGGTGCCAGCCCGCCAGCGTTTGCAAGGCCCGCAGGGGATCCGCCACCGCCAGCGCCGGCCCTGCGGGGGCGGGCCAGTCGTGGCGCGTCACGACGAGGGCCGCGCCAGCGGCCAGGGCTTCGTCGAGAAAGCGATGGCCATCCGCGTGGCGCCCCGGCAGAGCGAAAAACAGATCGCCCGGCTGCACCCGCCGCGAATCGATCGCCACCCCGCCGATCGGCCGCCGCAGCGTCTCCCCCGGTGGCGCCGGTCCCCGGAGCTCCCCCCCCAGCAGGGCCGCCAACTCGGCGGGGTCGGGATAGGCGCCGGTGGCCTGTGACACCAAATGTTTCCAGTCGTTCCCACTAGCATGGCAAGAATGCGGCTGTGGCATGGCCCACGATCCGGACAACGGCTCCAGGACAAACGCCAATCGAGGCCCCGGAGCGGCACCACCCACCATGCCGCTGGCCACGACCGCCAGCACCCGGTCGGTGCGGGTGTGCGTCAGCCAGGTTCTCGTGCTCAACGCCTCCTATGAGCCGCTGAACATCACCACGTGGAAGCGGGCGATGGTGATGGTGCTGATGGGCAAGGCGGAAGGTCTGGAGCACGACCGCCGACGGCAGCTGCGCCCCAACCTGCATCAGCCCACCGTGATCCGCCTGCGGCAATTCGTGCGCGTGCCTTATCGCCAGATGCCCCTCACCCGCCGCAACGTGTTCCAACGCGACAACCACCACTGTCAGTACTGCGGCACCGGCAGCGACCCTCTCTCCATCGACCATGTGGTGCCTCGCAGCCGGGGCGGGGCGGACGTCTGGGAAAACGTCACCACCGCTTGCCTGGCCTGCAACGTGCGCAAAGGCAACCGCACCCCCCGCGAAGCGGGCATGCCGCTTCGCCAGGAACCCCGCCGCCCCTTGAGCACCCTCAGCTTTGAAGCCCGCCGCCGCATGGGCAACGGCCTCAATGCGGAGTGGGCGAAATATCTCATCGGGGCTTGAGGGGGGCCAACACGACGGTCTGTTTTGCTCATGCGCCCAGAGGGGAATGCTCGCTGGCGCCGATGGGTGATCCAGACGCTCTTGACTAACCTGCGGCGTGCCGGACCCATCCCCCTGATCCAGCTCACGCCGCCGATCCACCCGCAAATCCAGCTGGTGGTGAAGAACGAAGCGCGCAGTGTGACGGGAAGCCTGAAGCATCGCGCGGCCTGGTCGCTGTTGATGTGGGGCCTGATCAGCCGGCGCATCCACTCTCTATGAACGCACCAGCGGCAACACAGGCATCGTCGAGGCCTATTTCGCCAGACACCTTCAACTCCCCTTCACTGCGATCACCCCCGCCTCCATCAGTGCAGGGAAAATGAAAGTTATTCTGGCGGTCGGGGGGGATAGCCGGAATCGTTTCCGGTGCGACGGGAGGGCAGGGGAGCCGAGGGAGAGGAGCACTCCAGCAGCAGCCTTCAGCCTGCTCTACTCTTGCGAGACCGGCAGCTGAAGAGCTGAACAATTGTGCCCGCGTTTGCCCGCGCCCAAGAACAAACAAACATACAAACATCATGCAGAAGACAGCATTAAAGCTATAGCCATCTGACGATCCCTGCTCAGTTCGCAAACCCAAACTCCTTGCAGCACTCG
The DNA here is from genome assembly GCA_046047935.1 of Cyanobacteriota bacterium. Classification (GTDB taxonomy): domain Bacteria; phylum Cyanobacteriota; class Cyanobacteriia; order PCC-6307; family Cyanobiaceae; genus Cyanobium. Next base: position 4,400 of record JBJOHA010000002.1, read on the forward strand.
CCAGCCGTGAAGGAACTCAAAAGATCTAAATCCAAAACATAATTCGCCATTAATATCAGTCTTGAATGATTTTAACCACCGGCAACCCATATCCTCCCCACTCCCCAGATGACCTTGACATATCAGGCGCTGTCTCACATGCAGCCACAGCAACATCATAACCACCATATCCATTTTTTGATCTGAAGCGCCATACAAAGGATACCGTTGATCCAGTGATACTCGGCTTTGGGGAGGCCCAATCATCTCTATAGCTATCAGGATCCCGTAGCTGATTTTTGAGACTCCACAAACAGCCCCACCAAGGATTTGTGCTTTTTGTCCATTCTTGAAACTTTCTTTGATACTCCTTCTCTTGCTCTGCGACAAGCCTTATTCTTTTTGCTTCATCATCCGCCATTTTTCGCTTGACCCTGGCCATAATCTTTTCTCTTTCGGCATCTTTTTGTTTTTTAATTTCGGCTTGTTGCTTCCGCCGCTCTTCTGCTGTGCGCTCATGCTTAAGCCTCTCTTTTTCCTTGAGAGCCTTTCTTTCTTTTTCTTGGAGTTTAGCGAACGCAGGATTGCTCACTCGAGAGTGCACTCTTGGGAAGGGAAGCAAGGCTTCGCATGCGTCTAAGACTCCCTTGTTACATTTCCGAACATCAGACTCTACGGCCCTATCGATCATTGGAGAGATCACAAGCGAAAGAAAAACTATATTCGCCGGAACAGAAAAACAGCCGATGAGAGCCCAAGTCTTAAATCGGTTGGGAATATATCCGTCCTTTTTAGGAATAAACTTATTCAGCACAAATAGTACGAAGGGTGAAACGAGCCAGCCCAGGGGCAAAGCCAGAGTTCCAGCAATGATGGCCAGCAGATAGCCAAGCGGCCGCTCCGAGAGAGTTTTTTGATTCTTGCTCATGCAATAGGATGGAAACAGATGTGTTCTATCCTATCCTTTAAGAAGCAACCCCGCATACTTGGAGTGCCAATGAATGCACAATGCAGCAGGAAGGAGCCGCAGGAGCGACTCGAGCGGTTCAACGACAGGTCATTAAGACTGACTGTAGTACCACCCTTACAAATGGCTTGAAGTGGATTTAACACTAGTTACAGAGCATCTCTGAGCCACAGGGCCATCTATAATCACAAGCATGAGCATGAGACCCCTCAGCGGAAACGACATCGAGTCAGAACTCAGCTACGCGTACTTGCATGCAGTGGCTTCAGCAGCTGGCGCATCCTGTTCTGTGACCAGTCGTAGCGAAGATAACGCTGGCGTTGATGCCAAAATCGTGGGCTGGGGTCCATTCCCGAATGGTGGATATCGACAGGAAGTTGACCTGAAAGTCCAACTCAAGGCCACAACCAATGCTCCCTCGAATGTCTGCGGGCAGTTGTCCTATCGCCTCAACGGACTTTCTCGATACAATGATCTTCGCTCAGATGCCATTTATACGCCACGCATACTCGTTGTACTTTTCTTACCTAGCACCAGTCAAAGCGATTGGATTACGCACGGGGACGATGCACTTTCTCTGCACAAATGTGCCTACTGGGTGAGCCTTAGGGGTGCTGCAGAGTCGACCAATCAAACTGGACAGACTGTTTATCTGCCGCTTTCTCAGCGATTTGACAAAGAGGGCTTGCACTCTTTATTGAGCATGATTTCCCGCCAAGAAGTTCCCCTCTATCAGCCTCCTTCAACATGAGCACAATCTCCTCGCTGCCTGCACCCACCGATCTTCGAGACTTTCTAAAGTCACAAGGTTGGTCTTTGCTGGAACAAGCCGTATCTGATCGCATCTATCTGCTGGAGAACAGAGATTTCCCCAAAAGACAGCTTGTATTTCCAATAGACGTGTCAGTGCCAGACTATGTGGATTCCGTCCAGAGCGTCCTAGAAAAATTTTCCGAGCTGAGTGGGAATTCGATACCTACATTACTCACAAGAATCAAGTTCTTCCGTGATGATGTAGTTCGTTTGCGTGTGCACTCTGGCAATACAAGCACCACCCTTCCCCTGAGCTTCGCCTCAACTCTTGTCAGTAGCACTGAAAAGCTATTGCGTGCAGCAGCGTGCACCGTCCTTCGCCCGCGCACGCATCATCCGCGACTGACGCTGACAGAGGCAGCTCAGTTAGTTGATAAGGCCAGATTCGGACAGACCGAATCTGGTAGCTACATTATTCAGGTTGCTTGCCAGCTTAACGGCGTAGAGGCGCAAGGAATACTGGATCCGGATGGAGACGAGCCGTTCGTTCGAATGGTTACCCAGACACTTAGCTCCGCCCTCGCACAACTTGTCGACGCCATCGAACGAGATAGGGTTGAATCTTTTGTTGAGCAAGTGCGAGGCTCCACAAATCCAATAGTCTCTTCAAATCTATGCGAAGCCATTGTCAGCATGCACGACGAAGTGATTGACAACTCCTTGGATGTGAGTTTCGACTGGTCTGCATTACGGCCGACGACGAGTACTGGGGCGTCGCATCTGATAAGACTGCAATCTGACTACTTTTCAAGGATTGACGAGGTCAAGAGAGAACTTCGCTCTATCGAGGCCAATGAAGTGGATACTTTTATCGGTACCGTTGAACGTCTTGATGGAGAAATGTCACCCGACGGTCGACGCTCGGGCACTGTGGTACTAGCTCTATTACCTCCCGGCGAGGGGGAGACCGTTCGTGCTCGGACAATCCTTAATGCAGATGATTACGCGAGAGCTGACCGGGCTCACATGAAGAACGGGGCCTATGTCCGAATTACTGGACGCCTCAGGCCCGGAAGACAACCCCGACAGATCACTGACATGACGCGGTTTGAGATTTTGCGTGGGCAAGAAAGCGAGCAGTTACAGATTACCGAAATCAGTTGATGCAGAGCATGTTGACTTTGGATTCCAAACCTGATACTCATGCGCATTGAAAGAACATGCCAGCAGCAACAAGCAGTTCCGCCGTGAAAGGCTTCCTACCTTTGACTCAAACGATACCCTGGAAAAAGGTAAACATCGCGCTTGGACTTAGATGCATGAGGCAATTATCATTGGCGCAAACTCTCATCAAGGCCTCAGCTGCTGGTTTCTGGTGGTGGTGGTCGGACGATTCATTGATTCAATTGTAGGGGAACCTGCTTCATCATCCAACTCGCTTCCTCAAGGTCACGGAGGCCTCCTACACGAGTGGGCCAAGCATCTCATCGGGGCTTCATGAGGGCTTGACGGGTGGATGGAAGACCGGCCGATCCACCTGTGGCACGATTGCCGTTGTTGCGCGGCGCCTCGCTGGACACCCTGAGTGGATTCCACTGGATCCTCGCCGCCTTGGCCGGGGTGGCGGCCGGAATGGTGAACGCCCTGGCCGGGGGGGGCTCCCTGATCAGCTTTCCCGCGCTCATGGCCCTCGGCTTGCCGCCGCTGCTCGCCAACCTCACCAACACCGTGGCGCTCACTCCCGGTTATGCGGGCGCGGCCTGGGCGCAGCGGCAGGATCTGGCGGGGCAGGGCCAACGGATCCGCCGACTCGTGCCCGCCGCCAGCCTGGGGGGAGTGCTGGGAGCAGGGTTGCTGCTGCGCAGCGATGAGCGGTTGTTCGCCGCGTTGGTGCCGTGGTTGATCCTGTTCGGCTCGGCCCTGCTCGCCCTGCAACCCTCCCTGCGCCGCCGACTGCGATTGGCCTCCACCGCTCCACCCGCCGGGCAGCGGCATAACGTGCGGCTCCACGGGCCAACGGGCGGATGGCTGATCGGAGCCGTCGCCCTGGCGGCGGTCTACGGGGGCTACTTCGGCGCCGGCCTCAGCGTGATCCTCCTGGCGGTGCTCGGCCTGGCCTTCG
>JBJOHA010000003.1:0-77125 GCA_046047935.1 Cyanobacteriota bacterium
AGTGCCAGCAAAGCCCAGAAAAAACTGGATGTAAGCATTCTCTCGGATCTGCTCGACAGTCTCCTCATCGGTCAAGCCAAGCCGCTGCTTGATGAACAGCGCACCAAACGCCAGCCTCACAGGCTTTGCAGGAGCGCCAGTCGTAGGGCTGAATTGAGGGGCATATGTTTCTTCCAGCTCTTCCCATGGCATCAGCGATGCAAACAACACCCAGCGGTTTGCCGGGTCCAAGGTGCCGCCAAAAGGCACATGAAACTCCTCGATTGAGAGCTGGCCGTTATGGTGTTTTCGGTACATCTGGAGCGATCAACAGTTAGAGCAATCATGAATTGCTCCGTTCGGGGCCAGTTTAACGCCTCTCACTCCGTGAGACCAGTTGCGCTGCAGTGGATTTGCCTTATTCAGGAGTCCCTACTTACCAGAGAGTTCTCCACCAAATTTCATAGACCTGTTTTCAAGCCGAGCTGATTGCTAGGCCTGCGTCGATAGATATGGTAAACACAAGTAGATTTGTTGCCAGTAACAAGCCGACTGTATACATTCCACTCATGAATACTGTATAGATTGATAGCTCTATGCCAGTCTTTTACTGCTTATCAGGAATCCCTCAGCAGTGAAGGACGTAGCTTGTTATATTATGCCGAGCAACCATGGTCTGTCAGCAGAGCATGGTAAAAGGATCAAGTATTCTATCTATAAGACTAGATAGTCTCCTGGTTGTTAGGAACTTAATCCCAATCAAAATCAACGGCTACGTATCATCAAGATCTAGATGATTTAGCGCTCTGTGTATGTCTTGACTCTTTAGAATTGAACATCATGAACAAGAAAACCGATCTAAGTTGCCCATGAATGTTAACAGTGGACCAGAAATAAGCATCAATAGAATATTCTCTTGAATTTTGCTTTAGACTACAACTTATTAAGATACTAACCTGTCTGTGGATTTGGATTGATTATTCTTAGCAATAATTAGTGAAGACTACAGATTTCAGTCAGTAATGAAAACGTAAATTCGTTGTTGTATTATGCAATGTGTAGGCGTTGCAAGATTATTAGTTGCCATCGTACTCTCAACATCCATTAAATTATTCTTTTGAACAGAAGAGAAAAGCTCTTATATTCTAAGAAATCGTTTTTAATTGCCATCAAGATAAAGTCAACGACTTCAAGTTTATGTGAGAATAGGAGTCTCGACATGTTTTGCGTTTGCTTTGTCCATTACCATGTTCTTTCTTTTTGTTTCAAATTTTGTGGTGGCAGAAGCTTCTGAATGTTCTATTAGTCGATTAGCCTCGCTTTCTGATCTGACGACGCTATTAATGGGTTTGTAAACCAGCGGAGCAAGAGCTTGACCCCGTAGTATTGATGCGAGAGTTGAGAGAGTCAATTTAATTTGTTGCCATGGATTCATGGTGACAACTCTCTTGTACAAGTAGCTATCAAATGTTAAGCGCTGTACATCTTTGTCACTACACATTTCTACAAATGCTTCACGGGCGGGATCGTTACTATAAAAGATATTTTGAAGAATCTCCAGAACTTTATAAGTCGGACCGTAAGCCTTATCCCACTTCTTGAGATATTTCTTCAATTCTGCTTCGGTCGGTACTCTTTGCCCATTATTGCTCGATTCAACAATTTGTTCAGCACACATCCTTCCGCTTTTGGCTGCAAAATAAATTCCCTCACCAGAACTCTTGGTTACATATCCTGCTGCATCCCCAACAAGTGCCATTTGACCAACGACTCTGCGTGGACGCGGATGCTCAGGTATTGGATGGGCTTCTATTTTGATCACTTCTCCGAGCAAAAGTCTCTTACTTGCACGTGTACGAATGGCCTTTTGTAAACTCTTGATCTTCGACTGATTTTTTTGCATTGTTCCCGTTCCAACAGCTACGTGATCATATTTTGGAAAAACCCAAGCGTAAAAATCTGGTGACACATCACTTCCAACATACATTTCGGCGAGGTCTTCGTAATATGCCATTTCTTCTTTTGGTAGATGTATACGCTCTTGAAATGCGATAGCCATATCATAATCTCCTGCGTCCATTGCTTTTGCTACACGACTGTTTGCACCATCGGCTCCAACAATAAGATCTACTTCTAACGTCTTCTTTTCGCCTTTGATGCTACCACTGCTATAGTCAGAATAGTGAATTGTATAAGGACCTTGACGATTCACTCCTGTATCAATTGTTTGCACTAAGCCATTGACTAATTGTGCACCTAAGTTGGCAGCGCGGTTACGCAAAAAGGAATCAAGAATTTCTCGACGACACATGCCAATGTACTCACCTGAATTTTCAAGGTGGATATCAACCTCACGATTTGATGGTGAAATCATTTTCATGTTTCTGACCTTTCTGTCGATAATTTCCTCCGGAATTGCAAATTCGCTGACCATGCAAAGCGGAATTGCTCCACCACAGGGTTTAGCATTGTCAAGCTTCCGCTCAAATAACCACGTCTGGATCCCGGCTTTTGCGAGAACCTCTGCAGCACATGAACCGCTTGGGCCGCCTCCGACAACTGCAACTCGCAACATTTCGAAACCGATCTGTACAGGAATGCTTTTTTAACGTAACACCTCCATGAACGTGCCGGGTGCTTTGTTACCTCATATCTTAAGATCAGTGAAACTGATCTCGCCCCATCGTTATTGGGGCTTTCTGTGGCGGCTACTTTCCTGAGCCAATGCCCAGCTTTCAAACTAGAATCACTTGATTGGTTTTCCGCCAACTTTATTCTTTGCATTCCCAAAAACCTTGCAGAGTTCTAGGAGGTCTGGGAAGAGGTCCAAGAGGACTTCTCTCCCAGACGAGATCCCATTTGCCAGGAGGTCATCGCCTTCACCAAGTCGAGTAGCTCCGCATCGCGGAGTTCAAAGGACCATCATTGCCACCTTATGCATGGTTCTTGTGGCGACCGCACTCTTTTTTGCTTATCGCATGACTCTCGGAGTCAAGGCTCCCTTGTCCACTTTTCGCCTGAACGCGAAACCCAGCATTGACGGACGATTACTCGGACACTTTCCCTATCCAGAGGCCAAAGCCTCTGATCTAGTGTTTCTTGCGCCAGGTCTTCGATTACATCGTGATGCTGCCACTAGTTTTCGCGCGATGCAAAAGGCAGCCTCCGCTGATGGAATCTCTCTCATCGTATTGAGTGCTTTTCGCTCAGTTGATGACCAACATCATCTCTTTTTCGGTGTCAAAGCTGAGAGAAACCAGAGTGCCCAGGATCGTGCAAAAGTCAGCGCACCTCCAGGCTTTTCCGAACACAGCACTGGATATGCCATTGATGTCGGGGATCTGGCAAATCCGCAAAGTAACCTCTCTCAAACCTTTGCTCATACACGAGCCTATCGATGGCTTCGCATCAATGCTGCTCGCTACCACTTCACCCTTTCCTTTCCTAAAGACAACAGGCAGGGAGTCAGCTTTGAACCATGGCATTGGCGTTATGAGGGGTCTGTTGACGCACTGCGGTTATTTGAGCCAGCACAACGCCTTCGTCGTTCCTTTCAGGACTGAGACGCCAGAGACACACAAGACCGATCAAGGAGTAAGATGGCATTGTCATGGCTTCTTGCTCTCAAACTGCCTTCTGGTCCAACTCTATTATGAGCCTGTCAGAGGCCTGTTGACATAAGAATCGGTTCGGAAAGTCCAGCCGACACTTTAATTCACTTATCCAATTCACTTGCACTCCAAAAATGGCTGGAATCCAAATCCGAAATATTGCTATTATCGCACACGTTGATCACGGCAAAACAACGCTGGTTGATGCTTTGCTCACGCAATCTGGTGTCTTCCGTGAGGGGGAGGAGATTCCTGTCTGCATCCTTGACTCCAATGATCTTGAGCGTGAACGGGGCATAACTATTCTTTCGAAGAATACAGCGGTCGACTATCACGGGGTCCGCATTAACATCGTGGATACCCCTGGGCATGCTGATTTTGGTGGTGAGGTCGAACGCGTACTCGGAATGGTTGATGGATGTCTTTTAATTGTAGATGCCAATGAAGGCCCAATGCCACAGACTCGCTTTGTTTTAAAAAAGGCATTAGAGAAAGGTTTAAGACCTATTGTTTTTGTGAACAAGATTGACCGTGCTCGTGTCGAGCCTGAACAAGCCCTCGATAAAGTCCTCGACCTTTTTCTTGAACTTGGTGCTGACGACGATCAATGCGATTTTCCCTACCTATTTGGTAGTGGCATGGCAGGTTATGCCAAAGCAGATATGGCATCCCAGAGCGACTCCATGGCTCCTCTCTTCGAGGCCATACTGCGTCATGTCCCACCACCTGTAGGTGACCCTGAGAAGCCTCTTCAGCTGCAAGTTACTAGTTTAGACTATAATGACTTCTTGGGACGTATCATCATTGGAAGGGTTCATAATGGAACCATTAAAAGTGGACAGAATGTTGCACTGATTCGGGATGACGGAAGCATTAAGCGTGGACGCGTTTCCAAGCTTCTTGGTTTTCAAGGTCTTCGGCGTGTAGAGGTTCAGCATGCCTCTGCTGGTGACATCATTGCTTTAGCCGGTTTTGATGAGGTCAACATTGGTGAAACTGTTGCTTGTCCAGATCACCCAGAAGCTTTACCACTGATTAAGGTTGATGAACCAACCTTGCAAATGACTTTTGTTGTTAATGATTCACCTTTTGCTGGCAAGGAAGGGAAATTTGTTACGAGCCGGCAAGTGCGTGATCGCTTGCAGCGCGAATTGCTTACGAATGTTGCTCTTCGTCTGGAAGACACTGATTCTCCTGATCGCTGGTTGGTCAGTGGCCGAGGAGAGTTACATCTTGGTATTCTCATTGAGACTATGCGGCGAGAGGGTTTTGAGTTTCAAGTGAGCCAACCACAAGTGATCTTTCGAGAGATCGATGGAATTCCACATGAACCTTACGAATTGTTGGTGATTGACGTGCCTGAGCCAAGCGTTGGCGTTTGTATTGAGAAGCTTGGATCTCGTAGGGCGGAGATGAAGAATATGGAAAGTGCGACAGATGGTCGTGTCCAATTAGAATTTGTTGTGCCCTCACGTGGCCTTATTGGCTTTCGAGGGGATTTCATCCGCTCGACTCGTGGTGAAGGTATCATGAGTCATTCGTTTTTAGACTACCGTCCAATTCAAGGTAATCAGGAGATCAGGCGTAATGGTGTACTAATCGCATTTGAAGAAGGAATAGCTACCTTTTATGCACTCAAGAACGCAGAAGATCGAGGACAATTCTTTATCGCTCCTGGCACTAAGGTCTATAAGGGTATGATCATTGGAGAACACAACCGCATGCAGGATCTTGAAATCAATATTTGTAAAACCAAGCAGCTCACCAATATGCGTTCTGCAGGTGCCGAGGAGCTTGATACACTACAATCTCCTGTGAACATGACACTTGAACGCGCACTGGAATATATAGGATCTGATGAAATGCTAGAAGTGACGCCTGAGAACATTCGACTTCGCAAAGTTATTGTAAGAAAAGCAGCCAAGCGATAAGGCAGTATTGATCCCCTATCCATCCTATTTCGGTTAATGGATGACCCTCTTTGTCGAGCCATTCATCTTTTCAATGCTTCGGATTGGTACGCAGCTCATGATGCTTTTGAGGAACTTTGGCATCAATCTCAAGGCCAGGATAGGGACTTTTTACATGGGTTGATTCAGATCAGCGTTGCAGAGCATCATCTTTCCAATGGCAATAGAAGAGGAGCTTTGCTTCTTATGGCGGAAGGGCTAAACCATTTACAGAAATCGGATCCTTATAGCGTGGGATATGATCTTAACCCTCTAATCTCTGATGTTCGTGAACGTCTTCTTCAACTACAAGGCGGACACACACCTGAGGATCTTCCTTTGTCTCAGCTAATGCCTTTTTCAGACGACAATGACTAAAGTCAAAACAACTCTCTACCCCAACCCATGGAGGTGTTATCAGGTATGAGTCTCCAACGAACTTTGACCTTTGGTCTTCATGTCTTGAATTGCCTCGTTGCTTCGATAGCCATTTTCATCCCCCCCACAACTGCGTCACCACCGATAGGGTCGTCCAACTTGCCTTCCTCAGGTGCAACTTCGTCTCCACTCAATCGAGGGCTTGTTACCATTGAGTCTGATGTACAGCAGGGAGATAATCAGACTGGGGTTGTTACGGCAACAGGTAACGTAAAAATTACATATCCCGAGAGGGGGATGGTGGCAACATCGCGTCAGGCTCAATACTTTTCCAAGGAGGGTCGTCTTATTCTTTCTGGTGATGTTGATGTGATTGATTCTCAAGGCCAACGCATACGAGCTGAGCGCTTGACTTACAACCTTGATCAGGAGCGTATCCTGGCTCAACCCACTCCGGGTCAGCAGGTAAAAAGTAGGATCCGATTAACTATTCCTCAGTCATCAATGGGTGATCTCCCAAATCCATGACTTTGTCTCTGGATCGTGTAGCTATTTCCCTTTCGGGACGACCTTTGGTCCAAGGTTTGAGTCTCCATCTTGATCCTGGTGAGGTTGTCGGCCTGCTTGGCCCAAACGGTGCTGGTAAAACGACGACCTTCAGTCTTATTACAGGACTTCTGAAACCAGATTGTGGAGATGTCATTCTTGACAAGCAATCTGTAGCGGCCATGCCCATGCCGGTACGTGCACGCCTCGGGATTGGCTATCTGCCTCAGGAATCAAGTATTTTCCGAAACCTGACCGTTCGTGATAACTTAAGACTTGCTCTGGAAGTATCCGATATCCCTTCCGGTGAGGCGAGAGTGCGATTGGACATGTTGATCAATGAATTTCATCTTGTCCCCTTTCAGTCCCGTAAGGGGTTTCAATTGTCCGGTGGTGAACGTCGGCGCACAGAAGTTGCGCGAGCATTGGCTGTTGGTGAAAATGGACCACGATACTTGCTCTTAGATGAACCCTTTGCTGGTGTCGATCCTCTTGCGGTAGCTGATTTACAGGACCTCATTCATGGTCTTCGATCGAGGGGGATGGGAATTTTGATTACAGACCACAATGTACGTGAAACCCTCGCTATCACTGATCGCTCGTACATCATGACTGATGGGCGCATCTTGGCATCAGGTACCTCAGAAGAATTAGCCGCTGATCCATTAGTTCGCCGTCACTATCTTGGAGAATCCTTCAGACTGTGATGCAATTGAGATTTCACCCTAATGTTGCTGCTATAGGAAGATCTTTGGCGAGTATGGTAAATCCCAATCTTCTATTCCTGAACAGACGCTCGCTTCCTCTTTTGGACCGTTGGCTTCTTGGTGAACTCATTGGTCCGTTGCTTTTTGGCATCGCTGCATTTACTGCTGTTTCTCTTTCCGTCGGTGTTGTTTTCGAGCTTGTTCGAAGGATCGCTGAGTCAGGCTTGTCGGTGATTACTGCTCTGCAAGTCCTGGTCTTGCGCCTGCCTGGTTTTCTCGTTCTCGCGTTTCCTATGGCCACTTTGATGGCTACCCTTCTGGCTTATAGCAGGTTGTCAGGAAGCTCCGAGTTGACCGCCCTACGTAGCCTAGGCGTACGAACAGCTCGCATTGTTCTTCCTGCCTTAATTCTATCACTTGTGATGAGTCTTTTGACATTTGCTTTTAACGACTTAATTGTTCCGCGAACCAATCTCATGGCCACCCAAACCCTTGAACAGGCTTTGGGTAAAGCTTTAACAAATGAGCGCGGTGATAATATTATTTATTCTCGATTTGGGCGCCTTGAGAACGATGAAGGTGAGAGTCGGCGTGCATTGACACATCTGTTTTATGCAAGGATGTTTCGACGAGGCGAGATGATCGATGTTACTCTGCTCGACTTTTCTCGTTTAGGGCAGCGTCAAATGTTAATGGCTAAACGCGGCAAGTGGAACGACCAGCAAGCCATGTGGGAGTTTCTCAACGGCAGAATCGTTAGTCTTGATGAGAGGACGGGGGCAACGACCTCTGCACTATTCGATCGCTATTTCTATCCTCTGACTCGTGATCTTTTGGATGTCGCTAAGTTGCCCACTGATCCCGCGACCATGACCGTTGGACAAGCCCTTCGTGCAGAGCGTTTGCTTAATGAAGCTAACAACCGAAAAGAAGCCCGTCGTATTCGTGTTCGCATCCAAGAAAAGTTTGCATTCCCAGCCATCTGTTTTGTTTTTGGTCTCATTGGCAGTAGTCTTGGAGTTCGCCCTCATGCAAGAACCAGCCGCAGCCAAGGTTTTGGTATCAGCGTATTGCTGATCTTTTCTTATTACCTGATGTCGTTTATTTTTAGTTCTCTCGGCATTACTGGTTCCTTAACACCTTTCCTCTCCGCCTGGATACCTGTGTTCATTGGTCTGAGCGCTGGTCTCCTCCTCTTGCGGCAATCAAGTCGTTGAGTATGGCGCAGAGTTTGCCTCGAGGCGGCAAACTGGTGGAGTCTTGGCGATGTTGTCGTGTCTGTGCCTGATCTGTCTGCCGATCCTGTCCTTGGACTGGGATTGATCGCTTTTGCCCTTCTGCTCTTCTCGCTACCTGCGGCCTTTTGGTCGCTCAGTACGGGGCGTTCCAGTTCCGTCGTTCGCTTCTTTGTGGCTTGCGCCAACCTTTGCCTTACCGCACAACTTGTTTTGCGATGGTGGGACTCCGGTCATTTTCCAATCAGCAACCTTTATGAATCGCTCTGCTTTTTGGCTTGGGGTTGCACCCTGACACAGTTGTTGGTGGAGCGATCCTGGTCTAACCCACTTGTCCCGGCAGCATCCACACCGGTCGCCTTGTTCTGTGTGGCCTTTGCAAGTTTTGCTTTGCCTGATCGCCTACAAGAGTCCTCTCCACTTGTCCCTGCCTTACGCTCTAGCTGGTTGGTGATGCATGTGAGTGTCATAATGCTAAGTTATGCAGCCTTGTTGGTTGGCTCTCTTCTAAGCATTGCGGTTTTGCTGACCGACCGTGCTGAAGCCCTGGAATTACGAAGCAGCTCGATTGGTTCGGGTAGTTTTCGACAAGCGAATGCATTATCTGATCCCCAAATAGGGTCTCATCTGCGCAGTTCTTCCTTTCGCACAAGTGAGGAATTAGATAGTCTCAGCTACCGCACCATAACCGTTGGCTTTCTTCTTCTTACAATTGGCCTGATTAGTGGAGCCGTCTGGGCCAATGAAGCTTGGGGCGCGTGGTGGAGTTGGGACCCAAAGGAAACATGGGCCTTCATTACCTGGCTTGTGTATGCCGCATATTTGCACACACGCCTGATCAAAGGCTGGCAGGGGCGCAGACCCGCGTGGGTAGCTGCCTCCGGTTTAGTGGTCATTGCAGTTTGCTATATTGGAGTTAATCTTTTAGGCATTGGTCTTCATAGTTATGGTTGGTTCTTTGGCACCCTTTCATGAGGGTGCCTACCTTTTCCACCTTTTTCTATCAGGCCAAAGCAGCTAGTGGCCTCCGGCTCGCTTTGATTCCTCGAATTGCTTCAGCATAATCGGCTGCACCAAAGACTCCAGAACCGGAAACGATTGCGTTGGCACCTGCTTCAATGACTTTCCACGCGTTGGCAGGTTTGATCCCTCCGTCCACTTCGATCCATGGGTCGAATCCCTTTTCATCGCAGAGTCGCCTGAGATTACGAATCTTGGCAACCTGATTTTCAATGAAGCTTTGACCTCCGAACCCAGGGTTGACACTCATGATCAAGATCAGATCGCACAACTCAAGGCAATACTCCAACGTATCAATCGACGTGCTGGGATTGAGGACAGCACCAGCTTGTTTACCCAGTTCTTTGATTTGAGCCAAGTTACGATGAAGATGTGGACAGGCTTCCACTTGTACGCTAATAATGTCAGCGCCTGCTTTGGCAAATTCCCCCACATACTTTTCTGGCTCGACAATCATCAGATGCACATCCAACGGCTTGGTCGTAACAGGTCGGAGGGCTTCCACGATCAGCGGACCAATTGTGATGTTTGGCACGAAGCGTCCATCCATCACATCCACGTGGATCCAGTCCGCCCCGGCCTGATCCACAGCGCGCACATCATCTCCAAGACGGGAAAAATCCGCCGAGAGAATGGAAGGAGCGACCACAAGGGGTTTCGTGCTCATGGGACTCATGGCTGGAAGGCCCACGAATTTTAGTCACATGACCGCACTCCCACCCTCTGCCAGCATGGGGGAATCCCCCCCCTCGCTGGGTTCGGACACAAGCGCTGATACGATAACGCCGCTTCAAGGCGAGAGATCACCAGTGGTCTCTTTTCAGGCTTCGGCGAGACAGCTCCTGCAAGAGCCGCCACCCATTGCCCCCACCTGAGGCCCATTCCTTTGCCCCCCTGCCGTGGATCGCACCATCATCCAGGAATTGCTCGAGGTTGTTGAGCAGGCTGCCATCGCTTCAGCCAAGCTCACAGGCCATGGTAAGAAAAACGAAGCGGATCAGGCAGCTGTCGAGGCCATGCGACAGCGCATGGGGCTGATCGCCATGCAAGGACGAATTGTCATCGGGGAGGGGGAAAGGGATGAAGCCCCTATGCTCTATATCGGCGAGGAGGTTGGGAGTGGAGTCGGTCCAGGCGTGGATTTTGCCGTTGATCCCTGCGAAGGAACAAACCTCTGTGCAAATGCGCAGGATGGCTCTATGGCTGTGCTTGCGGCCAGTGAGCGAGGCGGTCTTTTCAATGCCCCAGACTTCTACATGAACAAGCTGGCGGCACCTCCAGCTGCCAAAGGGAAGGTTGATATTCGCAACACAGCGACAGAAAATCTTAAGATTTTGGCCGATTGCCTTGGCTTGGGTTTGGATGAACTGGTGATTGTTTGTATGGATCGCGCCCGTCACAAGGGTCTGATTGCTGAGATCCGTTCGGCTGGTGCCCGCGTCAAGCCCATCAGTGATGGGGATGTGAGCGCAGCAATCGCATGCGGATTTGATGGATCCGGTACCCACGCACTCATGGGAATTGGAGCCGCTCCCGAAGGTGTGATCTCAGCCGCTGCGATGCGCTGTTTGGGAGGCCACTTCCAGGGGCAGCTTGTTTATGATCCCGCTGTGGCCCAAACCAAGGAGTGGGAAGGTTTGACCCGTGAAGGCAATTTGAAGCGTCTTGAGGACATGGGGATCACAGACCCCGACCGCGTGTATGAGGCTTCCGAATTGGCCAGTGGCCAACATGTTGTCTTCGCTGCTTCAGGCATTACAGATGGTTTGCTTTTCAAGGGTGTAAAGTTTGAGCCTGATTGCACACGAACGAGCAGCCTGATCATTTCTTCCTTGGACAACAGTGCTCGTTTCATCGATACGGTGCATATCAAACCCGGTGCGAAGCGTGTGGCTTTGTCCTAGGTCTGATCAATCCTGACCGTTTTTATCAGCCCTGCTCCATGCACATTGCCGTTGTCGGTCTCAGCCACCGGACGGCTCCCGTCGAAGTTCGGGAGCGGCTGAGCATTTCAGAACATGCGATGGAAGCCTCCCTTCAACAGCTCAGGGCTGATGAACAGGTCCTCGAGGCTTCCATTCTCAGTACCTGCAATCGTCTGGAGATCTACGCCCTGCTCCGCCATCCGGAACAGGGCATTGATGCCGTTGGCGGGTTTCTATGCAGGATGTCGGGTCTGGAGTTGGCAGACCTCACACCCCATCTCTTCACATACCATCATGCCGAAGCTGTCGCCCATCTTTTGCGAGTGGCTGCTGGACTGGACAGTTTGGTCCTTGGCGAAGGCCAAATCCTTTCCCAGGTCAAGAAGATGGTACGACTGGGCCAGGAGTACCGCTCTATTGGTCCTATCCTTAATCGTTTACTGAATCAAGCTGTCAGCACTGGGAAGCGGGTACGCTCCGAGACCAATTTGGGCACTGGTGCTGTTTCGATCAGCTCTGCGGCTGTGGAGCTCGCTCAATTGAAAGTTGGTCAAGCGCGTGGCGTTGAAGAGCTTGTGTCTTTGGATCAGGAGCAGGTGGCTGTGGTGGGAGCTGGCCGGATGTCCCGTCTGCTTCTCCAGCATTTACGTTCCAAAGGATGTCCAGGCGC
This sequence comes from Cyanobacteriota bacterium, assembly GCA_046047935.1. GTDB lineage: Bacteria > Cyanobacteriota > Cyanobacteriia > PCC-6307 > Cyanobiaceae > Cyanobium. The sequence continues at coordinate 12,021 of JBJOHA010000003.1, forward strand.
AGTTCTTCTGAATCGCACTCTGGCCCGTGCCGAGGCCTTGGCCGGAGACTTCCCGGATTTCCCGATGCAGTGCCGCCCATTAAATGATCTCGATCACTGCCTGAGCACGTGCTCTCTGGTCTTCACCAGCACGGCGGCGGAGGAGCCGATGATCACACGTGAGCGATTGCAGAAGCTCAATCGTCGCTCTTCCCTGATGCTCATTGACATTGGCGTGCCTCGCAATATCAGTGGCGATGTGGTGGATTTGCCTGGTGTCTCACGGTTTGATGTGGATGACCTGCAGGAGGTGGTCGCTCGCAATCAAGAAGCCCGAAAGGAAATTGCGGCCGAAGCTGAATCGCTCTTGCAAGAGGAATCTCGTCTGTTTCTGGAATGGTGGGATGGCCTTGAAGCGGTGCCACTTGTCAATCGCCTGCGGCTTGAGCTCGAGGAGATCCGTGAACAGGAGCTGCAAAAGGCGCTCTCACGGATGGGGCCCGATCTCTCTTCACGCGAACGAAAGGTGGTTGAGGCTCTCACCAAAGGTATCGTCAACAAGATTCTTCACGGGCCTGTGACGCATCTTCGCTCTCCTCAGCCCCGCAGTCAGCGCTTGGCTTCCATGCGTGTTTTGGAGGAGTTGTTTGGCTTGCGACCTTCTCTTGAGGAGGACTGAAGCTCATGACCCAATTCCAAGGAAGTGCATCGAAGTGTCGCTGTTACTCCCAGGGGCGCTGGGCGCTCAAGTACGGTCAGCAGGACTTGAAGGAAGTTTGGCGAGCATGAAAAACGTTCTGGCCATTATTCTTGGAGGAGGAGCAGGCACTCGCCTCTACCCCTTAACCAAAATGAGAGCCAAGCCGGCAGTTCCTCTGGCAGGCAAGTATCGGTTAATAGATATTCCCATTTCTAATTGCATCAACTCTGAGATTAATAAAATCTATGTTTTGACACAATTCAATAGTGCTTCACTAAATCGTCATTTGTCCATGAGTTATAATCTATCGGCAGGTTTTGGTCAGGGCTTCGTTGAAGTTTTGGCGGCTCAACAAACACCCGATAGTCCGAGTTGGTTTGAAGGGACGGCAGATGCAGTTCGTAAATATCAATGGCTTTTTCAGGAATGGGATGTCGATTATTATCTCGTCCTTTCTGGTGATCAGCTTTATCGGATGGATTATGGAAAATTCGTTCAGCATCACATTGATACAGGAGCACACCTGTCTGTGGGTGCTCTACCGGTCGATGCGGCGCAAGCTGAAGGCTTTGGCTTGATGAGCACTTCTTCAGACGGTCGCATATTGGAGTTTAAGGAAAAGCCCAAAGGTGCTGCCTTGGAGAGTATGAAAGTTGATACGAGTCTTTTGGGCCTTTCAGCTGAGGAAGCCGTAAAGCGCCCCTATCTTGCCTCTATGGGCATTTATGTCTTTAGTAGAGAAACGCTCTTTAACCTCCTGACAGCCAATCCTCAGTCTACTGATTTTGGCAAGGAACTCATTCCTGCCTCACTGGCGAGAGGGGATCGCCTGCAGAGTTTTCTTTTCGATGACTATTGGGAGGATATTGGAACAATTGGAGCGTTCTATGAGGCCAACCTTGCGTTAACAGCACAACCAAACCCGGCTTTTTCCTTTTATGATGAGAAATTTCCTATCTATACCAGACCACGCTACCTACCCCCCAGCAAGCTTCAAGACTCGCAAGTCACTCAGTCCATTATTGGTGAAGGATCCCTGCTCAAGGCTTGCAGCATTCACCATTGTGTATTGGGTGTACGCACGCGTGTTGAAGATGAGGTTGTCTTACAAGACACCTTGGTGATGGGTGCTGATTATTTTGAGTCTTCGCAGGATCGACTGCTTCTGCGCGAGCGTGGCGGAATTCCAATCGGTGTTGGCCAGGGGACGACCGTGCGCCGCGCAATTCTTGACAAGAATGTCAGAATTGGCCGAAACGTCACAATCGTCAATAAAGATCATGTTGAGGAGGCAGATCGTCCGGAGTTAAACTTTTACATCCGCAATGGAATTGTTGTTATTGTAAAGAACGGCACGATTGCCGATGGCACTGTGATCTGAGCACCGCCCTGCCAGTGTCAAAACCTCAAGGTTGAGCTGCGTTTCGTGTTCCATCAGGGATCCTCAGACTCCAGGGATCTCTCTAGGTGAGTGCCTATGCACCTCCCCTTAGATGAATGTGACCGTCTGCAACAATTTTTCCGTTTGCTTGGCGACCTGGTCCCAGAGCTTGAGGGGATCCCCTCCAAAGCCTTGTTTTGAATCGTGTGCTCCAGGAGGCGTCTGTCTGCAACCGCGTTTTGCAAACGTGCAGTTCCTGACATGGAGACGCCCATGGGCTGACCCGTGGCCTGGCTTGTCGCCAGACTGGTTGGTATCCCTTACCCCGATCGGTTCATGAGCAAGGCCCATTTTGGTCTGGTTGGTCTCGGCGTCATGGGTGAAAATCTTGTGCTTAATGCCGAGCGCAACGGTTTTTCCAGTGCGGTCTTCAACCGCACCCATGCAAAAACGGAGGAATTCTTGGCCGGACGTGGTGCCGGGAAGGACATCGTTGGCGCGCGAACCCTCGAAGAGTTTGTGAGTTTGCTGGAGCGACCACGCCGGATTCTCCTGATGGTCAAAGCCGGTCAGCCTGTTGACGACATGATCCAGACGCTGGCTCCTCTCTTGGAGGACGGGGATCTGCTCATTGATGGAGGCAACTCCCTTTACACCGATACGGAACGCCGGGTGAAGGAGCTTGAAAGTCGCAGCTTCGGGTTCATCGGCATGGGAGTGTCTGGTGGGGCCAAAGGCGCATTGGAGGGACCCAGCATGATGCCAGGTGGCACTTTGAGCGCCTACACCGCCATTGAGAGCATGGTGCGAAAAATGGCGGCTCAGGTGGATGACGGGCCCTGTGTCACCTACATCGGTCCCGGTGGAGCGGGTCACTTTGTTAAGACGGTCCATAACGGCATTGAATATGGAATTGAACAGATTCTTGCCGAGGCCTACGACTTGATGAAGCGTCAGGCCGGCATGAAAGGTGCAGCCATGGCGGATGTCCTGGCCGCTTGGAATCAGACCGAAGAGCTGGCCTCGTTCCTCGTGGAGATCACCGAGGTGTGTTTGCGCACCAAGGATCCCGAGACGGGAGATGATCTTGTCGAGTACATCGTTGATGCAGCCGGACAAAAGGGAACAGGTCTGTGGACGGTCATCAGCGCTTTGGAAATGGGTGTTCCCGTGCCCACCATCTATGCCGCTCTCAACGCACGGGTGCTCAGCTCCTTGCGAAGCGAGCGTTTGGCAGCGGAGCCATTGCTTCCCCCCCCACCACCAGCCCCCTTTTCCTTGGGCGATCCAGCTTCGGGCCTTCCGGTGCTGCGCGATGCCTGCATCCTGGCTTGCATGGCCAGCTATGCCCAGGGCATGGCCTTGTTGAGTGCTGCCTCAAGCTTGCATGATTACAACCTGGATTTGAGTGCCATCGGCCAAATCTGGAAGGGGGGTTGCATTATTCGCGCCCGCCTACTGCAACGGATTCAGGATGCCTATTCGGCTCAACCCGCCCTGCCCAATCTTTTGATCGACCCTTGGTTCGCTGAGCAAGTGAACCGCCGTTTGCCTGGGCTGCGCCAAGTGGTTGCGGGCGGGGCTCTATCAGGAATTCCCCTGCCCTGTTTGAGCAGCACACTTGACTACATTGACAGCTATCGCACCGGTCGACTCCCGCAGAACCTTGTTCAGGCGATGCGCGATTGCTTCGGTTCCCATACTTATGAACGCACGGATCGTTCGGGCACCTTCCACACCGAGTGGCTGCCATGACGACTTATCAGTTGATCGTTGCATCGGGGGCCGATGCTTTGGCGCGCCAGGCAGCTGAACAGGTGGCCCTCAACCTGGACCTGACTCTCGCGGAGCGTGATCGAGCTCAGATCGCCTTGGCAGGAGGCACGACACCACGAGCCGCTTATGCGCATCTAGCCGAGGAGCTTCTGCCCTGGGAGCGGGTGGACGCCTTCCTGGGGGATGAGCGTTGGGTCAGCCCGGATGACCCCGCCAGCAACGCGCGTCTTGTGCGTGACTCTCTCCTTGCCCGTGGTCCCGGACAGCAAACCCGTTTCCATCCTGTTCCCACCCACCTGACCACGCCAGAAGCCGGTGCCGAGGCCTACAGCGCCCTTCTGGTCCAGATGTGTGGCGGCGAGCCACCAGTTCTTGATCTGGTCTTGCTCGGCCTTGGAGAGGATGGTCACACGGCTTCCTTGTTTCCCGGCACCACCGCCCCACGGGTGCGTGATCGATGGGTCACAACGGGCGAGGGAAAGGGTTTGCCCCGCATCACCTTGACCGCGCCAACGCTCTGTGCCGCTCGCAAGGTCCTCTTCCTTGTGAGTGGTGCGGGCAAACAGCAAGCGTTGGCCCGACTGCTGGACCCCGCTGAATCTGAGGAGCGCACCCCGGCTCGACTGGTCTGCCCACATCAGCCGGTCGTGATTCTGGCTGACGTCGAGGCGACGGCTGGTCTGCCCGAGCATTTGCTCCGTTGAGGCTTGAGCTGCACCGGCTGATTCGCCTGGCGTGTGGGCCTCCCCGGGGCGTCGCCCCCCCGTCAGACTGATGGTTCGTCCAGAGTCCCTCCGTGGGACCCCCCATCCCATGGACACCAGAATCCGACCCGCCTCCCCCTCTCCCTCTCCCAAGGACCGCTGTGTGGTTCAGGGGGAGGGGTTTTCCGGATGGCAAGCTCTGAACGACACCGTGATGGGCGGTCGCAGCAGTGGACAGTGCTCCTGGGGCCCAGCCGGGTTGCGCTTCACCGGCAACCTGGTGGAGGAGGGAGGGGGCTTCATCTCGGTGCGCTCCCCTCTCTTCTCACCACCGCTGGATCTCTCCTTTGCCCGGGGCTTGGAGCTCGTCTTGCGAGGCGAGGGACGTCGCTTCAAGCTGGCCGTTGCTTGTGCCGATGGCATGGGCGGCCTCTCGGAATGGATTCCAGGCGGCCTGCGTTGGGTCAAGGAATTCAGCACGGAGTGCGAGGGGGAGTGCCACGTGGCCATCCCGTTCTCGGATCTGATCCCTTCACTGCGAGCCCAACCCCTGGAGCGTCTTCCCCTCGGGCTCCCCCTGCGGTTTGATGCCGGACGGATCACCCGCTTGCAACTTCTGCACTCCCGCTTCAGTGATGATGGGGGCCCCAACCCTGGTTTTCGGGCCGGTCCAATCCAACTGGATCTCCATGGGATCTACGCCTTGGCCTGAGGCCAGCAGCAACACGGACTTGTGCCGATTGGTCGCCGCAGCTGCTGACCTCTGTCGCAAACCGCTGCGTCACGGCGTCCTGCTCGTCTCCGACGTCGGAGACGAGGACTGCACACTGATGCTGGAGGCCCGTTCCGCTGAGGGAGAACGCCTGCGGGATCAGGATTTGGAGCTGGACATCTTTCGCAGTGGAGCGGATCTGCATCTCACCCTGGCCTGGAGGGAAGACGACAGGCGTCCCATTTTGTGGCAGGGCAGCCACCCCCTATGGATGACGGCGGAGGGGGAGCGCTGCCCGTGTCCCGGCGATGGGACTCCCCTGGAAGCCTTGGCGCGCCGGTTGCGCTCCTTGCTCGCGCCTTGATGGGCCCCTCCTGGAGGAGGGAGGGATCACGCTGGAGGTTGGTCGGTGACCGCCCCTTGGCTGCTGGAGCTGACCAGACGGGCAAACTTCCCGAGTACGCCGGTGGTGTATCGAGGTTTGGGAGGGTTCCAGTTGGCGCGTCGCTGAGCCAGCTCCGACGCATCGACGTTCAGTTGGAGGAGCAACCGCTCAGCGTCGACAGTGATGCTGTCTCCATCCCGGACCAGGGCGATGGTGCCACCGACGGCGGCTTCCGGTGCCACATGGCCCACAACCAGCCCGTATGTGCCCCCGGAGAAGCGACCATCGGTGATCAGCGCCACCGATTCCCCTAGCCCTTGGCCCACGATCGCCGACGTTGGGGCCAGCATCTCTCGCATTCCTGGCCCACCAACAGGTCCCTCGTTGCGGATCACCACAACATCATTGGCCTGGATCCGGCCAGCGAGAATCGCTTCCAGACAGCTTTCCTCACTTTCAAACACGCGGGCCGGGCCCGTCAACACAGGTTTTTTGATGCCACTGATTTTGGCCACCGCGCCTTCTTGAGCCAGATTTCCCTTGAGGATGGCCAGGTGGCCTTTGGCATACAGCGGATCACTCAAGGGACGGATCACCTGCTGGCCCGCTGGTGGAACGGAGGGAACAGTGGCGAGCACCTCACGCAAGGTGCGACCCTCGATGGTTCGACAGTCTCCATGGAGCAAGCCGGCATCCAGCAAGAGCTTCATCACTTGGGGAATGCCTCCAGCTTGATGCAAATCCACAGTGACAAAGCGCCCGCTCGGTTTCAAATCGCAGAAGACGGGCACACGTTGGCGAATGGTTTCGAAATCATCAATCTGCAGCGGCACCCCGGCGGTGCGAGCGATGGCGAGGAGGTGCAACACGGCATTGGTGGAACCCCCGACAGCCATGATCACGCTGATGGCATTTTCAAAGGCTTCACGGGTCAGTAAGTCAAGTGGGCGAATGTTGGCTTGAATGGCTTGAACCAATACTTCAGCTGATCGAGCCGCACTGTCTGATTTTTCCGGATCCTCTGCAGCCATTGTTGAACTCCCCGGCAGACTCAGTCCCATGGCCTCGATGACTGAACTCATGGTGTTGGCTGTGAACATCCCCCCACAACTTCCCGCCCCAGGACACGCATTCTTTTCAATAGCCAGCAACTCTGCTTCGCTAATCCGTTTAGAGGTGATCTGACCTACCGCCTCAAAAGAACTGACAACAGTCAGATCTTGTCCATTTAGTTTGCCTGGTTTTATCGTGCCTCCATAAACAAAAATTGCAGGAATGTTCATGCGAGCCATCGCCAGCATGGCTCCAGGCATGTTTTTGTCGCAGCCTCCGATCGCCAGAACGCCGTCCATGCTTTGCGCATTGCATGCTGTCTCAATGGCATCGGCAATCACTTCGCGCGAGACCAGGGAATATTTCATCCCTTCCGTTCCCATGGAAATGCCGTCGCTGACGGTGATGGTGCCGAACAACTGCGGCATTCCTCCAGCCATCCGGGTGGCCTCCTCCGCCCGGCGTGCCAGATCATTCAGCCCGATGTTGCACGGGGTGATGGTGCTGTACCCATTGGCGATGCCAACGATCGGCTTGCCGAAATCCTCATCCCCGAAGCCCACGGCCCGCAGCATGGCCCGGTTGGGAGAACGTTGGATCCCTTTGGTGATGGCGTCGGAACGCAACATGGCGGCTTGCTCAGACTCCTCGACCCTACTGAGGGGGGAGCAGACGGAAGCGACGCAAGACAGGACAGACCGGGATGGCCTGTCCTTGTCCGTCAAGCCAACCTGCTCTTGCCTTGGAGGCCGGGAATTCTCGCTTCAGGAAGGGGAGTGGAGTGACTCCAGTTGGCGCCGTACGTCTTCGATGGCTTGGTTGAGTTGATTCACGCGATCGGGCAGGGCATGGCCCCCCGCTGACGGCAGGTCAGAACTTGCTTTGGCGGTGGTGGCCAGGGAAGGGCGTCGGCTTTGACGCCATAGCCACCAAGCCAAGCCGCTGGCACCAGCGAGGGCCCCCAAAGCGGCTGCGGTGATCAGCCCACCAGCTGCTGGTGAGGAGTTTTGGCGCTGAGGATCAGCCATGGTGAGAGCCGCAACAGCCAACCCATTCACTTTAGGGACCCCGGGAGGCTTTCGATTTCGGTGGCGGCGTGTCCATAGAGACGGGCGGACGGGTCACCGAAACCCGGCAGGATCTGACCCTCGTCGCTCAGATCAGGATCGATGCAAGCGGCATAGAGCGTGAGATCCGGGAACGCCTCGCCTACGGCCTTCAATCCCGGCGCCGCCGCCACGGTGGTGATCACGCGCAGCCCCGGCCCCTGCACGCCCGCCCTGGCCAAGCGGGTCAGAAGGGTGAGAAGGGTGCGTCCTGAGGCGAGCTGGGGCAGCCAGACGAGCACTCCCACACGTGCGCCGATGGTTGGGGGCAGATCATCCAGGTACCAATGGGCTGTCCCATGGGGAGGAGCGTCAATGCCCACGTGGCAGATGCGGGCTGAGGGCACCACGGTGCGTGCTCCCTCCCAAAGACCCAGGCCGCCGCGCAGAACGGGAACGGCCAGCAGGGGAATGGAGGGATCCACGATCGAGCCCTCACAGGAGCCCCCCGGGGTTTGAATTGTGACGCTTCGGTGGGGAAGCCAGTCACGCAAGGCCTCATAGGTCAGCCAGCGACCCAGCTCTCCCATGGCCGTCGCAAACAGGGGCGAGGGTGTGGCGCTGTCCCGCAGGAGAGTCAGCCAGTGGGCAATCAGGGGGTGGGGAGGGACCACCACCCGCAACGACATCGCCATGGCTGCCATAACTTGAAAGCCAAGCGTAAGGCTGACGCCATGACCTGTGAGGCTGCCAAGGGGGGGACTGGGAACCACCCTGCGCCGATTGTCTGTTCGCTGATTGACGAGCGCTGCCAGCAAACCGTTGAGACCCTTCAACGCTGGAGCGCCTGGCTCCTCCAGCGCTTGGACCTCCCGCCGTCGCGTCGCGGCGGGTCGCGGTGTGTTCCTCTCGTTCTGGCGCTTGTGCTCGCGGGGGTTGTGATCCTGGGCGGTTCTCAGGAGGCGCGGGCGATCACCGCTCCGGAACTGAGGGGACAACGGGCCCTGCAGCAGATCGAGCCGGACATGCACGGCCGCAATCTCCGCCAGCAGGAATTTCTCAAGACGGACCTTGCGGGGGTCGATCTGCACGGGGCGGATCTGCGCGGGGCTGTTTTCAACGGCAGCAATCTGCGCGGCGCTGATCTGCGGGGGGTGGATCTGAGGGACGCGGTCGTCTTTGCCAGCCGCCTTGAGGGGGCTGATTTGAGAGGAGCGTTGCTGCGCGACGCGATGTTGCTCCAGAGTCGTTTCGGTGAGGCCAGCATTGCCGATGCCGACTTCAGCGGCGCGGTGCTTGACCGCTCGCAACGCCGGGCACTGTGCGAACGGGCGGAGGGCAGCCACCCGGACACAGGTGTCTCAACCCGAGACAGTCTGGAGTGCGAGTGAGCGGCCCTGAGTAGATTCCTCATCGTCGGTTCCGTGGGGGATCAGCCTGCGGAGGTAACGGGGAAAGTCCGGTGCATGGAGCTCGTCTCCAGAGGCCGGCACTGTCCCGCAGCTGTGGAGGTCGCCTTGTGACCCAGTCAGAACGCCCGCCGATGACCCTTCCCACCCAGCCCGGCGAGGACCGGCCCCTCCAACCATGACGTTTCCTTTGCGGCCCCGAGCCGTTCCCATCCGCTGGTGTTTGGCGTCAGCCCTGTCTGCGGTTCTTGTCAGCTTGGCCATTGCGGCTCCCGCCCGCGCACACCACCTGATGGATCTCACGCGCCTGGCACCCTCTCCGCTGACGGGCTTTCTCAGCGGCTTGGCCCATCCGATCCTGGGACCGGATCACCTGTTGTTTCTCTGTGCGCTCTCCCTGCTCGGCTTGCGACAGCGCACGTCGTGGCTTTTGGCCCTTCTGGCGGCGGCCCTGTTCGGCAGTGTGGGGGGATTGATGCTCCCCGGCCTGCCACTGGCTGAGGCGGCGGTCGCCTTCTCCCTGGTGCTGGTGGCCCTGATCTGGTTCCAGCATTGGCCCAAGGTCCTGTTGCTGCCCGCCATCGCTCTCCACGGCTATGTGTTGGTCGCTTCGACGATTGGTTGGAGCCAGGGTCCGCAGGTGTTCTACGGGTTCGGCTTGCTCGTGAGCCAGGCAACCTTGTTGCTGGTGGCGCTCATCCCGTTGCGAAAGCTGGCGGATGGCCTCAGTTCCCAGCGGCGTGCCCTGATCGCTGCGGCCTTGATCGGCATTGGCTCGGCCTGGACTTGGTCGGCTCTGGTGGCCTGAGATGGTGCTCTCCCCCCCTGCCCGCCTGCCGGTGACGGTGGTGACGGGCTTTCTGGGCGCTGGCAAGACCACCTTGCTGCGCCATCTCCTGCTGCACAGCGGTCAACGGCTGGCTGTGATCGTCAACGAGTTCGGCGATGTCGGAATCGATGGGGATCTGCTCGCCCGCTGCGGGTTCTGTCCAGAGGAGGAACAACAAGATCGCTTGGTGGAACTTACGAACGGCTGCCTGTGCTGCACCGTTCAAGATGACTTCCTGCCCACCATGGAGCGCTTGCTCGAGCGCGCCGATCGGCTGGATGGCTTGGTGGTTGAAACCAGTGGCCTGGCCCTTCCGGAGCCACTGGTGGCCGCCTTTCAATGGCCCGCCGTGCGAACGCGCACGCGGGTGCATGCCGTCGTGACCGTGGTGGACGGGGAGGCCTTGGCGGCAGGCCACGTGGTGGGCGATGCCGCTGCCGTGGAGCGGCAACGGCAGGCGGATCCAAGCTTGGAGCATCTGTCCTCTCTGGAGACCCTCTTCGCAGAGCAGCTGGAGGTTGCTGATCTGGTGGCGGTGAGCCGAGCCGACCTGCTTGAGCCCGCCGCCTTGGAGGCGGTGATGGCGAGTCTGGGCGACAAAGTGCGTTCCGGCACGCCCGTTGTGCCCATGGCGCGCGGCACCCTTCCCGTCACCCTTCTGCTGGGCGATCCGGCTCATGACCCCGTCCGCGACTTGTCAGGGCAGGAGCTTGAAGAGAGGGAGACCCCGCTCTCCCACGACCCCGACCATGACCCCGACCATGAACATGAACATGAACATAGTCATGTCGCGATGGAGGCTTTGGTCATCCGGCGTTGGGGCTCGCTCGGACGCCAGGAGGTGGAATCCGCCCTGCGCGAGCTGTTGCGGCAGCAACCGGTTCTGCGGCTCAAGGGTCGTTTGCATGAGCCTGGAAAGCGCTTGGCCCTCCAGTTGCAGGCGGTGGGCCCTCGCCTGGACGGCTGGTATGAGGGCCCATCCCGCCAGGATGGCTCCTCCCCCGCTTTGGAATTGGTGGTTCTCGTTCCCGCCGGCCGACAGGAGGTTGTTCGGCTCGCCTGTGAATCCCTCTGGCCCGGTGCCCCGCAAACTCCCCCCGAGGGGTTTTGCATCAATGACTCAGCAGCCTGAGGGGGCGAGCATGGCTGACTCAGAAGCCTGAGGGGTGTGCTGTCGGTTGCTGATGATCCTGGTGCGGTGGCCCTCAGTCCAGGGGAAGATCTCCCCGGACACAGAGGCCATCCCAGCAGAGGCTGCCATCCTTCTCCCAGCGGGGGGTCACCTCCTGCCACGGGCCATTGGCCTGCATCCGCACCCTTCCCTTGCCGTCATGGTGGAACTCGAAACGGCGGCGTGCCATCACCACGACCCAGTGCCGACCCACATCCAGCACTTCCATTCGGCACGGCTGCCAGCCGCCAGACCCGAGACGACAGTCCAAAGGGATGCTCTGCCCCTGCCCAAGGGCGGGCGGTCCGAGAAGAGGCCAAACGCTGAGACACGCCAGCGGGAGCGACAGGAGTTGAGACCGGATCCCTGGCCGGGCGGGCTGCCAAGATTGGACGGTTGCCATTTGCCTGGTGCCTGTTTTTCGTGCCCGGGTCCAGGTCTCCCTGCGACCTTCCGTTCTGGATCCCGCGGGCGAGGCCACCCGTGCTGCGGCGGTCCGCCTTGGGGTGTCCGGCATCACCCGGCTGCGGATCGGCAAAGCCATCGAGGTCGAGTTGGAAGCCACGGACAGCAGCACGGCTCGCCAACAGCTGGAATTGCTCAGCGATCGCCTGCTGGCCAACCCTGTGATTGAAGACTGGACCCTTGACGTGGTGGAGGCCCCAGAGCCGGCATGACCATCGGCATCGTGGTCTTCCCCGGTTCCAACTGCGACCGGGATCTGCGCTGGGCCCTGGAGGGCTGCCTGGGCGAGCCGACACGCTTCCTCTGGCATGAGGACAGGGACCTTTCGGGAGTGGAAGCCGTGCTGCTGCCGGGGGGGTTCAGCTATGGCGACTATCTGCGCTGCGGCGCCATCGCCCGCTTTGCCCCCATCCTCCAGGAGGTGCGGCGCTTCGCTCTCGCCGGGGGGCCGGTGCTGGGCATTTGCAACGGATTTCAGGTGCTGACGGAGATGGGTCTTTTGCCGGGTGCCCTCACCCGCAATCGCGATTTGCACTTTCGCTGCGAGAGCGCGCGTCTGGAGGTGCGCCCAGGGTCTTGTGGCTGGCTGCGGGGCTACAGCGAGGGAGCCACCATTGCGTTGCCCATCGCCCATGGGGAGGGCCGTTATCAGGTGGAAGCCTCAACCTTGCAACGTCTTCAGGACGCTGGCCAGGTGGTGCTGCGATATTGCGACAATCCGAACGGATCGGTGGGGGATGTGGCGGGGCTGTGCAATGAGAAGGGCAATGTGCTGGGTCTCATGCCTCATCCGGAGCGAGCCTGCGATCCCGCCTTGGGCAGCGTCGATGGTCGCTGCCTGCTCGCCTCTCTCGGTCGCGGCTGAGGCATGCGCCGGCGCCCTTTTCTCTCCAGCTGGGGGGCCTTGGCCATGGGCGCCATCGGCGCGTCCTCATCCGCCCGGACGCCTCCAGCGGCGGCGGTGTCCCCCAAGGTTGGAGCCCTGACCATGCCGCCCCCCTTGCGGGCGGGTGACCACGTGATGGCGGTTGCCCCTGGCACCTGGTGGGAAGGTGCCGTGGAGGAGGGAGAGCGGTTGCGGGAGCGCTTTGCCGCTGCTGGCTGGACCTTGACGGTTCCCGAGGGGATTCAAGGACGATGGCGCTGGTTTTCAGAGCCCGATGGGCTTCGGCTCCAGCGCTTGACTGAGGCGATGAGCGATCCCTCGGTGGCTGCGGTGGTGAGCGTCGCAGGAGGCTGGGGGAGTGCGCGCTTGCTGGAGAAGGGCTGGCGACCTCCACCCCAATCGCGCTGGCTTGTGGGCTACTCCGATGCCAGTGCCTTGCTGCTCGCTCAATGGGCCGCTGGTGTTGGCGGGGCGGTGCATGGCAGCCCGGGGGGAACCCCTGAGCAGTGGGAGCGTCTGCGTCGCCTGCTCAGGGGTCAACCGGTCGCGGCGCTCCAGGGAGAGGGTTGGCTGGCGGGAACGGCCGTTGGCCCTCTGGTGGTCAGCAATTTGACGGTGGCGACCAGTTTGATTGGCACTCCCTGGTGTCCTCGCCTCGCGGGAACCGTGCTGGTTCTGGAGGATGTGGGAGAGGAGCCCTATCGGGTCGACCGCATGCTGACGCAATGGAGAACCAGCGGCATGTTGCGAGGAGTGGTTGGCGTGGGTCTGGGGTGGTTCCGTTGGAAAGAGGATGACATTCTTCCCGGTGATCTCAGCATGGAGGAGGTTCTGCGGGATCGTCTTCTGGATCTGGGCGTGCCGTTGGTGGGGCGACTTCCTGTGGGCCATGGCCTCCCCAATCTGGCCTTGCCCCTGGGACGGTTGGCCCAGCTGGATGGCGAGCGGGGTACCTTGTCGCTTCTTTGAAGAGGGGGTTCGCCGCAAGGGTCCATCCGATATCCAGCCATCCAGTGCCCACAAACCCTGCCCTCACAAAAAAGGGGCCTGCCGGCCCCCTTGAAAGAACAAAACAACGTCAAACAACGCGCACTAGAAGCCAGGTCAATAAACGAGGTCTAGAAGCTCAATAAACGAGGTTCAGAAGCAAGGTCAATGAACGAGGTCAAGTGGTGGAGATTCAGCCGATGGCGGCGAAGAAGTCTTTGCTCTTCACAGGATCTGGATTCATGGTCTTGTCACCGGGAGTCCAGTTGGCGGGACAAACTTCATCGGGGTGAGACTGGACGTACTGGAAGGCTTGCAGCACGCGCAGAGTTTCATCCACGCTGCGTCCAACAGGAAGGTTATTGATCGTGCTGTGCATGATCACCCCCTCTGGATCGATGATGAACAGACCCCGCAACGCAATGCCGGCCTCTTCATCCAGCACCTCATAAGCGCGGGAGATCTCTTTCTTCAGATCGGCGACCAGGGGGTAGACGATGTCGCCGAGACCACCGCTCTTGCGATCCGTTTGCACCCAAGCCAGATGGCTGAACTGGCTGTCAACAGAGACGCCAATCACTTCGGTGTTGCGGCTGGAAAAATCAGCGTGGCGATCGCTGAACGCTGTGATTTCAGTCGGGCAGACGAAGGTGAAATCAAGAGGGTAGAAGAAGAGAACAACATATTTGCCACGATAATGCGACAGGGTGATCTCTTTGAACTCCTGATCAACCACAGCTGTGGCGGTGAAATCGGGTGCTGGCAGACCGACAAGCCTGGACATGGGAATGACAGAGGGGGAACGGTTCAAGGGCGGCGACCACACGCATGGGTCCGGGATGGAAACGGGCTAATGCGAAGTCGGACCGACTCCAAGTTGAACCGTTAAAATCTATCACAGAACCTTGCGGTTGCGGTCCTGTCTCAGTCCTAGGCTGTAGCAACTTCGATGACGACCCATGGCCTGGGACCCCATTGTCTTGCGCAAATACGGCACCACCAGCCACTTTCGCTTGCTCAATCAGGTGCGCAGTGAACTCAACGTCCAACCGATTGCCCGCCATCCCGGTGGTGAGATCAATCTCGGACTCACGCGCCGGGGGACAACCCAGCGGATCCCTGTGGAGGTGCGAGGGACCACGGCATCGCAGAAACCCAATCGGTCTGCGCCGCCTGCCGGAGGCACTCCTGGAGAGGCGCAGACCGCTGACTCTGCAAGCTTTCGCGATCGTTTGCGGGCCATTGACATGCGCTGATGGGTTCGGACTCCTCCATGGGTTCTGCTCCCACCATCGGGCCGCAGGCCAATGGGGAACAGGGCCTCGGGAGAGTGGGCTTCGAAATCCTCCTCGGATGAGGCAGATGAGCGTGTCCACCACAGGAGAAGCCAAAGCATCTTTGGCTCATTCCCATCATGGATCTCAAAACGCCAAAGGAACGAACCGGCGCTTTGACCGATCTGGGGTCTGCCTCGGTTGGAGGGAAAAAAAGTGGCTCGGGGGAGACTTGAACTCCCGACCTTGGGGTTATGAATCCCACGCTCTAACCAGCTGAGCTACCGAGCCGTGCAAGACAATCCTAGAGGACGGATCGTCTCCGGTCGTCGACGGTCCATTGGCGCCAATGGGTCAAGCCTCTGCTTGCGAACCCCCTTCCCAGAGGGTTGAAACCGGTCTGGAAGGCTCAGCCGATCAAGCCGAGGGGCGCAACAGCTGCATCGGATTGATGGCTCCCAGGCCGGGGGCATGAATCTCAAAGTGAAGATGGGGACCGGTGCTGCGTCCTGTGCTGCCCATCTGGCTGATCTGTTGCCCCTGCGCAACCTCCTCTCCAACTTGAACAAGGATGCGGCTGTTGTGGGCATAAAGGCTGCGAGAGCCATCTTCATGCGTGATTTCGACGAGATAGCCGTAACCTCCGTCATTCCATCCCGCATAGGTGACGCGGCCGCTTTGAGCGGCAACGATCGGCGTGCCTACGCTGTTGGCGATGTCGATTCCCTTGTGCATCCGTCCCCATCTCCAGCCGTACGGGGACGTGAACACCCCCCGAGCCGGCCACAACCAACGGCCGGTGGTGGAGGGACGGGTTTGAGACGGTCCATAGTCGGGAGTGTCAGGCCAACTGACGCCTCCGCTGGTGGAGGGTTTGAGAGAGAGCAGGGTTTGGACCCTCGAAGGCGCGGTGTTCGACGGAACACGCAACTGGCGGCCCACAACCAGGGGGGTTTGACGCAACTCGGGGTTGAGCTGCATCAGTTGGTCCACGGACATCTTGTAGCGCTGTGCAATGTCCTCCAGGGTGTCTCCGAAGCGCACCAGGCCTGGAGTGGTCCCACTGACGTCCAACGTGACGGACGTGGTGGATGAAGGCGTGGCGGAGGATGCTGATGGAAGGCCAACGGTCCCCTCTTTTTCGATGCCCCGCAACGCGGTGAAGAGATCATCAGCCCTTGTGCTCTCGCGCAGATCCGTGGCGATGGCTGCAGTCAGTGGGAGAACCACCGGCATACAAAGCAGAGCCGTGAAGATGCGACGGTTAAAAAGCATGTCAATTCGAACGAACGGTTTGACCTTGGAAAGGAGTTGAACTTGACTGAATTGCTAGTTGTTGGATGAAACCAACAAGAACAAAAAAACAAAGCTCGGCAGAATGTAGCGGCTTTTTTCATCTTTGTCAAGCTTTGACTTTCATTACCCCCGCAGGCCCAGTTGTCTGAGGGCTTCGAACACCACCACTCCCACGGCTACAGAAAGGTTGAGACTCCTGACGCCACCAGGGATGACGTGCCTTGAACACGGCATCGGGATGGTCAGCTGCCCGTCGGAGGCCTCCAGCAGCGTCTCGCTCAGGCCATCGGTCTCGCGGCCGAACAGCAGCCAGTCGGTGGCTTGAAAGCTGAAGGTCGTGTAGGGCTGGCTGGCGTGGCTGCTCAGCGCGAGCAGACGTCCACCCTCCTTTCGGCAGTGGGTGAGAAAGGCGCCCGTGCTGCCGTGGCAGCGCAGATTGACCAAGGGCCAGTAATCCAAGCCCGCGCGGCGCAACTGGCGATCGCTCAGACAAAATCCCAGGGGCTCGATCAGGTGGAGTTCGAGACCGGTGGCTGCGCAGGTGCGACCCACATTGCCGGTGTTGGGAGGAATCTGGGGCTCGAACAGCACCACCCGCGGCATGAGTCTTCAGCTCAGCGGACCCTGGTTTGGACCGCAGGGTTGGGCGGGGACAAGCGCGGACCACTGGCTCAAGTTCACCGCCCGGCCCTGGAGCACCAACCATGCGGTTTCGCACAGAGGCGCCAAGTGTTGCTGCAGATCCCCCAGGCGATCGCGAAAACGCCCACCGACCGCTGTCATCGGCACAACCCCCCACCCCGTTTCCTCGCTGACCAGGACCACCACCGCCCCGGTCGCCGACAAGGCCGCTTTCAGCTTGGCCATCTCCTCCTCCCAGAGGACGCTGTCCGATTCGAGATGCGCTGCCACCCAAGTGCCGAGGGAATCCACCAAAGCCACGCACTCCGCGTCGAGAGCCCGTACGGCAGAAGACAACTCCCCTCCCACCTCCCTGGTGTGCCAAGTGGGTGGACGTCGTTGCCGGTGTCGTTCCAGGCGTCGCTGCCAAGACGCATCATCGGGACGATCGGGTCCAGTGGCGAGCACGACGACCTGTCGTCCGCTGCTGTGGGCGAGATGTTCGGCCCAGCGGCTCTTCCCGCTGGCAGCCGGACCGCTCACCAGGATCAGGCCCGGGTGGGGAACACCTTCCACGGCTCAACCCCCTCCCTGCATGTTCCGCAAGGTGGCCACCGAGGAGGGAGACACGCGATTGAGGTAGCGGAAGATCCAGTATTTGAAGATCGTGGCCAACACCACCGGGAACGTCGCAATGAAGAGCAAGATGAAGTTTTGGCGAGCGGGCAGACCCAGGTGATCGGCAATGCCTTCCAGCAGGACGGTCCAACCTTCCGGGCTGTGAAAACCAACGAATATATCTGTGAATAAAATGATTCCAAATGCTTTTGCACTATCGCTCAGCCCATAAACCAGCTCATCCAAGAAGCCGCGGAAGACCTGGATGTCGCGTTGTCCAAATAAACAAACACCTGCAAAGCCGGCCAATCCAAACACGTCAGCAAAAACATTTTTGACAGCATTTGTGCTTTCACGGTCGGCTTCCTCTTTCAGCTGTTTGGCTTTGACCTGCAATTTTTGCTGTAGTTCTTCTCGATTGGGTAGCGGCTGGTTGTGTAGCAGATGATCAAATTCAATTTCGGCCTGATACACCCGTAGCCGTTCCACTGCCCTCTCTTCAAGTTTTGGCTTCGGGTAGCTGAGGAAGGGGCTGTCTGGAGAAAAACGATCCACCAATGGCGACACGATCCAGGTGCGGCTGATTTGCTGCACCAGAATGGGAACCAGAATTAATAACAGCAGGATGCGGAGCGCCACCAGGGTGGAGTCGCGTCGCCGACGAAAGCCTGCGATCATGCTGGCCTCAGCTTCTGGATTCAGTCGCTGACGCACTTGATCCACAACCCCCAGAAGACTGCGGGGCAGCATTTCCGGGCTGCGACTCAAACTGGGCAGCAACTCTCTGGAGGTGGCATAGCGTGCTGTTACTGCCTCAAGAAGTTGCAACTGACGCAGTTCCTGGCCGCTGAGCTCCTGGCGATAGGGCTTGATGGATTCCAACGCTTGCTGGCAGACCTGCAGCGCAGCCCTGAACCTTCGCAAGACCTGGGCTTGCATGGCCTTGGGGATCCGCAACTCGATCTCGGGCCGAACAGGCCGATCCTGGTAATACTCCAACTCGATGCTTTGAATCAGCAGCGCTGACTCATAGCCACGTTCCAAATCACTACTGAGATCCAAAGAGCGGGCGCTCCCCAGCCGGCCCATCCAGTCGCGGAGTCCCATGGTTGATTCAGCGAGAGAAGACCCACCAGGTGGCCATCGGCACCACCGTGCCGATGGCCAGCAGCACCACAACCCAGGTGAAGGCGTGGCTGTCTTGGGTTTCTTCCCGGCTTGGGATGTTGCTCTCCAGGGTCTGGGCTTCCTCCTGGGGGGGTTCCCCTGGATCCTCACCACCCCGGAGAACGGCTCCCAGGCGGTTGAGAGCGTCGAGGCTGGCCTGCCGATAACGCTCGGCGGAACGCAGAGGAATGGCCATGGTGGTGTCCGCCGTGCTGCGCAACAGCTCAGCGGGCAACCTTCCTGCGAGTTGAGGTGAGGCCACAACCGCCGTGGAGCGGGTTTGGCCATCGATGAGCACCAGCAGGAGCGGGGTCGCCGCCGTCTCCCCACGACCTGCTTCAGCGGACTGCCAGCGTTTCAGGAGGCTCTCTCCCAGCTGCTGGAGGCTGAGGTCATCGTCCACGCGACTGATGGTGATCAACCTGGCATCCACCCGCTCATCGTCGAAGCCCGCCAGCAAACGCTCCAACTCCTGTGAGCTGGCGCGGGAGAGGACGCCGGCTCCATCCAGCACACGTTCGGAAGGGGCCTGTGCGGGGAAATCCTCCGCGGAGACGGCCGCCGCCGGATCGCCCCCCCAGCACATCAGCAGCAGTGCCAGCGCAGACGTCACCAACAACTTCCTCCAACGGGCCAGGGGGCGGGCAAGCCAAGCGGGCGCACGATGGGGGGGAGGAAGGGTCACGGCAGGCTCGAAGGCGAGCGAACGCCTCCAGTTTGCCGTGCAAGGGCCACACTTGGCCCCGAAGCCAGCGGATGATTTCACCACCGGCGCTTTTCCTGCCTGATGTCTCCTCCCCTGCCTGCCCGGATCATGCTCGTTCTTGGCCTTGTCGGGCTTCTGGTGACCGTGATCAATCAGCTTCAGGCTCCCCACCTCGACCCCTCCCTGGAGCGGGCGTCCGTGCTGGCCAGCCTGTTGTCCGTGGTGTTGATGGTGAACGCGGCCCTCTGGCAGCGGGTGGTGCCTGAAGCGGCCGTTCGCGCCCCCCTCGAAGGGGAGGAGGGCTGCGAGCTGGCGGACGATGGTCTTCCGAAGGATCTGGTGCAGGAGCTGGGGTGGGGCAGCGCCATGCTGCTCTCGGCCACCCCTGCCGCCACCCTCCTGCTCCACGATGGTCGCCGCACCGTGCTGCGTCGCGGACTGTTGCCGCGCGACGCGGAGCCGCGCCATGCCCCGGGCAGCGGCGATGCGCCCCTGAGCCCGGAGCCTTTCATTCCGGGGGCCATTTGCTCCCAGGCCAGCCGCCGCCAGCGGGCCATCTCCCTGGTGGATCTGAAGCCCTACCCGGGGCGCGGGGAATTCGACAGCCTGCTGCCCGGGTTGCCGGCTGTTGTGGTTCAGCCGGTTGGACCGTCGGGGGTTCTCCTCCTTGGCGGTTGGTCCGCGCGTTGCTTCAGCCAAGCGGATCTCCGCTGGATCGAGGGATGGGCCCGCAAACTCAGTACGCAATGGGCTCCGGCTTGGCAGGCACCCGGGGACGACTTGGACTCTGCCGGGGCACCAGCACCTGCGTGACCACGCGCCCCCCTGGATTGGTGGCGGTCACGCTCCCCCCGGGCCCGAGTTGTCCGGTGAGACGCTGGGCGCGGGTTCGCTGTTGACTGGCCTGCCGTGTGAACTGCACATCACCTTCGGCCTCCACGGCCCGGGTGGTCCAATTCCACTGACAGCGTCGGGCCTGCAAGCCATCGCCTTCCTGTTGCAACTGGCAACCCCGGCCGATGGTGGCGGTTGTCGGCCGTCCCTCCAGACGCAGCTCCTCCCCTTGCACCTGCAGCGAGCCTCGCCGCCCCTGGAAGGGTTCAGCCGTCATCAACCACTGCTCCTTGGCGTCCATGGTCAACGTTCCGCCGCGAAACCATTGGTTGTCATGAGGATCGTTCATCTCCACCGGTCCCTGCAGCGTGTAGCGCTGTTGCAACGTGTTCCCCGTCAGACGGGACGCCGTGAGCCGCTGCAGGGGCGCTTTGGGGGACCGTCCGGGAGGGCGACGGCGAACCATGACCGGACCTTCACCGAGCAAGGTGCCCTTGCTCGGATTCCAATTGACGGCCTTGGCTGTGCCCACCATCTCCAATCGATCGGGTTGAGGTCTGCTGCTCAGGGGGGTGGGGCGGCTCCAGATCTCCATTTGTGGCTTCCCCCGCAGCTCGAGCAGATCCCGATCCAGGTGAAGGGTGGCCGTCTTGGCGGAGAGACGTCGGCGCTCATCCCGCACTGCGGGAGAGTGATCGAAGCGCATCAACGACGCGCTGGGGAACCACAGCGCCCGATCGGCCGTAACCGCCAAGGGTTGTTGGCCCAGGCGCTGCAACTGGATGGATCCCTCCAGCAGGATCACGGCGCCATCATTGATGACGGTGCCGGTTGTGGCCGTGAGTTGATAGAGCGGCTTGCCTTTGGCAAAGATCACGCCCTCCGGACGCAGAGCCCGAGCCACGCCGCTGCGGACGTTGTAGCGGGCTTCAGGACTCTTGAGAGTCCAGGCCGGGAGCCCTTCCTTCGTGCGCTGCTGCAGGTTGAGACTGCGGAAGGAAAAGGGCGGAGCGCTCTCTTCGGTGCCGCGGGACACGGGACTGCCGCAGCCCTGGGTGACCAGCAGCAATCCCAGCAGGGCCAGCTGGTGGAAGAGAGGGCCACGTCCGGTGAATCCCCCTGACCTCAGTTTCCGGTGAGGCAGATCGGTCACAGGGGTTCGAGAAGCTCCAGCCGTTGCATCACCGGAGAGGCCTCCGGCAGAGGAGTCGGGCTTGGCAGGACGCCCCATTGTTGGGCGGCCTCCCAGGCCACCCGGCTGCGCGACGCCGCCTCTCGGGCCGTTGCGGCGGAGCTGTTGGTGGGCCAGAGGGACTCGCAGGGGATGGGAGCGCAGGCCAGTTGAGCCAACAGTCGCTCAGAGAGGTCAGGCAACAAGGGCGTCAAGAGAACGCCGATCCAGCGGCAACTCTCCAACACCGCGTAGAGATCCGCCCCCACGCTGGCCTCCGGGTCGGGTTGCTTCATCCGTGCCCAGGGGGCTTGCGCATTGAGAAAGCCATTCGCTGTTTCCGCGAGGCCCAGCACAGCCTCGGAGGCGCGCCGGAAATCGAGCGCCTCCATGGCCTGTTCCAGTTGCCTGGCGGCCTGGAGGCAGGCCTGGGCCAGGGGATGGTCGGGGGAGGCCGCTTCGCCGCGGGGGGGGACTCCACCTCCAAACCATCTGCGCGCCATCGACACGCTGCGGTTGAGAAGGTTGCCGATGGTGTTGGCCAGATCGTTGTTGACGAGTTCGCAGAACCGCTTCTGCTGGAAGTCACCATCGTCTCCGAAGGGGATGTCACGCAGCAGATACCAACGCACAGCGTCCCGGCCGCATCGCGCGAGCAAGACCTCGGGATCGAGCACATTGCCCAGAGTTTTGCCCATCTTCTGTCCCTCGCGTGTGAGAAAGCCGTGGCCGAACACCCGCTCCGGCAATGGCAGATTGGCGGAGAGCAGCATCGCCGGCCAGAAGACGGCGTGAAACCGAAGGATGTCCTTGCCGATCACATGCAACTGCGCTGGCCAGCCGCGGGAGACGAGTTGATCGAGATCCAGCGCGGCCTCGGGATCGAGCAGGGCGGAAAGATAGCCAAGCAGCGCATCGAACCACACGTAAAACGTGTGGTCAGGATGGCCAGGCACAGGGATGCCCCAGGGAAGATTCACCCTGGAGATGGAGAAATCTCGCAGACCACCGGCAACGAAATTCTCCACTTCCCGCTGTCGTGATGCTGGCGCGATGAACCCATCGCGTTGCACCAGCTGCTCGATGGCGCCCTGATAGCGCGACAGGCGAAAAAAGAGGTTGGGTTCATCGCGCCATTCCAGTGGCCGCTCGTGAATCGAACAGTTGGGCGCGCTGGTTGTGGAGGCTTCGTCCTTGAATTCCTCGCAGGCGACACAATACCAACCCCGCTGACGATTTTCCACGATGTCTCCGTTGGCTTCGACCCGAGCGAAGAACTGTTCGACAAGAGCACGATGGGCCGGAGCCGTGGTGCGAATGAACCGATCGTGGCTGATCCCCCATTGGTTCCAGAGCTCACGAAAGCGCTCGCTGTTGAGATCGCAGAAAGCCTGTGGCGCCATGCCTTTGCTGTCAGCGGTTCGCTGTATTTTCAAGCCATGTTCATCCGTGCCCGTGACGAACAGCACCGGTTGTCCCCGCAGGCGCTGGTAACGAGCAACGGCATCACAGGCCAAGGTGGTGTACGTGCTCCCCAGATGGGGTTTGTCGTTGACGTAATAAAGCGGTGTGGTGAGGGTGAAGGGCATCGCTGGGGCTTGGATCGGGAGCGCCGTTCAGAAGCGCAGTTCAGAAGCGCCGTTCAGAGGCGCAGGTCAGAGGCGCAGGTCTTGCCCGTCCGGCTCGCCATTCCGGCCCTGGCTGGCCAAATCCTACCCAGCGGTGGCGCGGCGGTTCGTTGGGCGTCCAGTCGTCTCAACCGCTTCCCTGGCGGGTCCCCCGCGTCCATGGGTCTGGGCGTTCCAGGGTCTCTGCGTTCCAGGGTCTCTGCGTCCGCAGGTCGCCTTGCGCCTTGTCCGATGATGGATCCCACGCCGCGCCCCGCCTCCTGGAACACACCGAGGATCTGGCCCGTCGCCAGCTGTGGCTGGCGGCCCTCCACCACCTGGCCCTGGCTGATGGCGATTTTTCTCCCGCTGAGGAGCAAGCCCTGATCGCGCAACTGCGCCAGGAGCTTCCGGGAGCCAGCTGGGAGACGTTGCCATTGCCGGGCACGGCGGCCCTGCTTCATCGCTTTGGCCAGGGCACCCCTCTGGCGGAGGCCTTCCTGCGCTCCGCCGTCGTCGTGGCCCTGGCGGATGGCCATCTGAGTCCGCCCGAGATGGCGCTCCTTCGCCAATGGAGCACCGCCTTGACGGTGGGGGAGGAGGTGCTGGCCGCTCTCCCGGAGGCCTGCAGCGACACGGAGGACAGCGCTGGACCGCTCGATTCCCTCAAGGCCTGGCTGGATGGGTTGGATCCAGCAGATCCGGCTGTCGCACGCTTTCTCACGCGTCTCATTCCCGCCCGATGCCCCTTCGAGCGGGAGATCAAGCTGTTCGGCCACAAGATCGTGCACATTCCACCGATGTGCACGATCAACCCGCTCTACGATCAACTCGTCGCCCTGCGCTTGCGTTGCCTCACCTCCCTGGAGGAGCGCGACACACGGGAGCTCCCGGAAGACCGTCCACCCACGCCGGAACCATGAGCGCCATCCCGCGAGCGTTTCCCATCGTGGTCTGGGGTGGGGGCACCGGGGGCGTGGCCGCCGCCGTGCAGGCGGCACGAAGCGGTGTGGAGACCCTGTTGCTGACCCCTGGCCCCTGGTTGGGGGGCATGGTGAGCGCTGCGGGAGTCTGCTGCCCCGATGGCAATGAACTCTCCCCCTGGCAGACGGGTCTTTGGGGAGCCTTTCTTCGCGCCCTCGCCGCCAAGACCCCGGGGGGGCTGGATCACAACTGGGTGAGTTGCTTCGGCTATCGGCCCGCCACGGCGGAGGCGATCCTCCGGGACTGGCTGGAACGGGAATCGCGGCTGACCTGGTGGCCCTTGGCTCGCTTGGAGGGGGTGGAGCGGAAGGGGGATCGGATCCAGGCGCTTGCTGTGCGCTGGCGTGGCGAGAGCTGGCGCCTTGAGCCGATGGTTGTCATCGACGGCAGTGACCGGGGCGACCTCTATCCCCTGGCTGCCGTTCCCCATCGCCTGGGCTGGGAGGCCAGGGAGACCTGGCAGGAACCCAGCGCCCCGCCACGCGCCGCTCTGGAGTCGGATCCCTTTTTCCATCGTCAGCCGGTGCAATCCCCCACCTGGGTGGTGATGGCCCAGCTGTCGGCCGCCCCTGATGGCCGCGCGGAGTCATCCATCCTCGGCCCCGGCTTTTCCGGCGAAGACCTGCCTCCCGCCCCTGCAGCGCCCTTCAGCGAGGCCACCCGTCGCTTCGGCCTTGAGCGCACCCTCACCTACGGACGGCTGCCGGGGGGGCTGTTGATGCTCAATTGGCCCCTGGCGGGCAACGATTGGCATGACGACCTCGCGCGCGCCTTCCAGGAGGGCCTCCCTCCCGGGGAGGTGCCGCAAGATTTGGCCGCCGACATGCGAGCCCACAGCTGTGCCTTTGCGGAGGCCTTGCGCGCCATCGCTCCGCATCGGGTGCGCCGAGCCGCGGTGTTTCCATCGGCGGAACAAGCGGCCGCCGGGGCCCTGGAGGGCTTGGATGATCTCGCCCTGATGCCCTACTGGCGGGAGGGGCGGCGGCTGGTGGCCTTGGAGACCGTTGTGGAGACTCACCTGCTCCCTCTGGCTTCGGGGGCGTGCATCGCTCCCCTGCCCCGTGATGGCGAAGGCCACCCCACGGCGATTGCGGTGGGCAACTACGCCAATGATCACCACTATCCCGGCCCCGACTGGCCCCTGGCCCCCAAAAGCTGTCGCTGGGGGGGGCGTTGGAGCGGCACCCCCTTCACCATCCCCTATGGAGCGCTGGTGAGTCAGGGCGTGGTGAATCTCCTGGCGGCGGATAAAGCCATCGGCGTCAGCCACATGGCCAACGGCGCCACGCGCTTGCAACCGCTGGTGCTCAACCTGGGTCAGGCGGCTGGACTGGCGGCGGCCCTCTGCGTGCGCCTGGGGGTGCGGCCGGCGGAGCTGCCGGTGCGTCGTCTTCAGGAGGCCTTGATCCAGGATCCCCTGGCCCCGGCGGCACCCCTGCCCCTTTGGGACACCCCGTGGCACCATCCCGACTGGCGGGAGCGACAGCTTGCCCTGCTGGATGATGCGAGCCGGCTGGAGCCCTCGGGGCGCTGGAGCGCGCAACCGGGGGACCTCCGCCAAGTTCCGCGCGAACCTGGCGAACGCCTTTGGCAGGGGGAGCTGGGGAGCGACGGCCAGGGGGGATTCACCCTGCATGGCCCCGGGGGCCTGGCGGGAGCGCCCTGGCCCCTGATCACGCTTGAACCCGCCTTGAACGACTGGCTGGAGCGGCAGGAGACGCCCCGTCCGGTGGCACTGGTGGGTTGCGCCAATCCCTGGGGACCCTGGCTGCGGGTGTCGCGGCTGGCCTGAAGCGGGCGCGCGGGCGGTTCTCTCAGAGGGCTCGGGCGTCGAGTTGCAGGCGATCCCGCAAGGGATCCACCTCCCGCACCCGCACGAGCACCGGATCGCCCGGCCGCGCCGCCCCATGGCACTCGGCGGCCAGATCCATGGCCAGACCTTCGAGATGGATCAGCGCCAGCTGGTGATCCTCCCGCAGCCAGCGCAGGAACATCCCGCGCCACTGCTGGCCGACGTGCTCGGAGAACCAGACCTGGCGCCAATGGCGTTGATCGTCGCGGCTCACGGTGATGGCCTCCCGCAGGCCTGCCTCCATGGTGGTGAGCACATCGCTCAGGAGGCTGGCCTCCAGCGGCGCCTGGCCCTGAAGGTGGGCGGCCAGCTGCCGCTGGGCGAGAAGGTCGCCGTAGCGGCGGATCGGGGAGGTGGCCTGCACATAAGCCTCGAGACCCAGGCTGAAATGGGGTTTGGGGCTTGTGCTCACCTGCCCTCGGCTGAGGCAGCACTTGATGGCGGCCCATCGCGGAGGGCCTGCGGGAAGGGCCTCCAGCTCGGCGGCTGTCGGCAAGGGCGTGGCGGTTTGGCCGCGGTAGGGGAGAGGAAGCTGGTGGCGTTTTCCATGGTCGGCCAGCGCAGCCCCGGCAAGGATCATCGCTTCCGCCACCAGCAGGCGCGCCTCTGTGGGCTCGGTGATCTCCAATCGGCTCTCTGTCTCCACCTCTCCAGGGGCTGGCGCGCGGATCCGTCCCTCGGCTTGATCGAGAAACAGCGCCCCCCGCATGCCGCGCCAGGCCCGGCGACGCTGCAGCAATGCGTGCAGGGTGAGCAAGTCTCGCTCTTGCGGCGGGGCGAGTTCCAGGAGCTCATCCGCGTCGGCATAGGAAAGGCGGTAGTTGGGACGCACCCAACTGCGCTGCACGATGACCTCCGCCAGATCCCCATCCGCCGTCAGCTGAATCCCCACGCTCCAGGCCGCGCAACGCTGACCCGCGCGCAGGCTGAGAGCTCCATGGGCCAGGCAGGGTGGAAACATGGGCAGAGTGCCCTGGGCCAGGTAGAGGCTGGTGCCGCGCCGTCGAGCCTCCAGATCCAGCGGGCTGTCGGGGGGAATCAATCGCCCTGGATCGGCGACATGGATCCAGATGCGGGGCTCGTCGTCTCCGATCCATTCCAGGGAAAGGCCGTCATCGATGTCGAGGGTGCTGTCGTCGTCAATGGTGACGGTGGCGAGCGCGGTGAGATCTCGCCGCAGGTCGTCGCCCGCCACCGGTTCCTCCGCCCGAGCCGCCAGCGCTTCGGCCTCCGCCAGCAACGCGGTTGAGAAACCCTGCTGCCAACTGGTGCCCTCCAGGGAGGGCAGATGGTGGCGCGGCCAGAGACCCACATCCACCAGCAGGTGGCGCACATCGGCGGGATCGCTGCCGCAGCGGGCATGGCGCAGCAACTGGCGAAGGTCCTCGGACAGGACGAGGTCGCGGTCGCCGCTGGCCCAACGGCGAAGCTGCGCCAGAGCCATGGCGTGGTGAGGAGCCAGCTGGTTCTCCTGTAGAGGTCGCCGCTGCTGGAGCGCCTGAACCCAGGCCCGCTCCTCCGCTTCCGCGATCCGTTGGCGGTGGCGCTCTTGGCGAAGCCGCCGGAGCTCGGCGAGCGGGCGGGGTTGCGCCAGCCCCTGACGGAGGCGAAAGAGGGTTTGCTCCCCTTGGAGCCAAAGCCAGCAGGCGCTGTCGTGAAGCGGGGTGTTTTGGCCGCTCACCAGCTCACTGAGGGCGGAGAGGGTCAGCTCCTCGGGTTCGGCGTCCGCTGGCAGTTCGGACACCAGCAGTAGCCATGCTGCGCCCCAGTCGCGCCGATGCGGCGTCGCGGCCGCGAGCGCTTCGGGGGTGAGATGCCACGGTGCCTGGGAGGGGTCGGTGGCCGGTCCAAGGGCGGGGTCGGGACTGGACGCGAGACGCTCCAGCTGCCGTTGGGGAAGGGACAGGGATTTGCCCTCTCGGAAGGAGCGAAGGTCCGCACGGGTCCCGTGCAGCCCGGTAACCACGGCGATCAGCGGGGGTTTGCCATCGAGATGTCGACTGGAAATCCCCACCAGATCGCCGATCTGGAGGCGGCTGGAGAGGGCGGCGTGACCAGGCCCGGGCAAACCGTTCAGCCTTCCGGATTCACAAACGGCAGCAGGGCCAGGATGCGGGCCCGCTTCACGGCATTGGTGAGGTCGCGCTGCTGCTGGGCGGTGAGGCCGGTGAGTCGGCGAGGAAGAATCTTGCCGCGCTCAGTGATGAATTTTTTCAACAAATCAATGTCTTTGTAGTCAATCGGATCACCGGGCTTGATGGGTGAGAGCCGTTTTTTGAAGAAGGAGCTGGACATGGGCGAACGGGATGAACGATGGAACAGAACAGGGCATTGGAGAGGCTGGAAACAAGCGCCTCGGGCAACTGCTGGCCTGCGGAGGGGCATGTCACCGATGGGGGCAGAAGGCGGGGTGGTGGATCACCCGGAGCCGCCTGCCAGGGTTTCACTTGATTTCCTTGTGCACTGTGGAGCTGTTGCAATGCGGGCAGAACTTTTTGAGTTCCAGCCGTTCGCTGGTGTTGCGGCGGTTCTTCTGGGTGGTGTAACGAGACACCCCAGGAGACCGCTTCGCGGGGTTGGACCGGCATTCCGTGCACTCAAGAGTGATCACGAGCCGGACGCCCTTGTTTTTGGCCATGGAAGGACGTGCGCCGCTGAGCGAGCAGGGAGACAATGGGCAACCATACTCCTTGGGTTGATCCGGGGTCGGATACCTACGATGGGCAGGTTTGCGTCCGAGCCACCATGCGGGTCTCGCTTCAATGGCTCAAGGAGCTCTTGATCGGCCATGCCGACGCCCTTCCAGCCGAAGCGCTCGCGGAGAGGCTCTCCCTGGCGGGTTTTGAGGTGGAGGCGATCGACGATTTGGCCGCCCGCGCCGCCGGGGTGGTGGTGGGGTTTGTGGAACAGCGGGAGGCGCACCCCAACTCCGATCGACTGAGCCTCTGCCAGGTGCGAACCCGGGTGGAGGAACCCCCGTTGGCCATTGTCTGCGGAGCGTCCAATGTCCGCGCGGGAATCCACGTGGCCGTGGCCTTGGTGGGAGCCCACCTGCCCGCCGTGGATCTGACCATCAAGCCCGCCCAGATTCGAGGGGTGGCCAGCAGCGGCATGCTCTGTTCCCTCCAGGAGCTCGGCTTGGCGGATCACTCGGAGGGCATCGTCATTCTTGAGGAGCTGGCTTCGGAGATTCCTCCCCTGGGCTCGCCAGTCGGGCCGCTGCTGGGACTGGACGATCAAGTCCTGGAATTGGCGATCACCGCGAATCGTCCCGATGGCCTGTCGATGGAGGGACTCGCTCGCGAGGTGGCCGCTCTTTGCGGGGATCAGACGGCGTTTCCCGCAGTGCCCCCGGGACCTGTGGCCCAACCCTTGCTGGCCTCGCCCGCCGATCTCTCCCGGATGGCGGACGGGGGACTCTTCAGCATGACGGCCCTGGAGGGCGTGCGGGTGGGCCCCTCCCCGGAGTGGCTGCGACGGCGCCTGGAACGGGCTGGCGTTCGCCCCATCAATGTCATTGTCGACATCACCAACCTGGTGATGCTGGAGACCGGCCAACCGCTCCATGCCTTCGACCGCCAGGCGCTGGCGAAACGAACGGCCGGTGTCGCCGATCCCGCCGCCCTCGGACTGCGCCCGGCCCACCCTGGAGAGAAGCTCGTCACCCTCGATGGCGAGACGCGCTCCCTCGACGGCGAGCCCTTGGTGGTGACCTACGCCGATGTGCCGATCGCCCTGGCCGGGGTGATGGGTGGGACGGAGACGGCGGTGGGTGAGACCACCTCGGAGATTTGGCTGGAGGCGGCTGTCTTTCCTTCCCGGCTGGTGCGTCAGTCGGCGCGGGCGGTGGGCTTGCGCACGGAAGCCAGTGCCCGCTTTGAGAAAGGGGTGCCGATGGAGGGCACCCTGCGGGCGTCGGACCGGGCGGTGGCCTTGCTGACGGACCTCGCGGGGGGGCGGGCGGTGGGCCGCTGGCTCCACAAGCGTGAGCAGGCCGAGAGGCCGCCGATCCCTCTCGACCGCGACCGCCTGCACAACCTGTTGGGTCCTGTCCTCGTCGATGGTGAGGCGGTTGACCTGGAGGACAGCGTCGTGGAGCGCACGCTGACCGCCCTGGGTTGTCAACTCGAGGAACGGGAGGAGGGCTGGAGCGTTCGGGTTCCTGCCTCGCGGGCGATGGACCTGACCCGGGACGTGGATTTGATCGAGGAAGTGGCCCGTCTGGTGGGCTACGACCACTTTGCGGCCCACCTTCCTGATCCCCTGGCGCCAGGGGGCCTTGAACCCGCCCAGCAGGTGGAGCGTCGTTTGCGCCTGGCCCTGTGCGGGGCCGGCCTCCAGGAAACCATGGCCCCCTCCCTGGTGGGAGCCGCTGCGGATCGCGTTCCCCTGGCCAACCCGCTGCTGGCGGACTACGGCCACTTGCGCGACAACCTTCACGATGAGTTGTTGCAGGCGGCGCGCCGCAATCTGCAGGCGTCCAGAGCGGGGTTTTGGGCGTTTGAGATCGGGCGTGTCTTCTTGGGGAGCTCGACCTCCCCTCAGGAGGTCGAGCTGCTGGCGGGGGTGATCTGCGGCGAGCGTCGCGGGGAGCGCTGGAGCACCAGCGGCAAGCCCAAAACCCTCTCCTATTGGGAAGCGCGGGGGGTGCTGCAGGCGGCCCTCCTGCCGTTCCACCTCCCTCTGGAGGATCGCCCCCTCCTGGAGGGGGAGGGGCGCAAGGGGGATGGCAGCCCGGCTCCTCCCCGGGAGCTGCTCCACCCCGGTCGCCGGGCGGATCTGGTGGTGGAGGGGAGATCTGCGGGCTGGTTCGGCCAGCTCCATCCCGTTTTGGCCGAGACCCTTTCGCTGCCGGAAGCCACCCATCTCTTCCAGCTGGCGATGGATCCTCTTCGCCAGGCCGCCATCCGTCCGGGACGCTGGCAGCCTGCCTTCCAACCTTTTCCCACCGTGCCCGCTTCCGAACGGGATCTGGCTCTGGTCGTCGATCGCGACACCACGACTTCGGCCTTGCTGGCTGCCATCCGCAAGGCCGGCAAGCCCCTGTTGGAACACGTGGAGCTGGTGGACCGCTACGCGGGGGAGCCGATCCCGCCAGATCGTTGCAGCCAGGCGTTTCGTCTGCGCTACAGGGATTCCCTGCGCACCCTCACGGACACGGAGGTGGAGACCACCCACGAGAAGGTGCGAGCGGCGCTGCGACGCCAGTTTGCCGCCGAGCTGCGCAGCTAGACGCGATCCAGGAGCGCCAGCACCTCCACATGGCTTGTGTTGGGGAAGAAATCCAGGGGCTGCACGCGGTGGACGCGATAGACGCCTCCGCCTGCCAATTTGGCCAGATCGCGGGCCAAGGTGGCAGGATCACAGCTGAGATAGGCCACCCTGGCAGGGGGTTGGCGCAGCAGGCCGGCCACCACTGCTGACTCCAGCCCCTTGCGGGGGGGATCCAGGAGCACAGCCGCGGGGTGCTGGTCCAGACCCCGGGCAAGCGCTGCGGCCACATCCCCCGCAACAAACGTGCAGCGATCTTGCAGGCCGTTGCGTTCCGCGTTGCGGCGGGCCAGGTCGACGGTGTGCCCATGGCTTTCGATGCCCCACACCCGCCAGCCCGATCGAGCCAGGGGCAAGGAGAAGGTGCCGATGCCGCAATAGCCCTCCACAAGCGGCCCCCGGGGGGAGGCCAAGGCCTCTCTCAAGAGCCCCACCACCCGTTCCGCCTGCTCGCTGCACACTTGAAAAAACGTGTCAGGACCGATCTGGAGCGTCTCCCCCGCAAAGGATTCCAGGAGCCACCCGCGCCCTTGGATGGTGGTGTTTCGCGGGCCAAAGAGACGGTTGTTCGGCTGCGGTTGCAGGTTCAGCGTCACCCCGACCAGTTCGGACCAGCGCCCCATCCAGCGGCTGGCCATCTCCTGGAGGCCTGGCAGCTCCTCATGGCTCGCCACCAGGGTGAGCAACCGCTCGCCGCTGCGCCGCCCGATGCGCAAGGCCAGATGGCGCAGACCCGCTCCGGCCTGGCCCTCGGCGCCATGGCGATCCACCGGCCAACCACTGGCCTCCAGGTCGGCCTTCAGCGGAGCGATCATCGCGTCCAGCCGCGGATCAAGGACGGGGCAATGGTTCATGTTGACGATCCGGTGGCTGCCGCGCCGGTAGTAGCCCGCGCGGAGGGTCCCTTCCGGCGTGCGCTCCAGCGGAATGACAGCGCGGTTGCGATAGCCCAGGGGTTGGGGAGCGGGGAGCAGGGCCAGGGGAGCCACCTCAACAGCGCCGACTCTCTGCAGGGTTTGCTCCACCATCTGCTGCTTCCAGCGTGTCTGGGCCGGATCGTCCAGGGCTTGAAGGGTGCAGCCGCCGCAGTGGTCGGCGAGGATGCAGGGGGGACGGCGGCGATCCGGAGACGCTTCCTCCAAGCTCACCAGCGTGCCCACGGCATGGCGCTTGGCGTGCTGGATGATTCGCGCCCGCACCAGGTCGCCAGGCAGGGCACCCGCCACCAAGACCACCTGGCCGTCAAGGCGGCCGAGACCCATCCCGTCTCGGGTGAGATCCTCGATCCGCAGCAGGTGGTGGAGGGCGTCGCGACCGTTTTTGTCCCCTTCCATGGGCGTTGCCTCCTCCACAAACCCTATCGGTTGGTGAACTGCAAAGGGCCGTTACACCTTGCCGTCCTCCCCCCCGATGGGCGCGAGAGGACTGGATAAGATCGTGCGATCTCTGGTCGCTGCAATGAGCGTCGTCCGCGATCTGATCCTCCAGGCCGATGATCAACTCCGCTATCCCACCAGCGGGGAACTGCGCGCCATGGTGGACTTTCTTTCCGGGGGTGAGCGACGCCTGGAGGTGGTGAGGGTGCTCACCGCCAATGAGAAAAAGATTGTCGATGAGGCGGCCAAGCAGTTGTTCACCCGCAAGCCGGAATACGTGGCCCCCGGTGGCAACGCCTATGGCCAGAAACAGCGCGCCCAGTGTCTGCGGGATTACAGCTGGTATCTGCGGTTGGTGACCTACGGCGTTCTCGCGGGGAGCACCGAACAAATTCAAGCCATCGGCCTGGTGGGGGCACGAGAGATGTACAACAGCCTTGGCGTGCCGATGCCTGGCATGGTGGAAGCCATGCGCACCATGAAAGAGGCGGCCTTGGCTCTGCTCAGCACGAATGATGCGGCGTTGGCCGGTCCATATTTCGATTTTCTGATCCAGGGCATGCAGACCAGCACCTGAAGTCTCGATGGCCAAAGGCCTTCTTTTGGAGGCTGATCTGGAGGCGTCGCCACAGCACAAACCCCACCTCGCGCTGACCAACGCGAGGTGGGGTTTTTTGCGGAGTGCGCTCTCGGACGCCCCTGGGCGGGCAAGCAAGGGGCAACCAAGACGTCTTGCCAGTCTTATTCCAGACTCAATACTGGTCCTATACCAAGACACATCTGAGTCTCATGGGACAGGTTTATCTTGGCTCGATCGTGTCCGCAGGGATGGCGAAACCGTGTTCGCGGATGGGGCCGTTCGCCTGGAGGCTGACGGTCGGTGCTGGCGAACGGCCGGCGCCATGCGCCTGTCTTGCCTGTCTTGACTTGGACCAGTCCTTTGTCTTATTTGCGTCTTATGCGGGATTCATGGGAGTTGTCTCTGCGCTCCCCGTGGAGACGGCTTGCGATACGAAAAGGACGCCCCGGGTCGGCCTGTTCGTCATCCAGGCGCGAACCGTCCTTGGCCAGCCTGCTGATCTGTGTCAAAGACAGATCAGCAGGTTTCCATCCCCACTGCGGCAACTGGCTTCTTGGCCTCTGTCCAAACGGCCTTCCCTGGTTTGGACAGAGCTGTTGGCCAGCACAGCGGGCGGGCTTTCACGCCGCAGGGCTGAGCGCTCTGCCCGGCCTCCGTTGCAGATGTTGTCGCAATCGCCAGGAAACGCGCAAACGATCCATTTCCAGTTGAGAGAGGCATGAACGGCACAGGAATGGTCGCCAATGAAATCGTTGATTTTTTGGGAATCGTGTGTCTCAGCCTGGACGCAGTCCTGGACTCATATCAAGACCTAGGTGAGACACGTGAAGCGATCACGATGCCTGCCGGGCGGATCCGCCGGACCCTTTCAACCCTTCGGCAGCTGGGTTGATCCCCTTGTGAGACCCCTGTGTCTTGGTGGCCCGCCGGCCCGTGGGTGGCTGGTGTCAACGAATCGCGTGACTCAGTTGCGACTCGCTCTTGGTCCAATTTCTGGACTTGACTGAGAGACTCAAGATGATTGCGTGGATTCGCTGGGGCGCTGCCGATAGAGCTCTTTGAGCAGTTGGTAGGCCTCGTTCAGTCGACGCATGGTGTCCAGGGAACCCCCGGAGTCGGGATGGTGCTTCAGGGCCATCTCCCGATAGGCGTCTCGGATCTGGGTCAGTGTCACCCGTTGTCCGGTGTCTGTGGGCAGTTGCAACTCCCTCAGGGCTCCGGGCACGGTCATGGTGGATTCCAGCGTTTGAAATGAGGTTCCCCGTTGGCGACGACGGAAACGGTGCACAAAGCGATGCACCAGGGTGGGGATCCGCAAGGGCAAGGTCTCCGCGCTGAACGGGTCCTCCAGCACTCCCGCCGTGACGATGACGCGCTCCAGGCTGGGCGGAGCCTCCGTCCAGCGCGGATCCACCTCTCGCATCAGGCGCACGGCCGCCGACCAGGTGAAAAGCCGTCCTTCGCACAGATCGGCATGGGGCCAAATGTCCTGGGCCAACCAGTTCATGGCCGCCTCCACGACAGCGGCGTTCGGCGACTGGCTGAACAGATTCAGCCAGTGGGACCGCACAATCTCCTCGCTTTGTCGCAGAAGGGCTTCCGAAACCTTGGGCCAAGCTGCCACGGCGGTCTGGGCAGGATCGGCCTCTTGGTCCAACCGCAAACTGCGTCGCAAGTGCTGCGAACGACGGCGCACAAAACCGGGGAGGTCGATGCCTTTGCCCTTTCCCCCGCTCTCCGCGCTGGGAGGGGCCGGAAGGGTTGGCGTGTCTTCCCTTCCCCAACCCTCCATCGCCCATTCCCCTTGGCCGACGAGCACAAGGGCCGCTTGATCATCCAACGAGCCATCGCTGCCCGCGCTGGTTGGGTCCTCCGCCATCGTCGCCGCCGTCTCCCCAACCGATGGCGCCAATTCCTCCTCGATGTTGGCGAAGATCTCCTCCAGCAGACGCTCCAGCACATCGCCCCGGTTGCGCAGCCCCCATTCCCGTTTCAGGGCATCAATGTGCGTCAGCTTCTCCAGGGACAGCTCCAGGGTGATGCGTCGTCGGGGCATGCTCGTCTCGTCGCTCGGTGAGTTCTCCATGGCGCCTCAAGGGGTTCCCTTCCATTGCCGCAGCAGCTGCTCCTGGGCTTCCAGCGCCTCGCGGTAGCGATCGCTCAACGGGTTGGTTCGCTGGCTGGGGGGTGTCGGGGATTGGAGGGTGGGAGGCGGTTGCAGCCAGGTGGGTCTCGCCGGCGCGCGCAAGATCTCGGGGGGCGGCGTCAACGGACCTGGAGCCCGGCGAACGTCGGGATAGCGGGGTCCCGGTGGTTGAGGGGGAGGGATCAGCCGAGGGGGAGGGCCAGCGGGTCGCCGTCCGGTGGCCCGCGGGGCGGGTGCTCCTTGGGGGGATTGCTTCTGCGGGACGTCCGCCCCTCCTCCCTTGCGGGCAGGGCCAGCGCCGCCTCCCCCGACAGCGGGCGGGGGGGGCAGGGGAGGCGCGCTCCTGTTGAGTCGAGCCGTCTCTTGACGACGCTCCTGATCTTGAAGTTCGGCCAATTGGGCCGCTGGCACGACACTGAGAAGATGGCCTGGTGTGGCGTCCGCTGGATAGACCAGGGAGACGCGAATCGGGGTGGCCTGACCAGGCTGCAGGTTGAGCTGGGTCAGGGAAAGACTCTGCCCCGAGCGCAACACCACATGAACGGACTGCAAACCCTCTGGAGTGCGGATCTCCATGGAGCCCCGAAACGCGGTGAATGGCCGCCCGCCGATGGGCGCCGGATGGCTCAACACCAGGTCGTGCAGACCTTGTCCGCGCAGATTCAGATCAACGTCAAAGCGAACGCCATAGGTGCCCACGTTGTCCAGCGAGGAATCCACGACACGACTGGCCAAGGCATTCACCTGCACCTCCCCGGTCCCGAAGTGGGTGCGTCGCGTGCTGGTCAACGGGACGTGCAGGGGACCTTGTTGGTTGAGATCATGGTTGAGGTTGGCCTGGTAGTGATCGCCCAGGGCCACGCCGCCGACCCGGGAGAAGATCGTTCCGGCCTTGATCTCGCTGATCCGCCGCAGATACACCCGTCCTGGCGCCAACTGACGGCGATCCATCACCGCGAAGAGATCCTCATCGCCTCGGGGCTCACTGGCGGCGACGACAGCGATCTGCAAGGGACCGTCACTGCGACCTTTGAGCAGGGCATTGGCAATGCCCAACGCGGGCAGGGCGGTTCGAAAGACCACCACCCTTCCCCGCGCCGGAATGGTGATGGTTTCGTTGAGGCGTGGATCCAAGCGTCCCCGCAGTAGTTGAACGGCGGTCGCGTCGCCGGGTCCGGTGTTCCAGGGGCGAGGACCAAGGGGGCGGACACCAAACAGGTGTTGGGCGAGATAGGGCGCTTCGAAACTGTTGCGCACGGCCCCGGCGCTGAACGTCACCCGCACAGGTTGAAGGCCTGGATTGACGAAAATCGTGGCCAGGGTGAGCTCGGTTCGCCGCTGGGAGGGGGAGATCGAAGCCCGGTAGGGGGGGAAGTATTTGTGGTGCAGATGCAGTCCGAATTCACCGTTGAAGGTGAAAGCCGGCATCTCCACTGCTTCCCCGGTCTCCGCCGCGATCGCCACGCCAGGCACCGTGCTGATCAGGACCCCCGGGCCTTCCACCTCTTCCGGCTGGTTGGAATGCAGAACCGGCACCGTGTTGAACCGTCCGCGCAGGGGAGTGGCGCGTTGGCCTTCCATCAGGGCCACGTACGACTGAGCCCGCGCGCCGGGGATCAGAAGAAGGAGCCACCCCAGAACAAGTCCAGGGAAAAGGCGGGGTGAGGAGGGAGCGAAAGCCGCGAGCACTGCTGGCCAGACAAACACTTGGTGAGGAGCAGCTTGAGATGGCTGTCCTCGCCCAAACCTTTGGATGATCCAGCGGTTTGGTCTCGGGGGATCGATCAGGCCCGCTAGAACCTAACCCCTTCCCCTTCTCCCCCATGTTCTCACCCCTTGGATGCGGCTGCCTCTTCACGGACGATTCCACCAGCTATCGACGCCGTCATCAGGAGCGCAAACTCCGCATGCTCACGGCCTGGAGAGACGGACTGGAGCGCCAGCTGGCGGCGGTGAATGCCGCGATGGCCACCCTTGAGCGGCAGATGGAGCGCGACCAACCCGCCTCCCAGGTGTGAGGGGTCGAGTCCCTGCCGCCTTCGGGCTCTCCCCCTCCCTCAGCTGTTCACGGAGCGTGGCGAGTCCCTTGCGCAAACAGCGCTGGACCGTCATCGCGCTGACGTCCAGCGCAGCCGCCGCCTTGCGATAGCTCCATCCCTGCACCACCACCCACCGCACCACGTTCTGGCTGCGCGGGTCCAACCCAGTCAGCAGGTCCTCCAGGCGGAGCGAGGCGGCGTCGGCCTCCAACGGGTCGTCCGCCGGGCTCGCCACCTGCTCCAGCAATGCGCCCTCCAGCGGGGCGGGACGACACAGTTGCTTGTGGCGGCACAGCAGACGCCATTGCTCCGGGGTCACTCCCAACTGGCGCCAGCATGCGGTGGTGGCCGCAGACCGTCCGCCAGCCGC
The DNA here is from genome assembly GCA_046047935.1 of Cyanobacteriota bacterium. GTDB lineage: Bacteria > Cyanobacteriota > Cyanobacteriia > PCC-6307 > Cyanobiaceae > Cyanobium. The sequence goes on from JBJOHA010000003.1 coordinate 49,416, forward strand.
CAACGGCTCGGCGTCCTCCAGTCGAGCCAAACGCGCGCGCAGTTCGCTCTGTCGCCTGGGCAAACGCACCATGGCGGCCCCATCCCGGAGATGGTGCAGGATGGCGCCACGGATGTGGGGACGGGCGAAGGCTGCAAAGGGCGTCTGCATGTTGTGTCGGTAGAGCTCCGCAGCTCGGATCAGACCGAGGAAACCCACCTGGGTGAGATCCTCCCGCGGTTCCCGGCAGCGCAGCCCGTAATGACCCGCGAGAGGCGGAACGAGGTGGCGATGGGCTTCCACCAGGGCATTGCGCTGTTGGAGGTGGAGAGGGAGGGTTCGTCTGTGTCCGTGGCGGGTGGCGGGAGGGCGGGACGAGCCACCGGTGCAAGCGTTCATGGGTTCAGCGTGTTCGAGGAGTCAGCACCGAGCGTCGGGATTCAGGCTCAGGGCCTTGCTTCCGGCTCTGCTCCCAGCTCAGCGCGGTCCCGGGCATCGGGCAAGCGTGAAAACACCTGATGTTCTCCGCTTCAGTCGTTCAACACCCCTTCCAGTCTCGGGGCCGCCACCTCCGTCAACAGGCGCCAGGGCCCCTGCCGCTCCAGCCAGGCCAGATCCGACTGGGCCGTGGAAAGGAGAAACCCGGCGAATCCCAGGCCATTCACGCTGAACCCCGCGCAGTGTTCCTTCGCGCGGCGCACCGTCAAAAACCAGTCGTCATCAAAGACAAGGTTGTAGGCGTGGCGCGGGGCGCCGGGCCCATCGGGAGTCCCCAGATCCAGACGCCTCGCATGGTCGAGGTAGAGAAGGGGCAGATCGCGTCCATCTCGCGGATCCCAACGGCGGCTGAGCGCGTAGAGCCAGGGCCAGTGGGGTTCCGGGTCCCCCAGTTGTCTGTGGAGCAGGGAGGCCAGGGGACAACTCGCTTCGCCCTCCTGGCGCGGCAGCAGCTGCAGATGGCGATGCGGTTGGCTCGCGCCGGCCGTGGGGCCGCTGTTGAAAAACCACAGACCTCCCGTGTCGCTGGCCACATGGGCGACGGCCCGCCAGTCCGGGGCCGCCAACCACCCGGTTTGGGGCTGCCACCCCTGGGTGATCAGCAGGAGATGGCAGGGTTGCACCGGATATTTGTTGAGAATCAGCGCATGGCTGTCGGCGAGCCGTTCGACCTCCAAGGCCGACTCCCAGGGGAGAAACGGGTTGGGCTTCGGCCCTTCACGGGAGAGGTGCCTCGGAGGGGCCCCTTCGAGCCGGCGCAGCAGGAAGGGCGCCAGGCCTTGCAACTCCAGAACGCTGGTGGCCAAGGGCACAAGCGCTTCTGCATCCAGAGCCCGAGCCGACACGGCCCGGGCCTGATGCCAATAGCGTTCAGTTCGCACCGAGCTGCAAGCGGGCCAGGGACGCTCCCTGGTAGTAGTGGGCGAGGATTTCGTTGAACGTTCGCCCCTGTTCCGCCAGCTCCTGGGCACCGGTTTGACTCATGCTGGCGCCGAGGTGGCCGTGGGCCTCGTCGACGATCTGCTGGGTGGCGGCGTAAAGGCTTTCCACAATTCCCCCCTGATAGCTCAGGATCACACCCGCCGTGGAACGGGTCGCCTCCCGGGTGGGCGCGCTGACGCGGCTCAGGCCCTCATAGTTCTGCCAGCGGGTGGTGTCCCCCAGATGCCAGTGGTCGCTGGCTGGCCGGGCCATGTGGGCCATGGCGTAGGAGCGGGCGGCCACGGCCTGGGCCCGCAGGGCCTCCAGGCGCCAACCGCTCGGCATTTCGCCGCCGACCACGGAGCTGATGTAACTCTCCAGGGGCAGGTGGTTGACCACCTGGATGCCGTCCGCAGCCCGCAGGACGCGCAGCCGGCCGGCATAGGGGCGACCATCGGCCCGCATCGGGCTGCCGTCCTCACTCTCCAGCCACACTTCCGGCCGCTCTGCCAGAAGCGCGTCCGCCGCGATCTCCTCCCCGCGAAGCCCTTGGCGCAACAGCTGACCGTCCCGGCTCACGACCCGCCAGGCGCCCTCCCCGCCAAGGGAGGGTTGGGAGGAGAGCTTGAGCAACGCCACCCGAATCTCCAGATTCACGGCCTTCCCCCCCTCTCCCGCCGCCGACGCCTGTTCCGAGGTCGGCAAACCCAGGCGGCGGGCCCGCAGCGATCGCGCCGGGTCGGTGGAGCCCGCAGGGGCGGGGGCGCCACCGGCCAGGGAGCGGCCCCGAGCCAAGCCGTTCGCCGATTCCGGGGGAGGGGCCATCAGGGCATCCAGCACATCCTCCTGATGGGATGGCACCGCAGGACGCAGGAGAGACTGGGAGGCGAAGCCCATCCCGACGGCGGAAAAGGCCAGGGGGGTGGCGAGCAAGAGGGGATGGCGAACCGCTTGCTGGCTCAGGGACCGCACGCGGCGTCCCACTCGCGGGCGGAAGCGGAGAAGGCCTGCTCGCCCGCCCGCTCGTCTGCGCCACCAGGCCTTGGCCCGACTTGCAAGGTTCCCTCCCAAAGCAGATTCCCGCAACCCGTCAGGCGGATCATGCCTGAAGAACCCGCTTCACACACCATCCCCCCCGGACGGTCGGAACATTGCCATCCGACCACCCGCGCGCGCTGAAGCCGCTCCAGCCAGTAGGGCGCGACCAGAGCATGGGCGGACCCGGTGACGGGATCCTCCTCCAGGCCAAGGCCGGGGGCGAAGAAGCGGAGCTGATAATCCGGCGCCATGCCGGCCACCACGGGGGCAGGTCTCAGAGCGTCTGCGTCTCCTGGCGCGGAGGATTCCGCCGAGGAGGAGAAGGGCTGCATCAGCACGAGCCCGTCTCGGGAGCCTTGGGGAAGGCTCGCCGCCACACCCCGCAAGTCTGCCAGCGGAGCGGCCGGTGACAGCAGCACCACCTGGTAGCCCAGCGCGGACCCCCAGAAGGCCTCCGGCGCCATCCCTGGCCGAGCGGAGAGCCAGGTGAGCAAGTCTGCGCAGAGGCTCGGATCCAGGGGGTTCAAGGGGAAGCGGGGCAGCTCCAGCTGGCCCTGGGGGGGGGCCTGGCTCCCTGAGGCGGACGGCGAAAGAAGGCGCACGGTCAGGGGGCCGCTGCGGCTGTGGAAGCGGGTGGCGACCCCGGGCGCCACCTGCCCCCAATGGGCGAGGGCCAGCAGTGACGCCAGGGTGGCGTGTCCACAGAGCGGAACCTCCCGGGAGGGGGTGAACCATCGCAGCGCCCAGGTTCCATCCCGGCGGGGGAGAAGAAAGGCGGTCTCGGATTGCTTGAGGCTGCCCGCCACCCGCTGCATCCAGGCCGCCGGGGCCGGCTCCCGCAGCAGGACCACCGCAGCGCCATTGCCCCCCAGCGGCGCTTCGCTGAAGGCTTCCACGAGCACGGCTGGCAGGCCTGCTTCCCTCACCATTGGAGATCCTCCGGACGCGGTTCCCGCTCCATCAGGGCCTGCACAGCCTCCCGTGCGGTGAGGCGACCCTCCAGCATCTCCACCACCTGGCGGCAGATGGGCAATGACCACCCCTCGCGATCGGCCAGACGCAGGGCCGCGCGGGCCGTGCCCGGCCCCTCGACGGTGGCCTGGATCCGAGCCAGCGCCGCCTCTGCCGGCACACCCTCCGCCAGGAGCAGGCCAAAGCGATAGTTGCGACTCAAGCTGCTGTTGGCCGTCGCCAGCAGATCCCCCAGGCCGGCCAATCCGTAAAGCGTGCTGGGTTGACCCCCGAGGGCTTTGAGCACCAGACCGGTTTCCGCGAGCCCGCGGCACAACAGGGAGGCCTTGGCATTGGCCCCGAGTCCGAGACCGTCGCTGATGCCTGCGGCAATGGCCATCACGTTTTTCAGCGCGCCGGCAATTTCCGTTCCCAGCAAATCCTGATTGGTGTAGAGCCGCAGGTGCGGGGCGCGCAGCTCGTGTTGCAGCCACTGCGCCAGCTCCGGCTCGCGCGCCGCGATCACGCTGGCGGCAGGCAGGCCACGGGCCAGCTCCGCCGCGAGGTTCGGTCCGCTCAAGGCGGCCATCGGCACCTGCGGAAGGGAATGGCTCCAGAGACCGCTGGCCCCGCAGAGCGCCTCGCAATCCAGTCCCTTGCTGCAGCTCAGCAATGGCACCGCGCCCGGCCAATGGGGGGCCAAGCGGTTCGCCAACGCGGGGATGGCCGCCATGGCCACCGCCGAGACCACCAGCTCCGCGCCGGGCAGAACCCCCTCCGGGTCGCCCCCGAGGCGCCGGCTCCAGATGGTGAGCTGATGCCCTTTGGCCTGCCACAGGTCAGCCAGGGTGCTGCCCCAGGCCCCCTTCCCCAACAGCGTGATCCGCAGCGTGCCCTCCCCCGAGGCGAGCTGCTGCCATCATGCGACAAGCCAACCCCTCCGCCTGTGTCGGCCAGCGTCGCCGCCCCCCACCGACCCTGGAGCCAGTGGCGCGGCCACGCCTTGGTGGTGGGACCGGGCGGGATTGGCCAGGCTCTGCTGGCCGCTCTACCGGAGCGCGCGCCCCACCTGCGCGTGTGGTCCGCCGGGCGCGGGCGAGGAGATCTGCGCGTCGATCTGGAAGACCCCGCCAGCGTGGAGGCCTTCGGTCGGCGGGTGGCGCTGGAGCTGGCTCCCCTGCGGCTGGTGATCTGTGCCGCCGGTCTGCTCCACGGGGATGACCTTCAGCCGGAGAAGCGTCTCTCCCAGGTGAACGCGGAGGGCTTGCGGCGCAGCTTTGCCGTCAACGCCTGGGGCCCGCTGCTTCTGGCTCAGGCCGTGGAGGCCGCCCTGCCCCGGAGCGAGCCTGTTCACCTGGCCAGCCTGTCGGCCCGGGTGGGAAGCATCGGTGACAACCGGCTGGGGGGCTGGTACGCCTACCGCGCGGCGAAGGCCGCCCAGAACCAGCTGCTGCGCACCCTGGCGTTGGAATGGCGTCGACGCCTTCCCCTGGCCTGCGTCAGCCTCCTGCACCCCGGCACAACGGCCACGGGCTTGTCGGAACCCTTTCGCGGGTCTGTGCCTCCGAGCCAGTTGTTCACGCCGGAGCGGGCTGCGGGGCATCTTCTGGATGTGCTCGAAACGCAGACCCCGGAGCGGTCTGGATCGTTTTTAGCGTGGGATGGGACAACCATTCCCTGGTAGGGCTTTTTCAGGCGGCATTGGCTTTCAAGAACTCGAGGGGGATGACCTCAAGGGTGGACTGCTCGCAGGCTTCAAGCCGGACGGGTGGTGCCATGCCGTCCTCATAGGCCTGCAACCACCGTGCCGCGCAAACACACCAGTGGTCGCCGGGCTTGAGGCCGGGAAAGCCATAGGCGGGCGCCGGGGTGCTCAAGTCATTGCCCTGAGCCTGGCTGTAGGCGAGGAAACCCTCACTGACGACGCAGCAGACCGTGTGGCGGCCGAGGTCGGCCGCGTTCGTGCGACAGGACCCATCGCGAAACCAGCCGGTCATCGGTTGACAACCGCAGACCACGAGAGGATCCCCGAGGACGTTGCGGGCTGGTTCCGTAGGGGCGTTGATCGGTGCGCTCACGGGATTGGGGCGGGGTGTGCGTGGAGCATCGGACCGAGGAAGCGTACAAATTCCATGCAGGTGGTTGACGACTTGCCGGGGGGAGGCGTTAAAGGTCGTCTAGCACCACCCCCTTCATGAGCTGGGATTTCACCGAAGACGCGGCCTTTCTCGCCCTCTGCGACGCCTTCAAGGAAAGCGGTGAGTCCTCGGCAGTGGAATTTCTCGCCCATGGCGAGGGAGCGTTCCATTTCCAGGAGCTCATCCAGAATGCCGCCGGCGAAGGAATCGATCTGAGCGATTCCGACGACATGGAAGACTTCCAGCAGGAGGTGCTTGAGACCCTTGAGGATCTCTGCACCTGAGGGCCCGGGAGGTCGAGGCTCCCCTCACCCGGATCATTCCGGAGGCGAGACAGTCAGAGGCCCTGGCTGGAAGCGAAGGCGATCAGCCGTGGTCGCTGACGGCGATCAGCATGAATCGCTGAAGGCGATCAGCAGGGATTGCTGAAGGCTTTCAGCAGGGATCGCTGAAGGCGATCAACATGAATTGCTGACGGCGATCAGTGTCAATTTCCATAGAAAAAGGCAATCTCTTTCGCTTTCAGTCCGTCCCAGCCGGCAGCTTGCAACCGGGCATCCAGATCGGCTTGGCTGTAATGCTTCGCTCCACTGCGCACGATGCGGTTGCGCATGGACTTGGTCACGCCGCTGCGCGGCCGCGCATTCTCTTTCGCCATCACCTCGCGGTAGAGCGCCAACATGGGTTCGGGCAGGGGAGAGCCATCGAGATCGAGGCCAGCGGCGATGGCTTGATCAATGGCGTCAGGTCCAGACAGGGCCATGGCGAAACCGGATGGGCAGGACCAGCCTGCCATGGCGCTCAGGCGCTGAAATAACGGGCCTTGCTGTGCAGAGCGACCAGAGCCGTGGTGCTCTGCTCCGGTTCGAGCTGATCGCTTTCATCCATCGTGAGGCCGATGCGCTCCGCTTCGAGCCAGTCGAGTTGTTGGCGAGAGTCCGCCACGTTGGGACAGGCCGGATAACCGAAGGAGTAGCGACTGCCGCGGTAGCGCTGGGCCAGGATGTCGCGGAGGGCGTTGGGCTCGTGTTCCGCAAAACCAAGCTCAGCGCGAATGCGGGCATGGGTCCACTCGGCGAGCGCCTCGGCCATCTGCACAGCCAGGCCGTGGAAATAGAGATAATCGCTGTATTGGTCGCCTTGGAAAAGGGATTGGGCGAAGGCCGTGGCCTTCTCTCCCATCGTCACAGCTTGCATGGGCAGCACATCCGTGGCGGTTGGTTGCCCCTCGGGGGAGAATTGCACATCGCGATAAAAATCTGCGATGCAGTATCTGTTGCCGCCTTTCTGACGGGGGAGAGCAAAGCGCCCAAGGATGCGCTGGGCCTCCGTCGGCGGCATGCCTGCAGTCAGGTTGGCGGGGTCGAAGACCACAACAGCGTTGCCCTCCCTGGCGCAGGGGAAATAGCCATAGGCCACACGGGGTGTCAAGAGCTCTTCCTCCAGGCAGCGCCGCAACCAATGGTTCAACACAGGTTCGGCCTTGGCCCGCAGCATCTCCTCATAGGCCTCGCGAGACTGGTCCTGGCTCTTGCGCAGCTGCCATTGGCCCGCGAAGAGGGCATTGCGATCGAGGTAGGCCATCACCGCCTCCAGATCGATCTCTTCCTCCAGGAGCACGCGGCTGCCCCAGAAGGGAGGACGAAGGGCCGCCTCCTCGGGCACCGCCTCGGAGCGATGGCTGTTGTCGGCCATGGCCAACTCCTGTGTGCCCGGTTCGGCTTCTGGCTCGGCTCGGTCTGCGGGATCCGGGGATGGGCTGGCCTCGGGCTCCGGCGTGGCCGGGGCCTCCCCCCAGGCCAGGCCCTCCGGCGGCCCGTCCAGAAAGCCCTGCCGATCGTCCCAGCGATCGGCGGCCTTCGCCTCCATCAAGGCATCCATGAAGCGGAGGTCGGCAAAAGCATCGCGCCCATAAACCACCTGGCCTTGATACGCCGCACGGCAGTCGCCATGGACAAAGCGGGGGGTGAGCGCCGCTCCACCAAGAATGACCGGCACGTGGATGCCTACTTCATTGAAAGTTTGTAAATTATCTTTCATGAAGGCGGTGGATTTCACCAGCAGACCACTCATGGCGATGCAATCTGCTTGATGCTTTTGTTGCGCCTCCACAATCGCCTCGACACTTTGCTTGATGCCGAGGTTGATCACCTGATAACCGTTGTTGGTCAAAATGATATCGACCAGGTTTTTGCCAATGTCGTGCACATCTCCCTTCACCGTGGCAATCAACAGTTTGCCCTTGCTGGACTGCTCGTTCTCGACTTTCTCCATGTGGGGCTCCAGGTGGGCCACGGCGGATTTCATCGTCTCGGCGCTTTGCAGCACGAAGGGCAGTTGCATCTGACCCGCGCCGAACAATTCACCAACCACCTTCATGCCATCCAACAAGAAGCTGTTGATGATCTGCAGCGGGGGGTAGGTCTGGAGGGCTTCGTCGAGGGCCTGATCAAGGCCGATGCGCTCTCCATCAATGATGTGTTGCTTCAGCCGCTCTTCGATGGGCAGATCCTGGAGTGAAGGGCCAGAAGCTCTGGCCTCCTTGGCACTGACCCCTTCAAACAAGGTCGTGAGCACCGTGAGCGGATCGTAGTTGCAGATATCACCTTCAAAACGGCGTCGATCGTAGATGAGATCTCGGCAAACATCCTGCTGTTCCTGGCTGATTTTCACCAGGGGCAGGATTTTCGCCGGACTGATGATTGCCGCATCCATCCCAGCCTCGCAACACTCGTGCAGGAAAACGGAATTCAGGACAATGCGCGCGGCGGGCGAGAGGCCGAAGCTGACGTTGCTGACACCCAGAACGATGTGGACTTGAGGGAAGGTCTCTCGAATGCGCCGGATGGCTTCGATGGTGGCCTGAGCATTGCCGCGATCCTCTTCGATACCGGTTGAAATCGGTAGAGCCAGAGGGTCGTAAAAAATTTCGCGAGGCGGCAGACCATATTCCAAGGCGTCGCGATAAGCGCGTTGAGCAATGGCAAATTTTCGCTCAGCTGTGCGCGCCATGCCCTCTTCATCAATCGTGCCAACCACCACCCCCGCGCCATAATCGCGGGCTAGGGACAACACCTTGAAAAAGCGTTCATCACCATCCTCATAGTTGGTTGAATTGAGAATGCACTTGCCACCAGCAACTTTCAGTCCAGCCTCCATCTTCTGCCACTCGGTTGAATCCAGCATCAGAGGCAGATTCACGTTGGTCACCAGACGGCTGACCAAGGCGTGCATGTCCTTCTCACCATCTCTGCCAACATAATCCACATTGACATCAAGAACATGGGCATTTTCCTTGACCTGTTCCCGTGCCACTGCCACGAGACCATCCCAATCTTCCGCATTCAGAAGCTCTCGCACTTTCTTGGAGCCACTCGCATTGAGCCGTTCGCCAATGATCAGAAATGACTGATCTTGGTGATAAGGAGTGATGCCATAAATGGAGGCTGCTGCCGGCTCATAATCAAACGCGGGACGGGGCAGATCGCTCTCGCCCGTTGCGGCGCCACCGCGAACGGCTCGGGCGGCGGGTTTGAGCGATTGGCTCATCTCCACCAGGGCGGCAATGTGAGCGGGGGTGGTTCCGCAACAGCCACCGATCACCTGCACGCCCAGATCCTCCACGAAGTGCAGCAGCTGCATCTTCAATTCCACCGGTGTCAGGCGGTAGTGGGCCACGCCACCCACGTTTTCAGGCAAGCCGGCATTGGGAATGCAGCTGACCACAAAGGGGCTGTGGGCGCTGAGATAGCGGATGTGCTCTTTCATCTGCTCCGGTCCTGTAGCGCAATTCAGGCCCAGCACATCGATGGGAAAGGGTTCCAGGATCGCCACCACCGCCGCGATGTCGGAACCCACCAACATCGTGCCAGTGGTTTCCATCGTCACGGACACCATCAGGGGGAGACGTCGGCCGAGATGGGCGAAGGCCGCTTCAATACCCATCAGCGCCGCCTTGATCTGCAGCACGTCCTGACAGGTCTCGACGATGAACAAGTCGATGTCCCCGGCCATCAGGCCTTCCGCCTGCTCTTGAAAGGCCGCCTTCAGGACGTCGAAACTGATGTGGCCCAGGGTGGGAAGTTTGGTGGTTGGTCCGAGGGAGCCGGCGACGAAGCGCGGCTTCTCCGGGCTGCTCCAGGCATCGGCCATCTCACGGGCAAGCTCAGCGGCCCGTTGATTGAGCGCGAAAGCCTGATCCTCCAGGCCATATTCCGCCAGGACGATCGAGGTGGCGCCGAAGGTGTCCGTCTCGATCACATCGCAGCCCGCCTCCAGAAACTGCCGATGGACGGCGCGCACGGCATCGGGCTTGGTGAAGACAAGATTTTCGTTGCAACCCTCCAAGGCGGCCCCGCCGAAATCCTCTGCGGTGAGGTTGAGGAGCTGGAGAGAGGTGCCTGTGGCCCCGTCAAAAACAAGAACAGGACGCTCCGGGCTGTGCAGTCGCTCCAGAAAGCCCAACCGCTGGGTTTGCCGCGTTGGCGTTGTTGAGGCCAGCATCAGCCGGGAATCCTGATTCGAGTGACCCAATGTTCATACCTCGGATCGCGCCCTTCTGTGATCGTTGTGATCCGATCTCTCAGCCGTTCCATCAATGGACGATGGGTTGGCAGTTCCGTGGTTTCAACGCAACGCACCGGCGTGATGCGCGCGGCGGTGCCGCTGAGGAACACCTCATCGGCAATGAACAACTCGCTCTTATCCACTGCCCTTTCCACAACGGGAATTCCCATGTCGCTCGCCAGCTCCAGAATGCTCGCCCGCGTGATTCCCTCCAAGATGTCCTGATCCACCCCCGGCGTGATCAGCTGCCCATCGCGCACGATGAAGAGATTCATGCCACTGGCCTCACTCACCTTGCCGCGGCTGTTCAAGAGCAAGGCTTCGTCAAAACCGCTTTTCACAGCTTCGGTCTTGGCCAGAGAGCTCGTGATGTAAGCGCCGCTGATCTTGCCGCGCAGCGGCAGGGAACGATCCTCCTGGCGCGTCCAGCTGCTGATGCGACACGAGACCCCCTCAGGCGAGAGATAGTCACCCATCTCTATCCCGTAAATCAGAAAGTCGGTGACGACGTCGTGAAGTCTTGGGGAGATGCCCAGGCCGCTCGTGTAGACAAAGGGCCGCATGTAAAAGGGCTTTTTGGGGCGATTGGCCTGAATGAAGGCATGGATCGCTCCCAGGATGGTCTCCTCTCTCAGATCGGTGAGCAACAGCCGCGCGCTTTGGCTGAGCCGGCGGGCATGGCGCTCGGAGCGAAACAGGAGCACTTCGGAGGGATCCTCGGGATTGGGCAGCCCGCGCATGCCTCCGAACGCTCCAGTGCCGTAGTGAAGCGCGTGGGTGGCCACGGACAGGGTGGCCTCGGCGAAGGGCACGCACTTGCCGCCAAACCAGGCGAACGGAAGAAACTGGTGCATCGGGCCAGTCAAGTTGGCCCGATCTTCTCACCGCAGCCAGCAAGATGGGCGGATGCATCGTCTGGCCACCACCGCAAACCCCGGAGACCTTGAGGACGACGGGGCCGCTTTCCTCAGCCACGCGCCCGCGCAGGTGGTGGTGCTCAGCAGCGCCTCCACAGACCTTCTAGCCCTCGATGCGGTGCTCCGCCAGAGGCCCTCCCCCCCCGCTCCCACCGTGCGGGGGGTGTCTCTCTCCCGCCTGAGCCATCCGGCGGTGATCGATCACTACATCCGCGAATCGCTCCAGCAGACGCGGCTGCTCGTGGTGCGCCTCCTCGGGGGCCGCGGCCACTGGAGCTATGGCCTGGAGCAAGTGCGGCAGTGGCAGGGAAGCGGAGCGGATCGCCAGCTGTTGATCCTGGCGGGCACCTTGGAGGAGGAGGGGATCCTCTCCTCTCTGGGGAGCGTGCCGGCGCCCTTGAGTCGGGCCCTGGCGCATTGTTTCCGAGTGGGCGGCAGCGCCAATCTTTCCCTGGTGGTGGACGCCTTGGAGCGCCTTTTGGCAGGGGATGATCCTCCCCCCCCCAGGCCTGTCGAGGAGGCGGATCCCCTGCCCCACGATTGGCGGGACGATCCGGGCCCGCGGGTGGGGGTGGTGCTGTACCGGGCTCTGCGCCAGGCGGGGGACACCGCCCTAATGGACGCGCTGCTGACGGCCTTGCGCCAACGGGGTCTCTGTCCGCGGGCCCTCTGGGTCAGCGGCCTGCGGGATCCCGCTGTGCAGGCGGGTCTGGGCGATTGGTTTGCGCGCGAGGCGGCGCAGGTCGTTCTCTGCGCCACGGCCTTTGCGTCGGTGTCGTTCGCGGAAGCGGGATTGGGAGCTCCCCTGTGGGATCGTCTGGACGTGCCGGTGCTCCAACTGCTCACCAGCGGCGGACCTCGGGAGCGTTGGCTGCGCAGCGCGGCGGGTCTCGGCCCCCAGGATCTGACCCTGCAAGTGGCCTTGCCGGAGCTGGATGGTCGGCTGACCACCCGCGTGGGGGCCTTTCGCGAACCCCGTTCCTCTCCAGGGGATGGCGTCCCCGCCGCAGAGGGATTGACGATCCTTCAACCCGATCCAGGCCGCCTGGCCTGGGTGGTGGAGCTGGCCGCCCGCTGGGTTGCCCTGCGCCAGACCCCCGCAAGGGACAGGCGCCTGGCGTTGGTGTTGGCCAATTACCCCACGCGGGATGGGCGCCTGGCCAACGGGGTGGGGCTGGATACCCCCGCCAGCACCGCCGCCATGCTTCACGCCCTGCAGCAAGAGGGGGTCGACCTGGGCGAGGGGGGCTGGCCGGGGGATGGGGAGGCCCTGATGCGCGCCCTGCTCGGGGGACGCACCAATGATCCGGAAAGCGATCACCGTCCAGCCCTGGCTGGCCTGCCGCTCGCCACCTATCAGGCCTGGTACGCCACGCTGCCGGAGGCCAGCCGCCGGTCTTTGGAAGCCGTCTGGGGGCCCCCGGAGCGGGATGGCGGCCTGGAGCGAAGTCCGGGGGGGCTGGTGTTCCCGATCCGGGGCTTGCGCTTCGGAGCTGTCGCCGTTCTGATTCAGCCCAGCCGCGGCTATGAGCGCGACCTGAGCCGCACGTATCACAGCCCGGATCTCCCCCCCACCCACGCCTACCTGGCCCACTACCTCTGGATCCGACAGGAGCATCGGGCCCACGCGGTGGTGCACGTTGGCAAGCATGGCAACCTCGAATGGCTGCCAGGGAAAGGGGTGGGTCTCAGCGCGGCCTGCTTCCCCGAGTGGGCCCTCGGACCCATGCCCCATCTCTATCCGTTCATCGTCAACGATCCCGGAGAGGGCAGCCAAGCCAAGCGACGGGCCCAGGCCGTGATTTTGGACCACCTCACGCCGCCCCTGGGGCGGGCCGGATTGGAGGGGGAGCTGGCGGGGCTGGAGGCGTTGCTGGATGAATACTGGCTGGCGCGCGATCTGGGAAGTGAGCGGGTGGGCCCCCTGCGGACGCGGCTGGAGGCGTTGCTCGGGAGTTTGCGGCTGCCCGCGCCCGGCGAGGGCGCTCCAGAGGGAGGGGATGCGGTCGGGGGCGATCCGCTTGAGAGCAGGCTGGAGGCTGCGGCGGGCTATCTCTGCGAGCTCAAGGAAGCGCAGATCCGGCTCGGACTTCACATCTACGGCCAGCAGCCGCAGGACGACGACCTGGCGGAGCTTTTGCTGGCCCTGGCCCGCGCGCCCCGGGGCGCCCATCCCGGCTTGACCCAGGCGATCGCCCGCGATCTGGGACTCGACCTGGATCCCTGGAGCGCGATGGAGGAGGCTCCCCTGACGCCAGCGGATCGCGGCCGCCTCGATTGCGGGTTGCGCCAGGGTGGGCCTGGCGAGGAGCGGGCCGGGGCGCCACGGCGGGTCGGGGACGGCGTTGCCTTGCTGGAGCGGGAGGCCCTCGCCCAGGTGCGCCACCTGCTCGGCCTGCCAACCGCGCCACCGATCCTCACGGAGGGCCCCGCCTTGACCCCCTGCCTGGCGTGGCTGCGGGAGGCTCTTCTGCCCAAGCTTCTGGCCTGTGCCGTCGCTGAGCGAGAGGCCCTGCTGCGGGGGCTGGCCGGACGACGCATCCCGGCTGGTCCCTCCGGCGCGCCCACCCGCGGGCGCCTGGATGTGCTGCCGACGGGGCGAAACTTTTTCAGCGTCGATCTGCGCACCCTGCCGACGGAGGCGGCGTGGGATCTGGGGCGACGCAGCGCTGAGCTGCTTCTGGAGCAGCACCGCATGGAAGAGGGAGAGGATTTGCGCGCCCTCGCGCTCTCGGTCTGGGGAACGGCCACCATGCGCAACGGCGGGGAGGACATCGCCCAGGCCCTGGCGTTGATGGGCGTGCGCCCCTGCTGGGATGGACCCACCCGCCGGCTGGTGGACGTGGAGGTGATCGCCGCCTCGGCCCTGGGGCGCCCGCGGGTGGACGTGACGCTGCGGATTTCCGGGCTGTTCCGCGATGCTTTTCCCCAGCTTGTGCACTGGTTCAACCGGGCCTGCCGGCTGGTGGCCGCCTTGCCGGAGGAGGCGGCCCTCAACCCCCTGGCCGCTGGCTCTCGCGCTGGCGCGTCTTGGGGCCGGGTCTACGGGTCAGCGCCGGGCGCCTACGGGGCCGGGCTGCAAGCCTTGATCGACAGTGGCCAGTGGGACGAACGAGAGGATCTGGCGGAGGCCTTCCTGGCGTGGAGTGGTTGGCGCTACGACAGCACGGGCACGGATCCTGCGGCGGACGTGGTGGCCGTGTCGGATCCCCAGGGCTTGGCCGCGCGCCTCTCAGCGGTGCAGGTCGTGCTCCACAACCAGGACAACCGGGAACATGACCTGCTGGACTCGGATGACTACTACCAGTTCCAAGGGGGCTTGAGCGCGGCGGTGGAGCGGTTGAGCGGCCAGCGTCCGGCTCTCTGGTTCGGCGATCATTCCCGCCCTGAGCGCCCTCGGGTGCATCGGCTGGAGAAGGAGCTCGACAAGGTGATCCGCTCGCGCCTGCTCAACGGGCGCTGGCTGGCTGGCATGCGCCGCCATGGCTACAAAGGCGGGTTCGAACTGGCGGCCAGCCTCGACTATCTCTTCGCCTATGACGCCAGCACCGGTCGGGTGCCCGATTGGAGTTACGGCGCGATCTGCGAGCGCTGGCTGCGGGGCGAGGTTCTGGAGTTTCTGCGGCAGGCCAACCCCTGGGCCCTGCGCGACATGGGCGAACGGCTGTTGGAAGCCCACCATCGGGGGCTGTGGCAGGGAGCCTCACCCGAGCAACGCAACCACTTGCGGCAGTTGGTGCTCGACAGTGAGGCTCGCATTGAACAGGGCTGAGGCCTCAGGAGAGCGACTCAGCTGTTGAGATCCTTGGCCATGGCCTTGAACGGATCAATGGCGCCGGGCTTGGCCGCGCCAGAGCTGGTGGAGGCTTCCCCTTGCTTTGGATTGGCCTTGCGGGGGTTGGAGGGAGCGCCGGGGGTGTTGACGCCACTGACGGCCGACCCTTTGAGCCGTTCCGCCAGCTGAGAGGGTGACATCTGCTGGGCGAAGGTTTTCTTCACTGGCTTGGGGATGCCCCCGGTGAGATTGACCTCAACATCGGTCTCGGTGGAGGTCCCCGCCAGGCCGGGGGTCATCCGCTCGAGTTTGGCCTCCATGGAGGCCACCTCGGCGACCATCTCCTTCTGGCCAGGACTGTCGGCATTGCCGGGGAAGGTGCGCCGGATGGTGTTGGAGCGCCGCATGTAGTTCACATCCCCCAGGGTGCTGGAGGCATCGGCATCGAGGAAGAAGGCGTTGTCGCTCTTTTGCGGATTGGCTTCAGCGGCCGAGCCGGCCACCTTCACTTCCGGCTTTGCGGAGGCGCCGGCGCCTCGGTTTCCAAGCAGACGATCGAACAGACCCATCAAGCTGAACGGAATGCGTCAGCAAACCCTAGCGACCGTTGAGCTCCAGGCCATGGGTGTCGGTGCCGCAACTCGACAAAAGGCCACGATCGTGGAGATCGGCGGCGATGGCCTCGCAGACCAGCGGCGTGGGGGCCCAGAGACCCTGCATGTCGTAGTCGTACCAGGCCTCGGCACCGTCAAAGCCCAGGTCGGCCGCAGCGGCGATCAAACGCGGGTGGGGCAAGCGATAGCGGGCGGGATGGGCCAACAGGGCCAGCCCGCCCGCCTCCTGGATGGCCGCCACCACCGCTGCCGCCCGCAGCGCCTCTCCCACCGCCGCCTCACCGTTCAAATACGGGAGCAGGGAGGGAGCGCCGCGCTGGTAGCCCAGGGCCAGCACATGCACCAGACAACCCTCCAGCAGAGCGCTGATCTCGGCGCCGGACCAGAGACGCGGGACTGGGTCCCCTGCGGCCGCATGGCTGTCGATGCAGGATTGGGCCTCTGCGTAGGCCCGATCGCTGTGGTGATCGGTGATCGCCAGATGCTCCAGGCCAAGCCGCACCGCCTGAGAGGCCAGATCGCGCGGTTGGAGGCTGCCATCGCTGCAGACGGTGTGGCAGTGGAAGTTGAGGCGACCCGGACAGCTGGTCGGACTCACCTGACGGAGGATGGCGGCCAGGGGGTGGTTGAGGGCTTCAGGACGAAGCACGGCTGGTGGAGGAGGAGAGAGCAAGGGCTTCGGCGCGCAGCCGACGCCAGCGGGCATAAAACTGAATGGATCCAGCCATCGCCACCACCAAGGCCACCAGGAACCAGGTGGCCCGGGTGGTGGGGAATTGATTTTTGAAGACCACCAGCAGAACAGCGGCCACCAGCAGCAGGGTGGGCAGTTCGTTGAGAGCGCGCAGCTGTTTGGCGCTCCAGCGGCAGGTGCCGGCCTCCAGCTGGCCCATCAGCCTGTAGCAGAGGGCGTGATACGCCAGAAGGATGGCCACCACAGCCAACTTGGCGTGCATCCATCCCTGCTGGAGCCAGGCGGGCTGCACGCTGAGCAAGCCGATGGCCATGGCCACGGCCACCGCCATCCCGGGGGTGGTGATGATGTTGGCCAGACGCCGCTCCATCAAGGCGTACTGGGAGCGAAAGGCCTCGCGCGGGGGCTCGGCGAGGTCATCGGCTTCCCGGTGGTAGATGAAGAGACGCACGAGATAGAACAAACCGGCGAACCACACCACCACGCCGACGATGTGGAGGGATTTGAACCACAGGTAGGCCTGGGGAGGCCAGGAGAACGCCAAGGCGATCGAATGTCCGGTGATGAGGGCCATGGCGGTGGCAAGCAGTGGCAGTGGCAAGCAGTGGCAGCGGCAAGCTGTGGCAGCGGCAAGCGGCGAGGGGGAAAGCGCTGGCAGTGGCAAGCGGCGAGGGGGAAAGACAGATCGCAGAAGAGTCGGATCAGGCCTTTTCCAAGCGCTTGACGATGAAGGCCATCAAGCCAAAGGAACCGAGCAGGGCAAGCAGGAGCGCGATGGTCATCGGCGGCGTTCGATTGCGTCCATTATCCCCAAGTGTCCAAGCCGTTGGAGAACCGGAGGGCGATGGGGGAAACAGAGGGGCCTGCCAGCGTGGTTGCGGGGGAGACATTGCTTTTTGTGTATGGAACCCTGAAGCGCGGCCAGTCCAACCATGCCCGGCTCCTGGGGGCACGCCGGTTGGGACGTGCTTGGCTGGCGGGCGCTTGCCTCTACGACCTGGGTCCCTTCCCGATGGCCATCGCCGCAGAGGGGCGCGTTTCCGGTGAGGTTTACGCCATCGACCGCGCGGCTCTTCCCGAGCTGGATGCCTTCGAGGGGTGTCCGCGCCTGTATCAGCGCCATTGGCTGACGTTGGCGGATGGACGCCAAGCGTGGGTTTATCTCGGTCAGGCCCGGTCCGTGCGCCATTCGCGCAAGCTGCCGGAGGGCGTTTGGCCTGCGGACCCGGCGGCGAGGGGCCGGTGTTGATGGCCCACAATCCGGTGATGACGCAGTCGGCTGAAGGGGATTGGCGGAGGCCATGGGCGGAGGCGTCTGGGAAGATGCCGATGACGCTGATCCGGCGCCACTCCTTTGGAGGAGCTGGCGTCTCGATCTCCTTGTTGAGTGGCTGGGGCGGGTTGGTGTTCCAGATCTTGCGCCAGTGCACCTTAAAGATTCAGCTTGCCATGACAATTCGATCAACGTCGTATGCCTTCGTTGAGCCAACCTTGCTTTGCCCGTCCTGTTGTTCAGCATGGCAACTTGGCGCGGGAAAGCAATGGACAGCCCTCGGGTAGATCGTCTCGAACATAAGGATCATCTTTTGCCGCCTCTGCATCCTTGGCAGGCGATCAGCACGTCAAGCTGTCTGGGTGGTAATCGTTTGGCGTACGGCCACCACGTCATGTCTTTAACCTGAAAATCACTTGATGTACTGAGGCCACCATTTCCGCCATCGAATAGTTTGACCTCATTCAGTGTGCGTGCAAGATTCACTGCATCGGCTTGATCTTGGCTATGATAATAAATCACTTGATTTTTTCCATTTGCCCATTTCGTGTCTTGTTCGGGAGAATACCAAATTAAATTGTCCCAAAAGTAAACCGATCCGATACCCCTTTTAAACCCTGTATTCATCTGTTGTGCAAAGGAGTCTGACAACGTGCATTTTTTCATTTTATCTTCTGCTGCCATGCAGGGAACCAGCTTTACTGGATCAAACTGATACGAGATAAATACATGGATCTTGGAATCCGAATTCGGCACAAAGCTTCTGATCTGGTTGCGAACTGATCGTCGATAAATAATCGACGAGAAAGCAGAGGCCATTTCATTGCTTTTTTGAAGTTTATCGACTGATTGACTGATATAAAATAGGGGAGTTGAAGGGAGATCTCCTCCTTGATAGCGCAGATCTCTGAACAAGCCTCTCAAATCGGCCAGGGATACAGCTGCATCCCAGATTAGTCGTCTATCTTCTTCACTGGGAATAGCATCAATCTCTTTTATTTTTGAAATACCATTACCTCCTTCTTGATTTAACATAGCAACGCTTGTTGTATCGATAAAATTCAAACAGGATATGCGTAGAAGTTTCTCGGTCTGCTTTTCAAATTGCTTATCATCGTCTGCATAGAACCAGCCCCCTCGCTGATAGTTCGGACGGAGGTTATTCTGTCTGTCAATATACTCTGCAATATGGACCAGCTGGTTCCGTCTGGTTTGATAGGACTCGTTTCCCAGGTCAATTAACGAGATCGCTGAAATATCTTCTAAACATGTTTTGGACTGTGGATTAGACCCGAGAAAGTCAGTGAGGACACGTTGGATCTCGATCGATCCTTCAGCAGCGGCAACTGACGTTTGAAGAGGTGCCACAATATTATTCTTCAATCGTTCACTCGTCCAAATTTTGATCGCTGTTCTAGCAAGCAGCTTTCTCGATGCCATCGCGCTTTCGCCCATCCACCCTTGCAGCAGCGAGAGCGGAAACGTAAAACTCGGAGGTTTCAGAACATGCTCGACAGCAAGTAGGGATAGGTTGCGATGAAGCGTGCTTTGGCTGTTGTTGAATCGGTCCACCTGTCCAGTTAGCAAGTTGGATGCATCTTGCGCTGTTTTTATCCGATCAATGTAGGTCAGGCTGATCAGTGCAATGAGAAATGTACCCACGGATGTTACCGTCGTTATGGCATCCTTCCACTACCACTGTGAGGGATTAATCCTTGATAATTTGCTCATTAAGTTACGGTCGATTCTGTTGACTGGTTCTGGTTGGCTTTGCGATTGCGGCGGTGAATTTGGCTCTTGCATTTTTAGAAACAGATCATTCAGTGCAGAGCTTAGCTTTATTTAGGGCTGCAGCAGCAAACATCCGAGCCATTGACTAGGGAAGTCTCTATGAAAATGTCCTATTTCCAATCGCGTCGATCTGTCCCGTCGAGCCACGATCCAGGCTGGGGTCGCCCGCAGCGCCACTGGCAAGTCAGAGGTGCGTCGCCTGTGTCAGTGATCGAGCGGCAGGCGCAGGCGCAGGCGTTTCGGTGCCGACCGCTGGAGAGCTGCGTTGACGCGGACGCCGATCGCGATGCCACCTCCCTCAAGGGCCAGCAGGGCCAGACCCAGCCGGTCTGCTGCCGCGCTGGCGCCGTCGCCACAGGAGCGAACGAGAATGGTCGCAAGACGTTTCTGCGCCGCCATCGCCTCTCCTTTGGCTATCGCCTCTCCTTTGGCCATCGCCCCGGTCATCTCGCCCACCAGGCGGATCACCCCAGCACAACCCTGGAGGCAGCGATCCAGCATCTCCAAAGGTTCACCGCCAGCCGTGATGAAATCCTCCCGCGCCTTCACTTTGGCAGCCGGCCGGCTGAGCAGAGACCGCAACCGCTCGCGACAGCTCTTGATGACGTCGGACGCCGTGGCGAGGAACAGCTCAAGGAGTGCCATTCTTCAGGCCTTGTTTGCATCCACACGATTCCGGTCGGACTGGCGGGCGAGCACTCGCCGCCGGGCGCGTTGCGGATCCTGGCCTGGCGAGAGACGCCGTGGAAGGGAACCAGGACCTTGGATGCGGTTGGGTCATGGCGGTTGGCCTTCCCCCTCCTCCTCCCCCTCCTCGCTCGGAGTCGCCACCAGTCGCTGGTAAAGCGCAGCCAGGCGCTGCTCCAGATCGGTCGGCGCTCCTGGCAGCTCCAGGGGGCCAAGCCGTTGCAACGCCCGCTCAGGGGGATCGGGGGGCAGGGGATCGGGGGGGTGCCAGCGCGGCTCGGGGCGGGCTCGCAGACCCACCGGCCACCAAGGCGGAAGGCCGGCGTCCATCGGTTCCGGCGCGCCCTGGCGCAGGGAGGCGAGCAGGGCGTCCCGCTCCTTGCCGTGCCAGGCCAGCAGCAGCCACGGGTCGGCATCGAGCTGGTGGGCAAACACGTAGAGAACGGCGGCGATGTGCTTGCACGGTTCGGCGTCGTCGGGACAGCCACAGCGCACCTGCAGATCGTCCCAGCGGTGCGGGAACAGGGGGACGCCCACCGCGTTGAACGCCTCCTCCAGATCGGTCGGGACCTCGCCGTTCAAGAGTTGGGCGGTCCAGCCGAGCCGGCCCGCCATCGCCGCCTCCAAGGCGCGCCACTGAGCCTTGCTGGGCGCCGCGCTGCGCACGCTCACTCGGTAGGGCACGGCGCGAGAGCCCTGCACCCGCGCCTCCAGCTTGCCCGCTTTCACCGTGAGGTCGTGCACCCGCCCGCCGCGGGCATAGCGGCGCCCCCGTTCCATGCGCGGCCCCAGGCCGTAGCTCTCCAGCACCGACGTGAACCGTTGCGACCACCACTGGCTGGCGAGCGGTTGGCCGCGTTTTTGTCCCTCGTTGGCGGACTGTCGCCTGCGGGATCCCGTCATGGCAGGCCCTCCGGATCCCGCAGCTTGATCAGTGCCCGCAGCTCCTCGGTGGAGAGGCGGCCAAGGGCCTGCTCGCCGCTCGTCATCACCCGTTCCGCCAGCTCCCGCTTGCCACGGATCAACGCATCGATGCTCTCCTCCACCGTGCCGGCGCACACCAGCTTGTGCACATGCACCGTGCGGCGCTGGCCGAGGCGATGGGCCCGATCCGTGGCCTGGTCTTCCACGGCGGGGTTCCACCAACGGTCGTAGTGGATCACATGGGAGGCGGCGGTGAGGTTGAGGCCGGTGCCACCGGCCTTGAGCGAAAGCAGGAACAATGGCGGCCCATCAGCTTCGGCAAAGCGGGCCACGAGGGCGTCCCGTCGGACGCGGGGCAATCCGCCGTGGAGCCAGAGCATCTCGACGCCGCAACGCCGGGCCAGATGAGCCGCCAGCCGCTCCCCCCAGGTGGTGTATTGGGTGAAGAGAAGCGCCTTCTCGCCGGCGTCCAGGATCGCCGCCAGCAACTGTTCGCAGCGCGTGAGTTTGCCGGAGCGGCCCTCCAGATCGGAATGGTCGTCGAGGTAGTGGGCGGGGTGGTTGCACACCTGCTTGAGGCGTGTGAGTCCGGCCAGAACGAGCCCCTGCCGTTCGATCCCCTCGCTGGCCTCAGCCTGCTCCAGCAGCTCATCGGCCACCGCCTGATAGAGCGTGGCCTGCTCCGCGCTGAGGCCACACAGCTCGGTCTGCTCGATGCGGCCGGGCAGGTCGGGGAGGATGGCGCGATCGCTCTTGAGCCGTCGCAGCAAAAACGGCGCCGTCAGACGCCGCAACCGCTCCGCCGCGTCGCCATCATGATCGCGCTCGATCGGCACGGCGAAGCGCTGGCGGAACTGGGCCAGGCTGCCCAGCAGGCCGGGGTTGAGGAGCTGGAGCAAAGCCCAGAGCTCCAAGAGGCGGTTCTCCACGGGCGTGCCCGTCAGGGCGACGCGCCGTTCCCCCCGCAGGGCGGCGGCGGCGCGCGCCACGGCGGTGTAGGGGTTTTTGAGCTGCTGGGCCTCGTCAAACACCAGCCGACCCCACGTGACGGCGGCCAATGCTGTGGCGTCGCGGCTGAGCACGCCGTAGCTCGTGAGCAGCACGCCGCCCTGGCCCAAGGACTTGAGAGAGCGCTTGAGGGCCGCCGCCGTGCGGGGTCGTTCGGGGCCGTGGTGCAAGGCCACGTTCAGGGTGGGCGCGAAGCGCTCCAGCTCCCGCCGCCAGTTGCCCAGCAGCGTCACCGGCGCCACCACCAGGGTCGGTGCCGCCTGGGGATCGGCGAGCAAAGCGGCGATCATCTGGGCGGTTTTGCCCAGGCCCATGTCATCCGCCAGGCAGGCGCCCAGGCCCAGTCGGCCGAGAAACACCAGCCAGCCCAGGCCCCGTTGCTGATAGGGCCGCAATTCGCCCACGAAATCCGGCGGGGTGGGCAGGGCCTCGGCTCGCGCCTGCAGATCGCCTGCCAGCAGGGTGCCCAGGGCGCCAGGCGCCTCCACCCCCGCCAGCTCCAGCTCTGGCGGCAGGCCCAACCGCTCCAGGCCCAGCCCGCCCCGCAGCAGCTCCGCCCCGGGGGCTTCCCCCTCACGCCCGGCCAGCTTCAGCAACCCCGCCACGGCGGCGGCGTCCACCAGGGTCCATTGGCCCCGCAGCCGCACCAGGGGGCGTTTGAGCTCAGCGGCCCTTTGCAGAGCGGCCAGGTCGGCGGCGGTGAGGGGCACCTCCCCAAGAACCGCCTGCCATTCGAAGTGAAACAGCCGCGACAGATCCAGCCCGGATCCCTCCCCCGCTGGCGCGGCCTTGCCCCGTTTGCCCTTCGCGGCGGGCACATGCGCCCGCAGCCCCAGCCGGGCCGCCTCGCGCAGGCCACTGGGGAGCAGCAGGGCAAAGCCAGCCTCCGCCAACAGCCCCGCCCGCCCACTCACCAGGCTCACCAGGGCGGCCTCCTTCAGCTCCAGCCCCGCCGGCGCGGGCTGCATCAGCAGGGGCGCCAGCTCCGGCGCCAGGCGGGCGAGCAGCCCCAGCTGGCGGAGGACCGCCTCAAACGCGGTGGTCGCGAAGGGAGTCTCCCCCGCCCAGTAGTCCGCCAGGGGGAGCAGCAGGCTGGGGTCGTCGGCCGGACCCAGCAGCAGCTCGATCGTCCAGCGGCGCCTGCGGGCGTCCTCGGGGGGGTGGCAGCGCAGGGCCAAACGCAGGTCGCCGCCGGGGGCAACGCCTTGACGCACCCAGGCGGCGATCAGGTCGGCTGGGGAGTTTGCCGCAACGGTGGAAACGCTGGGGGAGGCGGCAGAGGAGACGCTGGCGGGGAGTCGGGGATCGTTGGCGGAGAGAGCGGTGAGCCAGGCGCCGGCCAGTCCCTTTGCCGCAGAGCGCTTGGAGGCTGAAGCTCCCTTTCCAGCTGTCTCTTGGAGGCGCTGGCGCGCCAACCGGTCAACGGCAACCGCCAGGCGCTGGGCGCGTTCGCACTGGGTGGCGGGATCATCGCTGGGGAGCAGGGCCTCCAGCCAAGGCCGATCCTCTGCGGCGGGCAGGGGCCACCAGCGCGCGCACAGCTGGCCAGCGTCATCGGGTTCCAGGGCGGGCACCACGCGGCCAGCGGCCACGAGCACGGCCGCCAGCCGGTCGCAGCGGGCTTGCCAAAGGGTGTCGTCCTGGCTGGGGGCGGGCGTGGGGGAAGCGTCCTCAGGGGCGGGTGAAACAGAAATGTTGCGAGCCTTCACTCCCGCTCGACCTGCGGTGGACGAACCCTTGGGCACGGGAAGGGGGCGCGAAAACCTGTCCTTGGAGTTTGGCAGCGGGCCAACCTCATCGCAGGGCACCCGGTGTCAGCAAAAAAATCCGCCCTGTTTGAGCAATCCACCCGATCCAACAGGACAGAGATCTGCTGGCCAGTCGCCAGGAACCTGTCTCTCGAACAGAAACAGAACCTCAGCCGCATGTTGTGCCCAATGACGGCAACCTCATCGGCGTCATCAGCGGCCCATCGTCGAGGCCATTCGCCTTGCTGGGCTTCGCATCAGATATCGCCTCAGGACTCGACCGTCTTTGATCCGGCCGAACACCGGGTCGGCGATTGTGTTGCGCTTGGCCTGGTTCTCACGCCCTTTCTTGGCGCGCAGCTTGCGAGCCATGCGTCCCTTGAGCGTTGATGGCGATGGGTTTTCGCCGTGGGAGTGCCAATGGCCTGGTGGGCCAAGCCGCGCCTTGGCAGCTGATCACTCTCCAGCGGTTCGAGATCCGGTGGTTCGAGATTCGGTGGCTGAAGCCCCGCCAGCACCGCCTTTTCCATGGCCAGCACCGCCTCTTTTCCATGGCCAGCACCGCCTTTTCCATGGCCAGCTCCGTGGCCACCTCTGCCTTCTCGCGGGCTCGATCCGCGAGGATCGGTGGGCTTCGGTGGGCTATGCGCGTCAGGCTCCCAGGCCAGCCTGCGCGCTCTTCGCCACACTGGGCACCTGCCCCAAACTCCTGTGACCCAAATTCCGCCGATGGATGCCCTGGCTGAGGCCCCAGAGGACGATCTGGGGGATCTGCTGCTGGAGGTGCTCCCGGGCGATGGCCGAACGATGGGCAATCAGGCGGCCCGGGAGGCCCTGAGCCAGGCGGCGGGGAGGGAGATCAGCGAGGAGGCCTATGGGGAGGCGCGGGAGCGGCTGGTGGGGCTGGGGCTGATTCGCAAGGGGCAGGGGCGGGGGGGATCCGTGCGCCTGGCGGAAGGCATCGAGGGGGGTGGGCGCCACCAGGCACCCGCTGCTCCTGCTGGCAACGGTCGTGGCCGAGCGAAACGGGAATCACCCGCCAGAGATTTCAAAACAGTGCTCTGGGCGAGTGCCGACAAGCTCCGTGCCCAGATGGACGCGGCGGAATACAAGCATCTGGTGCTGGGCCTGATCTTTCTCAAATACATCTCCGACAGCTTCAGCGAGCACCAAAAGGTTGTGTTGGCGAAGGTGAGCGACCCGGATTCCGACTACTACCTCGGCGATGATCCAGCCGACCATCAGGCTGCCCTGGAGGACCGGGACTACTACATCCAGGACAACGTGTTCTGGGTGCCTGCGGAGGCCCGCTGGGAGGAGCTGCGGGCCCAGGCCAAGCAACCGGACATCGGCCAGCGGATCGATCGGGCCCTGGTGGCGATCGAGAACGAGAACGAGAAGCTGAGAGGCAAGCTGGACAAGCGCTTCGGGGCGGCGCAGCTGGAACCCGGCCGGATGGGCGAGCTGGTGGATCTGATCTCCACGATCGGCTTCAAGCAGGACGAGACCCTGCAGGGTGACCCGATCGGCAAGATCTATGAATACTTCCTGGGGCAGTTCGCCCTGGCGGAAGGCAAGAAGGGCGGCGAGTTCCTGACGCCTCCCTCCGGCGTGAAGCTGCTGGTGGCGGTGCTGGCGCCGCACAAAGGGCGTGTGTACGACCCCTGCTGTGGGTCGGGGGGGATGTTCGTCTCCAGCGAGGAGTTCGTGCAGTCGCACGGCGGGCGGATTGATGACATTTCGATCTATGGGCAAGAGAGCAATCCCACCACCTGGCGCCTGGCGGCCATGAACCTGGCGATCCGGGGTTTCGCTGCCGATCTGGGTCAGGAGCCGGCCGACACCTTCGCCCGCGATCAGTTCCCCGATCTGAAGTTCGACACCATCCTGGCCAACCCGCCCTTCAACATCTCCGACTGGGGCGGCGAAAAATACGAGAGCGACCCCCGCTGGGTGTACGGCCGTCCGCCCGCAGGCAATGCCAACACCGCCTGGCTGCAGCACATCCTCTGGAAACTCAAACCCGACGGTCAGGCCGGCGTGATCCTGGCCAATGGCTCGATGAGTTCCAACCAGAGCGGCGAGGGGCAGATCCGGGAGGCGATGGTGCGGGGCGATGTGGTGGAGGCGATGGTGGCCCTCCCCAGCCAGCTGTTCTTCAACACCCAGATACCGGCTTGCGTCTGGTTCCTGTGCAAGGACAAGACCAAGCATGGGCGGAATCGCCGGGGCGAAACGCTGTTCATCGACGCCCGCCAGCTGGGCACGATGACCAGCCGCACCAACCGGGAGCTGACCCAGGCCGACATCGACCGGATCGCCAGCACGGTGCACGCCTGGCGAGCCAATGGCGAGGTGCAGCAGAGCTATGAGGATGTCGCTGGCTTCTGCTACGCCGCCAAGCTGGAGGAGATCGCAAAGAACGGCTTTGTGCTCACGCCGGGTCGCTATGTGGGGGCAGCGGAGCAGGAGGAGGATGGCGAGCCCTTTGAGCAGAAGATGCAGCGGCTCACGGCCTTGCTGAAACAGCAGCAGGAGGAGGGGGCGAGGCTGGATGCGGCGATTGCCCGCAATCTGGCCTGGCTGGGGTTTGAAGCGCCATGAACCCCCCTCCAGACATCCGCTGGCAGCAACGGCTCACGAATTTCGAGCGGGCCTTGCGCCTGTTGCGTGAGGCCATGGCCAATGGTCCGGAGGCGCTCAACCAACTGGAGAAGGAAGGGGTGATCCAGCGCTTTGAATCCTGCTTTGCGCTGGCCTGGAAAACGGTGAAGGATTACATGGAGGCCAATGGCATTGTGTTTGATGTGGTGATGCCCCGCCAGGTGATCAAGGACGCCTTTGCCGCCAAGGTGCTGAACGATGGCGCCAGCTGGATCGCCATGCTCGATCACCGCAATCTGCTCGCGCACACCTACAACCCAGTTGTCTTTGAGCAGGCGGTGGAAGTCATCCATCAGCGCTATCTGCCGCAGCTGGAACAGCTACATGCGTTTCTCCAACAGGAGGCGGTGGGATGACCCAGCCTCCCCTGCAACCCTCCGAATTGGAGCTGGTGCGCTCGGTGCTGCGGCACCACCCGGAGGTGGTGAGCGCCACCCTGTTTGGCTCCCGCGCCAAGGGCACCCACACCCCCCGCTCTGATGTGGACCTGGCCCTGGCCGGCCCCCTGGGAGCCCTCGGCGCCGAAGCCATTGCCGCTGAACTGGAAGAGCTGCCCCTGCCCTACCGCTTCGATGTGCACGCCCTGGCGGCCATCACCCACGCGCCGCTGCTGGAGCACATCGAGCGGGTGGGGGTGGAGATCTACGCCGCTTGAATTACGATGGGGGAATTCTCGTAATTCACTGATGCGCAGCACGATCACGTCCCGGGGGCAAACGGTGGTGCCTGCGGCCATCCGCGAGCGCTTCCGGCTGGGGCCCTCCACCCGGCTGGAGTGGTTGGTGGAGAGCGATGGCTCGATCCGCGTGGTGCCGGTGGATGCCGATCCGATCACCGCCTTTCGGGGTTCCGGGTCGGGCGGCTCCACGGCGCGGCTGCTGGCGGAGCGCCAGGCGGAGCGGCTGCGGGAAGGCTGATGGAGGGCCGCTGGCTGCTCGACACCTCCGCCCTGCTCGCCCTGCGCGACAACGAAGCCGGAGCCGAGCGGGTGGCCGCGCTGTTGCGGCGGGCGATCATCGGCCAGGGCCAGGTGTTGGCCTGCTTCATGAGCCGCATGGAGGTGCTGGTTCGCGTCTGGAAGGACGAGGACGAACGGCGTGCGCGTCTCGCCGATGCCCAGCTGCAGTCGCTGCCTCTGGTTTGGGTGGCGGCCAGCGATCGGTTGCTGGAGCAGGCAGCCGAACTCAAGGCCTGCCATGCGCTCTCGGTGGCCGATGCCTGGATTGCCGCCGCCGCGCGGCAGGAAGGGGCGGTGCTGGTGCACAAGGATCCGGAATTCCAGGCGATCAGCAGCCTCCACCAGGAATGGCTGAGCTGAGGCCAGGGCGGGATTCTGGCTGGATCGCAGTAGATTTCACGCCCCGGTTTGCTGCTTGATGAAGCCCACCGCTGCGCCACTGCCACCGCTGCTGCAGGCGAAGTTGCAGCCCCTGCGCGAGCTGTGCGAACGCTTTGGCGTAGAGCGGCTGGAGCTGTTCGGTTCGGCGGCCCGGGGTGAATTTGATCCAGCCAAAAGCGATCTTG
>JBJOHA010000004.1:0-99122 GCA_046047935.1 Cyanobacteriota bacterium
GCTCGAATGCAAACCCTGTGCAACCAGATTCCGAGTTCCCCATTCTTGTGGACATCGAAGTTGTCCCCACTGCCAACATCACGACAGCCAGCAATGGATCTCACGTCAAACCGCAAAGCTATTGCCGGTCACCTATTTTATGATTACTTTTACACTTCCTGCACAACTACGGAATACATTCTGGTAAAATCAGAAGACGTTGTATGATCCACTGATCAAGGTTGCCTGGCAGACAGCCGATGGCTTCGCCCTTCGCGATCCAAACCTGACGGGAAGGATCGGCGCTCATTCCGTGCTGCATACCCACAATCGAAGGCTTGACTATCACCCCCATGTGCACATGATTGTGCCCGCTGGTGTCGTTGATGAAAAAAGAGGATACTGGCGCCAAAAGGCGGAGAACGATCTCTTCCCTGCGCTTAATCTGGCCAAGGTCTTTCGCGCCAAACTCTTAGCTGGGATCAAGGCGCTTGGATTGACTGTCAAAGAGGCTCTGCCAGAGGAATGGGTGGTTCACTGCAAGGCGGTTGGTAGAGGAGATCGGGCATTGATCGACCTCGGTCGCTACCTCTATCGTGGAGTGATCTCGGAGAAGACTATCCTTGGCGACTGCCAGGGGGATCATCACCTTTCGAATCAAAGAGAACGCAGGTCAGGAGGTGATCCAAAGCCTCCCAGGAGCGGAGTTCCTCTGGCGCTTGCTGCTCCATGTCTTGCCCAAACGCTTCAGGCGTGTCCGAGACTTTGGCCTGCTGCACGGCAATGCCAAGCGTCTGATCCTGCTCCTACAACTTGTGCTCAACGTCAGATTGCCCTGGGCCGCACCGCCTAGGGAACCAACCCCCCTCCTCTGCCCTCGCTGCGGAGGGGTTCTGAAGCTGTTGATGGTGCGCCAACGCGAGAGGATGCCGATTCTTTGTTGAGGATATCCCGATTGAGAGGCAGAGATTTCTATCTATAGCGGCTATTGAAGCACAGGCTGATCAATGAGATCTCGCCTGATGAGGCTGTTTGCGCTTAAACTGAGTCCCGACACCCCCAAGCGATCCATGCCATCCGTCTCTCGGTATTTCTGCCTAGGAGAAAGATGAAGGCAGTCTTAGGAGAGCCTTAATCTTTCTCCTGTCTTGCAAAGCTCCAGTGGCGCGGGCTTGTCCAACACCGGATAGATCGTGGCTTCGCACGATCTATCCATGCCGTTCGAAGGATCTGGCAAGATCTATACATCTTCTGTTTACTCGTTGGTTGTGGCTCGGTGATCCATTGCGGAATCCGCTTCCTTACTGCCTGGGCAACACCCGCTCAGCTTCACCTGGCTGCTGCAGATTATTCTGGTTATTTGCTGGTTTCTGATTGCTCAGCAACAACAGTACCCAAGCTCCAAGTACGAGAATGATGACCCACGCCCAACGACTTGAACCATGCCTGACCACCTGAATTTCCTTGGAGGCTGATTCTAGGGTCTTCTTCCTGATTATCAACTCAGCTTGCAGCCGTTCGTCCAAAGCTGGATATTCATCTTCGGCAAATGCAAGCTCTACAAGTGTTAGTGAAAGAGTGCGAATCTTCAGTGTCGCATTTGTAATGCTCATTCTCGACAGAATCGCGCATACGCCTTCTGTCTGTTCGACCACTGGAGGATCTGGAATTGCTAGTTCTGTCGGCCGGTTACTGGGCCCCCAAGGTTCATGTGCTCTGCCTGGATACCACCGCCAGTTGGCTTCTATTAAGCCGAAGCGCCTTTTCCCTTCGCCATAAAGAAATGAGTTGACTCTTGAACGGTCAAGTCCAAGAGACTCGGCAATCTGCCTTCCGGTACGCCCCGGCTGCCTGAGTACTGCCCGAATAATTTGGAGCTTTGTACTCTCAGCGTAGGTTGCCCCTCGACCACGTCCTGTGCTGGTCATCACACTAAGTTTTTTGCATGAGTGTACAGGATTCTCATTCACGTCGGCTTGACTGGGTTGAGTTAATACTAAACCCGTTTTGGCGCAAAAGGTGATAGGGGCTGAACTGGGTTATCGGCATTGCATCTACGCATCGCTTCCAGGATTTAGAATCCCGGCCCTAGAGTTGGAGTCACATATTTTCTACGGAAAGCTACTCGGTGAAAGCAGATGCTTGGTGAAGCACGCTGGCAAATGCGTCACTTCGAACAAGCCCCTGGAGTGGACAGGCCGCCGTCGAGTCCGCTTCGATAGCAATAACCTCATGCCTGCCACTCAGGGGCAGCGTTAGTCAGAGCAGGGGAATGCGCGGAGGTTGCCGACGTGGCTACAATGTGAGCACGTTTACAAGGTGTGGTGGTGGTTCGAGCAAAGCTGGTCAAAATCGGTAATTCGAGAGGGATCCGCCTCGCCAAGCCGTTGCTTGAGGTTGCGGGGCTGGCTGACGAAGTCGAGATCGAGGCATCTCCAGGGGTTCTGACCATCAGGCCCTCTGCTCATCCGAGGGCTGGCTGGGCAGAGGCCGCAGCGTCGTTCGAGACGGAGGGGCTTCTTGATGAGATGAGCGCTACTCGGTTTGATGATGAAGAGTGGTCATGGTGACTGAGGAACGCGTCTCAAGAGGTGACATCTTCCTTGTCGCGTTGAATCCCACACGAGCATCTGAAATTAGGAAGACAAGGCCTTGTGTCGTAGTGTCGCCGGACGAGCTGAATACTCACCTTCGCACTTTCATTGTTGCTCCGCTGACAACTGGTGGACATCCATACCCGTTTCGTGTGCGTTGCAAGTTTGACGGCAAAGAAGGGCATGTTGTGCCTGACCAGCTGAGTGCCATAGATGGTGAACGCCTCGTCAAGCGATTGGGGAGGCTTTCGGAGACTAAGTTGACTGAGCTGCTGGGTGTTCTTCAGGCGATGTTCGCTGTGTAGAGGCCTTGCCAACACGGCTATGCACCTGACCCGCCCCCTTCATTTTCCCGAGGCCCAGCGAGTTCCCAGACGTACAATCTCTTTGCGGGCAGGTGATGGCCAGCGTAGCGGACCTCCTCACGGCAGAATGGATATAGAGTCTCCTTGAAGACGTCTGATCTGAGTTCTATGTCATTATCTCTTCACGAAATCCAAGAGCAGGCCCGCTCACTCTCTGCGGAAGATAGGGCAAAGCTTGCTGAATGCATGCCGGAATCACTACAACCTTCCATCGAGGAAATAGAAGCGGCATGGTCAGAGGAGATTGCTTTGCGCATTCAAGCATTTGAAAAGGGTGACATGTCTGCATATTCAGCAGAGCAAGTATTTGCAGAGGCCCGTCAGATCTTGTCGTGACGCGCGCTCAGTTTGTTGAGCCTGCAAGGCTTGAAGTTCTTGCTGAAGTTGGCTACTACCATAGGGTTGAAGCAGGGCTCGGAGCCAAGTTCCTTGAGGCTCTTGAGGATGCCACAGCTCGTGCTCTTGCCTAACCATTTGCAGGGTCACCAGCGCAAAACAGAACGCGCCGTGTGTGTCTCAGGGATTTTCCCTTCGCATTGGTATATCGTTCAGACGCGCAGGGAATCATAATTTATGCACTTGCTTCTCATGCACGCAGACCAGGTTATTGGCGGAGCCGCACAGATGACCTCTAACATCAAGATGCAGAAGACGGGTGCGGAGGTTGCCTCTTATTCCGAGGCTATGTCCCTCTTCTGATCTTGGCATTGGATGAATACTTCTCTATTCCCTCAAGCCGTCGACATCTTGGAGGCTTCTACGGTCTTCCCCAGATTGAATGCCTGCCTCTTCAGCGTCACCAGTATCAGGCCGAGAATTGCCACTACGCCTAGAATGCCCCTGAAAATTCGAAATTACTGCGGAGAATGCTCATGACTATGTATCTGGGGATGACAGACTGGGCATTCAGAATGCATCCACGCTGACCGCAGAAGTACTCAAGGAGGAGATACATCATATTGACCCAATAGCATTCACTCTTATGCAGGACTTCCTTTCGACGTACCAAGCATGGTGGCAAAAAAGCAAAGAAGTTGGAGAAGTTAAATCACCTGCCCCTGACGATAAAGATCAAATGCATGCCTTAATCGATCGACGAGACGAAATTCGAAGAGCTCGCCTTAACTATCTGAATTATGCCAGGATGAAGAACGCTGTAGGGACATGTGTATTGTTCGGGCATACCATGCAGGGGATGCAGACTCGATAAAGTCATTGATTCTGCGAGGCACCGGCTTGCCAGAGAGCTCAGCAAGAAACAATTGGCTTGGCAGAGGTATTTACTTTTGGGATAATGATCCACGTAGAGCGGAACGTTGGCATGCAATGCACGGAAAGGGCGGAATTCTTGAATGCGACATCGAAAAAGAGGTGCTTATCGATATGCTGTGTGATGATCAGCGAAGTCGGCACTTTTTTCAGCTGGCTCAGGCAGTCAGCCTCCCTGAAAAGCCTGCCAATGATCGAAGTTCTGAATACTTCGCAAGAGACGGTGAAATAGTAAATCGTGTTAGGCCTGCCCTTCAGGAAATGGGGTAGTGTGGAATTCGCATGGCATTTTGCCTCGGCAAGCCAGTAGCCAAAGAGGGCAACTTGTTTCCGGACCAGCATATTCAGATTTGTCTATGGGATTCATCTGTAATTCGTAATCCGAGGCAATACATTCCTGGATTGGGTGGATAAGTCGATACAGTCTGCTTAATTCATGGCAGACCATCCAACAACCAAATGCAGAAGACGGGAGCAAAGGATGAAATCAATGCGAGGATGCTGGCCCGCTTCTGATTTGGAGCGAAGGATCGGGAAGAGAGTGCGGAAATTATCTGCTGATGCTCTCATTTCGCTGCGCATGAGCTGACCCTGTAGACCTGTTGCGTGCGCGGTCGACCAAAAGCCGTAGTAATACCGACTGACGACTGGTAAGATGTGAGGTGCCTGTGGGGTGCTTGCCATGGCGGTGATCTCGCTCAAGTTGACCGAAGCCCTAGATGCGCAGCTAACAGAGCAAGCTCATCGACGCCGGCTGAGTAAGTCTGAGCTGGTTCGACGAGCATTGACAGCGTTCCTCCAATCCTCAGAGCTGGACGTAGATGGTGGATCATCACAATCGGCTGCTGATCTCTTGGCTGATTTGGTGGGTTGTTGTGAAGGCGGGCCAGCTGATCTGTCATCCAACCCTGCTTATCTATCCGACTTCGGTTCAATCTGATGATGACCATACTGCTTGATACCGGCCCTTGGGTTGCGCTGCTGAGTCGCAACGATACTCATCACCAATGGGCCGTTGAACAGTTCCGATTGCTACCGCCTCCAATGCTTAGCTGTGAAGCAGTGGTTGCTGAGACTTGCTTCCTGCTGAAGCGATCGGGTTTTGATCCTTCATTGGCGCTGCAGTTTATCGAGCGAGATGTCGTTCAATTGCCATTTACTCTCCGAGAACAGATAGCCTCTGTAAGTTCATTGTTCAAGCGGTATGAGAATATTCCCGCATCCCTTGCTGACGCTGCACTGATTCGCATGGCGGAGATCCATGACTCACCGTTGCTTTTCACTACCGATAGCGACTTCCATATCTACCGTCGCCATGGAAGACAGACGATTCCATTGGTATGCCCGTGATTTTTCTGGGATCTGCAAGAGATGCGAAAGTTCGCGCACGTTCTCTGTGGAGAAGCGACACCTCGAACAAGCCCCTCGAGCGGTCAGGCCACCACCAGCAATCAGCATCGCCACCACAGGCTCCTTGCCTGCCACTCAGGGGCAGCGTTCGGCGGAATGCAGATCCGCCAGGAGGTTACGTCTCTGCGCGAAGAGAATCTGCCTGAGGTCGGCAGGCCCTCAAGCATTGTGAATCTTCGCGAACAAGTAGTTGTCGGACCCGTGAACCACAGCTATGTGTGGGTCGTTGCAGACCAAAGCCAATGCAAAACAGGGTTTCGGGTCATCTCCGCGACAGCTCTCTCTGTGGCTCACGGAAAGGACCGGCCAATGCGGGGTGGTTCACAGAACCGCCCAAATGACAAATTAGGTCACGATCCGTATGGGCGGGCGGGTCGCGGCTTTGTAAACCGCCTTTCTTTATTCCTTATCAAAAAAGGAGATTTCAGATGGCCGAAGTAGCAAGCTACCACGTTCTTGTTTATGGCGGGCCCGACGGTTATCAAACCAACCGCGCTCAAATTCAGTTGAGTGATGCTGCGGGCAAGACATTGGCTTGGTTGCGCTTTAACGATCCTGGCATGTTCTATGAGGCTGACTCCGACAGTGGAGGCATTATTAAAATGCATTTGCCATCCGCAATGTTCCAAAGCATTCTGGACGTGCTCAGGAACGAGAAGCCGATCAACATCTATTTTGCCCAGGGCCGCGGGTTCTTTGGGACATCCACAAAGGAACCTGTTGGCGAAGGCGAGTAAAGGGCCTAACATCCGCTTCAAGAGGGACGCAGCGAAAGGCGCCGCGCCCCTCAAGCGGAGCGTTAGACAGACCAAGCAGATGGTTGCGCAGGCGTATCTCTTGGGATACACTGAAGCATTCACGAGATCCGGGAGACGTCTGCCTATGTCGCGTGGCTTGAAGCCCTGCGTGACCGGACGGCCAAGGCTCGCATCAACATACGGATCAGGCGTTTCTCCTTGGGCAACTCAGGAGATATCCACCCTGTAGGCGAAAATGTATCAGGGCTACGCATCCACTACGGCCCTGGCTACCGGAATTATCTCAAAAAGCAAGGTGGGGCTCTGGTGATCTTGCTCGCAATCTCTAGGAGGCTTCAATGACCAAGACCACCACAACGACTTGGGATCCCGCCTCGCATCTTTCCACTGCGGAGGATGTCGCAGCTTAGTTGGAAGCAGCTCTACAGGATGGCGATCCTCAGATTGTCGCTGCTGCCTTGGGGGATATTGCCAGGGCTAAAGGTATGAGCCAAATTGCACGTGATGCTGGTCTTGGTAGAGAGAGTCTGTATAAGTCCTTATCCTCTTCGGGCAACCCTGAGCTAGCAACAGTATTGCGGGTGATGTCGGCGTTGGGCTTGCAATTGCATGTCAGCGCTACCGACAAGGCGAAGATGGCTGTCTAACCAGACCCTCGAGAGGACAGGCCACCTCCAGCCCTCAGCTGCCCCACCCCCAGCTCTCTGCCTGCCACTCTGCCACTCAGGGGCAGCGTTAGAGAGATGGGGGCGAAGCTGTGGCAGCCCGGAGCCGGTATACTCCCTGTATAGCCGCTCGCTTGTTGTGCAGACACGGGTCCAGAAATGGGGAAACAGTCTTGGGGTGCGGATCCCGCGCGGCCTGGCTGAGGAGGTTGGCCTCGGCGCTGGCTCTCAGGTTAGCTTGAGTGCCAAGAATGGGGAGCTGGTAGTGAAACCGTCGGTTCCTGATCGCCTCAGCCTCGATGATCTCTTGGCAGAGGTCTCAGAGGAGAACCTCCATTCCCCTATCGATACAGGTTCAGCTGTCGGTGCGGAGATCTTCTATTGACTGCTGCGTATGTCCCTGAACGGGGTGACTTGGTCTGGTTGGAGTTCACACCGCAGACGGGTAGTGAGCAAGCTGGACAGCGTCCTGCTTTGGTGATCTCGCCGAAGGCCTACAACGCGAAGGTTGGCTTGGCCTTGTTTTGTCCAGTGACATCACGCGTCAAGGGTTATCCGTTTGAAGTGGCCTTGCCTGAGGGCAGTGGTGTGGTTGGTGTGGTTCTTGCAGATCAGTTGAAGAGCCTTGACTGGCGTACCAGGAAGGCGAAGCTGATTGAGCGTGCTTCGTCTGATGTGCTGGCGATGGTTACAGAAAGGATCCGGCCCCTACTTGTTCCCGACAGTGCTGTCACTCTCTAACACGGCCATTCACCTGACCCGCCACCGCAGATACTCTCCGCCCTCTGAGGATCTTCTCCTGCGTCTCTCTACGGGCAGGTGATGGCCAGCGTTGGCTGGCTTAAAATAAGCTTCCGGCAGAAAAATACGATGCCAACGAAACGAGGTCTACTGACTGTTCTCGCTTGCGGATTTTCCCTGCTTTGCGGTGGCTTGGCGACGGCCAAAACCCTTGACCCGCTTCCATCGTGGAACGATGGGAAGGCGAAGCAATCCATCATCGCATTTGTGGTAAAGGTCACGAAAGCAGGTTATCCCGACTTCGTGCCGCCCGAGGAGCGCATCGCTGTTTTCGACAACGACGGCACGCTCTGGGCCGAGCAGCCGATGTACTTCCAACTCCTCTTCGCGCTCGACCGTTTGAAAGCGCTCGCACCGCATCATCCGGAGTGGAAGGACAGAGAACCCTTCGCCTCTCTGCTCAAGGGGGACGTGACCGCCGCACTCGCTGGCGGCGAACGCACGATCCTCGACATCGTTATGGCTACGCACGCGGGTGACACGACCGAGGAGTTTGAGAAGATCGTGAAGAGTTGGATCGCGACGGCAAGACATCCCACCACGAATCGTCCCTACACGGAGATGGTCTATCAGCCGATGCTCGAAGTCCTCGCGTACTTACGCGCCAACGGATTCAAGACCTTCATCGTTTCCGGTGGCGGCATCGAATTCATGCGCCCGTGGGCTGAGAAAGTCTACGGAGTCCCACCCGAGCAGGTTATTGGCAGTAGCATCAAGGCGAGGTACGAGTTGCGCGACGGCAGGCCCGTTCTCGTTCGCCTGCCAGAACTTGACTTCTTTAACGACAAGGAAGGGAAGCCGGTTGCCATCAACCAGTACATCGGCCGTCGCCCGATCGCCGCATTCGGGAACTCTGACGGTGACCTGCCAATGTTGAAGTGGACCACTGCTGGCCAAGGGCCACGGTTTGCGCTGTTCATCCATCACACGGATGCTGAGCGCGAATGGGCTTACGACCGAGAGTCCAGCATCGGCCGCTTGGACAAGGGCCTCACCGAGGCAAGGTCGAAAGGTTGGACAGTGGTAGATATGAAACAGGACTGGAAGGTCATCTACAGGCTGAAGTAATCCTGAGGCGAAATTGGAGTCCTGGCTAACACGCAGTAGAGGTGGATCCTTCCCTGGAGGCCCTGGACACCGCTCAGAAGCTCTGGAAGCTGCTGCGCGGCGGCTCCTGGTTCCTCGTACCCCGCCTCTGCCGCTCGGCTTACCGGAGCAGCAGCCACCCCGGCGGCCGCAGCGGCAACCTGGGGTTCCGTGTCTGCTGCCTCCCCCCAGGTTCCCTTCTTGGCTCTTGAGCTCTTGGCCCTTAGCCCTTTGGCTGTGTGGCTTGGCCCTGGCTGTTGTCCGATGGCGCCGACGGCGCCCGATTGCTTTGGCCCACCAGGGACCAGTGGACCAGCCCTGTCCAATCCAATCCAATCGAGGAGGCCTGTCGGCCCTTCCAGGTCGTCCACCTCAGAACAGATGTACTACAATGATGGGTCGTGCCGCTGCCCGCCATGCCCAGCGAGCCCCCCTCCGCAGATCCCGGCCCAATGGGGTCAGAATCGGATTCAGCTTGGCTGCCATCCCCTTCTCAACCCCTTTCCCCACCACAGCCCCCTCCTGCCCCGCCCACACCCACGCCCCGCCCACCCTTGGCCCTCGATGGCCAGGGCCTGCTGGAAGCCACCGCTGGCACCGTGATCGCCCTGATCGCCCTCTTTTCCTCCTATGACCACATCACCCTCGCCAACCGCCGCTTCCCCCTCCAGCAGCAATGGGGCGTGTGGCTCATCGCTGCCTCGCTGGCGCTCGTTTTTGTCGATGCTCAATTGGCGACGCGATCCCGACTACGAGAACAAGCTCGCCTGGATCGAGACAGACATCGCCTTCAGCGAGAGGAGCATCGCCTTCAGCGAGAGGAGCATCGCTTTCAGCGAGCAGAGGATTCAAGACAGCGAGAGGCGCACGAGGCAGATCGAGAGCGAAATCGAGCAGATCAGGCAAGAAACCGAGCAGCTGAGGCAGCAGAACGCCAAGGGCAGGCAAGTGCTCGCCTCCATGCATGCGCTCTGCTATCCGGACGCTTCCAGCTCGACCCCAGCCCCGCCAACCGCGACCGCTTCCGAGCCTTCCTCGCCTTGATGGCGGATCAGCCCCCCTGAGCAAGCTTGAGCAAGCCGTCGCTTCGCCCAATCGGCCGGGCCG
The DNA here is from genome assembly GCA_046047935.1 of Cyanobacteriota bacterium. GTDB lineage: Bacteria > Cyanobacteriota > Cyanobacteriia > PCC-6307 > Cyanobiaceae > Cyanobium. Next base: position 10,035 of record JBJOHA010000004.1, read on the forward strand.
CCACTGGTCTGGCTCCTCCTCTGGGGTCAGCGCCACCACGAGGATGACCCCACCACTGGGCTGACGCCATCCGGGAGGCCTTCTGCCCACAGCAACCCAGAAGGCCGCGCCCGCCCTGCCGCTCTCCCAACAGCTGCTCCCCCAGCCCTAAAACTCGCCCGCCACCCGTCCCTGGCGCGGCACCTTCAGCAGCAGCCACTGCAGCATCCCCACCCCGTAGGCCACCAGGCACACATAACCCACAAAGGCCGCCACCCCGGGCGTCCACGTGGCGCCGAAGATGAAGCCCAAGACCTTGGCCATCACCCCGTGGAGGCCCGCTGGCGCCTCCAGCCACGCCTGGCACAGCGGCCGAGCGGTGCTCCCCCAGACACATGGCAGGGCGGTGGCGGCCAGGGCCGCGCTCGCCACGCCGTAGAAGGTGAGGCTCCAGCGCCAGAGGCGCGTCGTCAGGGGCAGGGCGCGCCAGGGCGGCATGTCGGCCAACTCCTCATTCAGATCCACCCACAACCACAGCGCCACCACGCTCAAGAGGGGCGCCAGCACGAGCAGCACATACCCCAGGGGACGCCCGTGGGTGAGCAGCAACAGGGCGATGACCATCAGGGAGGCCACCTTCCAGTAAAGCCCCAACAGGCGAAGGAGGGCCTGCTCCCGCCGCACGGCGGCCCAGCCCAGGAGCACCAGGGGCAGGCCGACAGCAAAGAGAAGGCCCAGACGCACGTCGAGCCACACCAGGGAGCGGTACAGCGGATCCAGCACAGCCATGGGTTCGGTAAGGCGCCATTATCCGTACACCCTGCGGGCGATAGGTTCCGGCCATGGCCCTTCCCTCCTTTCCCTGGCTTTCCCGTGAGCGTGGCGCCTGGTGTCGCGGCGCCCTGGCCCGTGATGTGTCGTTGCAGGGCGCGGTGGATGCCGTGACGCAGCAGCTGGCGGGCGCGGGCCGCGCTGATCTCGCCCTGGTGTTCGCCTACAGCGGCTTCGCCAGCGATCTGCCCCGCCTGCTGCCCCTGCTCGGCCAGAAGCTCCAGGCCGACCATTGGCTCGGCTGCTGCGGTGGCGGCGTGGTGGGCATGAGCCAGAGCGATGCCCATGAGCTGGAGGGAGAGGCGGCTCTGAGCGTGCTGCTGCTGCGCCTTCCGGAGGCCATCCTCCAACCCTTCGCCATCGACACCACCGCCCTGCCGGATCTGGATGGTCCCGCCGAGGCCTGGCGCGCCGCCCTCGGGCTGGAGCCCGCGACCGCCCCGGGGGGGGAGGACCCCGCGTCGATGCTCCTGTTCGTCGATCCGACCTGCGAGGCGATCAACGACCTGATCAGCGGCCTCGATTACGCCCTGCCCCGCACCTTCAAGGTGGGCGGCATCGCCGGGCAACACAGCGCCCCCCACGGCTCCTTGCTCTACAGCGTCGGCGGCACGGCCAGCGCCAGCGTGCGCACTGGCGCGGTGGGCTGTCTCCTCAGCGGCGCCTGGCGCCTGGATCCCCTCGTGGCCCAGGGCTGCCGGCCGATCGGACCGGTGTTCGAGGTGGAGCGGGCCCAACGGAATGTGGTGATCGAGGTGAGCCGGGGCGGCGATGCCCCCCGCAGCCCGGTGGAGGCGCTCCAGCTGATCCTCAGCGAGCTCAGCCCGCTGGAGCGGGAGCAGGTGAAGCATTCCCTGTTCCTGGGGGTGGATCGCAGCGAGGTGCTGCTCAGCAACGATGGCCCGCCCCCTGCGGCCTTTCTGGTGCGCAACCTCATCGGCGTGGATCCGCGCAACGGCGCGGTGGCCGTGGCGGAACGGATGCGCGTCGGCCAACGGGTGCAGTTCCAATTGCGAGACGCGGAAGCCTCAAGGCAAGACGCTCGTTTGCTGCTGCGCCGCCAGGCGGAAGCCTCCCCCCAGCCCCTGGCCGCCCTGCTCTTCGCCTGCCTGGGACGGGGCGAGGGGCTCTACGGCGAAGCCGATGGCGATGTGAAGCTCTGCCGCGAGGTGTTCGCCTCCGTGCCCATCGCGGGGGTGTTCTGCAACGGGGAGATCGGTCCGGTGGGGGCGGCCACCCATCTGCATGGCTACACCGCCTGCTGGGCCTTTTTGAGCCCCAACGCCTGATGGTGCGGCAGCACGTCAATCCCCTCAGCCGTTACCACCAGCAGCTGCGGCCCCTGCCCCCCCTGGACGAGCTGTTCGCCGATCCCTCCCTCCCCCTCCATCTCGACATCGGCAGCGCCCGCGGGCGCTTCCTGCTCGCCCTCGCCCCGTTGCGGCCCACCCGCAACCACCTGGGGGTGGAGATCCGCCAGCCCCTGGTGGAGGCCGCCGAAGCGGATCGGCTCGCGGCAGGACTGCCCAATCTGCGGTTTCTCTTCGCCAATGCCGGCGTCAGCCTGATCGACTGGCTGGCCCAACTCCCCCCCGATCGCCTGGCCCTGGCGACCCTGCAGTTCCCCGACCCCTGGTTCAAGACGCGCCACCACAAACGGCGGGTGTTGCAGCCCCCGCTGCTGCGCGCCCTGGCGGCGGCCCTCCCCCCCGGCGCTGAGCTCTTTCTCCAGAGCGACGTGCGCGCCCTGATCGAACCCATGGTGGCCCTGGTGGAGGGCAGCGGCTGTTTCGACCGCCCCGCCGCCGATCCCCGCCCCTGGCGCCCCACCAATCCCCTGCCGGTGCCCACCGAGCGGGAGCGGCACGTCGAGCGGCAGGGGCTGCCCGTGTGGCGCGTGCTGTTTCAACGCAACGGCACCGCCCCACCCCCCCTGGAGCGCCTGGAGACCCTCGAAGCGGCTGGCACCACCCCATAATCCAGGCCGACCCTCCTCTAGCCCTCGTGACCGCCACCGCCCCTCCTCCCCTCGTGCTCCGCTGGCAGGGGACACTGGCCCAGCAACGGGTCGGCTGGCTGGGGCGCCATCTGGAGCTGCTGGCGGGTTTGATCCTTTGCGCCCTGATGGCCTGGCTGCCGCAGATCAGCCGCGCAGGCCTCACCTTGTTGATCACCGCCAGCGGCCTCCTCTGGCTGCTCTGGGGGCTCCGCACCCGACCCGGCCCCCTCGGGGCGATCAACGGCTGGCTGCTGGCCGTGCTGGCCGTCGCGGTGGTGGCCACAGGCTTTTCCCCCGTGCCACTGGCGGCCTTCAAGGGGCTGATGAAGCTGGTGAGCTACCTGGGCGTTTATGCCTTGATGCACCAGCTGCTGCGGCAGGCCCCGATCTGGTGGGACCGGATCACCGGCGCCCTCCTCGCCGGCTCCCTGCTCACCAGCGTGCTGGGCATTCGCCAGCTCTATGGCGGTGGCGGTGGCGCCCTGGCCCGCTGGTCGGATGCCAACTCCGTGGCGCGGGGCACGGTGCGGATCTACAGCAGCCTCGACAACCCCAACCTGCTGGGGGGCTACCTGCTGCCGATCCTGCCGCTGGCCGCCGTGGCTCTGTTGCGCTGGTCGGGCTGGCCCCGGCGGCTCTTTGCCCTGGCGGCCCTGCTGCTGGGCCTCGTCGCTCTTGTGCTGACCTACAGCCGGGGCGCGTGGATGGGCATGGTGGCCTCCCTGGGCCTGCTGGGGCTGGCGCTCGCCTTGCGCAGCACCCGCTCCTGGCCGCCCCTCTGGCGTCGTTTGCTGCCGATCGTGCTCCTCGGCGGCGGCGCCCTGGCGCTCGTGGTGCTGATCACCCTGGTGGAGCCGCTGCGGGTGCGGGTGTTGAGCCTGGTGGCGGGCCGGGAGGACAGCTCGAACAACTTCCGCATGAACGTCTGGACCTCCGTGCTGCAGATGATCCGCGACCGCCCCTGGATCGGCATCGGTCCGGGCAACACGATCTTCAACCTGATCTATCCGCTGTATCAGCAGCCGAAGTTCAACGCCCTCAGCGCCTACTCGATCCCCCTGGAGTGGCTGGTGGAGGCGGGGGTGCCGGGGTTGATCACCGGCGCCGGCCTGTTCTTCACGGCCATGGGCACGGGCCTGCGGCAGTGGCGTTCCCACGGGCTGCGGGCGCTGCCGTCGCTGGCGGCGGTGGCCGCCTTCGCGGGGCTGGCGATCCAGGGCCTCACCGACACGATCTTCTTCCGGCCGGAGGTGCAGCTGATCGCCCTCTTCAGCCTGGCCACCCTGGCCGCGTTCCCCGCAGGGGCGAGCTCCCCCGGCTCCTCCGCTCCCCTCCGCCGGTGAGGGAAGGCCCCCCGCCGCCGTCGGGGTCCGCGCCTGCGGCAGCCGCTGGCCACCTGGAGCCCCATGGCCTGCTGGTCGGCTTTGACGCCGGCCAGACCCACACCACCTGCCGCCTGGCCAGCCGCTCGGGGGGACTCTTGGCGGAGGGGCGCGGACCTGGCGTGCGCCATCTGGACGCGCCGGAGGGCGACCAGCGCTTTCAGGAGGCGTTGCGGGAGAGCCTGGTGCGCGCCCGCGCCCGCCTGGTGGACCAGCAGCGCCCGGAGGGGCTGTGGCCCCTGGCGGCCGCGGCGATCGGCGCCAGCGGCATCGAGCACGGCAGCGCGGTGCAGCAGCGGGGGCTGCGGCTGGCGGCCACCACCTTGGGGTTGCCCGACTCCCGCCTGATCGTCACCGGCGACGAGCGCACGGCCCTGGTGGGTGCCCTGCCGGAGGGGGAGGGGATTCTGGTGATCAGCGGCACGGGCACGATCGCCCTGGGCCGCGACCGCGCCGGCCGCCACCACCGCTGCGCAGGGTGGGGTTGGTTGCTCGATGGCGCCGGATCGGCGATGGACATCGGCCGCGAGGCCCTCAGCCTCAGCCTGCGCATGGCCGATGGCCGCCTGCCGGAGGGTCCCCTGCGTCCGGCCCTCTGGGAGGCCCTGGGGCTGGCGGTGGAGGACCCGGCCAATGCGCAGCGGATCAAGGCCAAGGTGGTGGCCCCCGGTTTCGGGCCGGCGGGATTCGCCGCCCTGGCGCCGGTGGTGGAGCGCCAGGCGGCCATGGGCGATGCCCTCGCCTTGGAGATTCTTCAGCGGCATGGCGAGGCGCTGGTGGAGATGGTCGGGGCGATCGCCGCTCGGCTGGAGTTGGCCGCGCCTCCGGTCTGCACCCTGGGGGGCGCCATCACCCATCTGGAGTGCTTTCGGGAGGCGTTTGGCCGCGCTCTGGCCCGCGCCGTTCCCGGCGCCCGCTGGCAGGAGCCGGCTGGGGATGGCTGCGCGGGGGCGCTGGCGCTCGCGGCCGAGTTGGCGTGAGGGGCAAGCCATGCGGCGTGAGGGGCAAGCGGCATCAGGCATGTCCACCTGGTTGGCGCAGCGATGTCCCGAGGCCATGTCAGGTCGTGAACGTTGTCTTGAAAACCACGCCAATCGCTTGGCTGAAAGCTTCGACCGCCAACTTCCCGACGCGAGAGCTTCTCACAATCTTCCCCAACTTTGTTTCAGTGTCAGAGCAACACAAACCCTCGGCTCAGCGTTGCGGCTTGGAGCCCCCGCAATCCTGCCAAGTGTCGAGCAGGCGCGCGAGCTCTTGCTTCATGGTGGCCAGCTCAGCCATGCGCAGGCTGATCGAATCCATCTTGGCTGCAATGCTGTCTTTCAGCACGGAGCAGTTGCAGACACCCGCACGACGCACCTCCAGGATCTTCGCCAATTCGGGAATCGAAACGTCCATCGCGCGCAGAGCGCGAATGATCGACAACTCAGCGAGATTCTCCTCATCAAACAAGCGGTATCCACCTGCGGAACGAGCCTTGGGCTGGAGCAGGCCCTCATCGCAGTAGTAGCGAATCGTCTTCACCGGCAGACCGGTGCGCTTGGCCACTTCTCCGATGCGCAGGCTGGGAGCGGAGTTGGCTGGCAGGGATCCCTGGCGGGCCAAGGCAAGAACCCTCCACTGGATAGAGAGTTTCCAGCCTAAGCGATCCAAAACGCCCTCGCCAAGACTGTCCAGCAGTCGCGCTTACTAGAGACTTTTGCTAGGTTGCCGCCGGATCCAGCCTTCTGCACTCGCGCCTCTCCCATGTCGATCCTTTCACGTCCATGGGCAGCCCGGGCGGCAGCCGCCATCGGAACCAACCTCCTGCTCTCCACGGCAGCCCTCGCCGATCCCGCCGCCAGCACGGGCGGTGTGCCCGCCCTCTACGCCACCCGGGCGGCAGCGGAGAAGGCCGCCAAGCTCCACTTCAACTGCACGGGCGCCCACAAAATGGGCAACCAGTGGATGCCCTGCGCCAAGCACGGTGGCGCACAGGGCTCCTCTCACGCCCACTGAGGTCCCTCCATGACGCAGTGCGGCGACAAGCCCAAACGGATCGCTTTCGGGGTGGCACCTCTGGGCATTGTTTCCATTGGCATCGTGCCGATGGGGGTGGTGAGCATTGGCGTGGTGCCGATGGGGGTCATCAGCCTCGGTGTGGTGGGCATGGGTGTGGTCAATGCCTGCGTGGTGGGGATGGGGGTGCTGGTGGCCGGTGTCCATGCCATGGGGATCTGGTCGTTCACCCCGGGCGGCAGCCATCACCACCACAGCAGCGGGGCTGCGCAACCCCAGCTGATGGCCTACCCGAGCCGCCAGGTGGCCCTCCAGAAAGCGCGTGAGCTGGGCTGCAAGGGCGTGCATGCCATGGGCGACCTTTGGATGCCCTGCTCGGAACATCCACCACAACACTCCTCACACCAACACTGAAATCATGAAGTCGATGCGCAACCTCAGCCTGGCTCTGATCCTGGCTCTTCTGGCCACCGCTCCCGAAGCCCTGGCCTGCGGCGGGGGTGGATCCGGCAGCTACCGCAAACCCCCCCGACCCGGCCAGCAGCAGCATCAACACAGTTCGGCCCCGCCCTCCTCGGAGAACAGATCCACACTTCCCCCGGGTGTCCCCCAGTAAAAGGTCTCCGGGAGCCGGGGATCGACGGCCCCTTGACACGACACGATGGGGCTGGACGACTGCGTTGACCGCGCCAAAGTCCTGGCGGCGGTGAGATCCTGCGCGGGATTGGTGGCGCTGCTGCGGAATCCTGCGCTAGCGGCAACGTTCGGTTGCGGGCCGCTGAATCCACCCGACCTGGCTCAGGCGCGCCACCGACCGGGCCCCTCAGGTCATGAACGGTCGCTGACACATCTCCAGCAGAAAAGCCAGAGCCAAAGGATCACGGATGCCCTGGCGTGGCCAGTTGCGGACCATCTCGAGCAGGGTCAGGCGACGCTGCTGGAGCAGGGCCAGTTCGCGCTTGAGCCGGCAGAGCAAGCAGTGGTTCTGACAGCGCTCCATCGCGAGGGCGAGTTGTCGGCTGCGATGGCGGATCGCATCAACTTCGCGACAGAGGCTGCCGATCAGGGTGTCCGAGATGACGCAGGTTGAAGACATGGCAGCAGCGGCGGACGCGAACCCCCCCACGCCAACGCAATTGAGAGGCATTCGCAACATAAGCGGAGCAACTTCCCCCTGCGGCCGATTGATCCCTGAAAACCAAGGCATGACCCAGACACGTGCCTTTGGTTACGCGCGGCGGTGTCTTCGAGGAAGTTCGGCAAGGCCGCCTCGCCGCCGTTGAGAAGGAACCCCGGAGGGGGCTCCTGCCTTGGTGTGGGGAGAGGAAAGGTATCCGAGTGCGCGTGCTGGCCCTTGCCGGGTCATCCGCTGCTGGATCGGCGTCTTGTCTCGATGGGAAGGCGCCCCGGCGCCAAACGAAAGGCCTTGGCACTAAAGCCCTTGCCACTAAAGGCCTTGGCACTAAAGGCCTGGCTGCTTTGGGACCTGGCTGATGAGGACCTTGCTGCTTGGGGACTGGCTCAAGCGTCGCGGCGAGCCTGCGCGAACCTCCTGCCAAGGCAGGAACCTCCTGCTCAAGCAAGAACCTCCTGCCAAGGCACGAACCGCCTGCTAAAATTAAAAAATGGTTGAAAAATTGGATTTTTGGTGTCAGCAATTTTCTTACGCTTTCGTCGTCCCTGACCAGCCAAAATGTTTGGACATCCGTGGCGGCTCATCTTCGCCGGCCTGGTGCTGTCCGTCCCCCTGCTGCTCACGGGCTGCACATCACCTGAGACCCTGCGACCGGATGCTTCGAGCGGCGCAAAGGATCGGCCTCTGGTGCTCACCACCTTCACCGTGTTGGCCGACATGGCCAAAAACGTGGCGGGCGATCGTTTGCGGGTGGAGTCGATCACCAAGCAGGGCGCTGAAATCCATGGCTACGAGCCAACGCCGAGCGACCTCAAGCGTGCCAGCGGCGCGGATCTGATTCTGGAAAACGGACTGGGCCTTGAGCTCTGGGCCCGCAAGTTCACAGCCGCTGCCGGCGACGTGCCCACGGTCACCCTCAGTGAGGGCATGAAGCCTTTGCTGATTGAAGAGGATGCTTACGCGGGAAAACCCAATCCACACGCCTGGATGTCTCCCAAGCGGGCCATGGCGTATGTGGATCGCATGGTGGAAGCCTTCAGCAAGCTCGACCCCGTTGGCGCGCCCGCCTACCAAGCCAACAGCGAGGCCTACAAACAGCAGCTGCGCCAGCTCGATGCCGACTTGCGGAGCTCCTTGGCGACGATTCCACCGCAACGGCGTGTTCTGGTGAGCTGCGAGGGCGCCTTCACCTACCTGGCGAGAGACTATGGCATGGATGAGGCCTACCTGTGGCCGGTGAATGCCGAAAGCCAGGTCACGCCCCAGCGCATGAAGCGGTTGATCGCCACCATCAGGCAGCGCGGGATTCCCGCCATCTTCTGCGAGAGCACCGTGAGCGACAAGGCGCAGCGAGAGGTGGCCCGAGAGAGCGGCTCATGGTTCGGTGGCACGTTCTACGTCGACTCGCTCTCGGCAGCCGACGGGCCAGCCCCCACCCTGCTCGATCTGCATCGCCACAATGTGCGCTTGATCCAACAGGGGCTCGGATCAGAACCCCAGGCCAGCCGCTGAATCTTGATCATGCCGTCGCCACAGCGCTCCACCAGACCATCGCTCCTGCGCGTGGAGGCCAACCATGTCTGCGTGGCGTACAACGGCACGATCGCCCTCCATGACGCCACCCTGGCCTTGGAGGCGGGCTGCATCTGCGGCCTGGTGGGCATGAATGGAGCTGGAAAAACCACCCTGTTCAAGGTGCTCATGGGGTTTGTGCGGCCCTCCAGCGGCACGGTTCGCATCAATGGCATGGCGCTGCGCCATGCCCAGCGGGCGCAGGCCGTGGCCTACGTGCCCCAGAACGAAGGCATCGACACCGATTTCCCCATCAGTGTGGAAGAGGTGGTGATGATGGGGCGCTACGGGGGGATGAACCTGCTGCGCATCCCCCGGGCCTGCGACCGCCTGGCTGTGCGCCATGCGCTGGAGCGGGTGGAGCTGAGCGCCTTGAAAGAGCGTCCGATCGGCTCCCTCTCGGGCGGCCAGCGCAAACGGGCCTTCCTGGCACGTGCCATCGCCCAGGGAGCATGGGTGCTTCTGTTGGATGAGCCATTCAACGGCGTCGATATCCGCACCGAACAGCTGATGGTGCAACTCTTCGAGCAGTTCCGGCGGGAGGGGCGCTCGATCCTGATCTCCACCCACGACCTCAGCCACGTGCGCAATTTCTGTGATCGCGTTGTGCTGATCAACAAGTCGGTTCTGGCCTATGGCGAAACCTCTGAGGTCTTCACCCCGGAGAATCTGGCCCTCGCGTTCGGCGGCTTGCCCCCGGACGCCCTGAGCGGGCAGGCATCCACGCAACGCGACGCGCAATGACCCCATCCGTGCTGGCTTTGCTGGACCCCGTCACGCTGGTGATGGAGCCCATCAGCCACGGCTTCATGGTACGGGCCATTGCCGTGAGTGCCCTTGTGGGCAGCGTGTGTGGCCTGTTGTCATGCTTCATGACGCTGAAGGGTTGGGCTCTGATGGGCGATGCGGTGTCCCATGCGGTGCTGCCTGGCGTGGTGATCGCCTATGCCGTGGGCCTGCCCTTTTCGATCGGCGCGTTCGTGTTCGGCGTGGGCTCGGTGGCACTGATCGGCTTCGTGAAGCAGAAATCAAGGGTGAAGGAAGACACCGTGATCGGGCTGGTGTTCACCGGCTTTTTCGCCCTGGGACTGGTGCTGGTCTCGAAGATCCGCAGCAACATTGATCTCATTCACATCATGTTCGGCAATGTGCTTGGAATCTCCAGCAGCGACATGATTCAAACAGCCCTGATCAGCGCGATTGTTTTGCTGGTGCTGCTCGTGCGGCGCAAAGACTTCATGCTGTTTTGCTTTGATCCCACCCACGCCCGCTCGATCGGGATCAACACAGGGGTGCTGCACTACTTGCTGCTGTCAGTGCTCTCACTGGCTGCCGTGGCCGGCCTGCAGACCGTGGGAATCATCCTGGTGATCGCCATGTTGGTGACTCCCGGAGCCACCGCCTATCTCCTCACAGACCGCTTCGCAACGATGAGTTGGCTGGCGGTGGCCAGCGCCGTGCTCTCCAGCGTTCTCGGCGTGTACATCAGCTACTGGAGCGACAGCTCCCCGGCTGGTTGCATTGTGTTGGTGCAAACCGCCCAATTCCTGGCAGCCTTCTTCTTTGCCCCGCGCCACGGAATCCTCAACCGCCGAAGCGGAGATGCCAGAGGATCCGTTCGTCGCCCAGAAACCCAGCCGTCAAGCGACGGCGACGCGAGGCCCCAGGTTGACGATGCCAGGTATTGATCGGCGACGGCTTCTCCCGTCGATCGCGCGTCCCAGGCCACAGTGTTGGCTTCGAGGGGATGGTTGCGCACACTGAAGCCGAGCGCCTGATTGACCAGCCAGATCACGCTCAGGCAGACCACCCCCTGCCGCCGTGACAGTGTTTTGTGGATGGCGCTCTCCGCTGACGAGCCCGGGATCAGAAGCGGAAGGTTGTCTTCACCAGTCCGCCGAATTGGCTGAAGCTCTCGCCGGCTGGCGTCACCTGTCCAAAGGGACGGCTGAGGTAGATCAAGGCCGGGGTGACGGAAATGTTGTCGGTGACCTGGAACTTGTACCACCACTCCCACACGAAGTTGCCATCGTTGGGCGTCACGCCACCGGTGAGCGCGGTGGCAAACACGGGTTGGGCCACGGCGAAACCGAAGTCGTTGCCTTTCTGGAACACATCCGTCCACTGCAAACCCACCATCCAGGATTGGCTGGTGCTGAGACTGCCGCGAGGTTGGGTCGTGCTGTACCTGGTGGTGTTGATTCCCCATCCCAGGCTGAGGGACGGCAGCCAGCCACTGCGAAGCGGTTGCCAAAAAGCGCTTAAACCCCAAGCGCTGGTGGCGGCATTGATGTTGTGATCGATGGCGCTGTGGGTGAAGGGGGTTGTTCCCGGAACGAACTGGGTCTCGGGTTGCACGTAGGTCCAAATCGCCGCCAGGCCCCATTGCTCCTGCTGATAGCCGAGCTGCACGCTGCCGGTCGCGCCGGAATTCCGGTTGCCAATGCCGCCGCCACCGTCCTCTGCCGAAACACTCGGATTGCCGCTGTCCCCATTGGCGGCCACGTAGTTGGCACTCAGGCTGAAGCCGTTGCTCTGCCACCAGAGGCCAGCGCCAGCGCCGAGGTTTTTGCTGTAGGCCGCCGGCGCGCCATTCACCGTCATCACGTTGAGGATGGTGTCAGCCGGGTAGACGCTGGGCCAGAGCGCCAGCATGTCTTCCTGCCCCACGCGGGCGCCAAGGGTGGCCGTGAAACCGCTGCCGAGAGGCCATTGATAGAAGAGCTTGTCAATCCCGACGACATCGGAGCCCGCATCCTCTTCAAAGGCCACTTCCAGGGTGGATAGCGCCAGAGAGTGGGGCTCCCCGCCAAAAACGCTGCTGCCGAAGTTGCCTGCCCGCAGGTTGGTGCGCAACAGATCCTCGCCGTTGAAGCTGGTGTCGAACGTGAGCTGCAGGTCGTAATTGAAGGTGGTGGCATTGGGCAGCGACACGGGTGTGCGCGGGCGACCCGTGAGTTCATTCGGTGCCCGGTTGACCGTGTTGGCCGCCGTGTTGATCGCCGATCCCGAGAAGGCATTGGCTCCCACAACAAACGTCGCCTGCCCGCTGAGCTTGGTGGTGGTGGAGAACCGGGTGGCCCCCAGCTCGCCCACCTTGGCCTCCAGTCCGTCGACGCGGCCGCGCAGCACGGCGAGCTCCCTCTCGAACTCCTTCATGAGCTTCTTGAGCTCGTCTGTGATCTCGCTGATGCGATCGAGACAGGCGTTGAGCAGGGCGGCCGCCTCAAAGCGGGTCATGGCCCGCTGGCCGCGGTAGGTGCCGTCGGGATAACCGGCCACGCAGCCGTAGCGCTCGATCAGGTTGGACAGCGACTGAAAAGCCCAATCGGTGGGGCGGACGTCGGAAAACTGGTTGACGCTGGTGACCTGCTCCTGGCTGGCGTATCGGCTCACCCCGGCCATGTCGACGCTGGCGGCATTGGCGGCGAGGGGCGCCGCCAGGCCAAGAACGAGGAGCGAAGGACGCAGAACAGGCATGGAACAGGATCTCCGGCGCACCACCGGGGCGCATTGCGCGACATGATGCCCGATGTCTCCAGTACTTCGCGAGTGGAGGAGACTCTGATGGGGGTTTCAGCATCTGGGCTGGGGCGGCGTGTCGCTCCAGCGCTGCCATCCCCCTCGCTCCTCCTGGCCATCTCCCTGACCCTGGGGTTGACCACCTGCTGTTGCTGATCGGCGTTGGTGTCTCAGACTCCCGCCTCTCCTCCCAGCTGCTGCTCTGGGCCCTGGCCGGAGCCGTTGGCAGCGGCTCGCGAGGCGGATGGGCGGCAAAAAAGGTTTGACACTGGCGCAAATCCTGCCAGCAGGATCAGCTGCGGGTCACTCCCAGGCGCGCCGGGCAGCGCAGGCCGATCAGAATGCCGACCACCATCGCAGGCACCGCCGCCCACCCGTGGGGAGAGCCGCCGGGCAGGAACCGCAGCAGCTGACTGTCGTTGCCGCCCATGGCCAGCAGTGCTCCTGCGGCCATGGCCATCCCGTAGGGCAGGCGCACCAGATCGGCACTGCGCGGCAAGGTGAGCCGGTAGCGGCGCTGCAGCAGCACCTCCACCGCCATGCCCGCCAGCAGCACCAGGCCAAGCAGCGGCACTGGGTCTCGCTGCTGCAGGCTCTCCGCCAGCGCCAAGGGCTGGGCCAGTGCACGGGCCAGGGAGGAGGGATCCCAGCGCCAGAGATCGTTGTCGATCAGGGCGAGCATCGCGCCACAGGCGATTGAGGTGCGCCAGGCCACCCCTGCGTCGGCTGGGGAGCCTGGCTCGACAACAGCGAGAGTCCCCGCCAAGCGTGTCAGGGCCAGCAGAGCCAGCAGCGCCACCAGCGCGACGGCCGTGCGCTCGGGCTGGCCAGGCAGGGCCGGCAGGACCAGGGAGCTGCCGGCGACTCCATATCCCAAAACCCAGCCCACCAGGGTGAAAAGGGCCCGGAAATCTCCTCCGGCCAGCTGAATGCTCGTGCCCACGAAGCAGCCCCGGTTCCAGGCCGCTGCAATGCCGAACAACATGCCCCCTGCAACGACCGACCAGTTGGGTGGCAGCTGGAGCGGGACACGACCTGCCGCCTCTTGCATCAGCAGCACGGCACTGGTGCCGAAACTGATCAGCGTGATCGCTCGGGCCGTGTCCCAATGGCCATCGCTGGCCCTGGCCACCGCCGCAACCATGCAGAAGTGCATCCGGCTGAGCAGCAGACCGGCCACGAACAGGAGCGCCACCACCACGCCAAAAGGGAGTTGCACCGATCGGTTTCCAGGCTGGGCTGCGCATCCTCCATCACATCCTCCGGCCGACCGGTATTCCACGTGCTTGATCTTTCCAGCATTTTGGTGCTATCCAATACAAAACGCTAGATCTTGCGTGCGCGTTGTCGTCTCAAGCATCACCCGTCAGGGAATGATCTTCAGCCTCGGACTCTTGCTTCTGGCCGTCGCCAGCCTCAGCGCCTGCAGCCGGAACGATGGGAGCGGCGGATCAGCATTGGAACAAAAGGTTGAAGCGATGATGGGCAAGATGGGCGTGCCCGGGGCCAGCTCCACGCCGAGCAAAGTATCCAAGTCACTCGACTGCCCACCGGTCAAGTCGATGCTCGACGAGGTGCGGAACGCACCGGCCTCGATCAGCCCGGCATCACGACAAGCGCTCAACGCCTGGGCCCGCTGGTGCGATCTGGAGCCTGTTCCTGAGCAAACCTCCTGATCAGGCCAAGGCTCGTGTGGATGGGTCTGCATGTGGATCCAACTGCCACAGACTGCCTCCATCCCCACTGTTCTGCGTGTGGAAACTGCCAAAGGTGGGGTTCTTCGGGAACCCAGATTCAGAGGCCTGCCGGTTCTTCAATCATGGGGAACAGCACCTCTTTGAGGTGATCGCCTTCAAGCAGCACCACCCAACCGTCGAAGCTCTTAACAAGGCGCTCCATAGGCTGGTCATCGCCAACGATCACCTACTGGCGCAAACGCAACGAGCGCGACATGTGCCCTCGTAACCCCGACACCCTGAGACATTACTAACCCTTGCTCGTCGCGATCGGCTCCGACAGGAGTGAGCCCGGAGTGAACAGCTGAAAAATGCCATCCGCCGCGCCATGCCGATCCGGTGGACCGTCAGGCCAGCTCCGCTGCGGGGATGTCGGCCCCGAGCTGTCTTGCGAGCGCCGCAGTCCGAGCCCCATCGTCCAGCAGTCAAGGGGGGTGAACTGACCGGGCGGATGCTCGAACCGTTCGTTGCTGCTGAACACCAGCAGCGGCTGACCGGAGGTGAATCCCAGGCCCCCTGACCCATCTGCGAACGCAGGCTATCGAGCACCACCATCTCACCGCCGGCGTGTGTTCCGCCAGGTGTGTCAAAGGCCGTGGCGCCCCCCCATCACCACCAGCGCCCTCGCCAACCGCTGCAGATCAAGAGCCACTCTCAGACCTGCCCTCGCGGCATCAAAGCGGCCGGTTTATGGGAAGGAGGCAGTAGAGACAAAGCGCACCTCTGGCGGAGTGCTCTGTGCAGGTGGCGGGCTGAGGCTGGGCATCGGGCGCACACGAGCTGCAACAAGCGCGCTGCTACTGACCCTCAACGATGAGGGCAACCTGGATCATCCGCCCTAGCATCAGAAAGCCATGCGACGACGATGTTCATGCCGCTTCTGCTGTTAAAGGGGCTGTTTACTGGCTTCGCAGCTGGAACTGTCGCCAGCTTTGGCGTGTTGACTGTTGCTCCCTCAATGGCCCAGCTGGATTCCTTGCAGCGAGCACAAACCAGCCTGAACCAGACACTTTCCGGCGCAGGGGTGGGTGCATTGGGAGGCCTGATCTGGGCAGCAGCAGAGAAGCGCCGACAACGGCGGCTGCCATGGAAAGGGAAGCGACCGTTTGTGGTGCGTCGCAAGCATCCCGAGAGCCAGGAAATTACATCATTTGAACTGCAACCCGTAGATGGTGGGCCGGTTCCATGTCACGAGGCAGGCCAATTTCTCACGCTTGAACTGCAAATTCCTGGCCAGGTAAAGCCTATCATCCGCACATACTCGCTCTCCGACTTTCCGGAAAGCAACGAGCCACTCGATCATTACCGCATCTCCGTCAAGCGGGAACCCGCCCCGAAAGGACTCGACGTGCCACCAGGCCTTGCCTCGAACTTCCTGCATGATCACGTGGAGGAAGGCACCACCATCCACATTCGCCCCCCCGCAGGAAGCTTCGTGCTGAGCGAAGACGGCAACGATCCGATCGTGCTGGTGAGCAATGGTGTGGGGATCACTCCGATGCTGGCGATGGTAAAAGCGGCTGTATCGAAGTGGCCTCAACGACCGATCTGGTTTGTGCATGGCTGCCGCAACAGCAAGAACCATGCGTTTAAAGCGGACATTATGGAATTGGCGAGAAAACATCCCAACCTGCACGTCCACGTCGCCTACAGTCGCCCCTTGAATGAAGATGAAGGGAGTTATCAAAGTCAGGGGTATGTGGATGGCGCCCTGCTGCAGCAGCTGATCTCGGCGCCCGCCTCCTACTACCTGTGTGGTTCACCCGCCTTTATGGACAGCCTGGTGATGACCCTGCAGAGCGCTGGCGTGGAATCCACTGAAATTCGCTTTGAACGATTCAGCCAGGCAGCCCAAGCGGCTAAGCCAACAGCCGTGACACCGGTGAGCTCTTGTGAGGTCGAGTTCAGCCGCAGCGGCCTCCGTGCCATCTGGAATGCCGGCGATCCGGAGCAGAGCCTGCTGGAGCTGGCAGAGGCCAACGGGCTGGAACCACCCTCCGCCTGCCGAGCCGGGGTGTGCGGCACGTGCACCACGCGGGTGCGCAGCGGTTCGGTTGGCTACCTCACGGATCCCAGCGCAGAGGTGGCGCCAGGTTCTGCGCTGATCTGCATCGCCAGACCCGCCAGCACGACGTTGGATCTGGATCAGTGACATTCACAGGCCCACCCGTTGACATGGACAGTGGATCCACCAATTGTGAGACAACATCTCCTGGCACCTCACCATGCAATCCGCTGATTGGTTGACGATCCTGCATCCCACGCTGGCGGTTGTGCTGATCTACCCCCTGATCGGTATGGTGGTGAGATTGGGCGTGTTGGCACGCCACCGGCGCTTGGGCGATCGCAAAATCGCTGCCACCAGCGGCACTGAACACACGGACCTGGGCCGCTGGTTGTCGGCTGGGGTGGTGATTATTGTGCTTGTTGCACTGATCGCGGCGATCGTGACACACCAACCACTGAGCGAACTCAATGGTGGTTACACAAGAGGCATGCTGCTCCTCCTGGTGGTGTTGGGCATCAGCATTTCTTTGGTCGCGTTATGGCACGCAACCAGCAAAGCGATGCGCTTGCTGTTTGCTCTGCTCACCTGGCTGGGCGTGATCAGCCTGGGGGCTCAGCCAGAGGTGTGGAGACTGAGCGACAACCCCCTGGATCCGAAGTTCTGGCAGTCGCACTACTGGTCAGGTGTCGCCGTCACGGGCTTGATGCTGTTTTCGCTGGGTGCACGGCCCGAGATTCTGCGCCAGTTGCGTTGGCGAAGAATTCATGTGGCAGCGAATCTGCTCGCTGCCGTGTTGTTCACCATTCAAGGCATCACCGGCACCCGTGACTTGTTGGAGATCCCGCTCAGCTGGCAGAAACCCACGATCTATCAATGTGATTCGTCAGCAATGACGTGCCCGCCGCTGGCCACCAAGGTGGCGCCATGAGAAGCGGAGTCGGCTTGCTGACACTCTTTATTCTGCTGCGCGGCAGTGACAGCACCCTGTTAAAGCTGCTGCGGCGAGCTGGCGAAGCGACTCAAGCCGCCGGCGGTCCTGAAGCCATCAGCTTTTGCAACGTCTTTTTTTTCTCAAGCCTGATCACGGGGCTGGCGCTGCTGCTCAGCGAGCGCCAGATGGTCAAACATCAACTACCTTCGCTCAACCTGGAGGATCGCTGGCTCCTGGCGCTGCAAAGTTTCAGCGGTTTCTTTCTGGGTCCCATGTGTTTCTATCTGGCGCTCGATCGGCTCAGCGTGGTGGAACAGACACTGATATTCAGCCTCACCATTCCGGTCACTGCTCTTTTGGCTCGTGCGTTGCTGCAGGAAGCACTGCCCCGCTCTTTTGCATTGAGCTGCGCCCTGATCTCCTGCGGTTTGCTGCTGGCCAATCACGCTAGGTTTGTGCTCAACGCGGGCATTCCTGTTGATCTACATGGAGTGCTATGGGCGCTGCTAGGCGTGATGGCATTCGGTTTCAGTGCCGTGATCAGTCGTGTTACGGGAAGCCGAGGTTTAGGCGTTGGTTTCACCGTAGGGATCAACAGCCTGGCGGCGGCTGCCGCATTTGCTGTGATTGCACTCCTGCTGTTTGGCCCCAACCATTTCTTTTATCTCAAGAGCTGGTGGGTGCTGGGAGTGATCGGTGGCTACGCGCTGGTGATCACCCTGGGGAGCCAATGGAGCCTGATGCAAAGCTATGTACGCCTTCCTGTGGCAAAGGTGACCGTCTGGTCCTCCCTCACTATCGTGGTTTCCCTGGCGCAAGCCCATCTGTTGCTGGCAGAGGAGCTGAGTTGGATGTCCTTGGTTGGAGCAGCCCTGATCCTGGTCGCCGTCGCCCTGGAACAATTGGCATCTTCCTCATCAAACCACGCTGACAAACTCAAAAGGCCTACCTACGATAGTTGAGTCCTGATTGACAAGCCAATCGAACATGTTCAAGGCAACCGCGATTCTCGCTCTAAGCCTCGGCGCAGTCGCCGCAGTGCCAAGCGTCAGCGCCATCACGCCAACAACGGAGCAATTGATCGCCTCTGCTAAAGGCAAAGTCATCGCCTTTCAACAAGCGGAAGCGCCGGTGACCGGTGGCTTCACGGTAGAGCAACACGATGGCAAAACCCGTCTGGTATTCAGCAAAGACTTCAGCACCAATCCCCAGGCTCCTGCCCTGCAGGTGGTACTGCTGAAGTCGGCCACACCACTGAAGAGCCTTAAGGCTCCGCACTATCCACTCAGCGCAGGCAGCTATACGCAGGTTGCGCCACTCAAAAGCGCTAAAGGAGCACAGACCTATACGCTCCCACCCGGGGTTGACGTGAAAGCCTTCGGCTCCGTTTTGATCTGGTGCAAGGTGGCCAACGCCACCATGGCCTGGGCTCCGCTGAACTGAACAACGGTATGGGGTCCTACGGGGCCCCCAGCCCCAGCTTCTCGATCATTCCCAATGGCGCGCCGATCCATCTTGCGGCGCGGCGGCTGGTGATCGCTCGCTGATCTTGGTGACTGACGTGGATCGGATCATGGTGCTATGAGCCATCGCTCAGAATCCCTCCCAAGCAGTAATGTTCAGCCGGTGAACCAAGCAATGGTCAGGGAAATGATGCCGGCCAGGATCACATAAGTCGGCCAGTAATCGTCAGATCTATCGAGCTTTTCCAGCTCAATGGCCCGCAACTCGGGATCTTCGAGCTGGATGGCCTTGTAATAGCGGCGGCAGGCCCAAAGCATCATAATGAATGAGATCAGTGTCAGGATGTATGCCACCACGTACACTTCATCCAGGAAGGTGAGATAGGGCAACCTGGGGAGACCGGTATCATGGGATTGCTGCATGAACACCAGAGTGAGCAACACCGTGACCGGAAGCGTCAGGCGTACGTCATAGTGCGTCGTATCCAACTTGGTGGCGCCGGCGATCATCGCCACCACGATCACCAGCGGCACGAGCACCTTCCAGAAGGCAGACCAGGTGCTGCTGGCATACTTCACCGCAAACACCAGCTGGCTGTAATCAGAGGCACCCTCTCCGAATCCGAAATCGGTGTCGTAGTGGTGTCTGTAAGTGGTCAGCGACCAGCCTCGATTGACCCAGCCGGTGTTGTGGTGCACAAACTGGCCGATGCCGCTTCCCTTCACATCCGGGATCAGCCGCAGCCTGTTATTGCTCAGCACGATATCGTCAGCTTCAATCATGATCGGCAGGCTCAGCATGGTGAACGGATGCCGTCGGAAATCAATCCGGTCCACGAAGAACGTGCCACTGTAGGAGCCCGTGATATACCAACTACCATCGTTCATGCGGATTGGTTCACTCTTCCCGGTTGGAACGAACACGGATTCCGAAGACTGGGGGATGTCCAGCAGATTGATCGGGGCCATGACGCGCCAGATCTTGAGATTATTTTCTTTGAGATAAGTCTGCAGCTTGTCGTCCCACTTCATCCACCAGTAGCCTGAGCCCTCGAAGGAGGGGACCTGGAGATCAATGTTGTAGTTATTCATGGCATACAGTCCCATCTTCACGGTCATCACCTTGACGGTCTTTTCGGATTCGCCGTCATGGGCGGAGGGTTGATAGCCATCACGGTCGCGCTTCAGCAGGCTGGGGAGTCCCTGCTCCCGGCGCAGCATGCCAACGTCATTGCCAGGGGCCAGTTCCAGATAGTCCCCGGTCCTGCTGGCCGGTTGATCCACCGAGGCCACGGCCGTCAACAGCATCACGATGGCCAGCACAGCCAGCAGAATCGCCGAGAGGTTCCAGGGCTTCTGGAGGGCGTGGCGCCGTCCAGGTCGTGGGGGATGGGGGTGGCTCATCGCTGGGTTGCAGGCAGGGAGCCGCTCGCAGAACGAGTGGCGATGCCGTCAGGTTCACTTGGCATGTTCAGTGCTGTAGAGAAGTTGCGACAGGCAATAAATCAAATAGCAAAGAGCGGTCAGCACGATCACATAGACGATGCCATCCGAGATTCCCGCACCCATCAAGAACCCGATCAGCAACACCCCGATGATCCCCCCGACATTGTCAAGGATCGAATAGGCCACATTGGCGGAGACCTGGTCCTCCTGCCGGAACAGATCGGCCACCGTCGCCAGGCCGGTGGCATAGATTCCACCAGCTGCCCCTCCCCAGACGAACAGCAGGCCGAGGGCGATGCCGTAGCTGTAGATCCCCAGGGGCAGATACACCGCGCAGATCACGCCGATCAGCACGCACAGCAAGGTCAGCAGGGTGCGGTGGACGCGATCGGAGAGGCTCGACACCAACAGCCCCAGGGTCACTGACCCGAGCATGAAGGCGGTGAGCAGCAGCGAGGCGCGCTGCAGAGGCAGGCCATTCATCATCCCGTACAGGGTCAGAAAGGCCGGCAGTCCGAAGAAGGTGACGCCACCGACGAAGGAGGAGAGCATCGGCACCCTGGCCATGCGGATCACATAACCGAGCCGCAGCCGTCCCTGTCTGGAGATGTTTGGCGAACGGTTGAGGAAGGGAACGATCAGCAGCAGAGCGATCAGCACGATCAGCATGTTGGCCTGGAAGGCCTGCCTGCCCTCATTGCTGTTCACCTGATTGAACAGGATCGGACCACTGGCGGTTCCCAGCGACAGGGCCGAGCTGTAGCAGCCGCTCACCAGGCCGCGCAGTTTCCCGAGCGGAATGGCATTGACCCACGTCTGCAGCGAGATCAGACAGAGGTAGGTGCCGACGCCGAAGCAGAAGACCCCCAGGCACCACACCGGCAGACTGCGGCTGCTGGAGAGCAACAGCAGCATCACCAGGCGCAGGCCTGTGGCAAGAGCCACCGTGCCTGCCAGACCCAGCCGGGCCATGATTTGATCAATCGAGGAGACGATCGAGAGCACCGCCCCCATCTCGAAGGCCAGACAGAAGCCGATCAGTGTCTTGCTGAATCCATAGGATTCAAGCCGGACCGGAAACAGCACGGTGTTGAAGCCGACGGCAGCTTGCACCACAGCGGTGGCCAGGATCAGTGCCCCCACCGCGATCAGGGCTCTGTTGTCCTGCGTGGCCAGTTTCGCCTGATCCATGGCTCAATCTTCCCTGAATTTGTCGAAGGGCAGGGTGAGCACCACCAGCTCGCTCTGCCCATCCTGCTGGCGATGCACCAGGCTGCCGCCGAGGCAGCGCACCTGTTCGCAGCAGGTGGCGAACTGCAGCGAGTCTTCATTGAAGACATGCTCAGGATGATCGCGGTCCTGAATCAGGACGCTGCCGTTGCGGTCGCTGTTCTTGTCGGCGAAGCGCAATGAGACCACCAGATCGAGATCGTTGAGCTGTTCGCGGGCGATATCCACATCCAGCTCCCGCAAGGATCCCAGTGCCGTGTTGCTGAACGGGTGGAAGCACAGCGCGTGGATGATCTCCCTGAGTTCGGACGGATCCCCCCAGAGCTTCGACGGCACATCCCGGGCCACTTGCAGCGGCATGCCAACGGGGACGGAGCTACGCAGAAGGCCGATCGGGTCGAAGTTCTCAGCATGGCCGGAACGCAGCCCCTGCCGGGCGAGCGCGTAGCGCCGCAGAGCCGAGGCGTAGGGAAGGATCGGTTCGCCGCCGGCCGCAGCGGCTTCGGCAGGCAGTCCGCGGGCAACCTGCCCCTCGATCCGGGTGGCCACCGCCTCCAGCTGCGCGGCAGCTGCAGTGCGTTCCCGCAGTCGCTCATGCTCAACGGTTTGCAGACTGCTATCGGCGATGCGCCGCAACCTCTCGAGGATGGCGTTGCGGCTGCGGAAGAACCACACCGCCGCCCCGAACAGGATCGCCAGGATGCCCGAGGTGAAGGCCGCCCTCTGGGCCGCCAGGCCGATCGGCTTGAGGCGCTGCTGCAGCGTCCGCAGTTCCAGATCCATGCCGAGGGTGCCGACGAAGCGGCCGCTGGAATCCTTGAACGGAGCGTAGGCGCTGTAAAAGGTGCCCCAGGTGTCGGTATAGGGCTCACGGTCGACGGCAGGTTGTCGGAGGCGCAGCGCCTCCCGCAACGCGTTGCCGGCGTCGGGATAGGGATCCATCAGAGCCGGCGCTTCATCCGGCTTGCCGTCCTTGTCATTGTCATTCTGCGGACTGCCGTTGGCGATGAAATAAACCTTCCCGTCTTTGAGGATATTGGTGTAGAGATAGCGCACATCAGTGGAGGCCTTGCGCAGCTGCTCCAAGTGGGCGATGAAGGCCAAATAGGCTGGATTCTGCCTGGAAGCCTTGGAAGTGAAGCGGCGGTGCTGATCGCCATCGATGCTGGTGGCAGCAACGCTGACGTTGCGAAGCAGGCCGTCCCGGATCTCTTCCTTCACCGCCTCGACGGCACGCAGGTAGATGAAGTAGATGGTCACATTGGTGACGAGCAACCAGGCCAGCGTGAACAGCACGCCCTGGAGGGCTGGGGCGGAGAGCACTCCGCGTTTCGGCTGGTTCTCGATCATCGTTTCCTCCCTGAGGCGGAGGTGTCTGCCGTTGGTTCCGTCGCGGCTGGTCCGCGTTGTGGAGAACCCGGGAGGGGATCCGCCTGGATCCATTCCTCCAGGAAGCTGTCCAGCGACTCAGATGTCACGCCGGGCACGCAGACAATGTGCGCGAAATCGCCGCGGGTGGCCAGTTGCCAGTGACGGGCCACAGCCTCTGGCGGTCTTGGAAAGACCACGATGCAGCTGTGCTCGTCGCGACTCACGGGGATGCTGTGACGTTCCATCCGCCCGGCGAAGGCTTCAGCCAGCTGCAGGGACTCCCCGGCCAGCTCGGCCAGTCCCTGCGCTCCCAGCCGCTCGATCACCAGCCAGAGCGCCAGGGCCGAAATGCCGTCGCGGGAGCCGGCCAGGGTGGTGTCGAGCGAGCCCACATATTCGGCGCTCCCTTCGAACGGGCGGATCGGGTCGCTGTGGCTGAGCAGCACGCCACAGGGAATCGGCGCCCCCAGGAACTTGTGGCCCGAGAAGGAGAGCGTGTGAATCGGCAGACGGAAGTCGAACGGTGGTGCTCCCTCGATCCAAGTGAGCATCGGCCCATACAGCGCCGCATCGACATGCAGGTGGAAGTTCCTGCAATGCAACCGTTCCAGCAGCTCGAGCACCTGCTGAGGCGGCTCGATGGCACCGTGGAAGGTGGTGCCCAGCGTCAGGTTGAGGATGAACGGCCGGCCCGCCAGCTCCCTCACTGCGACGGTCAGGTCCTCCAGGTTGAGGCGACCGTTGGCATGGCTTGCGATGACGCGGTAAGGGAGCCGCAGCACGTGGGCAATCTTGTGGAGGCAGTAATGGGATTCCCGCGAGAACAGCAACACGGCATCGTCGTGACGATCGCGCCCCTGGGCGATGCCATACATGATCGCTTCAGTGCTGCCGTTGGTGATGTACCCCCAGTAGCTGTGGGGATCGAGATGCAGCTGGCGAGCCCAGAAACTGAGGACTTCGCGCTCGAACTGGCAGGTATTGATGCCGGCGTTAGGGTGGTAGGGATCGCCAATATTATTAATGTTAAAGCGAAGAAAATCGCCCAGTTCTGCAAAGGAGAGAAGGCGACTGTTGGGGAACCCGATGTAGTGAGCTGAACGCTCGAGGAAATGCCCACGCAAGTCCTCAAGTCGCGCCTGCGCCGCCAAACCGGGGAAGCGCTGTTCATGCCGGCTCCAGGGGTCGTAACTCATGGGCGGCAGGCAGGCCTGGTGGCAGCAGTTGAAGCGAGTCTGCTGGAGGAAT
Organism: Cyanobacteriota bacterium; assembly: GCA_046047935.1. Classification (GTDB taxonomy): domain Bacteria; phylum Cyanobacteriota; class Cyanobacteriia; order PCC-6307; family Cyanobiaceae; genus Cyanobium. Next base: position 33,886 of record JBJOHA010000004.1, read on the forward strand.
CACCATAGATTTCTCTTCCGGCTCCCACGCCTGGAGTGGAGCGACATTGAGGCGATTTGTGCCGGTGAAGTCTTATCAGTGCAGATTTCGGTTGCCAGGTGAGCGCAATCCGGAACAGGCAGGAAGGCGAAGGAGCGCCTGGCTGGGGGAGTGGTGTCGCCGTGATCATCCTGTTGGGCTCATGCTTGCCAAGCCAGCACTGGCTCAGACTCAATCCTTGCCTCTCAACGATTGGACTGTATCACCTGCAATCGGGCGCACCGGCGGCAATGAAAACCTCCAGCCCACCGTTAGGCTCGGCCCGCTGCCTGCGTGGGCTTGGGTTCGCCGCGCTGGCGTCCCCCAGTACTGTCACGCCACGGACTGAAGCAGCTGATCGAGCCGGGTCTCTCCGCCGTTATCGGTGCGGACTGGCACGAGTGCAGCGTGGAGAGGCTCGGCCAGCGAAACGGCTACCGGCCTCGCACCCTGCCCACCATCCTTGCAGCCGGACGCCGGGTCGATCAGGCCCAGTAAGCGGTCAGGAGATCGACCAGCAGGTGCAGGCGTTTTTGCGCCGACCGTTGGAGGGCAGCGGCTATGCCTGCGGCCAGCTCGACGCCACCTCTCCCTCAAGGGCCGGCCGGGCAAGGCTCAGCAGGACTGCGTCTGGCAACGTCGCAGCGAGAGGGGGCTCTACGAACTCTGACCAGGGCATTCGGGCCTCGGATTTGGCACCACGCTCAGGGATTCGGCCTTCGCCGGCCGGTCTGACAGAAAGGCCGGACGGATTGACGCCCTCTTGGCCGCAGGTCAAGCGTGGCTCAGCCAACTGGCTCGGGGTGGCCCCGGGCTTTTTCATCCCCCGTCGTGAGCGAAGTTGTTGTAGAAGCAATTGCGCGCCTGGTTGCACATCTCCTCACGGCGGAATCTTTCATGATCTCCTCGCGGCTGCGCAGGCGGATGAAGTCGATGGAGAGGATCTCGCCGATGCTGGCGGAGGGGGCGTTGGTCATCCTCACCAGCCGATCGGCAAGGAACAAGGCCTCGCCGATGTCGTGGGTGATCATCAGCACTCTGCATGTCTGGGTGTTCCAGACATTGAGCAGTTCCTCCTGAAGCTCCACCTTGGTGATCGCATCGAGCGCCCCGAAGGTTTCATCGAGGATCAGCCCCTCCAGGCCGATCGCCAGGACTCAGGCGATCACCACACGCTGCCTCATCCCGGCGGAGATCGGGATGATCGTCGTCTTGGCTGCCGCCGTCAGGCTTCTTCGATCGAAACGACGCACTCTGGCCTTTTGATCTGGGCCCCGGTGTTGTTCTCTCTCCCCTGATGAGCCTGTTCAGGCGTCGCGTCAAGAGCAGCAAACCTTCCCCCAAAAGGATCTGAAGGCCAGGTCCTTGGCGTGGTGGATCGGTTGAATCGTGAGCCGATCCATCGCAATCACCCAGGGTGGGCTCCAGGCAACCCGCCCACCAGCGGCCAGAAGGCATCCGCCGCAGCCAGTTCGGCATCGCTGAACGCCGCGCAGCGACGCACCTCAGCCGCCTGGCTGTCCAGCAGGGAGCCATGCAACGCCTCCCCCAGCGCCTCGCGCAGCACGGTGCTGGAAGCGAAGGCCGCTGAGGCCGCCGCCAGAGTGGCGGGCAGCCGCACCGCCGCACCGGCCGGCAGATGGGCAGGATCGCCGCTCACCGGCGGCGGCAGGGGCCGGGTCTCGTGCATCCCCGCCTGCACCACCGCCTGAACGGCCGCAAGCAGCAGGTAGGGATTGGCGGCCAGATCCGCGACCTTGATCTCCAGGTGGGCAGCGGCGCCGTCGACGTCGGAGGGAATCAGCCGCAGGGCCGCCTCGCGGTTCTCGATGCCCCACACCTGGAACGGCGCCGACCACGACCCTGGCGCCAGCCGCCGGTAGGAGATGGCCAGGGGGCAGGCCAGGGCCAGCAAGGCCGGCAGCTCCTGCAGCAGGGCGGCCAGCACAGCGCCACCGGCGTCGCTGAGGCCGCCGGGGCCGCCGCCACCCTCGAGCAGGGGCACGCCATCACGCTGCATGCTCAGGTGCAGGTGCCCCCCATTGCCCACCCGCTCCAGGCTGGGTTTGGGGCTGAAACTGCAGTACCAGCCAAGGCGGCGCGTGACCCGCTGAATCACCAGCCGGGCCTGCACCAACCGGTCGGCCGCCTCCAGGGGCGAACCTGGGGCCAGCGACAGCTCGAACTGGCCGGCGCCGTATTCCGGGTGGAACTGCAACCAGGGGATGCCGGCAGCCTCCAGGGCCTGGAGCAGGGCCGTGGCGTAATCCAGGGCATCCACCAGCCGGTCGGCGCCATAGGGTCCGCCAGCAACGGCCGGCTGTGGCGCGCCCTTGGCATCGGCTCTGGCCACCAGCCACTCCAGTTCGAAGCCGGCCCGCAGCTCCACCCCAGCCCGCTGCAGCAGGTGCTGCTGCAGACGACAGCGGTAGCGCTGATCGCCCACGTAAGGCGCGCCGGAGCGCTCGAAGCGCTCCCCCGGCGCCCAGGCCCAGCCGCTGCCGGGCTCCAGCCTGCCCAGGGCGGCGGCGTCGGCTCGCAGTCGCAGGTCCCCATCCGGCCGGGCTAGGCGATGGGCCGGATCAATGGCGCCAGCGGCACCGAAAGCATCGGCCACCGGCGAGAAGCCCACCCCCACGGCCACCGCCGCATCGAAGGCCGCCAGGGGCACCACCTTCACCAGCGGGGCGCCGGCGTGGTTCACCCAGGTGATTGCCACCCAGCGGATGCCCTCGGCAGCGAGGGCATCGACCTGCGGAAGGTCCCCTTTCGACACGAACAGACTGCGGCACTGCAGCCATGATTGCCACAACTTGGGATGAGCGCATGGAAGCCGCCCGCCTGGAGCTGGATGCCCTGCCGGCGTGGTGGCAGCCCGGCGCCATGGCCCTTCTGCTGGTGGACCTGCAGCAGGGCACCTGCGGCGATGCCCAGCCCCAGCAGCGGCCAGCCTTTGATTCCAGGTTCCGCTCCCACACCCTGCCTGCCGCCCAGCGAGCCCTGACGGCGGCGCGCCAGGCAGGCCTGGAGGTGATTCACACAGTGATCGCCAACCTCACCGCTGACGGCCGCGACCGCAGCCTCGACTACAAGCGTTGCGGCATGGGTTTTGCGCCCGGCAGCCGCGCCACCGAGGTGATCGCGGAACTGACACCCCTGGCCGATGAGCTGGTGCTGCCCAAGAGCTCTTCGTCGCCTTTTCACTCGACCACGCTCGACTACGTCCTGCGCAACATCGGTATCCGCTCCCTGGTCGTCATCGGCCTGCTCACCGACCAGTGCATCGACCACACGGTGAAGGATGCTGCCGATCGGGGCTATCGGGTGGTGTGCCTGAGCGATGCCTGCCAGGCTGAGACTCCCGAGCGTCACGCCGCAGCGCTGGCCTGCTTCCAGGGTTATTGCACCCAGATCCCGGTGGCCGCGTTCGCGACACTGACCATGGCCACGCCGCACCAGAATCAAGCTGTTTCATCACCCCCAGCCGACCCGCCGTGATGATCGCCTTGGCGGCCCGCAGGGCCTCGACGGCGACGTTCTGGTCGGCACCCCCAGTTCGACATCGATGCAGACCTGCCAATGGTCAGCAAGCCCATGGACGGGAGCCTGGGCCTGCACGCTCCAGCGACTCTCCAGCTGGGCCAGAGCCTCATCGGCGAACTGCAGCAGGTCGAGGTCGTGGATCAGGGTGCGCTGCATCGTGGGGATGCGATCGCTGTTGGCGCCCTCGGCAATCTGCCGATGCAGCCAGCGATGGGAGGATGCGTAGTCCAGGATGAAACCTGATTGCCAGGTCACGCCGACCTGGGCCGCTCGTGCCGGGGGGCCATGCTGTCCATTCTGAATCGCCTGCACCATGGCATCGAGGTTGTCGTTTCCAATCATCTCCAGGGAATCGCCATAGCGTTTCATCACGCGTTGCGGTCGGCCAGTAGGCCGGCATGCAGCTGGCGGAACCGCCCAAGGTGGGCGAGACCGACCCCCAGGGAGCTGTCCGTCGCTCTGCGAGGCATACCCTGGATGGCATCAGCACTTGAACATGCCAGCCATGGCTGAGTGGGCGCGCCGTACCGTTGCTGTGGCTGGCCATCAGGTGATGACCTACTCAGCCGGCTCAGGCCCCCGCACCCTGCTGCTGGTGCATGGCGGACCGGGCTGCCCGTCGCGCTACCTGCGGGACAGCCATGAAGCGCTGTTGCAGCCAGGTCTGCGACTCGTCACCTGGGACCAGCTGGGTTGCGGTGAATCCGACCGGCCCCAGAATCCCGCCCTGTGGAGCCTCGAGCGGTTCGTCGAGGAGATGGCGGCTGTGCTGGAAGCTCTGGATCTGGCCCGCGTCGACGTGCTGGGCCAGTCGTGGGGTGGGGTACTGGCGCTGGAGTTCAGCCTGCGGTTCCCCGACCGCGTGCGCTCCCTGATTGCGGCCGACACCGCGTTCAACCTGCCCCGCATGGAGCGGGGCTTCGAGCAGAAGAAACAGGCCCTCGGCAGCGAGACCGTGGCAATGATGGCCCGCCATGAGGCCGGGGGCAGCACCGACCATCCCGAGTACCAGGCCGCAGTGACCCTGCTGATGCACCGCCATGTCTGCCGGTGCCACCCCTGGCCCGACTCTCTCAACTGGTGCCTGCAGAACCTGGGTGTGGAGGTGTTTTCGCGGATGTTCGGCCCCTATTTCTTTCAGTGCAGCGGCTCACTGCGCCACTGGGACCGGATGGACGATCTGGGTGCGGTGACGATGCCTGTGCTGCTGGCGCATGGCGAGCACGACTACATCGTGCCCGACCTGGCCGCCATGGCCCGCGACCGCCTTCCCAACGCCAGCTTGGCGCTGTTTCCGGGGTGCTCCCACATGCCGTTCTTTGAGGACCCCGAGCGGTATTTCCACACCGTGAATCGGTTCATCCAGGACACGGCCGCTCAGCCCTGATCTGCCTCCCTGATCTGCCTCGCCCTGACCTGCCCGGCCCCGCCCCCTTGCCCCCGCCACGCCTCGCCACGCCATGACCCTTGACCATCTCAGCTTCGGCACCCACAACATCACCGCCACCCGCGCCTTCTACGAGGGACAGCTGGGATTTCCCGTGCTGATCCACGAGCGGATGCTGATGCAGGAGGGGGGCACGGTGGAACACATTTTCTTTGACTGCGGCGGCGACTGCGCCCTGGCCTTCATGGAGTGGCAGGCGGTGCCCGGCGTGCCGAGCGAGTACGACTGCGGCATCAACCACGGCCTGGGCGTCCCCACCGGCACCTTTCACTTCGCCTTTCGCTCTCCCTCGTTGGCGGCCCTGGAAGCGCGGCGGCAAGAGCTGATCAGCGCCGGCGTGATCACAGGGGAGCTGCTAGATCTGGATCCGTATCGCTCCTTCTTTTTTGACGATCCAGTGAACGGGCTGCGGCTGGAGTACACCACCCGACTCCGCCGAACAAGCGACGCCGATCGCAATCCAGATCAGCGCCAGTTCCCTGCCAGCCTGGCCCTGTTTGAGAACGCCTCGCGGCCCGGGCCGGGTGATTCCGGTGGGGCCTGAGGGGCAAGGAGATCAACATGGCCCCGGGTGACCCTCTGGAACGGCTGCCCGATTCGGAGCGGGCCTTGCTGCGGCTGCTCGCCTGGCTGGCTGCCTGCGATGGCGAGGTGGCCCCCGAAGAGCTGGAGCTGCTGGAGCGGCTGGTGGCCCGCAGCCTGCTGGCCCATCACACCGGCGGTGATCCGGAGGGCGCCGCAGCGGGGCTTGTGGCCACAAGCCCCGCTGCGGCCGACATCGCGGAACTGGTTTCGGCACTGGAATCCCCGCGCCAGCGGCAGCTGCTGGCCTGCCTGGGCCGCCGCATGGTGAGCTGTCACCGCAACCATGGGGAAGACCGTCTGGGCACCCCCGCAGAGCAGGAGGCCCTGGCGCAGCTGCTGGCCCTGCTGGAGGACCAGGGTGGCGGCCACGAGGCCAAGGCGCTCACCGACCATCAGCTGCAGGGTGGTCAGGGCTCCCCTTTGCTGCCCCCCCTACCGGAATCGGTGGTGCGGCTGCACTCCGACAAGGAGCTGCGCTTGATCACCCCGGCGGGCTTCTGTGCGCGCCGCCTGCGCTGGCAGACAGGCCTCGGGTCCCTGCCCGCCAGCCTCGGTGAACTGGGTCTGCTGGGTCAACAACGACTGAGCGCCTACTACGCCTACCGCCCGCGCTCGGCCTGCCCACTCTGGGGGCTGCTGCTGTTTCCCGGCGGTGGTGTCGATTTCCGCGCCTACGCCCCGATCGCCCGCGAGCTGGCCCGCTGCGGTCTGCTGGTGGTTGTGCAGCACGTGCCCTTCGGTTTCGCCCTCTTCGACCACGACCGCGCCCTTGGCCCCGACGGCAACCTGCGCCGCACCTTTCCGCAGGTGCGGCACTGGGTGGTGGGAGGCCACTCCCTCGGCGGGGTGGCCGCTGCCTTCTATGCCCGCCGGCAGCCCAAGGATGTGGCAGGGCTGGTGCTGTGGGCGTCGTTTCCCAGCCCCACCCACTCACTCGCCGGCCTTGGCGTGCCGGTGGTGAGCCTCTGCGGCAGCCACGATGGGCTGGTGCCGCCCAAACTGGTGCACCAAACCCGCCATCTGCTGCCTCCCCATTCCTCGCTGGTGGAGGTGCCCGGTGCCAACCACACCCAGTTCGGCGACTACTGGGACGGCCGGAATGAGGGTTTCGTGCAACGGGGAGACCGTCCCGCTCGAATCAGCCGCCGAGAGCAACGGCGTCTCGTTGTAGAGCACACCCACCGCTTCATCACGTCCCCCCCCGGCAACGGCAAAGCATGACCGCCACTTATCGACCCCTCTGGTTCGCCCTGATCGCCCTGGGCCAGCTGGCTCTGGCGGCCCTGGCCCTGGCCCAGGTGCCCCAGGGCGCTGCCATCGCCGGCGGGCTGGCCGGGGTGATCGGCCTGGGACTGGGTCTTGACAATGGGGTGCTTGCCATTGGTGGCCCACTGCTGAAACGTCAGCGGCTCGAGGCCTTCAGCCGTTGGCGTTACCGACTGCATGGGCTGATCACCCCCCTGCTGCTGCCCCTGAGCCTGGTGGTGGCCACCAGGGGCGGACTGGCCCTGCCGACCCAGCTGCTGACCTTGGGCTGGCTGCTGGCCCTGGGCTGGATCACGGCGAACTGGTGGCTTGGGTACCGCCATCTCGACCTGGCCCTGGTGCGGCAGGGTGGACTGGTGCGCCACCACAACCGCGACCGCCACGGCCAACCCGGCCTGCGTCTCGCCCTGGTGCTCGTGGTGCTGCTGATCCTCAGCCTGGGTCTGATGACTCCACAGCAGGGGGTGGCCCTGCCGCTGAGGCTTGGGGCTGGGGCAATGCTGCTGGGGGCGATCCTGGGCCGCCCCCTGGGACTGGTGCTGGCCAACCTGGGGGAACTGGCCCTGATGGGCAGCTTCAGCCTGGCCCTGATGCACTAATCGACGGGGTGGTCGGCCTGGCAGCCATGGGTGCGGGGCAATCCCAGCAGGCCGGAACGGGTGGTGACCGGCCGCTGCGGGGTGCAATCCCACCACGGGGGCATGCGCATGGCCAGCGAGGTGATCACCAAACACAGCACCTGCAAGCCCACGAACAGGGCCCTATTGCCATAGAGGCCCAGAAACAACAGCCCACTGGCCAGAAAGGGCACATGGCAACGCCACACTTTGCTGCGGTTGGAAGCGGGGGTGTCGTGCTCGGGGGTGACGTACACGCCCCAGAAATACGACTGGGCCAGGGCCTGCCAGAGGGAGATCAGCGTGAAGGCCAGCAGCAGGGCCGGCAGACCGGCGGCCCCTTCCCCCGGCAACCAGTGGCGCGCCCAGCCCACCAGGGTGAGCATCCACAGTCCCAGGGCCAGCCCCCAGGCCAGCCCGAAGCCAGCCTGGGCCAGGGGCCGCAGCGGCCGCCCGAAGCGCAACGTGTGGCGCGGCCAGTAGTGCCCATACGCCTCCAGGGTGAGCAGCACACAGGCCACCAGCAGGGCCCACCAGCGGGGGTCCGCCAGCTGGGCCGCCGTGGCCAGGGGCTGGCGTATCAGCTCCTGGGGGGTGCCGGCCAGGGTGCTGACGGCGACGAGGAACAACAGGTAAATACCGGCCAGGCGCCAGGCTCGCAGCGATCGGTAGGAGCGGGGCGGGGGCTGCACAGCTGGGAGATCAGGATGGCCGGAGTGTATGAACTGCGGTGGCGAGCATGGAGCTGCCCAACGCCAATGCTGAGCCCCTTTGGCCCTGGCAGAAAGCCCCGGCCCGCCCCAGCCTGGTGTGGCTGGGTCAGGGCCAGAGCGCCCGGGCCTGGATCCTGAATCTGGTGCAGGTGGGCCACTGGCTGGTGCTGCTCTCGGTGCTTCCGGTGGCTTGGGTGGCCTTCAAGCAAGCGGACCGGTTGGCGGCCCAGCTGGGCAGTCTCTGGCAGGTGTTCGCCCTGCTGATCAGCATCCTGCTGCCCGCTGCCGCCAGTGCCGGCCCAATCATGATGCACGCTCGTGAGCAATGGCAGCTCACGCCACCTGCGGGGGCGCACGGCATCCAGGACGGCCACGACCCCGTGTTGCGCCGCCTGGCCTATCGCACCTTGTTCAGCGGCCTCACCCTGTCACAGCTGCTGCTGCCCCTGGCGGTGTTCGGGACCCAGCCCTGGCTGGTGGCCCTGCTGCTGGCCCTCGGCCTCGTGGTGCTGGCGGGGCCGAGTCGGCCGCTGGTTCCGTGGAAGCACGCTGGCGTGCTGCTGATGCCTGTGGCGCTGCCGCTGGCCATGGCCATGGGCGCCTCCATCGCACTGGCAGCAGCGGCCTACTGGCAGTTGCTGGCCCCGGGGCTGGTGGCCCGTGGCTGGCCCGCCGCCATGGCGCTGCTGCCCCTGGTGTGCAACGGCGCCGGTGGAGCCCTGGAAGCCACCCAGGCCGAAACCACCTACAACCAGTGGTGGCACCTGGTGGCGGTGCTGGTGCTCAGCGGTGGCAGCCTGCTCTATGGGCTGTTGCTGACCATGGCGCCGTGATCACACCTCACGGCATGGCATCTGTCGATTGGGCTCTGGTTTCAGCCAATTCAATGTTTTGCCTGGCGATGTGTTCGGATTCAGGGTCCATACCCTCGATGACAGCGTGGGTCCTGGCATCGCCACGATCAGCAATTTCTCCGCCCCCATTTCAGGTCCCACTCCCGCTCCAGGCCCTCTGCCCCTGCTGGGCGCGTGAGCTGCCTTCAGCTGCAACCGCCGTCTGCGCCGCCGACTGCGCCGCCGCGCCAGCCTGGCCCATGGCCCCGTGCGCACCGCAACGGCAACCAGCGATCAGGTGGTGTAACCAGCGATCAGGTGGTGTTCATCCCCGCGAAGCGTTCCAGCCCTGCCATAGGCAGGTTTTTTGTGTTCACCCTCCCCAGCCAGCAGCCCCACACCAGCCACCATGTCCAAGCCCTCCGGGCGGCTGCGGATCCAGAGAAGGTGCCGGACGACAGAGGCGCATCTTTTTGGGCTGGGGCGAGCATCCCATCCCCGCCGAAGGATGACTCAAGGGTGTGGGCATCCCCGTAGAGGCCGTCGCCCTTCTCTGCGTCGCCGACCTGCTCCACTGAGGGATCGCCTTGGGTGCCGGCAACGCCAGGGCCCGGGTGATGGCCAGGCCCACCGCCGTGGTCGGGCCAGGCCGCCTCAGGAGCCCCGGGAGGTGCCAGGACGGAACGCCGAGGGCCCCAAGGAGGCATGGAGCTGGAACATCGAGCGACTCGAGGCGCCATGGGAGCGTGCGTGGCGTCTGGCTCGATCTCGACCTTGTGATTGACGTCTGGAGCCGAAAGGTGGCGACCTGGGATGTGGACGAGCGGGACGACCCAAGATCGCCGCAGATCTTGTGAGCCGGCCTCGCGAGCTTCGCGCCTGAGCCGCCACGCTCTGGAGGTGGGTCCACTGTGGCTCCGGCTACAGGCAGGAAGCAACACAGCTCCAAACATGGAGAAGCCTGCAAACTCTGGAGCCATGGAAATGGCCGCAAGGCCAATCAAAACGCATGGCCAGGTGATGCCGATCTGAAGTAGCATCGCCGAAACGAGCTGTCAGCAGTGCAATCCGTTCCGCGAACGCGCCGTTGTGGTGCCCACGCTGGCTGTGAGCGAGGCGGCCATCTTCCCCGCCCAGCGGCCATGAGACAGCCCCTGCTGGCGCCCACGATCAACCTCCTGCTCGCACGGCGCCAGGGGCGAGCCAATGGCCATGCGGTGCTGGTGGGGTGTGGCCCCCATGGTGCAGCTGGAGACATCACCCGCGCTGAGTCCCTTGTGATCTGCGGGATGGGGGAGCGCTGCGGAATAGTGGAGCGCTGCGGGATGTTTCTTGAGGGAAGAAAGGATTCAGATCTCGCTGAGCCAATAGATCTCAAGTGCGCTGACGAGCATCCTTGTGCCCTGGAGTTCCGGGGGACGGCCGTTGCACAGATTCACAAGCCGACCCAAGCAGCCGACCCCCTGCTGCGCGAAGGATTGAAGGTCGACCACATGTGGTCGTATATCAAAGTTGGCGATGACTAGCACATTACCATTCTCAGAACGGCACTGAGGATTGCTGCGCAGCAGCCCCAGAACATGAGGATTTCCTAGAGATAAGAGCTCACGGTTGTTGAAGTCGGCAAAAGCCGTACATTGCTTACGGACAGCGATCAATGTTTGAATTTGCTTGAACAAGACATACTCCAACGTGCCGGGCTGCGTTCTGCGTTCCGCGCGCTGCCAGTCAAATGGCCCGCGTTGCAACCAACGGCTGTCCCCCCTCTTGCTGGGATCTCCTTGATAGCTGTAGTCATTGAGGGTGCCGATGGCATCACCGTTGAACAGCAGTGGAATGCCGCCGAAGGAAAGAATCATCCCGTGCAGCAGCAGAATCCGCTGAATCGCCTGCTTGATCCGGTTGGAATCTGCGCATTCGATCGCGCTCTCTAGACCCGACAGTGAGGCCAGCGTGCCGCAGATGCGGGCATCTCCACTCTCTTCGTCGCGGTTGAAAGCCAGACCACGTGGCTCACCATCAAAGACTCCCGTGAAGTAATCGGTGAGAAAGCACCGGTGGGCACGGGGGTCATATCCCACCGCGCGAATATCTCGATCATCAATGCCAAAGCCAATATCGTCGTGACAACGAATGTAATTCAGCCAGGTGGCGCGGTCGAGTTTACCTGGAAAATTCCGGATCCCTTCATTGAGCAACAGGCAGCTTTTGGTGGCAATCGCTTCCCAAAGCAGAGCCATCAGGGTTGCATTGTAGGCGATCTCGCATTCTTTTGCCACGATTGCGTCTTCCCCGAAGTATTTGGTCACCTCCAGTGGCGTGACGATGGCTTCGGCGATGAACAACACTCCAGGCGCTGTCACTTGGCAGCAGTCCTTGAGGAGCTGTAAAATCAAATGGGCATTCCGTTCGTTCTGGCAACTGCTGCCGAGGCGCTTCCAGATGAAGGCAACCGCATCCAGCCGAATCACGTCAACCCCCTCATTCACCCAAAAGAGGATGACGCTGAGCATGGCGATAAAAACCTCTGGATTTGCATAATTTAGGTCCCATTGATAGTTGTAGAAAACGGTCATCACCCAGCGCCCCATCTGCTGGTTCCACGTGAAGTTTCCAGGGCTGCTCTCTGGAAAGACCTCAGGCATCGTCTGCTCGTACAGATCTGGGATGCTGCGATCAGGGAAGGTGTGGTAATAATCCTGATAATGCTCATCTCCTGACTGAGCACGGAGGGCCCATTCGTGCTCCTCGGAAGTATGATTCATGACAATATCTAAGATCAACAATATTCCGCTTCTGCGAAGGTCGGCTGCCAATCGACGGAAATCATCAAGGTTTCCCACCTGCTCGTCGATCTGGCGAAAATCGCTCACGGCATACCCCCCGTCACTCCTTCCAGCCGGACACTTCAAGATGGGCATGATATGGACCATGTTGATTCCCAGCTCTTGGAGATAGCCAATCTTGGTCGCCAGATCGGAAAGGTTCTTTGCAAATCCATTGGTGTAAATTGCCATCCCAACCCATTTCTGGGAGAGAAACCAGTTGTGGTCGCATTCCCTTTCCTTATCAATTTGTTCCAGCTCGGCAGAGCGTTCGACATAGCCTGAAGCCATGGTCTCTACAAGCTTCAGCATCTGATGCCTGAAATCCTCGCGATGGCCATACAGGGTTGAAAAAAGAGAATGTATTGCATAAAAGTTAGCCCCAAGACGAGTATAGAAATGACGCAGATCCTGATGGCTAATCTCTGGACTAATATCATCAAGAATGGCGTTCAGGAGTGAATGGGCGACCTGTTCGTACATTGCTGAGTTTCGACCTGTTTAGACGGGAGAAAGATCATCAACAAGCTGGGGGTGGAAATGGGCCAGCCCCTCCAGGATCCCGGCGCTGTAGTTGCCATTCATTCCCCTGAAACCACCACGGGCGACATAGAGCTGTTCCAGAGTGCCTGACTGGGCCGACAATTGCTTCACTTGGCGAATCACTTCTTGACTCGCATTGGCCACAACCACGCTCGGGATCTCGCTGGCCAGGATTTCGATGTCGTTGCCACTGTCACCAGCAAAAAGAGTTTGCTCGCCAAGATCGTCGTTCCCTTCGATCAGAAACCGCACGGCCTGGAGCTTGTCGGCATCAGCTGGCAAGATGTCGAGCAGGCCCACGCCAGCCGCTTCATCCACGCTGAAGATCAGCTTTGCGGCGACTCCCTCCTTCTTGAGCTCCTGCTCGATCCATGCCATCAGGGATCTGGATGGAGGTGCCGGAGCGTGGTAGTAGCTCAGCTTGTAGCGCCCTTGTTTGGCGGGGTCCTGCAGGGTGAGCCCGTTGACACCCGCCAGAACGCTTTCCAACTGCCAGGACTTGCGGCCGTTCCAGCAGCGCTCCAGTCGGGCGTCCCAGTCGTCGCACCGCTGCCAACAGCCCTGCCGCTCTTGGTAGATCGAAGCGCCGACGTCGGCGATCAGCCAGTTCGGAGTGGGAAGGGCATAGTGCTCGATCGCGTCCTCGACAAGACGCAAATCGCGCCCCGTAACATAGGCCAGCTGCACATCTTGGCCGTTGACCACCCGGCGGAACAGCTCGCGGGCCTTGGGCGACTCGGGCGGCTCACCGTTCGGCAACAGGGTGCGATCGAGGTCGGTGCAAAGCAGGAGAGGGGACATGGGGGCTGCTTCTCGGAAAGCCTCAGGAGGAGAAGAAGGCGTAGTGATCAATAGCCTCGAGAATGCCACGGGCGTGAGCACCATTGGCGAAGTAGACGTGTTTGCTATCACTCAAGTCAGAGAGTTCTTCGCAATGCCGATTGGCCACTACAACGCCGAGCGTATTCCCGCGAAGCATGTCATTATCACCACCCGAGCCACCGGTCACCAGGATGTGATCCAGCGGGATGTTCCACTGGCGGGCGACATAACGCAGAGCCTGCCCTTTTGATGCCCGCTCCGGAATGATGTCAAGGAACTGTCCAAAGGAAAGGGTCGCGTTGACGGAGAGCTCCTGCTGACGCAGCAGCGACTGGATTTCCGCGATCGGAGGTGCTGCCGAGAAGTCGTAATAGTAGGAGAGCTTGAAGCGGCTCTGTTCCGATTTCGGCTGGGGTCGGAGTCCTGGGATGGCCTCCAGGGTCCTGCGCAGCACTTGTGGTGTCCAGGTGTGATCAATGTGATGACTCCAAGCGATGTCGCCGATGAGATTCGCAGAATAATGGATTTCTGTCCCCAGGCTGGTGATGAGTACATCGGGGGCAGGGATGCCGTTCTGCCTGAGAATGGTCAGGACCGAATCAATCCGTCGTCCCGTGGCGATCCCAAAGACAAATTGACGCCTGTGACGGCGCACGGTGGTGATGAATTCAGCCAGCGAGGCGGCATCCCCCAGGAGGGTGTTGTCGATGGCCGTCACGATGGCGCGGTCGCGGTGGGTCTGTTGTATCGGGCCGCCAGCGCTGGGGAGCAGCGGCCGATGCTCGGCAACCAGGGGTTGGATCGCCTCCAGGTAGCGCGCCGCATGGGCATCCCAGGAGTAATGCCGCGCCACATTGCGGATGCCATTGGCTGCACAGGTATGCCAAAGTTGAGGGTCATCAAGAATCCGCAGCAGCGCGGCGGCAATGGCCTGGCGGTCGATGGGATCCACAAGCAGGCCATTGCCACAGTTGGCGAGAATGTCGACGGGCCCCCCGTTCTCCGTGGCGACGAGTGGCAGTCCGCTGGCAGCGGCCTCCAGCAGGGTCAATCCAAAGGGTTCGGTCAAGGCTGGATTGATGAACACCCCGCCTGACGCCGCCGCCCGGCGGTAGAGCAAAGGCACCTCCTCTGGAGCATGGTGCTTGGGGATGGCCACCAAGCCATAGAGGTCGTAGCTGTCGATGCTGATCAAAAGATCCGTGAGGACGGACTGAGCGTTTTCTCCCAACTCACGCAGATCCTGACGGTTGCCTGCCACGATGATGAGATTGGCTTTCTTCCGCAGCGCCTCTGATTCTCCGTAGGCTTCCACAAGAGTAATGATGTTCTTGCGTTGATCAGGGCGTGACAAGGCCAGGATCATCGGTTTACTTGGATCTTGCAGGAAGCGATCCAGCTGTGGCTGATCGTCGCAAACCTCCCCAGGTCGTGGTGGGAAAAACATCTCCAAGTCAGTGCCTGGAGGAATAATGGCCATTCTTTCCGGGGTATAGAAGTCATAGAGTTCATATTGGTCTTCTATCTCGTTACGGGTGCTGGTGATGATCAGGGAGGCTGTGGCCAATGTTTCTTCCTCAGCTGCGATCCGTTCACGTATGTGGTAGCTGCTCTCGATCCTTTCCATAGGCAAACCAAGGCCTAACAGCCGGCGACACTTGTCGCGGCCGAGAGAATGGCCTGTATGCACCAGGGGGATTTCGGTCGCACGCGTCAGACGCACCCCAACGTAGCCCGCATCAGCGTAATGACTATGGAGGATGTCAGGCGTGTGTTGTTGCTCTTGCAGCCAGGCGAAAAGATTGTCGGCGAAGGCATCCAGGTGTGGCCAAAGACTCTCCTTGGGAAGATACTCTTCTGGTCCGGCATCGATTCGGATGATGCGAGCTTTCTCCTCCAGAATCTCGCAGCGATTGGCATAGTCTTCACTGACACGGGGATCCACAACGCGACGCGTCACCAGATCCACGCGCGCAACCCCCGGTTGGCGTGCCAGCGCCTTGCTCAGCTCGACCACATACTTGGTCTGACCGCCAGTATCCGCATCCCGGCCGAGTTCAAGATCGTGCCCTCTGATCAGGCCATGGATGCTGATCAACAGGATGGAGAGGGGCTTTTTCATCTCAGCCTCCTTGCGACAGCGGTGCATGGCTTCAGCCCTCTCATCATTGAGGCGCCATCAAGCGTGAAGACACGTACAGTCAGAGGCTGCCTGGATGGACTGGCTGAACCAGGTGAGTCGTATGCAGTTCCGATGTCTCTTCTAGCACGCGTGGAAGCCGCTGCGGGCCTCGTCAAGTGCGTGCAATGTTAATTCTCTTGCATTTTGCATGGCCGGGATGCGGAAAGGCTTCTGCCCATTTGTTGTGAGGCTGGCGCCTGAAGCAAACACTTTGACCATCCCGCATCCTCGTTTCAGGCAGGCTCCTGGTCGTGGCCAGCACCGCGTGCGCGACCTCGATCGATCGAGGTCTTGCTGGCTTTTCGACGCGCGCAGCGCGCTCTGCTCTCCGTCGCCCGATTCCCGCCGTCATGAAGCCCCCCTCCGCTTGGTTTGGACGGGAGGGCTCGCGCGCTGAAGGTGGCGCGTCCAAGCCCTCATGAGCCAACTTGAGCCGTTCGTTTGCGAAGCGGTTGTGGCGGTGGTTGTGGCGATGGCGGTGGCGATGGCGGTGGCCGGAAGCAGATCCCCCGCAAGGGCGCACCAGCGGCGCCCGCCGACCCCAAGTGTTTCGGAACAGGCCTCCTTGCGCGGTGGCTCACCTCCTAAACGCTGTTCAGAAACCGCTCCGCCTCCGCCGCCAGCAGGGTCGTCCAATGGTCCACCTGCTCCCGTTCCGCCGCTTCCACCATCACGCGCAGCAAGGGTTCGGTGCCGCTGGCGCGCACCAGCACCCGCCCCCGCCCCGCCATCGCCGCCTCCGCTCGCTCCACCGCCTCCCGCATCGGCTCGCACTCCTGCCAGCCCGTGCGGCGCCGCCGATCGAGCACCTTCACATTCACCAACTTCTGGGGGTAAGGGCGGAAGCTTCCCTCCATCCAGTCCGCCAGCGATTGCCCACGGCCATGCACCAGGGTGGCCACCTGCAGCGCCGTGAGCAGCCCGTCGCCGCTCATGCCGTGATGCGCCGAGAGGATGTGGCCGCTCTGCTCGCCACCCAGGCCCGCTCCGAAATCCTCCATCGCCGCGTGCACATGTTGATCCCCCACGGGCGTGCGCTCCAGGACACCGCCCCGCTCTCGCCAGGCCCGCTCAAAGCCCAGGTTGGACATCACCGTGGCCACGATCCGATCCCCGGGCAGCTGGTTCGCCTCCCGCAGGGCCGACCCCCACAGGTAAAGAATCTGATCGCCATCCACCACCCGCCCGCGACCATCCACCGCCAGCATCCGGTCCGCGTCGCCATCAAACGCGAAGCCCATCTCGGCGCCGCCATCGATCACGGCCTGGCGCAAGGGCTCCAGATGGGTGCTGCCGCAACCCTGGTTGATGCGGGCCCCGTCCGGCTGGCCATGCAGCGCCACCACCTCCGCCCCCAGGGCCCGAAACACCTCCTCCCCGCAGGCTGTCGCCGATCCCCAACACAGATCCAACACCACCCGGCAGCCCTCCAACCGCTGGCCGCCCACGCTCGCCACCAACGCCTCCTGATACTCCGCCAGCAGATCGCTTCGGCTCGCCACGGTGCCCGCGCCTGACCACTCCCCGTCCAGATCCGGCGCCTCCCCTCGCAATCCCATCTCGATCGCCTGCTGCTGCGCGCGCGCCAACTTGGCGCCACTGGCGCCAAACACCTTGATCCCATTGTCGTGGGGCGGGTTGTGGCTGGCCGACACCATCAGCCCCCCGGCGGCGCCCCGGCGCCGGATCGTGCCCGGCACCGCCGGCGTGGGGCACAGCCCCAGTTGCCACACCTCCCGGCCGGCCGCCGCCAGGCCAGCGCTCAGGGCCGCCACGAGCATCGGCCCGCTGGAGCGCGAATCGGTGCCGATCACCACCGGACCGTCCGGCGGCAGCACCAGGCCCGTCCAGTAGCCCACCTGCAGGGCCAGGGCTGGCGTGATCGCGCTGCCCACCCGCCCGCGAATGCCATCCGTGCCGAAGGCCACCCGTTGGGCCAACGGAGCCCCGAGGGGGTGGGCGGGCGCGTCAACCATGGAAAGGTGTCGGAAACGCCGCAAGGGTACGCGGGATGGCCAGGCCCCACCAGGGGGGGCTCCAGGGGGCTCACCCTCGGGGCTGCCTCACGACCAGCGCCGCGGCCACCACAGCCAGCGCAACAGCTCGATCACCGCCCACAGCAGCAACGCCCCCACCACCGAGCCCGGCAGCCATTGAAACGGCGGCCAGGGGCGCAACAGCCAAACAGCCAGCGCGAGGAGGGAAATCAGCAGCGCCCGACGACGGCTCGCCGCCCCCGGCAGCTGATCCAGCAGAGGCGGCAGGGGGGGGCGCCAGCGGGCGGGCAGGGTTGGACGCGGCAGGCGCATCGGGCGGAGCCCGCGGAACGCCTGTTCAGAATGCCACCTTCCGACGCTCAGCCCTTGACCCGACTCCCCGTCCTGCTGGCCGTCTCCTGCCTGGGCACAGGCGGTGCCCTGTTGGTGGGCCGGGCCCTGCTGGGCATGCGCCCTCCCCTCACCCCGGATTGGTCCCCCGGCCGGCTGGAGCGGGTGTGGCGCTGGTCGCCCGATCCGCTGCGGCGCCGGGAGGCGGCTCTTCTGCTCTCCAGCCAGAAGGAGGGCGCCTGGCTCGCGGGCCAGGGCTGGGGTCCGGATCCCCTCGCGGCCGTGGCGCTCAAACAGGCCGCCCTGCGCCTGGAGGAGCGGAACGGACGGCCCGCTGCCCTGCCCCTCTGGCGCCAGCTCCCGCGCCGCTTCCCCGGCGAACCCGCCAGCGCCGATGCCCTCTACGCCCTCGGCCGCGACCAGCCGGTGTGGCGCCAGACGCTGCTCCACCGCTTCCCCGCCCACCCCGCCGCCCTGGCCGCTGCCGTGGAAGCCAGCGCCGGCGAGGCGGCCCCCCACCGCAACACCCTCCATCTCGCCCGCTGGGGAGCCCGCTGGCCCGGCGCATCCGAGGCCATCTCCGCCCTCTGCGCCAAGGGCGACCTCAGCCCCGCCAGCGCCGCCCGACTGGCGCGGGGCCTGGCGGAGGCCGGCGATGGTGCTGGCGCCCTGCGCTGCCTCGGCCAGCCCGCCCCTCAGCCCGCCCGGGTCGCCGCCCTCGACGACGCCAGCCGACTCATCGTCGCCCGCGCGCTCCTCAAGGGCGGCCCTGAGGAGCGCCGCCAGGCTGTGTCCTGGCTGACCGATCTGGTGCGGCGGCGGCCCCGGGCCCCGGAGGCGGAGGAGGCTGTGCGCCTGCTCAGCGAGCGGGAGGAGCCCGACACGCCCGCCCTGCTCCAGACCCTGCCGCCGCCCTGGCGGGACAGCGCCCCCGTGCGGGCCCGCCTGGCCAGCGCCGACCCCAGCGGTCGCGCCGCCCTGGAGGTGCTGCGGCGTTGGCCCCTGGATCCCGCCAGCTGGGACCTGCAATGGGAGTTGGCCCGCCGCTTGCTCCTCGCCGGCCAGTGGGAGGCGGTGCTCGTCACGCTCGAAGCCCTCCCCGCCGAGCAGCTGCCACCCGCCCTCGCCGCCCGCCACCGCTTCTGGCACGGCTATGCCCAGAGGCAGCTGGGCCAGGAGGATGCCGCCATCTTGACCTGGAAGCGATTGCTGCTCCATCACCCCGGCGGCTACTACGGCTGGCGAGCCTCCTTGCGCTTGGGGAGGGAGGAGCTGGCGTTGCGCCAGAACCCTGCGGAACCCCTCCAGGCCGCGAAGGCTCCCCCCTGGCAGCCGTTGGCCAGCGGCGACGCCGCTGTGGATGCCCTCTGGCGGCTGGGCCAGCCCACCGAGGCCTGGGAGGCCTGGCGTGTGCGCCGGGGCGGTCAACCGCCCACCAGCAGCGCGGATCTTCTGGTGGAAGGCCGTCTGCGCCAGGCGGTGGGGGATGACTGGACCGGACTGGCCCAGCTGGAGCGGGCCGCCCTGCGGCTGCCGCCCGAGCAATGCGACCTGCTTCCCCAGCTGGAGCGCAGCCTCCATCCGCGCCGCCACCTGGAGGCGCTCGCGCCGGAGGCCCGCCGACAGGGGCTGGCCCTGCCCCTGCTGCTGGGCGTGGCCAAGCAGGAATCGCGCTTCACGCCCGCTGTGCAATCCGCCGCAGGCGCGGTGGGCCTGTTGCAGCTCATGCCCGCCACCGCCGCCGAACTGGCTGGCGCGCCCCTCAGCACCGCCGACCTCCAGGATCCGAGCCGCAACGCCAGCCTCGGCGCCCGCTACCTGCGGGGTCTCCTCGACCAGTGGCAGGGGGAACCCCTGGCGGCTGTGGCCAGCTACAACGCCGGTCCGGGCGCCGTGCAGGGCTGGACGACGCCCGAGCGCCAGGCCGTGCCGGAGATTTGGGTGGAAGCCATCCCCTTCCCGGAAACCCGCCTCTACGTGAAGAAGGTGTTGGGCAACGCCTGGAGTTATCAGCGCGAGCGCCGCCCCGCCTGCTGAGGGTGGGGCCGCCTGCTGAGGGTGGGGCCGCTACGGGCTGAACCCTGGCGGCACCAGCAGGGGTGGCGGCACCAGCAGGGGGGCGAGGCCGCCGATTCCCGCCAACCGCCCCAGGGACGCGCCGCCGAGCACCAGCACCCCCAGCAGCAGCACCGCGACCTGCGGCGGCGGCACCACCCGCGCCCGCACCATGTCGAGCCGCGCGAGCAGCACGCTCGATCCAAGGATCAGCACGTTGGCGAGCATCTGCAGATGGAGCAGATAGATGCCCATGGAGATGACGATCAGCAGGGCGAACACCAGGCTCACCACCCGGCTGGCCGCCATCATCATCGACAATTGCCGCAGGAGCAGGTCGGGCAGGGTGCACACCACCACCACCACCAGCGCCTGCAAGCACTCCATTCCCCACAGCAGGCTCACCATCTCCCGATGTTCGGGGCCGGCATGGCCCAGCGTCCAGTCCAGTCCCAACCAGGCGCTCACCAGCACCAGGATGGGCAGCATCGGGGCGCGAATGGGCAGCAGCAGATAGCGGAAAAAACGGCTCATCCCGGATCCAGGGCCAGGCTGATCGCAGCAAACGGGCAATGGGGCAGACATTGCTCGCACACCAGGCAGCGCGTGGCGTCAAAGGTCAGCCGTCGCTGGGGGAGGGCGAAGGCCAGCGCTCCACTCGGGCACACGCCCGCGCAAAGGCCGCAATCGACGCATTGGTTCGGATCCACGCGGATCTCGCTGCGGGTGCGGTTCAACCGCAGGCCCTGGCGCTCCAGCCAGATCTCCGCCGCATCCAGCTCGTCAATATCCCCCGAGAGCTCCACCACCATGGTGCCGCTTTGATTAGGGGCGATCTGGGCCCTGAGGATCTTGGCCGCCACGTCGAAATCGACGGCCAACCGATAGGTGATCGGCTGATGCACCGCCTCGCGGGGAAAGTGGAGGGTGAGGCGCCGCTTCACGGGCCAAGGAACGCTGAGGAAACCTAGCAACACTCGCCAGGAGCGCCCCCTCCCGCGATCCCCGTGGCCAGTAGGGTCGAACAGCTCCTTTTCCATGGACCCCTCCCATGGGCGACACCGCCAAACCGGCTCCAACGGGCCGGCTGGAGCGCATGCTTCTGGCGGCCGTGGCCGCCCTGCTGGCGCTGGCTCTCTTCTGGCTGCGTGGCGGCCTCCATCCGGAGGCGGCCCTCGATCGCCTCGCCCGGCAGTCCCCGGAGTTGAGCGCGGCCCTGGCCGATGGCAAACCCACCCTGGTGGAGTTCTACGCCGATTGGTGCGAGGCCTGCCGGGCCATGGCGCCAGCGATGGAGGCCATGGAGCGCCGCCATCACGGGCAGCTGGACGTGGTGCTCTTGAACGTGGACAATCCCCGCTGGCAGCCCCAGATCGACAGCTACGGCGTCAACGGCATCCCCCATCTGGAATTGTTTGATGGTCGGGGCGACCGGCTGGGCCAGGCCATCGGCGCCCGCAGCGCTGAGGAGGTGGAGACCCTGGCGGCGGCCCTCCTGGCCGGCGTGCCCCTCCCGTCCCTGGCGGGCACCGCCCCCACCAGCGCCCTCGCCCAGGAGTCAGGGGCGGCCCGCCAGACCCCCATCGCGCCCCGCAGCCATGGCTGAGCCCTCCTTCGATCCGCGCTTTCGCGTCGAGGCGATCGCCGCCACCCCCAACCCCCAGCAGTGCGTCTATGCCGCGATGCACCAGGACTACAGCGAGGGGTTTGTGGCGGCGGAGCGGCGCGACTGGCCCGACGAAACCGAAGCTGGCGCCATCTGCGTCAAGCGCCTGCTCGCCGGCGAACGCGGTCACTACGGTCCCTTGGAACATGCCCAGATCGTGTTCAACGTCGGCTGGTTCCCCCACTCCGTGATGCAGCAGGCCCGCACCCATCGCGTTGGCGTCAGTTTTGATGTGCAATCGATGCGATACACCGGAGATCGCATCTGCAAGGCGGCAAATGGTGAGTTAGAGCTGGAAGAAGTCTTTTATTTGCGACCAGTAGGACATTACAGCGATCGCCAAGGCAAAAAATATATCTATAGCGAAGCGCAACGCGCCATTGATCTCGCGCTTTGCCAATCAGCCGCTGAACGCTATCGCGATCTGCTGGCCGCTGGCTTTGCGGAAGAGCATGCGCGCGGCATCCTGCCCTTTGACTACCGCCAGCATTTCATCGTCAGCTTCAGCCTGAGAGCCCTGCTTCATTTCCTGGATCTGCGCGCCAAATTAGATGCGCAACAAGAGATCCGCGTGCTCTGCGATCTGCTCTGGCCTCATCTGCAGGATTGGACGCCGCAATTTGCCGATTGGTACCAGCAATCGCGCCTGCACAAAGCCAGGCTTGCTCCCTGAATCCCCGGGATGGCTCTCAGACCCGTGCCAGGGTGACCCGCTCCGGTTGGTGTTGATATTTCCCCTCTCGATCTTGGTAGGTGATCTCGCAGGGATCCCCCTCAAAAAACAGCAGCTGACAAATGCCTTCCTCCGCGTAAACCCGGCAATCAGCCCCGGAGGAATTGCTGAATTCCAAGGTGAGATGCCCCTCCCAACTGGCCTCGGCCGGGGTCGTGTTCACAATGATCCCCAGGCGGGCATAGGTGCTCTTGCCAAGGCAGATCACGGTGATGTTGGCGGGCACCCGCAACTTCTCCAACGCCACGCCCAACCCATAGGAGTGGGCGGGAAGGATGAAGTAAGCGCCGTCTCCATCGCGCTCCAGGGCAACAGGTTCCAGATTCGCTGGATTGAAGCGCTTCGGATTCATCACGGTGCCGGGCACATGGCGAAAGATCAGAAACTCTTTCGCCGACAGCCGCAGGTCATAGCCATAGGAGCTGCAGCCGAAACTGAGCACCGGCCCGGAGCGGGCTTGCGGATCCAGATGGCGCACCAGGGTGGGCTGGAAGGGATCGAGCATTCCCATGGCGGCCTGCTCCTTGATCCAACGGTCGTTTTTGAGCATGGGCGAACGTTCCGGTGGCAGGCCCTCAACGCTTCAGCGTAAGAGGCGCTCCGGCTCAGGGCCCGCGCGCGTCCGCTCAGGTGAGCCGCCGCACCTCGGTGATTTGATCCGCCATCGCCAGCAGCTCGGCGGGGACCGCCGGTCCGGTGATGATCACATCCAGCTGGGACGGGCGCCGCTCCAGGGTGTCCACCACCTCCTCCAGGGGCAGGTAGCCCAACGCGATCGCCAGGCCCAGCTCATCCAGCACCAGCTGATCCAACCTTTCCTCCAACAGCTGCTCGCGGCTGAAGGTCCACACGTCGCGCACGGCCCGCCGGGTGTCGCTCGCCACCTCCTGCTCCAGATCCAGGGCCTCGGCCGGGCTCGCCAGGCACAACGGGGTGGCGGGTCGCAACCAGCGCAGGCGACCGCAGAGCATCTGGCTCCCCTCCACCCCCTGATGCACCCCGCCCTTCAGCAGCTGGCACACCAGCACGCGACTGCCCAGGCCGGCCGACCGCAGGGCCTGGCTCAAGACCGCCGCAAAGCTGCCCCGATGGGGGGCGGTGTGGATCTGGAGCAGCCCCTCCGGCTGGGGGGGCAGATGGGGGGCGGGCGTCTGCAGGAGACGCAAGGAGCGGGAGGTGGCCTCGTTGCGCGGTGCGGGGTGGGCGGGGGCGAGGCGAGCGGTCATCGATGGCGGGGCGGAGGTGAGGCGCGGGGAGCGGCGACCAAGCAAGCAGGCGGTCGCTTGGGCGCTGCCAGGCCCGAAGGCCATGCTCTGAATGTAGCGGGATCCAGGGGGGCATCACACCACCGGTAGCGCAAGGCTTGCGCAACGGCCCGCTCCCCGCACGGCCGCCTCAGCCCGCGAGACAGGTGAGCGTTGCGACAATCGACGGCTAGGGAGTAATATTTGATACAGGTTTTCCTTGTGGCGATCCGTAACTTGCGCCGATTGGGCCCTCATCATGGTTGGCACCCAGGGATTCAGTCGCCACAGCTCGATGGGGCCACGCGGGGCTTCCACCGGCCCCCTTCCCGCTGGCGGTGGCCTGGCCACCAACCATCCCACCCTGTTGGAGGTGATGCCCTCCCTGGCGGGCAGCAGCACGGAAAGCGTGGAGCGGGGCAAGACGATCTTCTTTCCCGGTGATCCCGCCGAGAAGGTTTATCTCTTGCGCCGAGGGGCCGTGCGCCTGTCGCGGGTCTACGAAACCGGAGAGGAGATCACCGTGGCTCTCCTGCGGGAGAACAGCTTGTTTGGCGTGCTCTCCCTGTTGACCGGCCAACGCTCCGATCGCTTCTATCACGCCGTCGCCTTCACCCGCGTCGAGCTCGTCACCGCCCCCGCCACCTCGGTGCGCCGCGCCATTGAACAGGACGCCAGCGTCGGGCTGCTGCTCCTGCAGGGCCTCTCCTCCCGCATCCTGCAAACGGAAACCATGATCGAAACCCTCACGCACCGCGACATGTCGTCCCGGTTGGTGAGCTTTCTCCTCGTGCTTTGTCGCGATTTCGGCGTTCCCGGCAGCGAGGGCATCACCATCGATCTGCGCCTCTCCCATCAGGCGATCGCCGAGGCGATCGGCTCCACCCGCGTCACGATCACCCGGCTGTTGGGCGACCTGCGCTCCGATGGCTTGGTGCAAATTGACCGAAAGAAGATCACCGTTTTTGATCCCATCGCCCTGGCCAAACGGTTCAGTTGATTCACCGTCTCCTCCCCCTCGGCATTCCCCGTTCCGGGGGCGAGGCCCAGAGATACTGATGCCACTCGGGAGCTTGTGTGTCGGGGTGGTTGCTGATCCTTGCCCTGCTGGTGCTGGGAGGGGTCCTCTCCACCCTGGGAGATCGGCTGGGCAGCAAGGTGGGCAAGGCCCGACTCAGCCTCTTCAATCTGCGGCCGCGCAAGACCGCCATCGTGATCACGGCGCTCACCGGCAGCCTGATCAGCGCCCTCTCCCTGGGGTTGCTCCTGCTGCTCAGCGCGCGGCTGCGCGTGGGGTTGTTCGAGCTGGACCAACTGCAGGATCGGCTGCGGGAGAGTCGCTCCGCCCTCCAGAGCCGCCAGGAGGATCTGCGCCGCTCCACGGCCGACCTCCAGCGCAACCGCCAGGAGTTGCGCGCCAATCAGCGGGAGCTGGCGAGAAGTCGACAGGAGCGCAACCGGGCCCTTCAAGGGCGCGAGGCGGCCATCGCCAGCGAGCGGAACGTCACCCGCGCGCTGGCCGTCGCTCAACGGCGGGCGGGGGCGCTCCGCCAGGAACTGCGGCCGCTGCAGGACCAGCGTCGCCGCCTGGAGGCGGAACGGACTCGCCTCGCCCGTGATGTGAAGGCGCGAGACACGGACATCCAGCGCAAGGAGAAGGAGCTGGCGGACGTGCGGGCGCGCATTGAGCGGGGCGCCAGAGAACTGAAGGATCTGGAAGGCAAGGTGGTGGCCCTCCGCCAGGGGGATGTGCGCATCGCCAGTGGGCAACCCCTTGCCGTGGCCCGCATCCGCCTGGAGCGTCAACAGGAGGCGCGGCCCTCCATCGATGCCCTTCTCCAGGAGGCCAATGCCACCGCGTTTCGCCTGCTTCTCCCCGGCGAACCGATCGATCGACAGATCCTGCTGGTGCCCCGCAGCGACATCGAGCGACTCGATCAAGCGCTGCGCAAGCCGGGCACCTGGGTGGTGATCATCCGTTCCGCAGCCAACATTCTCCGGGGTGAGCAACGGGTTCTGGCCTTTCCCGACCTGCGCCCCAATCGGCAGGTGGTGCGTCGCGGGGAGGTGCTGGCTCGCACGGTGCTCGACGGGGATGTGCGCTCCCCCGAGGAGGTGCGCAGCCGGATCAACCTTCTCCTCGCGGCGGCCCTCACCCAGGCGCAGCGCCGTGGCACCCTCGTGGACGGCCTGCAGGTGGATGGAGCCGGGTTGAATCGGCTGGCCGCGACCCTCAGCCAGCGACCCGAGGGGCAGCAGGCCACGCTGGAGGCCGTGGCTCGCGCCAATGCCGACACCCCCGATCCCATCGCCGTTGACCTGCGCTCGACACCATGACCGCCGCCGCCGCCGCCTCCTCCTCCTCCTCCTCCTCCATCCCCCCTCAGGGGCCCCTGGCTGGCTTGGATCCGGGCCGGAGCAAATGCGGTCTTGTGCGCACGGATCCAACCTGTCGCCAGGTGGTGGAGGCCTGTGTGCTCCCCGCCGCCGACTGTTTCGCCCGGCTGGAGCAGTGGCGCCGGCAGGGGTTGATCCAGGCCCTGGTGATGGGGGATGGCACCGGCAGCCGGGAATGGCGTCAGCGCTTGGAGACGCTCCTGCCGCTCCATCTGATCGACGAGCGCCATTCCACCCTGGAGGCAAGGCGTCGGTTCTGGCGTCTGGAGCCGGCGCGGGGTTGGCGGCGGTGGGTGCCGGAAGGGATGCGCCAGCCCCCGCGTGACTGGGACGACATCGTGGCCCAGGTGTTGCTGGAGCGCTGGCTTGGCCACTCCCTCAGAAGGTGGCCCGCACGATGAAGGCGTAGTCGCCTCCGGCCTCCAGCTGGTAGTCCGCCCGCAACAGGAAGCGCGTCAGGGCGTCCTGGATCAGGGCCCGTCCAAGGGAGGGTTCGATGGTGAGCTCACCACGATCAAAGGCCCAGCAGAAGGTCCAGTGAAACCCTCCAGCCGTGACCTCGCCCTCCAGCCGGCAGGGCTGGAAACTCTGACGAAACACGCGCAGTTGGGCGGTGGTCGAGGGGAGGCGTCTCAAGGGAGGCCAGGCGAAGGGTGCGATGTTGCCCTTCAGGATGCCTCAGCGAGGGCGCGGAAACTGTTCAGCTGATTGCCCGCGCGCTCCAGCCCCCGCTCGCGGATCAAGCCGACGCCGCGCTCCACCTCCGCCAGCACCCGCTCGAGGACCGGCTGCTCCTCGGCGGAGAAGACGCCCAACACGTGGCCCACGGTGCGGCGTTTTCGCTCCTGCGGATCCCCCGACGGAGGACCGATGCCGATGCGCAACCGAGCGAAGTTCTCCCCCCCCAGATGCTGGATGAGGCTGCGCAGGCCGTTGTGCCCGCCAGCGCTGCCAGAGGCCCGCAGGCGCATCCGCCCCAACGGGAGATCCATGTCATCCACGATCACCAGGAGCTGATCCGCCCCGAGACCGAACCAGTCGAGGGTGGCCCGCACAGAGCGACCGCTGTCGTTCATGAAGGTCTGGGGCATGAGCAGCCGCAACCGCGTGGGTCCACTGCCCACCTCCGCCAGCAGGCCATGCAGCTTGGCCTGCTGGCGGAAGGCTTGGCCCGTGGCGGCAGCCAGGCGCTCCAACGCCAGAAACCCCACGTTGTGACGGGTGCGGCTGTAGCGGGGGCCGGGATTGCCGAGCCCCACCACCAGTTGAAGATCCACGGGCAGCAATCCCGCTCAGGCCGCAGGCGGTGGCGCGATCGGCGCCTCGGCGGACACCGGCTCCGGCTGGACGGCCGAGGCGCCGGCATCGCCTGCGGCAACGGCTGCGGGGCTTTCGCTGGCTGCCGTCAGGGCCATTGATGGCGTCAGGGGTGGGGCTGCGGGTGCCGGAGAAGGGGACGGGGACGCCTCCTCCTCCGGGGTGGTGCGCAGGGCCGTGCGGAACTCCTCCTCGAATTCCCGGGAGGCGGTCTGGAAACCCTTCAGGGTGCGGCCCAGGGTCTTGCCCATCTCCGGCAGTCGCTTCGGCCCGAACACGATCAGGGCGATGGCCGCGATCACGGCCATCTCCGGCAGACCAATACCAAAGATGTTCATCGTGATCGAAGAGCGAGGGTGGACGCGGTGATCAGCCGGCGCTGTTCCAATTCACATTGATCCCTTCCAGCAGAAGCGACTTGTTGTACAGCTGGAGGATCACGAGCAGGAAGACCAGAAACAGCGCCATGAAGAGGCCCATGACCGGCGTGGTTCCCCAGCCCGGAACGACTTTGCCGTACTCAGAATTCAATGGGCGCAGGAAATCTCCCAGGCGGGTGCGTTGGGCCATGGCGGCTCGATCCTCTCGGATGGGTCAGCGTGCTGGCTACTGTAAGGGTCTTGCCAGTCCTCCCACGAGGCGCTGTCGAGAGTTGTGACGTAACGGCCAGTTTCGGCCTCGCCTCGCCCCGCGCCCCATGGATCCAACGCTGTCCACCGCCTCCCCGGCCCTGTCGGTGGCCCTGACCGTCCTGGCGGTGCTCCTGGCCCTGACGGGCTTCGGCATCTACCAAGCCTTCGGCCCCCCCTCCAAGGAACTCACCGATCCCTTCGACGATCACGACGACTGAGCGCTCGGTGCTCAGACCCGCGGGACTTGGAGCCGCACGCGCCAGAACGTGAGGCTCCAAGGCGGCAGCACGGGTTCAACCCCCTCGCTCTGCCCGCCCTGAGCCCCCTCCACCGAATCGGACGGGGCGTCGTGCAAGCCATCCACCCGCGCCACCACCAGGCCCCGTTCGCCGAGCCGCAGGCGGCGTCGGCACGGCCCCAGGTTGTGCACGGTCAGCAGGCTCTCGCCCCTGGTCCCCCTGGCCGCTTGGAGAGCCACCACGCGCACGTCCGGCTCCTGGCTCGGCAGGGTGGCCACCGTCGCCATCGCGTCGGGATGCCCGCCCGGCCGGATCCAGAGGGGTTCGCGAAACCGGCTGGCCTGCTGGGGCACGGCGGCAGCCCGCCAGCCGCCGCTGGCGGGCATCAGCGCCAGCCGCAGGCGCTGGAGGCCATTGTCGGCGCCCGGATCCGGCCAGGTGGGCCCTCGCACCAGGGAGACAGAGAGCTCCTCCGGCCCCGCGGAGACCCCCTGCGGGCCATCCAGCAGCACCGCCACGCCATCCCCGCGCCCCTCTCCCGCCGAGGCGATCCAGCGGATGGCGCTCACCTCCCAGCGGCTCCGCTCCCGCGCGGTGCGGGGCTCTGTCGGCCGCTCGACCACCGCCCCCGGAGCATCGGCCGCCCAGCGGCAGGCCGGCGAGGCGAGGGGCACCACCAGGCGCAGCAGCTCGTGGCGCTGCCGCCAGTCGAGGCGCAGCACCAGCTCAAACCACGGGGAGCCTGCCAAGAGACGCCCATCCAGTCGCACGGCGCTCTGACCGCAGCGCCCGCGCCACACCAGGCGAGCGCAGAGGGGACCGGTCTCCTCCCACCGGGGCGCCTCCTCCCAGGTCCAGGGCAGGGGATGGTCGCGGTAGGCGGGGGAGAGATCCCAGGCGTCCCAGAACTCGCCCCGGTCGCCGTAACGGCACCAACGCAGCGGGCCTGCGAGCAACGGCTGGCCGGCTCCATCCTCCAGACCCTCCACCCCCCGGGGACCCAGGGTCACGGCCACGAGGCCATTGGCGAGGCGCCAGCGAGCCGAACCCTCCTTGTCCGGCAGGGGTTGGAGCGTCACGGGGTGCCAGACGGGCGCTGCCGTGTGAGCGGAGGGGGCGGAGGGGGCGGAGGGGGCGGAGGGATCGTTCTGGGAAGCGGGCTGTCGCCGTTGGAGAGGGAGGGCCGCCACGCCGTCCAAGCCAGGAAGCTGCACCCACATTCCACCGCCGGGGGCCTCCTGGGCCGGCAAAGCAACCCCCTGATGGAGCCAGGCCCCTCGTGGCAGGCGCGCGGTGCGGGGGGTGGGGGGGAGGCAATGCAGCTGGCCGGCGGTCCATCCGGCGCCTTCGCCCGCGCCTTTGCCAGCGCCTTCGCTCCCGCCCGTGCCCGTGCCTTTGCCCGTGCCCGTGCCATTGCCTTTGCCCGTGCCCGTGCCTTTGTCTTTGCCCGTGTCTTTGCCCGTGTCTTTGTCTTTGCCCGTGTCTTTGCCCCACAGCGCCGCCAGGGACTGATCCCGCAGGCGTCGATTCTCGCGCCGGGCCCGCCTCCAGATCGGCTCCGCCTGGGTGAACACGTCGGGTATGGCGGTGCCGGGCAGGATGTCGTGGAATTGTTGAAACAACAGCGGTCGCCAGTCCGGCGCGCTCGACTCCGCCCCCCCTTCCTCCCCCTCAACCGCCGCCCCGCTCGTTTCTCGGGCGGCGAGGAGGGCCAGGGCGGTTTCCGCCTCCCGCAGAAGGCGCTCCAGCGTTCGGTTGTGGCGTTTCTGGTCGGGCCGGCTGGTGGCGCAGCCGCGGTGCAGTTCGAGGTACAGCTCATCCCGCCACACGGGCAGGCGGGGCGCCAGGGGTTCCAGGCGGTCCAGGTGGGACCGCAGGGTTCCGTGGGTTTGGGGGGGAAGACCCTCCCGTCCCTGCCAGAGGGCCAACTGCTCCAGCATCTCCAGGGTGGGCCCGCCGCCATGATCGCCCACCCCCGGCAGCCAGAGCGCCTCCGCCACGCCGCTGCTCCGTTCCCAGGCCAGGCGATGGTTCTCCATGGCCACGGGATCCCCGTCGGTGCCGATCGGCGGGGTCATCAGGGCCAACACCTCCCGGCCACAGCGCCCGCGCCAGCGAAACAAGCGATGGGGGAATGGGTTGTCGCTGTTCCAGGCCAGCTTGTGCGTGCAAAACCACCGCACGCCCGTGGCCGCCGCCACGGCGGGCAAGCCCGCGCTGAAGCCGAAGCTGTCGGGCAGCCAGGCCAGCGCGTGGCGCCACTCGGGAAAGGCCCGCCGCGAGTACCACTGCCCCTCCTGAAACTGGCGCAGGAGCGACGGGGTGTCGATGAGCACGCAATCGCATTCCACCCAAGGGCCGTTGAGCGGTTCCCAGCGGCCCTGGCGCATCGTCTCCCGGATGCGCCCGTGGAGGGTGGGGCGGTGCTGTTCCAGCCAGGCGTAGAGCGCGGGGGTGGAGTGGCCGAAGTGAAGCTGCTCCTGGCACGTCATCAAGGCGAGCACGGATTCAAAGGTGCGCTCCGCCGCCCGCCAGGTGTCCGCCACGGGCCAAAGCCAGGCCAGGTCGAGATGGGCATGGCCCAGCACCTGCCAACGGGCGGCAGGGCTGGCGGCGTCCGCGAGGCCGCTCGCCTCCCGCAAGCCCCGCAGCGTGGCCACGGTCGGAGCCAGGATTCCATGGGGGTCGTCAGGGTCGAGGGGCTCCAGCTCCAGGCGACTGAGCACCAGCGCCCCGTCGTCATGGCGGGGACTGCGCAGGCGCAGCTCCACGGGCCAGGCGTCCTCCCGCCACCAGTCCTCCGGCAACGCCCAGCGACAACCGCTGTCAAACAGATCTCCCTCGCGCACCAGCGCGCCCCGGACCCGGACTTCCGCGGCTTCCGCCCACCAGCGCAGGGCCAGGCGGGCGCGGGCCACCCCCGGGCCCAGGGCGCGCCACTCCCGCGGACAGGCCAGGGAGAGTCGCAGCTGACACCACTGCCCTCCCCTCGGCCAGATGATCAACCCCCGAGCGGCCCAATCGGGCCGATGGCGGGCGCCCCATGGATGAAGCAGAGCCGGGCCGTTGTCGCTGTTGGCGGTGGTGGCGCGCAGCCAAAGGGATTGCAGCTCCAGGGGGTTCACCACGGCGGACGGGGGGGAGGGCACGGAGCGATCTCGGGACGGGGTGAAAACATTTCAATCCCAACAGGAACCCCCCTTCCCCCAGCAGTGTTCGCTCTGGATCGTCATGGAAGACCCATAGGATGGGTCGGCCGCACGGGGACTGCCCGTTTCGACCCGCGCCTCCTCCCCTCGTCCCACGCTGAAGAGCCCATGCTCGCCCTCAAGATCTCGGTTTATTCGGTTGTTTTCTTCTTCATTGGCATCTTTGTGTTTGGTTTCCTCGCCAGTGATCCGAGCCGGACCCCCAGCCGCAAAGATCTGGAGGAGTGAGCCACGTTCCGCCGATCCCCCACGCCGCCCGCGCCTTCACGGAACGTCTTCAACACCTGTGATCCTCGGCCGGACGGTCAACAGCGTGGCTACCGAGAAGCGAACCGGCTGACGGTGCCTCCAAGCGGACGAGATCACGTGGCAAGATCACAGCCACTTTGAACGGGTGGGCCATAGGTGGTGCCCCATCGCCTGTCCCCGGCCCCAGGTTTGCCGGAGCCCCTCCCCCGGGACACGGTGAGGGCGGCCACCGGAGTGGCCGTTCTTCTATTGGGAGGCGCGGTCTGGGTGGACCAGCCCTCCGCTCTGGCCAGGAATTCCCTTGGCCCACCGATCACTTTGGCGGAGGCGCGGGACGCTGAGGCTCGAGATGCCGAGGCCCTGGGCCCTGAGGTGGTGGCGAGCACAGAGCCAGCGGAGAGCCACGCTGAGCCCATGGGCCCGCTCACGCTGCAATTGCCCCCGCTGCCGATGGCCGCCCCGCTGGTGGCGGCCGTGGCGGGCTCCTCCTCCCAACCCGTGGAGGCCGGGCAGGCCGCCTCTGTCGAGCCCCCCCCACCGAACGGGCCAGCACCGGCGGCGCAAGCGCCCGCCGAGCAAGCACCGGCAGCGCAGGCGCCCACCCCCGACACTCCCCCCCAGCCCCTGCCGTCCCTCCCCCCGCCGGGAGCGACGGAGGCCATCCCGCTGGAGCTCGAGCTGATGAGCAACCGGCAGGACTACGACGCTCAACTGGAGCGTTTTGTCAGCACGGGCAACGTCACCGCCAAGATCGCCGGCGGGCGCTTGCAGGCGGACCGGATCGAATTCGATCCCGCCAGCCGCACCCTCTTTGCCGTGGGTGCCGTGCGCTTTCAGCGGGGGCAACAGTTTTTTCAGGCCAGCCGCCTGCGCTACAGCCTCCTGGAGGGCACGGGGGAGATGGACGATGTCTATGGCGTGTTGGATCTGGACGGCAGCGCCCGAGATCTGGATCTGACCCAGCCTCCCTCCACCCCGCTGCCCCCGCCGGAGCCCTTCAGCTGTCCACCCTCCCTGCCCCCCATCCCGGAGTGGCATCCCTACCCCTGGGCGGTCACCGGCTGGGCGGGTCAGATGACCACTGCCAACTTTGGCGACGCCTTTCTCTTCAACGGCGCCACGCGGCCGGAAGCTCTGATGGGGATGGGCGTGCAGCGCCGGCTGGTCCACGGAGGGCCCCTCTCCATCGAGTTGGATGCCAATGTCATTGGCCACCACGCCTGGCGCCAGGGGGGCGGTCCCTACAACCAGGCCGTTCCCTATGCCAACACGCCCTCCCAGACCTTCGGCGAAATCACCCTTGGCATCGGCGCGCGCCTCTGGCTTCGGCCCTGGTTGAACATCTTTTTTGAAGAGGGCGTGAGCCTTCTCACCCAGGCCAGCAACTGGGAACGCACGGAGCGCGAAAACTATTCCACGTTCCTCAACTACCTGGCTTTCGAGGTCGAGGGCCTGGTGACCCCTGAGTGGTCGATCGTTGGTCGCATCCACCACCGCTCGGGCGCCTTTGGTGTGTACGGAGGTGTGCGCGAGGGCAGCAACGGCTACCTGCTGGGGGTGCGCCATCGCTTCGGCAAGGTGGAAGGTCCCCGTGTCCAGGCGCCGATGCCCGCCCCCCAGGGGTGTCCGGGAGCGCCTCCCCCGGACAGCACGCCTCGGGAAGACCTCGCCAGCCAGCTGGAGGCCGTGACGATGGGTCCCGAACGCCAGCCCCCCGCGGCCAGCCCACCACCGCCCTCCCAGCCCCCTGCGGCCAGCCCCCCACCAGCCTCCCGGCCACAGGGAACGGTGTGGAGCCGTGCCCGTGACGCCGAGCGCCTGCGGCAGGACGCCATCGCCCGTGTGGATCAGCGGGTGCGCGATGTGCGCTTCCAGCAGAGCCTCACGGCGGAGCGCCGCTATGGCTTCCCGAGCCAGTTCGGCGTCTCGGAATCCGAAGCCCAATACGGCGAAATGCGGCCGCCCCAGCTCAACTCCCTCACAAGCGAGGAGAATCGCCCCCTGATCAAGGGCACCATCTCCCGTTGGCGCGTGCAGGCGAGCACGATCACGCTCACGCCCACCACGTTCTCCGGGGAGCGGGTGGCGTTCAGCAACGATCCCTTCACACCCGCCCAATCCTGGATGGATTCCGAGGGAGTGGTGGCCACCCTTCAACCCAATGGCGACACGGTGATCAAAGCGGGGCGCAACGCCGTGGTGCTCGAGGACCGATTGCGCATTCCGGCGCGGCGGCAGACCGTGCTCCAGAAAAAGGAGGAGGTCGACAATCCCTGGGTGATCGGCATTGATCGGGAGGATCGCGATGGCGTGTTCCTCGGCTACAACACGCGCTTTCGCATCGGCGAGCGGGGGCAACTGACCCTTCAGCCGCAGGTGTTGGTGGAGCGGGCGATTGATGGCGAGAGCGACAGCTATCCCTATCCCTGGCAATCGGCGGGGGCCGACGCCCAGAAACAACCGGCCAAGACCGGAGATGCCTTCGGCTTGCTGGCCAAGTTGCAGACCAACGTTCTCGGCTTCGACACCACGGCCCGCCTCGATATTTCCACCTTCAATCCCGACAACCTGCCCAACGGCACCCGCAGCCTGGCGGAGCTGTCGCGTGATGTGCGCCTGCCCTGGGCGGGCAACGCCGATCTGCGGCTGTTCGGCGCCTATCGCTTCCGCACCTGGAATGGCACCCTTGGAGAGCAGGATGTGTATTCGGCGTTTGGCGGTTTTCTGGAAAAGAAAGAGACCCTGCCGAATTGGGGGCGCCTGAGCAGCAGTTATCTGCTGCGTCTGGGGGCGGGCAACTTCCAAAGCGATGACTTTGACACCACCAATCTCTCCACCTTCTGGCGGGGCAATGCCATTGCCTCCCTCAACGTCTCCTATCCGTTGTGGACCGGCAAGCCCGCTCCCGACACCCCCCTGGAAGGTCTGGCCAACACGGCGCAACCGGTTGTGCCAGGTCTCAGCCTGAATGCCAACGTGCAAGGCGTGCTCGCTTACTACGGCGATGGCACCAACCAGAACACCGCCAGCCTGTCCGGTGGACCCACCCTCACCTTGGGCCACTTTGTGAAACCCTTGCTGGATTTCACCCAGCTCAGCATCACGGGAAGCGGCACGCTGCGCCAGGGCTTGAGCCCCTTTGGCTTCGATCGCGCCGTCGACCTGGGCACCATGGGCATCGGCCTCACCCAGCAGATCGCGGGTCCCTTGTTGTTCAATGGTGGCATCGGCCTGAATGTGGATCCAGGGTCGGAGAATTACGGCGAGGTCACCGGCTCCTACCTGGAGCTGCGATGGCAGCGGCGCTCCTATGACCTGGGAATTTTTTACAGCCCCTATGACGGTCTTGGTGGGGTGCGCGTGCGTCTCAATGATCTGAATTTCAACGGTCCCGGGGTGCCCTTCGTTCCCTTGACCCCCAGCCAGGCGATCGAGCGCCGTCCCTTCTGAATCGTTCCGACGTGAACGCCCCCCTCTGATCCGCTGCGGGCTCCTGGCTTGGCCCCTGGCTCAAGGCCGGCTCAGCGTCGCTCCCGCTGGCGGGAAGCCCTGCAGGTAGGGCAGGCGCTCCACGGTGGCCCGCAGTTGGGTCCCATGGCTGAGCAGCTGGGACGTGCCATCCCACTGTCCGCTCACCAGCATGGTGCGTGGGCCTGGCTCGAGCTCAACCGGCCAACGGTTCTCCCCGGCCGCCTCGCTCTCGAGCGTCACCTCCATGGCCTCCAGATCGAGCTCCAGGATGCTGGCGGGATCGGCGGCCACGGCCTCCTGGATGGCGGCCACCACCGCTGGCGCGGCGGTGAGGCAAGGCAGGCCCAAGGCCAGGCAGTTGCCGAAAAAAATCTCAGCGAAACTCTCGCCCAGCAGAGCGCGGATGCCCCAGCGCATCAAGGCTTGGGGGGCATGCTCCCGGCTGGATCCACAGCCGAAATTGCGGTTCACCACCAACACGGAAGCCCCCTGATGGCCCGGGCGATCGAGGGGATGGGGGCCCTCGGGATGCCGCAACCGCTCGGCGCGATCGTCAGCGAAGGCTCCAGCGGCCAGGCCTTCAAAGGTGACGCACTTCAAAAAGCGGGCCGGAATGATGCGATCCGTGTCGATGTCGGAGCCCACCACGGCCACGCCCCGGCCGCGATGGCGGCGCACCGGACCGCTGGGGAAGGGCTGGGGGGCAGGGACCGGGGGAGGGGTGGACATGGGCCAGGTCGTGATGGCGGCGGGGAGGGCGGGACAGGGCGGGGACGCCACGCTGGAGAGCGTCAGAGGCCGGCGCCGGAGACGGCCAGCAGGCGGCGCACATCCGTCACCTCGCCGCTGACGGCGGCCGCAGCCACCATGGCCGGACTCATGAGCAGGGTGCGGCCGGTGGCGGATCCCTGTCGGCCCTTGAAATTGCGGTTGGAGGAGCTGGCGCTGATCTGACGCCCTTCCAGGCGGTCGGGATTCATGGCCAGGCACATGGAGCATCCCGGCAGGCGCCATTCAAAGCCAGCGGCGCGAAACACGGCGTCGAGGCCCTCCGCCTCCGCCGCCGCGGCCACCTGTTCGGACCCTGGCACGACGAAAGCCTTCAAGCCAGGCGCCACCCGCCGTCCGCGCGCCACGGCCGCAGCCGCCCGCAGGTCGCTCAGGCGGCCGTTCGTGCAGCTGCCGATGAAGCAGACATCGACAGGCAGGCCGCTGATGGGCTGGCCGGGACGGAGATCCATGTAGCGGTAGGCCTCCTCGGCGAGGGCGCGCTCCTCGGGGGCCAGCTGCTCCGGAGTGGGCACGGGCTCATCGATGCCGATGCCCTGGCCTGGAGTGATGCCCCAGGTGACGGTGGGAGCGATGCGGGCGGCGTCGAAGCGCGCCTCGTCGTCAAAGCGGGCTTCCGGGCCACTGGCCAGCGTCCGCCACCAGGCCACCGCCCGCTCCCAGGCGTCGCCGCCGGGGGCCTGGGGGCGTCCGCGCAAGTAAGCGAAGGTGGTCTCGTCCGGGTTGCAATAACCGACCCGGGCCCCCCCTTCGATCGCCATGTTGCAGAGGGTCATGCGCTCCTCCATGGAGAGGGCCGCGATCGTGGGGCCCGCGAATTCATAGGCGTGGCCCACGCCCCCCTTCACCCCGAGGCTGCGGATGACATGAAGGATCAGATCCTTGGCGTAAACACCGCTCTGCAGGGTTCCCTCCACCCAGATCCGGCGCACCTTGAGCTTGCTCATCGCCAGGCTTTGGCTGGCCAACACATCCCTCACCTGGCTGGTGCCGATGCCGAAGGCGATCGCGCCGAACGCTCCGTGGGTGGAGGTGTGGGAATCGCCGCAGGCCACGGTCATGCCCGGCTGGGTGAGACCCAGCTCCGGAGCGATGACGTGGACGATTCCCTGACGGCCGCTGCCCAGGCCGTGGAGCGGAATGCCATGGGCGGCGCAATTGGCCTCCAACGTGGCGAGCATCTCCTCGGCCAAAGGGTCGGAGAGGGGGCGGGACTGAGAGGTGGTCGGCACAATGTGGTCGACCGTGGCGACGGTGCGCTCTGGATGGCGCACGCCCAAGCCGAGGTCGTTCAGGGCGGCGAACGCCTGGGGGCTGGTGACCTCATGGATCAGATGCAGGCCGATGAAGAGCTGCGTGGCCCCTCCGGGAAGATCAGCCACCCGGTGCAGGTCCCAAACCTTGTCGTAGAGAGTGCCGGCGCTCACGGGGAGTCCCGAAGGGTCGCTTCCACACCCTAGAGGGAGGAGGAGCGCCCCTCGCTCGCCGGATCCAGCTGCGGGACGGGGGTGCCGGGCGTTTCGCGCTGAAACAGCCCGTCCAGGTAGTGGCGCGCCACGGCGCGGTCTTTGGCGCCGTGTTGAAACAGAAACCCCGCCAGCGCCGCCTGCATCAATCGGTATTGATCCCACTGGGGGTGGAGGCGGATGAAGTCCCGCATGGCTTCAAAGAGATCCTCGGGCATCTGGTTTTCGATGCTCACGCTGCGGGGGGCATGGCTGGGGACTGACGGCATGTGGCTCCGCACGAGGACCTCCCCATCACGCCACAACAGGCCGCCGCGCGTCAAAGGAGCTGTCGCAAAGCAAATCTCACATGTCTTTTCAAGAGACCTGCAATCTGGCAAGGGTTTTCGGTGGCCAGAGGGCGCCGCGAGAGGACTGAAACCCTCCGCGATCCCGGCGTCAAGGGGAAAGCCGCATCCCACAGGCTCGGCTCCCGCGCGGGAGCCTGCGCCCGCGTGGATCGCCCTCCTTTCCTTGCCCAATCTGTGGAAAACCCCCTGCATTTCTGGGGATAACTGACGCGATCCGTGGAAAACTCCATCCCTCAGCATTCGTGATGATTGGACGGAAGGCGTTCTCTGGCGCGGATCGCCACCCGGTTCAGGGGCGGCTCTGGAGCAGGCTCAGCCGCAGGCGGTTGAGGGCCTCGCCCACGCTCAGGGCCTGGATGGCCTCCCGACCCCGGCTCGCGCCGAAGCGCACGCCCTCGCTCCAAGGGGCGAAGGGCTCGGGTCCCACCACAGCCACATGCACCAGGCCGACGGGCTTGTCCGCCGTGGCCCCGCCGGGACCGGCGATCCCCGTGGTGGCCACGGCCCAGTCGCTGCCCAGCCGCTTGCGCACCCCGTCGGCCATCGCCACGGCCACCGGATCGCTCACCGCTCCCCAACGCTCCAGCAGGGCCTCCGGCACGTGGAGGAGTTGCCGCTTGGCCGCGTTGGCATAAGCCATCACTCCCCCCAGCCAGCACTGGGAGGCTCCGGGCACCGCCGCCAAGGCCGCTCCCAGCCCCCCGCCGGTGCAGGATTCCGCCACGGCCAGGGTCTGGCCCCGTTCCGCCAGCGTCCGCAGCACAACGGAGGCCAGGCTGTCGTCATCCCTCCCGAAGCAGGCCGGTCCCACGCGGTCGCGAATCTCTCGCTCCAGGGGCTCCAGCAGGGCTTCGGCAGCCATGACGTCCGACGCCCGGGCGGTGACCCTCAGCGTGACCTGCCCGCCCCCGGCGTAGGGGGCCACGGTGGGGTTGTCACGGTCGAGGAGGTCGGCCACCCGTTCCGCCAGCAGGGATTCGCCGATTCCCCAAACGTGCAGGCGGCGGCTGAGAAAAACGCCGTCCGCCAGTCCGGACTGGCGCAGCCAGGGCACGGCGGTGGCCCGCCACATCGCCCGCATTTCCATCGGCACCCCCGGAAAGGTGAGAATCGTGAAACCCGACTTGGGACTCCAAATCATTCCCGGGGCCGTGCCGGTGGGGTTGGGCAGGACGGCGGCTCCCTCCGGAAGCAGGGCCTGGCGTCGGTTGCTGGCGGCCACCGGTCGCCCCCTCCCCCCCAGCTTGGCCTGGATGTCAGCCCACACCTCGGGATGCTCCACCAGGGGGACGGCGAAGGCCGCGGCGATGGCCTCGGTGGTGAGGTCATCGGCGGTGGGGCCGAGCCCGCCGGTGGTGATCAACACCCGACAGCGCCCTGAGGCCTCCCGCACGGCCGCCATCAGGCGTTCCCGGTTGTCACCCACCACCTCCTGCCGATGGTGCGGCACCCCCAGGGCGGCCAGCTCGCGCGCGAGCCAGCGGGCGTTGCCGTTGAGGATGTCTCCGAGCAGCAGCTCGGTGCCCACGCAAAGGATCTCCGCGCTCATGGCCCCCCCCGAAAAGCGTCCGGGTTCTGCCGCTCCTGTTGCAGGCTGCGGCGTGTGAACACCACGGCGGCCACCAGCACGGCCGTCGCCAGACCCAGCCAGAGGAAGCGATTCTCCGCGTTCGCCACCACCAGGGCCAGCACGGCAAGCCATTGGGTGAAGGCGTAGATCATCAACACCGTGCGGCGATGGCTCAGGCCGGAGCGCAGAAGCCGGTGGTGCAGATGGCGGCGATCGGGGTAGAAGGGGGAGCGGCCCTCCCGCAGGCGACCCATGATCACCGCCGACATGTCGGCCAGGGGAAGGGAGAGGATCAGCAAGGGCAGCAACAGGCTCACGCTGGTGAGCCCTTTGGCCGGGCCCACGATGCTGATCGAGGCGAGGGCAAACCCGAGGAAGTAGGAGCCGCCATCGCCCATGAAGATGCGGGCGGGGTTGAAATTGTGGCGCAAAAAGCCGAGGCAGGCCCCGGCCAGGGCGGCCGCCAGGAGGCCTGCGGCCGGTTGTTGCAGGCTGAAGCTCACCGAGAGCAGGGCCACGGCGGCGATGCCGCTCACGCCCGCCGCCAGGCCATCGAGGCCATCCAACCAGTTGATGGCATTGGTGATGCCGGCAAGCCAGATCACGGTGGCCACGAGGCTCACCAGCGGCGGCAGGCGCAGCAAATGGTCGAGGCCTCCTCCAGATCCGGGGACGGGGAAGGGAAGGTCGATGTCGCTGATGCGCACGCCCTGGCTCCAGACGGCCATCGCCACCGCCACCTGTCCCGCCAGGCGGGGGAGGGGCGGCTGGGCGAAAAGATCGTCCGCCAGGCCGATCACGAAATAGCAAAGAGCGCCGGCCAGGGAGGTCCAGATCAGCTGATCCTTGTCCGGAGCCAGTTGAGCGAAGCCGCCGCTCACCCAGGTGACCATCAGGCCCAGGCTGAATCCCACCACAATCCCCACTCCACCCAAGCGCACCATGGGTTCGGTGTGCTGCTTGCGGGAATCGGGCTGATCGACAAGCCCCCACCGCAGGCCCAGGCGACGGATGAAGGGAACGACCAGAGCCGTCCCCAGGGCGGCGACCGCGAAGGTGAGAGAAGCCGCCGCGATCGGGTTGGAAGCAAGGGTCACGACGGCACGGGAGGTGGCCTAAGCCGGCTGGAGGGCACGCTGGCCGCCATAGAGGGGAAATCGCTCGCAAAGGGTCCGCACCCGCTCCCGGCATTGCAGTTCCACTGCGCTGTCCTCCGGACGGAGCAGGCGATTGGCGATCACCTCCGCCACCTCCAGGAAAGCGCTCTCATCGAACCCGCGGGTGGTGAGGGCGGCGGTGCCAAGGCGCAGGCCGCTCGTGACGAAGGGCGATTCGGGATCAAAGGGCACGGTGTTCTTGTTGGCGGTGATGTTCACCTCGCTGAGCAGGGCATCGGCCACCTTGCCGGTCAGGCCGATGGAGCGCAGGTCGAGCAGCACAATGTGATTGTCGGTGCCGCCGCTCACCACGGCGATGCCCCGCTCTTGCAGGCGGGTCGCCAGGGCCTTGGCGTTGATCACCACCTGGCGGATGTAGGCCTGGAAGCTGGGTTGCAGGGCCTCGCCGAACGCCACCGCCTTCGCGGCCACCACATGCTCCAGGGGCCCCCCCTGGGTGCCGGGGAAGACCGCCTTGTCGAATTGCTTGCCAAACTCCGCATCGTTGCAGAGGATCAGCCCCCCGCGAGGCCCCCGCAGGGTCTTGTGGGTGGTGGTGGTCACCACATGGCAGTGGGGAACGGGATTGGGGTGCTCCCCGGCGGCCACCAGCCCCGCGATGTGCGCCATGTCGGCCAGCAGATAGGCGCCAACCGCATCGGCGATGGAGCGAAAACCGGCGAAGTCGATCTGGCGGGGGTAGGCGGAGTAGCCGCAGATGATCAGCTTGGGACGATGCTCCAAGGCCAGCTCGCGCACCCGCTCCAGGTTCAGCCGCTGGCTGTCCGCGTCCACGCCGTAATGCACGGCCTTGAACCACTTGCCGGACACATTCACAGGAGAGCCATGGGTGAGGTGGCCACCGTGGGAGAGGTCCATGCCCAGGATGGTGTCACCGGGCTGCAGCAGGGCGAGGAAAACAGCGAAGTTGGCCTGGGCGCCGCTGTGGGGCTGCACGTTGGCCCAGGCGGCTCCATAGAGCTGTTTCGCGCGCTCGATGGCCAGCTCCTCGATGCTGTCCACGAACTCACAGCCGCCGTAGTAGCGCTTGTGCGGGAGGCCCTCGGCGTATTTGTTGGTGAGCACCGAGCCCTGGGCGGCCATCACGGCGCGCGAGGCGAAGTTTTCGCTGGCGATCAGCTCCAAGTGGGTCTGCTGACGCTTCAATTCCCGACCGATCAGCGCGGCGATCGCCGGGTCCTCCTGGGCGAGGGTGGCCTCCGGCAACGCCTGGGAGGACGCGTCCAGGGACGCGGTGGTTGTGGAGGACATCAAGGCACAGCACGTGATGGGATCGTAGGCAAGGGGCTGGCCCTTCGTCCGTATCCTGCCTGCACAGAAAAAAAGCCGCTCCTCGGGAGCGGCTTCTCTAACGCGCCTGGAGAGATTCGAACTCCCGACCCTCTGATCCGTAGTCAGATGCTCTAATCCGCTGAGCTACAAGCGCATGCCCCTTCATTCTCACCAGACGGGGTGCCCATCCGTCAACACCCCCGCCGCCTCACTCCCCCACACGACCCTCGCTTTTCGCCTCCCATGCCCATTCGCTGGTACGGACCCGCGGATCCCAACGACCCCACGTATCGCCACTTCGATCGTGTGGTGAACCTGACGCTGCACGCCGCCCTGTTCGCCTCGATCAACAGCGGCCTCTGGTTTGTGCAGGGCCTGCGCCATCCCTGGACCCATCTCGCCTGGCTCACCCTGGGCTGGGCCGGCCTTCTCCTGGTCCATGGCAGCGTGGTGGTTCGCCTTCGGCCCAAGCCCGATCCGCCACCCGCACCATGACACTCGCCGCCAGGGATCTCGAAGAGCTCACCGCCTCGCTCGCCGACCGGCTCTATGTGGAGGTGGCCCACTGGCACTTGTATCTGGGAGATGCCGGCCTGGCGGCTCCCCTGGCCCAGGAGTGCGCCGGGCGGCTCGACCAAGGGCCGGCCGTCTGCGCTCGGCAAGCCCTGGAGGCCGTGCAGGTGCCGATCGGTGGCGGCGCCACCCGCCTGCCCCTGGCTCGCCTGATCCCCGCCAGCCAACTGCGGGATCTGGAGGAACTCCTGGAGCCCTACTGCTGAGCCCCCCCGTCGACCGATAGGGTGACCCCACCTGGGGATCCGTCGTGCTGATCATCGAGGTCACCAACGCCAAGGACGTGGTGCGCAAGCGCATCGGCCGCCTGGGCAGTCGGTTGATTGGAACGATGGTGGATGCGGAGTCGCAGGTGGAGAAGGCCTTGATCAACGAGTTGGAGTCGGCGTTTCGGGATTTCGGCATCGAGGCGCGCATCCTCTCCGTGGACGGCCCCAAGGTGATCGGCCGCTCACGGTTGGAACTGCCGTTGCAGGTGCGGGAAGAGCGCGACGTGCGCAGCCTCTAGGCCCGGCGGCGGCGGAGCCCCGCCAGCATCTCCCGCACCTCCCCCACCCCGAACCAGGAGCCGAGCATCCCGTAGATCCCCAACGCCAAGGCGGCGCAGAGGCCGTTCTGCAGCAGCAGGCCGAGGAGTCCTGTCGGCCATCGCACCTGGAAGGCCAATGTCCAAGCTGCGGCGCCACCCGCCACGGAGGCCAGGAGCAGCTTCAGCGTGTCCAGGCTCCAGTCCCGCAGGGGCAATCCCCCCAGGCGGCGATGGAGCCCCAGCAGCAGGCCCGCCCCGGTGAAGATGTTCACAAGAGCGGTGGCGAACACCAGTCCGGGCGCGCCGAAATCGAGCGCGGGCAGCAGCCCTTCCCGGCCAGGGAGGGGCGCGCCCACGAGCAACCAGTCGAACAGGGCGTTCAGGCCGATGCCTCCCACGGACCAGCGGAAGGGGGTGTTGGCGTCCCCCAGGGCATAGAAGACGCGCACGAGCACATCCCGCGCCAGATAGGCCGGCATGCCCACGCCATAGGCCACCAGCAGAGAGGCCACCAGGCTGGCGGCGCGTTGATCAAAGGCTCCCCGTTCGTAGACCAGGGCCACGATCGGGCCGGCCAGGGTGATCATCAGCGCCCCGAGGGGCAACATGCTGGCGCTGGACAGCATCAGACCCTGGCGGATGCGGGCGATCAGCTGCGGTCGATCGGCCGGTGCGGTGAGCCGCGCGTAGACCGGCAGGAGGGGCACCAGGAGCGCGTTGGAGAGCAGGCCCAGGGGGGTTTGCACCAACAGGCCGGCATAGCCCAGGCCAGCGGCGGCCCCGCTGATGCCAGAGGCGAAGAAGAGATCCACGAACACATTGATCTGAAGCATCCCGGAGGAGAGGGTCGCCGGTCCCATCACCTTCAGCACCTCCCGCACGCCGGGATGGCGCCAGTCCCACACCAAGCGGACTTGATGCAACCCCTGCCGGGCCAGGGCGGGCAGTTGGATCAGCCACTGCAACACCGCCCCGAGGGTGGTGGTGCCCGCCAGCACGATTCCCCCCACCACCGCTTCCGAGGGCAGGGTGATCGCGGCGCCGAGACGCCACCAGAGCAGGCCGATGCCCACGATCACCGACAGGCTGGAGAGGAGGGGGCTCACCGCCGGGAGCCAGAACTCATCCGCGGCGTTGAGGGCGCCGAACCCCAGGCCGATCAGACCGGCGAACAGGGCCATGGGGGCCATCCAGCGGAGCTGCAGCACGGCGATGTCATGGCGCTGGGCATCCAGGCCGGGTCCCACCAGGGTGGTGAGCGGATCCGCCGCCACCACCAGCAGCAGGGTGACCCCGATCAGGCCGGCCCCCACCAGGGTGTTGATGGCGGCCAGCACGTAGGCGCCCTCCTCGCGGGGGCGTCGGGCCAGCACGCTCACCATGGCGCTGTGGAAGGGCCCGTTGATCCCCCCCAGGAGGATGAGCAGAAACCCCGGCAACACGTAGGCGTAGTTGTAGGCGTCGTAGGCGGCTCCGACGCCGAACGCCGCCGCGATCACCTGCTGACGCAACAAGCCCGCCACCTTGCTCAAGGCCGTGGCCAGGGCCACGATCAGTGCGATGCGTTTCAGAGAAGGTGCCATCCAGCCGGGAACGGAGCCCCACAGGTCGCCCGGCAGTATGGCCGTCCGCCCTCGCCCGGCCCTCGCGCCCCGCTCCCCATGGCCCTCTCCTTCGCGCTCCCCTCTC
The DNA here is from genome assembly GCA_046047935.1 of Cyanobacteriota bacterium. Lineage (GTDB taxonomy): Bacteria > Cyanobacteriota > Cyanobacteriia > PCC-6307 > Cyanobiaceae > Cyanobium. The sequence continues at coordinate 78,235 of JBJOHA010000004.1, forward strand.
CTGGCGACGGGTCGGCGGGGCCACCCGTGCTCCCGTTGGAGCCCCTGGTGGAGGGGGTGCTGCGCCGGCGCTGGAAGCGCTTTCTGGCGGAAGTGGAGTTGCCGGGGGGAGAGCTGGTGACGGTCCATTGCGCCAACACCGGACCCATGACGGGCGTGCTGCGTCCGGGGGGCCGCGTGCGCCTGCGCCACGCGCCGTCTCCCAGTCGCAAGCTGGACTGGACCTGGGAACAGGCGGAGGTGCCGGGGGCCGACGGCGCCCCGGTGTGGGTGGGGGTGAACACGGCCCTGCCCAATCGCCTGGTGCGCCAGACGATTGCCCTTGGCCTTCTGGAGCCTTGGCTTGGGCCCGTGGCGGAGGTGCGGGCGGAGGTGCCCTATGGCGAAGGGCGCCGCAGCCGCATCGATCTTCTGTTGCGTCCGGCACCGGAGGCCGTGGATCCGCGTCCGATCTACGTGGAGGTGAAGAACACCACCTGGTGCCAGGGGGATGTGGGGTTGTTCCCCGACACCGTGAGCGAGCGGGGCCAGAAGCATCTGCGCGAGCTGGCGGGTGTGGTGCCCGAGGCCAGGGCCGTGCTGGTGCCCTGCCTGAGCCGAGCCGATGTGCGGCGGTTCGCCCCGGGGGACGCCGCCGACCCGCTGTACGGCGACCTCTTCCGCGCCGCGCTGGCGGCGGGGGTGGAGGTGCTGCCCTGCCGCTACCGGTACGGAAGCGATGGCGTGCGTTGGGAGGGGGTGGTGCCGGTGTTGACACGACAGCCGGAGTTCGGGGCTGCGAACGCGGGCGACCCGGCAGGGCCCGGAGGCATCCCATAGAGTCAGCCAGGTTTGACGGGAGCGCCATGGACACTCACGCCTTCAAGCGTGCCCTCCATCATTCGGAGCGCTACAACCGCCGCGGATTTGGCCTGGGCGACGTGGTGGCCGGCCACCTGCAGACCGCGTATCAGAGCGATTTGGTGGCGCGCCTGCGCGACAACGGGTACGTGTTGCGAGAAGGTCGCCTGACCGTTCGCTTGGCCGAGGCATTCGGTTTTTGCTGGGGCGTGGAACGGGCAGTGGCCATGGCCTACGAAACACGACGCTTCTACCCGAAAGAACGCATCTGGATCACGAATGAAATCATCCATAATCCATCGGTTAATTATCACCTCCGCGAAATGAATGTCCGTTTCATTCCCGTCGAAGAAGGTGTGAAGGATTTTTCAGATGTCTCCTCTGGCGATGTGGTGATTCTCCCGGCATTTGGGGCCACTGTGCAAGAAATGCAGTTGCTCAATGAACGCGGTTGCCATATCGTCGACACCACTTGTCCGTGGGTATCAAAGGTTTGGACAACGGTGGAAAAGCATAAGAAACAAGCCATCACCTCAATCATTCATGGAAAGGTGAAGCATGAGGAGACATTGGCCACCAGCTCCTTCGCTGGCACCTATCTCGTTGTGCTTGACCTAGCGGAGGCTCAGGTGGTTTGCGATTACATTCTTGCCAGCGCCTCTGGGCAATCACCCTCCGAAGAGCAACGGCAGGCCTTCATGGATCGATTCGCCAATGCCTGTTCCCCAGACTTTAATCCCGACCGCGACCTGCAGCACGTGGGCGTTGCCAATCAGACCACCATGCTCAAACGGGAGACGGAGGAAATCGGTCGTCTGTTCGAGCGCACCATGCTGCAACGCTACGGTCCGGCCGCGCTTCAGAATCATTTCGTCGCGTTCAACACCATCTGCGACGCCACCCAAGAGCGGCAAGATGCCATGTTCTCCCTGGTGGATGAACCCTTGGATCTGATTGTCGTCATTGGCGGCTTCAACTCCTCCAACACCACGCACTTGCAAGAGATCGCCGTGAGTCGTGGCATCCGCTCCTTCCATATCGACACCCCGGAGCGGATCGGGCCTGGAAATCAAATCACCTACAAGCCCCTCGGACACGATCTTGCCTGTGAAAATCCCTTCCTCCCGGAAGGGCCCATTCGCGTTGGCATCACCTCCGGCGCCTCCACCCCGGATCGGGTGGTCGAGGAACTGATCCAACGCCTGATGGAACTCAGCGCCGTCTGAAATCGGTGTTCGGGGGAGGGGAAGTTATTCTGAATCCCCTCCCCATCCCCAGCGCCAATCCCACAAGGAGCCCCGTTGCCCACGCCATCCCTGGTGTCCAGCCCAACGATCGACAGTCCTTTTGAATCCGACCGTCAGGAGGAGACACCTCCGACGGAGGAGCGACAGCCGGTGGAGAACCAGCCGTCGCGCGTGGAGGGCGTCGCGGCCGAAGACCTTGAGCTCTCCCCGGCGCTGCGCCATGCGTTCGGTGAAGACCAGCAGGTGTTTCGCTACGCGAGCGCGTTCTCGGATCTGATGGAGATGCGCGCGCCTGCGGGCGTTGTAGCCAGTTATTTGGATGTGCACCAGCTCTGGTTTGAGCGTTGCGCCAGCCCGATGGAGGCGAGCCCCCTTGGCGAGCGGGGTTATGCGTTGAGCCTGGGCCGTTTCGGCAATTTCGGCTTCGAAGTGGAGCCCAAGATCGGCCTGGAGCTTTTGCCCCGCGACAACGGCGTCTATTCGATCATCACGGTGCCGCTGGCCACACCCGATCCCGCTCTGGCGGGGGTCTATGACGTCGACTTCCATGCCTCCTTGCAATTGGATGAGGCGGGACCGGATCGCTCCCTGGAGCTGTCCCGGGACGATGTGGATCGGATGATGGCCCATACCCTGGTGCGCTGGCAGCTGGATCTGTCGGTGTGGATCCGTCTGCCCTCCATGCTCACCCTTCTCCCCGACGGCCTGCTGCAGACCAGTGGTGACCACCTGTTGCGCCAGATCGTGCGGCAGATTTCTCGCCGCCTCACCTGGAAGGTGCAGGAGGATTTCCATGGGCGCCATGGCATCCCCTGCCCTCCCCGCCGGCGCGCTCAGTTCTGATCCCTTGCCCTGAGCCCTCAATCGGGCCTTGAGCTCTGCAGCCTCCGTTCGCGTCAGGAGCTGGTGAGCAGTTTGTTGACGATCTGCATGCCGGTGACGGCTTGCCACAGGAACAGGGTCATCATCGTCATGTTGAGCCCCACATGCACCTTGCGGGCCACCAGATTGCCCTGCTGCATCAGCGGCGAAAGGGCGGCGGCGATGGCGATCAGTGAGGTCATGGCCAATCCCACCAGCAGGTGCGGGCCAACGAAGAGCTTGCCGTTGTTGAGGTAGGTGACGGCCATGCCCCCCACCGTGCCCAGCACCATCAGGGCCAACATCAAGCTGCTGAGAAGGTAGTGGCGCTTGGCGAATTGACCCTTGATGAGCTCCTTGCGCTCCTCAGCGCTGGCGGTTCGGGTTTTCTTGGCTTTCAGGCCCAACACCATGGAGTAGCCGGACAGTCCGAGCAGCCCCCACATGAGCACGGGGTGGAGAAAGTTGAGGTTCCGGGCCAGTGTCGGGGAGATCAGGTCGGTCATGGAGGGACGGGGACGCTCGGGCTGAGGGGAAGCTACATCGTGCGTGTCTCAGTGCAAAAAGTGCCTCCGGCCCGTGATCACCATGGCCATGGAATGGGCATCGCATGCGGCGATGCTCTCCTCGTCCCGCAGGCTGCCGCCCGGCTGAATCACCGCTTGGATGCCATGGGAAGCCGCCAGACGGATGGTGTCCGCGAAGGGGAAAAAGCCATCGCTGGCCAGCACGGCACCGCGGGCGCCTTCCCCTGCGGCCTCCAAGGCCAGCCGGGCCGCGCCCACCCGATTGGTCTGCCCGGCGCCGATGCCCAGGGTTTGGCCGCTGGACGCCACCACAATGGCGTTGGAGCGCACGTGACGCACCACCTGCCAGGCGAAACACAGATCCAGCCACTGTCGTTCGCTGGGTTGACGAGCGCTGACGACGGTCCAGGTTTCCGGCTCGATCGCCTGATCATCCGCCTCCTGGGCGAGCACGCCGCCCAGCAGCGAGCGCAGCCGCTCACGGGGGGCGGCCGCCACGGCGCGGCCGTCCAGCTCCAGCACGCGCAGATTGGGCTTGGTCGCCAGCCGCTCGCAGGCCGCTTCGCTGTAGCCAGGCGCCACCACACACTCCAGGAACAAGCTGGTGAGGGATTCGGCGCAGGCGGCATCCACGGGCCGGTTGAGCGCCACGATCCCCCCGAAGGCGGACACCGCGTCAGCATCCAGGGCCCGTTGCAGCGCCTCCACTGCCGACACGCCCGTGGCGGCTCCGCAGGGCGTGGTGTGTTTGATCACCACGGCCGCAGCGAGGGGAGGGGGGGTGGGATCGTCGTCGTAGCCGAACTCCCGCACACAGGCCAGGGCCGCCTCCAGATCCATGAGGTTGTTGAAGCTGAGGGCCTTGCCCTGCCGTTGACGGGCAGCGCCCCACCCCACGGAGGGGGAGCCATGCCAGGTGGCGGCCTGGTGGGGATTCTCCCCGTAGCGCAGCGCCTGCAGGACCGGCAGGTCGAGCTTCAACGACGCTCCCGGGGCAGGCTGGCCGGCCCACCAGGCGCTGATCGCCGCGTCGTAGGCCGCCGTGTGCTGGAAGGCCTCCAGGGCAAGCTGGCGCCGCAGGGTCCCATCCACCGCTCCGGCCCGGAGGGCTTCCACGAAGGCGGGGTATTGGGCCGGATCCGTGAGCACGGCGACATGGGCATGGTTTTTCGCCGCGGCTCGCACCATGGTTGGACCGCCGATGTCGATCTGCTCGATCGCCTCGTCCCAGGTCACGTCCTCCCTGGCCACGGTTCGGCTGAAGGGGTAAAGGTTCACCACCACCACGTCGATCGGCTCGATTCCTCGGCTCTCCAGGTCGCGTTGGTGATCCGGGTCGTCCCGCTTGGCCAGGATGCCGCCATGAATGGCGGGGTGGAGGGTCTTGACCCGTCCGCCGAGGATTTCCGGGGCGCCTGTCACCTCCGCCACGCGGGTCACAGGCAGGCCGGCGGCCGCCAGGACGTCCGCCGTGCCGCCACTGGAGATCAGCCGGTAGCCCTGCGCCACCAGGTCGTGGGCCAATGGCACCAACCCCTCTTTGTCCGACACACTGAGGAGAGCGTTGGGCGCCATGCGAGGAGAGCGAGGAGCGTCTCAGCCAACCTAAACAGATGCCCGCCACGCCCCTGCAGATGCCCGCCACGCCCCTGCTCCCCCACGCCGGGACCTAGAGAGGATGTCTCCGAGCGCAGTTCGTCGTGACGGTCTCATCCCAACAGATGACGTCTTCTCCAGCCGCCGCCGCCCCTGAGGCGGCTGAGGCTCCAAACACCGCCCTGCTTGCGGGTCCTCAAGATGCCGACCGGCGTTTGGTGCTGCTCCATGGCTGGGGCGCTGACGCCGATGATCTGCTCGATCTGGGGTCCGCGCTTCTCGGGTCGGCGGCGGCGGCGGTGAATGTGGTGGCCCTGCGCGCGCCTCTGCCCCATCCCGGTGGCCTCGGACGCCAGTGGTATGACCTGGGCTTGCAGGGGTGGCCGCAATTGCCGGAGGCGAGAGCCGATCTGCTGCGTCGCTTGCGACGACTTTCGCAAGGCGTGCCGCTGGAGCGGACCGTCCTGCTGGGCTTTTCCCAGGGAGCGGCCATGGCCGTGGATGTGGCCACCAGCGAGGGACTGCCTCTGGCTGGCCTGATCGGCTGCAGTGGCTATCCCCATCCCGATTGGCAGCCCCTGCGGCCGGCGTCGCCGATTCTGCTCACCCACGGCCGCGAAGACCCCGTGGTGCCGTTCGCGGCGGCGGAGGCCCTGGATGAGCGCCTGCGGGAGAGCGGCGGCGAGGTGGCGCTGCTGCCGTTCGCGGGTGGCCATGGCATCGACCCTGCGGTGTTTCCCGCTCTGACGGCCTTTCTGGTCAAGGCCTGGGAGGGTTGAGCTTTGGCGCGGGCCCGGGAGGGTCGGGCGGAATCCGCGCCAGGTTTTGAAGGGCCCGGGCAGGAACAGGTCGGGTTCGGGCCGAAACAGGTCGGGTTCGGGCCGAAACAGCTCGGGTTCGGGCCGAAACGGGTCGGGTTCGAGCGTGAAAGCCGAACGGCCGCCAGCGGAAGCCGGCGGCGTTCCAGCGCCTCAAGGTTCAGACGAAGGCGTATTCGTACTCTTCCACTTCTTCCCAGTCGTCCGCCGCGAGGGCTTCGATGCCTTCGAAGAGCACATCCTCACCGATGCGATCAACGATTTGCCGCAGAGAAGGGAAGAGGAAGTGATTCTCCTCGGCGTATTGCGCGCTGAAGAGGCCCTTTTCGCCCCAGAAGAAGCGGTCCGTGGTGTGCTCATTGCGCCGCACGTTGAGAATGGCGGGTGGCAGCAACTCGGATTCCGCGATGAAGCGGCGGGCGGCGGTCACCGGCTTGTGGGAGCCGGTTTCCAGGTTGAAGGTGGGTACGTGTGCCAGCACGCGCTGGCCGGCCAGACGACGGCGGCTGATCCGCTTGCGCTTCTTGGACATGAAAGAACACTCCTCAAGGGGAGTGAAGAGAGGGGGATGGGGGGAAAGGGCAGGATGCGGCTACGGGCGAGCGGAGGCTCGGTCCGTGGCCTTACCGGATCGCCGGAGCGACCCACGGCCCTACGTTCTGTCGTCCGAGAAGCGATCGCAGGAGCGGATCACAGCCATTGAGAGAGGGAATGAGGCCCACCCGGACGGCAGAGGCTTGCACCTGCCTCTGCTGTAGCCTGATTGCAAGGCGAATGCAACCTTGGCCGCGACAGCTGGACAACTCATCCCCCGCCAGGACTGGGAAGTAGTGGTCGATACAAGCATCCTAAAGCTTTTTTTCGGATTTCCCCACCAGGGAGGATTAACTTTTTTGAACGACTGTGTGGTCGCGGTGTTCTGGCTGACCTGATGCCAGTCTCTGAGAGGTTTCTGGCTCTACTGCGCAGTCAACTGGGCCAATTTGCCGACTGTCCGGACGTGGAGGCTCTTGTGGTGTACGTCACCCACCCGGGACCGGGCGGACTCCCCACCCTCCTGCCCCTGGGCCAGTGGCCGGAGGAGGCCCGCCGGCTGGTGGCCGTTGGCGCTGACACCGACACGGACAGCCAGCTGCGGCTGCCCGCCGAGCAGCGCCGCTGGCTTCCCCTTCGCGACGGGGCTGGCCTTTTGGGCGCGCTGCAGGTGGAAACCCGCGAGGTGGCCTGGTCTCCGTCGCTGCGGAAACGGCTCCAGGGGGTGGCCCAGTGTCTGACCGAGGCTCTGCGCCTCGACCTGGACAACCAACGCTTGGAGCGACGCTTGGAGGCTCAGGAGGAGCAGCTGCGTCTGTTGGTCCACCAGCTGCGCAACCCGCTCACCGCTCTGCGCACCTTCGGCCATCTGCTGCGGCGCCGCCTGAAGGATGACAGCGACAGTCGCAGCCTGGTGGAAGGGTTGCTGGCGGAGGAGCGGCAGCTCAACAAATATGTGGATGCCATCAGCGCGCTGGCCCAACCGGATGCCCTCCTGCCGGCCGCCGCCAGTTCAGACCCGCTGTTGCTCCCCCCCCTGCTGTCCGGCCCTCGCGGGGAAGACCTCGCCAACCTGGTCGCCCCCCTGCTCCAGCGGGCCGGGGCCACCGCCGCCCTGCAGGGACGCCGTTGGGTCGGACCCGAAACCCTGCCCTCCTGGCGGGGGGATGGAGGCGCCGTGGCGGAGATCCTGGCCAATCTTCTGGAGAACGCCTTCCGATACAGCACTCCCGAAAGTCCGGTGGGCCTCCACTGCGGCGAAACGGCGGCCGAACTCCAGCTCACGGTATGGGACGGAGGCGTGCCCATCCCGGAGGAGGAGCGGGAGCGGATCTTCCAACGGGGCGAGCGCGGTCGCCAGAGCGAAGGCAAGGCGGGCACTGGGCTGGGATTGGCCCTGGCTCGAGATCTGGCTGGCCATCTCGGCGGCAGCTTGGAGCTTCTGGTCCCCCCGGCCCTGGTGGATCCCGCGCTGCCGGCGCGGGGCAACGCCTTCTGTCTCACCCTGCCCAGGGCGGCAGAGCCGCTGGCAGCAGCGCCGCCGCGTTGAGGAGCAAGGCCAGCGCCTCGGTCCACTCCACGCAGGCGCCATAACTGTCGCCGCTGTGGCCCCCGAGCCGGCGCCCCAGCCAGCGCGGCACGCCCACGGCGGGGAGCAGGCCCAGCAGCCCCAGGGGCGCCTGGCCCCGGACCAGGCTGAGCAGGGTCAGGCCGGCGATCGCCAGCAGAGCGGGCCTGGCCTCGCTGAGCAGGCCGGCCCAATGCTGGCGGTGAAACCCCGCTGTGCCCTTGGGGTGGAGATAGGGAAACCAGGCCATCGCCAGCAGGGGGGCGACGCGGCCCCATACGGCGGCCCACACCAACGCCCCGGGCGCGGCCCGCTCCAGGCTGGCAAGGGCCGCGGCTTTCAGCAGCAGAAGCAGGGCCAGGGCCTGGGCGCCGCTCGCGCCGATGCGACTGTCGCGCATGGCCTCCAGCACGCGCTCGCCGGCCCCCAGTCCATCGGCCGTGTCCATCGCCCCATCCATGTGGAGGCCGCCAGTGAGCAGCAGGCCCGCCGCCAGCACCAGGCCGATGCGGGCCAAGGAAGGCACCTGGGCCTGGAGCCCCCACCAGATCCCCGCCTGCAGGCCGCCGATGATCAGGCCGATCCAGGGGGCGAAGCGAGCAATGCGCGCGAAGCGGGGCCGGATGGCCGGCCAAGGGGGAAGCACGGAGTAGAAGATCCAGGCCCCGGCCAGATCCTGGAGCCAGGTGGGTGGAAAGGAGGGCGTGACGGCGGCGAAAACAGTCCGGATCCACCCTGCCACGGCCCGGCGAAGGCGAGGATGCTCAGCGCGTAGGGTCGATTGAAGCGGGGAGGAGCGGTGTCAGCCCAGGCGTTCGCCTTCAGCGTGATCGCGCGCTGCCCCCGCACCCGGGCCCGCTGCGGCCACTGGCACACCCCCCACGGCCTGGTGCGCACCCCTCGCTTCATGCCTGTGGGCACCGCCGCCACCGTGAAGGGGGTCACCATCCCCCAGCTGGCGGAAACGGGCGCCGAAATGGTGCTGGCCAACACGTTTCACCTGCATCTGCAACCCGGAGAGGGGGTTGTGGCGGAAGGGGGGGGACTCCATCGCTTCATGGGCTGGACGGGCCCGCTGCTGACCGACTCCGGCGGCTTTCAAGTGTTCAGCCTGGCGGCCATCAACCGAATTGATGATGGGGGGGTGGCCTTTCGCTCCCCCCGGGACGGGACTCCGATCCTTCTGACGCCGGAGCGCTGCATGGCGATCCAAAGGGAGCTGGGCGCCGATGTGGCCATGGCCTTCGATCAATGCCCCCCCTACCCGGCCACGGAGGCTCTGGTGGCCGAGGCCTGCCGGCGCACCCATCACTGGTTGGAGCGCTGCGTGGCGCATCACGCGGGGGGCTCCCAGGCGCTGTTCGGCATCGTGCAGGGCGGCTGCTTCAGCCATCTGCGGCGCGAATCGGCACGGGTGGTGGCCTCCATGGATCTGCCCGGCATCGCCGTGGGGGGCGTCAGCGTGGGGGAACCGGTGGAGGAGATGCATCGGATCGTGGCGGAGGTGGCCCCGCTGCTGCCGGAGGATCGCCCCCGCTACCTCATGGGCGTGGGCAGCCTGCGAGAGATGGCGGTGGCGGTGGCCCACGGGTTTGATCTGTTTGATTGCGTGCTCCCCACCCGCCTGGGGCGCCACGGCACGGCCATGGTGGGGGGAGAGCGGTGGAACCTGCGCAACGCTCGCTTCCGCCATGACCACACCCCTCTCGATCCGGGGTGCCCCTGCCTGGCCTGCCGGCACCACAGCCGGGCCTACCTGCATCACCTGGTGCGGGTGGAGGAGATGCTCGGGCGCACCTTGCTGAGCCTCCACAACCTCACCACCCTGTCGCGCTTTTCGCGGGCGATGGCCCGGGCGATCTCGGAGGGCTGTTTTTCAGAGGATTTCGCTCCCTGGGAGCCGAGCTCTCCAGCGGCCCACACGTGGTAGGTTCCAGCCATTGCAAGGATTTCTCAGGCATGGTCCTTCCGCTGCCCGTCTTCGCTCAGCTTCCTGAGGCCTATCAGGCCTTCGCCCCCCTGGTCGACATCCTGCCGATCATCCCCCTGTTCTTCCTTTTGCTGGCGTTTGTGTGGCAGGCCTCGGTGGGTTTCCGCTGATCACGGCGCGCGCAAAGGCCGGCAACGCCAGCATGCGCCGCCAGCGGCTGGGTTCCTGGAGCAGGCGATAAAGCCACTCCAGATGAAGGCGTCCCATCCACTGAGGGGCGCGTTTTTTCGTTCCGGCCCAGACGTCAAAACTGCCGCCCACCCCCATCCACAGCCCGTAGAGGGGATGGGGAAGGGATTGGATCCACAGCTCCTGCCGAGGCACCCCCAGGGCCACGAGCGTGAGATCAGGATCCTTGGACAGCAGGCGCTCCTTCAATTCAGGCCAGGCCCGAGGGTCGCCGTAGCCATGGATCGCCATCACCAGCTTGAGGCCGGGGATCTCCCGCACCAGCTGCGCACACAGCCGTTCCAGCACCTGGGGGGTGGAGCCCACCAGGGCCACGCGCCAGCCCACCGCCGCGGCATGTTCGAGGAGTTGGCGGGCCAGCTCGATGCCGGGGGCGCGGCGCACCCGAATGCCCTGCCGCTTGAGGGCCCACACCACGCCGGCCCCGTCCGGAATCACCAGGTCCGCCCCGCGAATCGCCGCCTCCAGGGCGGGGTCGGCGAGGGCGGCCATGCACATCTCGGCGTTGATCGTGACGATCTGCCCGCCGCCCCGCTCCTGGAGCGCCACCGCAGCGGCGAGAACGTCCGCGCACACACTCACCGGCAGGCCAAGCACATGGGCTTGGGGTTCGTTGGTGACGCTTGTTGCCATGGATGGGGGCATCGCGGAGGAGAATCTATGAGTGCGAATGGGTGGACCAATCTGTGGGGATGCGTGGCGCTGAGGTGGCAACCGTGGAGGAGCCGGAGTCACCCCCGGGGTGGGTCACACAGGCGGAGGAGTCCCCGGGCCCGGACGCCCTGGCTGTGCTCCACCACCTGGACTCCCTGATCGAGGCTGTGGTGCTTCAGCGGCAACACCCCCTGACGGGCCTGTTGCCTGCCAGCACCGCCAACACGGTGCATGGAAACTATGGCGACGCCTGGGTTCGTGACTGTGTCTACTCCATCCAGTGCGTGTGGGGGCTGGCGATCGCCCACCGCCGCCTGAATGGCGGTGGGCGCAGGGCCTTTGAGCTGGAGCAGCGCGTGTTGCAGCTGATGCGGGGCCTCCTGGCGGCGATGATGCGCCAGGCCCCGAAGGTGGAGCGGTTCAAGCGCAGCCTGCGACCGCTGGATGCCCTGCACGCCAAGTTCGACACCGGGTCCGGGGCCACGGTGGTGCCGGATGATGGCTGGGGCCACCTGCAGCTGGACGCCACGGCGGTGTTTCTGCTGCAACTGGCCCAGCTCACCCGCTCCGGCCTGGTGGTGGTGCGCACGAGCCATGAGCGCGACTTCGTGCAAAACCTCGTCTACTACGTCGCCCGCGCCTATCGCGTGGCGGATTACGGCATCTGGGAGCGGGGCGACAAGAGCAACCATGGCCTGCCGGAGCGCAACGCCAGCTCCATCGGCATGGTGAAGGCGGCCCTGGAAGCGCTGGAGGGGATCGACCTGCTGGGGCCTGAGGGGGATGGCAGCTGGCGCCTCGTGATTCCCCAGGATGCGATCGTGCGGCTGCGGCGGGCCTTGCGCAGCCTGCTGCCTCGCGAATCCGCCAGCAAGGAGGCCGACAGCGCCTGTCTTTCGGTGATCGGCTATCCGGCTTGGGCGGTTGATGACGACGACCTGGTGGCGCGCACCCGGGCCAAAATCCGCCAGGACCTGGGCGGGGCCTACGGCTACAAGCGTTTCCGCCGCGATGGCCACCAGACGGTGATCGAGGACGTGAGTCGGCTGCACTACGAGCCGGAGGAGCTGGCGGAGTTTGAGCACATCGAGTGCGAGTGGCCCCTGTTTCTGGCCTACGAGCTGCTCACAGCCTGTTGCGAGGAGCGGTGGGAGGAGGCGTGGAGCTGGCGGCGTCGGCTGGCGGAGTTGAGCGTGGAGGTGGAGGGGGTGCCCTTGCTGCCGGAGCTGTATCTGGTGAGCGAGCCGGCCATCGCCGCAGAGCGGCGCAATCCCGGCAGCCAGCGCCGCCAGCCCAACGACAACGTGCCCTTGCTCTGGACCCAGAGCCTCACCTGGCTCGGCGACCTGCTGCTCCATGGCTTGATCACGGCGGATGATCTCGATCCGATCGGTCGACGGCGGCGGCGGTCCCTGGGGGCGGACCAGGTGTTGGTGGCTCTAGCGCCCCTGGAGGAGCCGATCGCCCGGCGGCTGATCGCCGCTGGCCTGCCGGTGACGGAGGTCGGCGGCGAGGGTCTGCGGGTGGCGAGCTCCCGGGAGCTGGGCCAGCGCATGGCCACGGTGGGCGCCAACGCCCGGCTCGGGCTGGGCGGCCATCCGCCGGTGCGAATGGAAACCATGGCCACGGCCCGGTTGTACCGCCACAACGGAGAAGGCCTCGCCTTCACCGCCGCTGTGCTGGAAGAAGACACGTTCTATCTGGCGGATGATCCCCTCCAGCTGGTGGACACCGTGGCCAGCGAACTGCGCCTCCTGCGGCGCCATTGGCGCGGGGCGGGTCTGCCGCTGCTGTTGATTCCCATCGCCAGCGGTCCGTTTGCACGGGATCCTGAGGCTTTTCTGGAGCTGGGGCGTCAGCTCCAGGCAGGGGAGGTGGAGGGGGTGCCCGTGCGTCTGGCGCCGTTGGAGGCGCTGGCGGCGGAAGCCAGTTGGGTGGAGTTGCCGAGTCAGGCGGTGGCGGCCTGCCGGCTTCTCTCCCCCCGTCAGACGCTGCTGCCGCAGGGACTGGGCCATCAGCCCCTCACGGCGCGTGAGGAGCAGGAGCTGGAGGACACCTCCGTGGCGGAGCTGGTGGAGCGGCTGTGGAGGAGCACGTCGCTGCAGGAGCAGGCGGAGGTGCTGGAGCTGTTGGGGCGGCGGCTGGGGCCGGGCGCCCAGTTGCAAGGGCCAGGCGAGAGCGCCTCGCCCAAGCTGATGACGCTGTTGGAGGAGGTGTATCGGCGCGGACTGCGGGAGGGGGATTGGAGCGTGGTGCGGCGCACGGCCGGGGTGATGGGCTTGGTGCACCCCCAGCTGGAGGATGCCCTCACGGATCTGCTGGTGCGGCAGAAGCAGGTGGTGGTGGGCCGCAACTACACGGGCCAGTCGCTGATCAGCCAGCCCCAGGGCAGCAAGATGATCGCCTCGATGATTCGTCGCTTCAGCGGCGAGGATGGGCGGGAGTGGATGTTGCAGCAGGAGGTGCTGCTGGCGATCGACAGCCTGGCCCGGCTGGAGCCGAGCCTGCTGAGCGGCAGCCTCACGGTGCAGCTGGGGCAGTTGTTGCTGTTGCTCACCAGTGAGCTGGCGGCGGAGGCCAACCTGAGCCCCAGCGACGCCTTCGAGGAGCTGTGCGGCCTGCCCCCCCATGCGCTTCGCCGTCGCCTGCGGGCTGTGCTGGCCGATGTGGAGCATGCCCAAACGGCGCTGCAGCGCAAGGAGCAGTTGCATCTGCGGGGGGCGCGGGTGCGCTGGGAGGTGCCCGATCCCCTGGAGGAGTTGCCTCGCGGCGGATGCTGGCTGCAGCACCGCCTGCGGCTGGGGGCGCTGCAGCGGGTGCCGCGAGATTTCTATCCCGGCATCTGGGATCTGCTGCACCATTGCCGCGGCATCGTGATCGGCGACAAGTTGGAGCGGCGCAACCGTCTGGAAAGCACGCCGCTGTTGAATGACCTCACCCCTGGCGAGCGCAATTTCGCCGCGTTGGTGGAGCAATTGTTGGGCAAGATCGAGGCGCCGGAATACCGACAACTCTGCACCGAAGCCCTGCTCACCCTGATCGCCTTCGTGGCGGCCAACCCCCTGGCGCGTTTTGAGGATGACCTGGCGCTGGATGTGGTGATCGGCCATGCCGTGCGCGTGGGCTGGCAGCAGCGCCACCCCCTGGTGAGCGACGCGGACTATGGACGGCACAAGGCGGAGGCCTGGGAGGCCTTCTACCGCGCCTCTCCGGCTCAGTGCCGTCGTTGGCAGCTGCAAGCCCTGCAACAGCTCAGCCAGCCCGACCAGCCCCCGCTGGCCCCCGCGCCCGCGCCGGAGGCCGAAGCCGCCTGAGGCAACCTGCGGGGCGGCCTGAAGCAAGCGAAGGGGCAGGCGCCAGGCGGGGGCGCGGACCATGAGGCACCAGATCTACCCATCCGGCCCAGCCTTGAGGCATCCTTGGCCCAGCGCGACGACCCACTGGCTCTAACGATCTCCCATGGAACAGGGCCAGCTCAACTGGATCACCAACTTCATCTGGGGCATTGCCGACGACGTGCTCCGGGATCTGTACGTGCGCGGCAAGTACCGCGACGTGATCCTGCCGATGACGGTGCTGCGGCGCCTGGATGCGGTGTTGGAGCCCACCAAGCAGGCCGTTCTGGACCTGAAGGCCTCCCTGGATGCCGCGAAGATCGTCCATCAGGACCCAGCCCTGCGCCAGGGAGCAGGCCAGGCCTTCTACAACACCTCCAAATTCACCCTGCGCGATCTTCAGGCTCGGGCCAGTCAGCAGAAGCTGCGGGCCGATTTCGAGGCCTACTTGGATGGCTTCTCGCCGAATGTGCAGGACATCCTGGAGAACTTCGAGTTCCGCAACCAGATCCCGCGCTTGTCGAAGGCCGATGCCCTCGGCACCCTGATCGGCAAATTCCTCTCGCCGGACATCAACCTGAGCCCCCATCCGCTACCGGATGGGAAGGGTGGTGTGAAGCACCCCGGCCTCGACAACCACGGCATGGGCACGGTGTTCGAGGAGCTGGTGCGGCGCTTCAAGGAGGAGAACAACGAGGAGGCCGGTGAGCACTGGACGCCACGCGACGCTGTGAAGCTGATGGCCAAGCTGATCTTCCTGCCGGTGGCAGACGCGATCGACTCCGGCACCTACCTGCTCTACGACGGCGCCTGCGGAACCGGCGGCATGCTCACCGTGGCGGAAGAAGAGCTGCAGCAGCTGGCCGCCAACAACGGCAAGCAGGTGGCCACCCACCTCTACGGGCAGGAGATCAACGCCGAAACCTATGCGATCTGCAAAGCGGATCTTCTGCTCAAGGGCGAGGGCGACGCGGCCGACAACATCGTGGGTGGGCCGGAGCACTCCACCCTCGCCAACGACGCCTTTCCGGCGCGCGAGTTCGATTTCATGCTCTCCAACCCGCCCTACGGCAAAAGCTGGAAGGGGGATCTGGAGCGCATGGGCGGCAAGGGTGGCCTCAAGGATCCCCGCTTTCTGATCGATCATGCAGGCGATGGGGAGTATTCGCTGATCACTCGCTCCAGCGACGGACAGATGCTGTTTCTTGCCAACATGATCAGCAAGATGAAGAGCGGCACGGCTCTGGGCAGCCGCATCGCTGAGGTTCACAACGGCAGCTCGCTGTTCACCGGTGATGCAGGTCAGGGCGAGAGCAACATCCGCCGCTGGATCATCGAGAACGACTGGCTGGAGGCGATTGTGGCCCTGCCACTCAACATGTTCTACAACACGGGCATCGCCACCTACATCTGGGTTCTGAGCAACCGCAAGCCTGCCCATCGTCAGGGGCGTGTGCAGTTGATTGATGCCACGGCCTGGTACAAGCCACTGCGCAAGAACCTCGGCAAGAAGAACTGCGAACTCTCTGAAGACGACATCCAGCGCATCGTCGACACCTTTCTGGCCTTCGAGGAAACGGAAGAGAGCAAGATCTTCCCGAACCAGGCCTTCGGTTCCTGGAAGGTGACGGTGGAGCGGCCGCTGCGGTTGGCCATTCACAGTGATGCCGAGCACCTGGCGACGCTGACGGAGGAAGCTGTGAAAGCCGGCGAAGGTGGCCTGGAGAGCGTGGTGGAGGCCGTCGATGAGGTGATGGGGGAGGGCCCCCACCGGGATGCCAACCAGTGGCTGGAACTGGCGGAACGGGTGGCCAAAGGCCAGGGGCTGCGCTGGACGGCCAAGAAATCAAAGCTTCTTCTCACCCACCTGGGGGAAAGGGACGAGACAGCCGCCCCCCTGATCGCCAAGGTGTTCAAGCCAGGCAAGCAGGCGGCTGATCCCCTGCGGGGGGGCTTCCCAGTGGAAACGGAGGAGGGCGAACGGGTGGTGCAATACGAGCCTGACCCCGAGCTGCGCGACAGCGAACAGGTGCCTCTGCTGGAGGAGGGAGGCATCGAGGCTTTCCTGCGGCGGGAGGTGCTGCCCTATGCCGAGGATGCCTGGTATGACCCTGGGAGTGTGAAGATCGGCTATGAGGTGAGCTTCACCCGTTACTTCTACAAGCCCAAGCCGCTCAGGACGCTGGAGGAGATTCGGGCAGACATCATTGCGCTGGAGAAGGAGACAGAGGGTTTGCTGGGAGAGATTGTTGGAGGGGCCGCATGAACACGGAGATCCTGCTCGAACCTGTCTTCACAGGGGAGCGTTTCCAAGCGCACACGCTGCCGCTCTCACTGTTGCGCGACATCGAGGCGCTTCAGGGAATCATCCTGGAGATTGCCAAGGAGGAATTTCGTCGGGCTCATCCAAACCGCCGGCGCACACCACGCGGCTTCAGCAAAGGCTTGACCTTGCATCTTGTCGGTTCACGCGAGGGCAGTTATGTGGCTCAGATTGGCATGGTGATCGACTCAGATGTTCTCCCTGGATTTGATCCTTATATGCAAGCCGCTCGCGCAGCACGCGATCGATTCGTCGATGCCATCGCCCATGCGCAGGATTCCTCCCGGGGCTCATCGCAACCTTTGCCGGATGGAGTCTGGCCATCCATCGAGAAGTTTGGGCGTGGCCTGCACGACGGGGAAGCCATCGATCTTGTATGCCGGGGAGGCAACACGGTCCAATTCACCAAAGAGCTGCGGCGGCGTCTGTTGCTCTCTCGACCGGGTGTTCAGAACCTCACCGATGAAGTGGAGCTTGTCGTGAAGCTCGGGGATGTGCGCCCCAAGGAGCACAGCATGACCCTTGAGCTTGCTGACGGCCGATTTGTTGCCGCGGCGGTGACGGAACAACAGCTTGTGGAGTTGAGGGATGTGCGCGTTGGTGAGTTTGGCTCAAGCTGGCTTCGAGCAAGCGGCATCGGTTGTTTTGACCGTGCCCAGCAACTCCAGCGCATCGATGAAGTGACGGCGATCGAGCTTCTCGACCCCCTGGATCCGAGAGTTCAGATCGAAAAACTCAAGGGTCTTCGAGCTGGTTGGCTCGATGGTGAAGGGATTGCATTGAGTCCTGCTCTGATCGCCCGTGTGGGTAACTGGTTGGAGGAACATCTGAGTGAAGACACTCTCCTTCCTCGTCTGTTTCCAACACCAGAAGGTGGTGTGGATGCGGAGTGGTTGATCGGCCGGCTCGATGTGTCGATCGAGTTCGACGAAGCGGCCGGAATCGTCGAGTGGCACGCGATGGATCTGGACACCGGGAAGGCCGAGGTGAAGACCATCGCATTCGACGACACAGAGGCACTCAATGAGCTTGGGCGCACGATGGCTCGGCTCACAGCTCGGCAACGTTCCAGCTACGAGGATGAGAATGGAGGCGCCACCCCATGAATCCGGAGACACCGTTGTGGCGTCAGATCCGACCCACGCCTAAGGATCAGAACCGCCTATCTTTCGATGAAGGTGGCCTCATTGCTGCAGAGCAGGCCTGGCGTCGCTACACCGAGGAACGCGGCCTTCAGTCTGTGGGAGTCCTTGGGGTCCTGGTGGGAGAGTGTGTCGGCGAGGGCCTCAGGGTCATCCCGGATGGGGTGCCAGATCCTGAGCATGGATCGGTGGATTTCACAGGCAACAGCAACGGGGAGCGTAAATCCATCGCCAAGCGACTGCGGGACCATGCCCTGGGCAGAGGCTGGCAGTTTGGACCGGTTGAGGTGAGCCCGTGATTGACGAGCTCAAGCCCTATCCTGCGATGAAGGACTCCGGCGTGCCGTGGCTGGGGGAGGTGCCGGAGCATTGGGAGATCCAACGGGGCAAGACTCTCTTTCGTTCAGTTGACGTGCGGTCGGAATCTGGCCTTGAAGAGCTCTTGACTGTTTCTTCGAACCACGGCGTCGTCCCTCGGAGAACAGCGAGCGTCACCATGTTTAAAGCCGAGTCCTACGTCGGTCACAAGTTGTGCTGGCCAGGTGACCTTGTCATCAATAGTCTCTGGGCTTGGTCACGGGGGTTGGGCGTATCCCGCCATCACGGAATCGTCAGTTCTGCATACGGCGTGTTCCGGTGTCGCGATACAAATGCTCTTGAGCCGCGCTTTGTGGACGAGCTCGTGCGGTCCTCTCCGTTCCACTGGGAACTCAGAGTGCGCTCCAAGGGCGTCTGGACTTCCCGCCTTCAGCTTACCGATGAGTCTTTCCTAGGTGCCCCATTCCCGCTCCCTCCCCTCCCTGAACAAGCCGCCATCTTCCGCTTCCTCGACCACGCCGACCGCAAGATCCGCCGCTACATCCGCGCCAAGCAGAAGCTGATCATGTTGCTGGAGGAGCAGAAGCAGGCCATCATTCACCGCGCGGTCGCTCGTGGGCTGGATCCCAACGTGCGCCTCAAGCCCTCCGGCGTGGAGTGGTTGGGGGATATTCCGGAGCATTGGGAGGTTTGGCGGATCAGTCGTTTTGCCACCGTTGGAAATGGCTCGACACCATCTCGGGGAGAATCGAAATACTGGTCACCGAGCGATTATCCATGGCTCAACAGCTCGCAGATCAATCGCGGCTTGATAGATAGTGCTGATCAGTTTGTCAGCATGCTTGCTCTACACGATTGCCATCTCCCTAAAGTAACCCCTGGGAGCATCTTGGTAGCCATCACCGGCCAGGGCAGAACACGGGGTAAATCTGCAATTCTTGGAATCGAGGCCACTATTAATCAGCACATTGCCTACCTTTCGTTGCGACTGCAGATTGCATCGCCTGAATTCGTCAACCTTGTGCTGACTGCAGCATACACTCACCTTCGAAAGATTAGCGATGATTCAGGGAGTACCAAAGGAGCGCTTACCTGTGAAGACTTGAAACACCTTAAGATACCTATCCCGCCCCATGGTGAGCAACGCGTTCTGCTTGCAAGGACTCAATCAGCGATCACAGAAACTATCAATACAATCTCTCGTCTAGAAAGAGAGATTACCCTCCTCCGCGAATACCGCACCCGCCTGATCGCCGATGTGGTCACCGGCAAGCTCGATGTGCGCGAGGCGGCCGCACAGCTCCCTGTTGAAGAGCAGGAGCTTCAGCTTGTCGATGAGTTGGATGACACAAACGAAACCGAGGAGGATACTCTTGATGATCTCGACGGTTCTCCCGAGGAAGCGGAGACATGAGAGAGCGCGAGCGCATAGCCCTCATTGATCGGCTGCGCGCTTTGCCGACAGAAACGGAATGGTTTGAATTCAAGCGCAACCGCTACCAGCCCCAGGATCTGGGTGAATATCTCTCAGCTCTGGCCAATGCCGCCTGCCTGGCCAATCAGCCCCGCGGCTACCTGGTGTTTGGCATCGACGACGAGAGTCATGCCGTTGTCGGATCCAGCTTTGATCCCCATGCCGTCAAGGGCAAGGGAAACCAGGACCTGCTCCCCTGGCTGTCGGCCGGCCTGCGACCCAACACCGGCGTGGAAGCACACATCGTCGAGCACCCTGATGGCCGCCTTGTTCTGTTCGAAGTTGGACCTGCCAACGGGGAGCCCGTTAGCTTCTACGGCAGGGCCTCCATCCGGGTGGGATCGAGCAAGTCTGAACTTCGCAGCCATCCGGAAAAGGCGCGTGCCATCTGGACTCGGGGCAGTGACTGGTCAGCCGAGGTCTGTGAAGAAGCAACGCTGAACGATCTCGACCCAGAGGCGATCGCCAAGGCCCGGGAGCAATTTGTTGTGAAGCATCCTGCCCAGCGCCAGCAGGTTGAAGGCTGGGACGATCAGACCTTCCTCAACAAGGCTCGCGTCCTGCGGCAGGGCCAGATCACGAAGACTGCCCTCCTGTTGCTGGGCAGACCTGAGTCGGCGGTGTTGCTTTCGCCAGCAGTGGCCAAGATCTCCTGGAACCTCAAGGACGCCAACAACCGCGAACTGGATTACGAACACCTCGGCCCACCCTTTCTGCTCGCGGGCGATCGCCTGCTGCAGCGGATCCGCAATCTCACCGTGCGGACCCTGCCCAGTGGGACGCTGTTCCCACAGGAAATCACGCAATACGATGGATGGGTCGTCCGTGAGGCTCTGCACAACGCCATCGCCCATCAGGACTACCGCAAGCACGGCCGCATCAGAGTGGTGGAGTTTCCAGACCGGTTGCTGCTCAACAACGTCGGCGATTTCCTGCCTGGAGACGTTGAGACCGTGATTCGCCAGGACGCTCCACCCATTCTCTACCGCAATCCCTTCCTCTCCGACGCCATGGTGGAACTGAACCTGATCGATACCCAGGGCGGCGGTATCAAGCGCATGTTCGAGACCCAGAGGCGCCGCTCATTCCCGCTACCGGATTATGAACTCGAAAAGCCTGGGGAAGTAACCGTCACACTCACGGGCCGGATCCTCGACGAACGCTATACACGGCTTCTGATGGAACGAACGGACCTCAATCTCGCTCAAGTGATGCTCCTCGACCGGGTCCAGAAGAAGCAAGGCATTAGCAAGGAGGATCGTCGCTTTCTCAAAAACGCCGGTCTTGTTGAGGGCCGCTACCCCAGCCTGATGGTTGCCGGAAGCATCGCTAAAGCGACCGGCGAGGCGGGACGGCACATCCGGGAGAAGGGCTTGGACAAGCAGTTCTACCTTGATCTGATCCTCGCCTTGGTTCGTGAGCACGGGCCGGTCGCCCGTCAGGATGTCGATCAGGCGCTCATCCCCAAACTCCC
>JBJOHA010000005.1:0-2894 GCA_046047935.1 Cyanobacteriota bacterium
GGGGCCGGCGAGCAGCTGGAGGTGGTGTGCTGGCGGGAGATGCTGCTGGCGGTCATCAGCCTGGGGAGCGCCGCCGAGGCGGTCG
Organism: Cyanobacteriota bacterium; assembly: GCA_046047935.1. Lineage (GTDB taxonomy): Bacteria > Cyanobacteriota > Cyanobacteriia > PCC-6307 > Cyanobiaceae > Cyanobium. The sequence goes on from JBJOHA010000005.1 coordinate 86, forward strand.
GCGCCCTGGGGCTGGGCACGGAAGCCATCGTCCCCATCCTGTACGACCACATCCTGCGGGCGATCGCGCGCTATGGGGGCCTCCACCCGCGCGACACGGTGTTTTTTGCGCTGCACACCCTGGTGGATGACGCGCATCAGGCCAGCCTGCGCCAGATCGCCATCGCCCACGCCGCCACTGCCACCGGCCAACGGGATCTCGCCCGTGGCATGCATAAAGCCCTGGCCCTGCGCGACAGCGTCTGGAGCTGGCTCCACGAGCGTGCACGGAGGATGGACCCATGACCCACCCCCCACGATGACCAGCGACATTCGTGCGCTCTACGAGCAGGCCGCCAGCGACTGGCAGCGCTCGGAACCGCTCCTGCTCAGCGACTTCACCGCCCGCGAGCGGGTTTTGGAAGCGGTGGGAGACATCCGCGGCCTGCGCCTCTGGGACCTGGGCTGCGGAGAGGGCTACGTGAGCCGCCGTCTGGCGGCGTTGGGGGCGCGGCAGGTGGAGGGCTTTGACCTGTCGGCAGCCATGGTGGAGGGGGCACAACGCCAGGCCATGGCGCAGGAGGCGCCGCAGGGCGCAACCTTGCGCTATCGCGTGGCCGACCTGGCCGATCCAGAGCAGCTGCCTGCCGGAACCTGCGATGCGGCGGTGGCGGTGTTTTTGTTCAACTACCTGCCGCTTGCCGCCACCCAGCGTCTCTTGGCCCACGTGCACGCTGCCCTGCGACCGGGGGGATTCTTCCTCTTCACCGTGCCCCATCCAGCCCTGCCCTTCTTGCGTGGACCGGAACCGCCGTTTTTCTTTGATCCCGCTGGCCACACCTATCTCGGCAGTGCCGACCGGATCTTCGAGGGGCGGATCTGGCGCCGCGATGGGGTCGTCAATCCGGTGCGCTCTCGCCACAAAACCCTGCAGGACTACTTCCAGATGCTGAGCGCCAGTGGCTGGCAGCGGATGCCGCAAGTGGAGGAACTGGGCGTCACGGAGGCCCATCTGGCTCTCGATCCGGCCTTCTTCGGGCCGCTTCAAGGCGTGCCGCTGCATCTGCTTGTCCTGCTGCGCCGATGAGACAGCCGCCGCCGCGCTTTTCGGGTTGGAAGGCCGCTGAGCTGGCTGCGGATTCCCGCTGGGTCTTCCACGCCGATCCGGCCCTGGCCGATGCTGACGCCTTGGAGCTGGGGGCCTGGCTGGCACCGCTGCGGCACGAGCTGCTGCACGGCTGGGGCGTCGCCTGGGTCCGTGGCTTGGCCGATCTGCCGGAGCCGCGCCTGCGTCGTCTGTTCCTCGCGATGGGCCGGGCCATCGGCCAGCCGGACACCACCTATGGAGAGCTGTACGCGGTCAGCGACAGCGGCGCCTCCCACCTGGAGCGGGCCATCCCCATCTCCCAGACCCGTGCCGCGACCACCATGCACACCGACAGCTCGCAGCGTGCCATCCATCCCCGCTGGGTGGGCCTGGCCTGCGTGCGACAGGCTGTGGAAGGCGGCGGGTCGCGGTTGGCCTCCGCCGTGGCGGTGCACGATCATTTGGCCCAACAACACCCCGAGGCCCTTTCTCGCCTCTACCGCTCCTTCTACCGCGACCTGGTCACTCCCGGAGGCGCCCGTCAACAGCAGCAGCGCCTGGCGAACCGCTTCCCGATCTACCAGCTGGCAGACGATGGTCCGAGCCTGCGCTACATGCGCTATTGGATCGAAACGGGTCACGCCCGCCTGGATCAACCCCTGAAACCCGAGGATCGACAGGCTTTCGACCGTCTCGATGCCGCCCTCAACGATCCACGCTTCCGCCACGACCTGCGCTTGGCGCCTGGAAATCTGCTCTTCTGCGACAACCACAAAACAGCCCACGATCGTGATTCGTATTGTGATGATCCAACACGGCCAAGATTGATGCTCCGCATGTGGCTCAACGCACCCGGGGAAGTTCAGGACTGATTCAGGGTCTCAATAGACCTCTGGATCCGGCAGTCGCCGCCCCATCCCCAGCCGGCTTTGAGCCGGCGACAGGCCGCAGGGCAGAGGACAGCCATCCCCAGCCGCAGGCCAGCGACAGCGATCCCTGAACCGCGCACCCCTCGGCAGCCCGCAACGGCTGCGGCCTCACTCGCCCGACCGCTGCCACTGACGGAGCAGCTCCTCCCGCTCGCTCGCGGAGGGCAAGGGCAGCAGGCGCGCCTGAGGGCCTTTGGAGCCGCCGCCTTGGCCAGAGACCTGCTGATAGCCCGCCCCCCGAATGATCTCCTGCCCTTGCGCTCCCGTCAGAAACGCCAGCAACCGCGCCCCGTCCTCCGGGCGACCCGTGGCCGGGCCTTGCAACACCACTGCGGCGGACACCACCTCCATGGTGGGGTTGGGCACCATGACGCGATAACCGCCCGGCCAGCGTGCGGCCGCCTCCGATGCCCTGGCCACGGCTCCGGCCTCGTAGACAACGGCGAGATCGCCGTCATTGGGACCGCCACTGATGAATTCCCGCAAAAGAATGTCGGTGGAACGGGCCGGGCGGTAAATCGCGCGGCGCAGGGTTTGGAGCGCCCTCGGAACATTCTGGCCCTGGCTCCAGAGACTCAGCAGCATCTGCCCGGAGTTGGAGCGCATGGGATCGGTGGCGCGCAGATCAAAGCTGCCCCAGGCCGCTGGTGCCCCCAGGGCGGCCCATTGGCCGGCGGTGGCCGCGGCCCGCAGTCGCTCCCACGCGAACCGTCCGTCAGGAAACAACCGCTGGGCCCGCTCCGGCCACACCACAGCGACAAGGCGCGTGCGGGCGATGGCCGTGGGTCGGCCCAAGAAGGGCTGGGCCTGGCCCA
>JBJOHA010000006.1:0-40555 GCA_046047935.1 Cyanobacteriota bacterium
AGCACCCACCTGGGTCACCACGAACGTGGAGCATTCTTTGGCCAGACCCGCCACTTCACCGATCCGGGCACCGGCTTCTGCGGAGGAGCGAGCTTGCAGATAGCGGGGGACGGCCACGGCAGCCAGAATGCCGATGATGGCCACGACAACCATCAATTCGATCAAGGTGAAGCCTTTGGCCAGACCTTTGCGTTGACGAAGGCTCTCCAGAAGAAGAAGTTGGGTTTTGGTTCGCATGGGCTTGAGAGAAGCGAAACTTGAATGTAGCTTAAGCGGAAAGGAAGCGGAGGCTCGGTTGGTGAGGGAATTCAAATTTCTTTTCAATCACCAGGCGCATCGAAGTCTTGTGCTGCGACTTGGTTAAGTTTGCGAAAAAAGCATCGCCGTTAATGAGACTCATTCCCCCCGCTTCCTCGACCCTTGCCGGCCGCATGGCGCGCTGGGGAGCCTGCATTGTTTTCCTCTATGCCGTGATGGCGCTCGCCACGCCTGTTCTCGACCATCTGGGTCTTTTGGCCGATCCCAACGCGGGTTTGGCCAATCCCATCGATGGCCCACCGTCCTGGCAGCACTGGTGTGGCACCGATCGCCTCGGCCGCGACGTCTGTGCTCGCACCTTGGCTGGCAGTGGCGTGGCTCTGCAGGTGGTGCTTCTCGCCCTGGGACTCGCCCTGCTGATCGGCGTGCCTCTCGGCATGGCCAGCGGCTACCTGGGCGGCCTGGTCGATCGCCTCCTGGTCCTGGTGATGGACACGCTCACCACCCTGCCGGTGTTGCTCCTGTCCGTCGTGCTGGCCTTCCTCCTGGGACGCGGCCTTCCCAACGCGGCCGCCGCCCTTTGCGTCGTCTACGTGCCCCAGTACTTCCGCGTGGTGCGGAACCAGACGGCCCAGGTGAAAGCCGAGCTGTTCGTGGAAGCCGCCCGCTCTCTCGGCGCCGGTCCGCTCTGGATCTTGCGCCGCTATCTCTTTCGCAACGTCATCACCTCCGTTCCTGTGCTGTTGACCCTCAATGCCGCCGATGCGGTTCTCGTGCTGGGTGGACTCGGTTTTCTTGGCCTCGGCCTGCCCGAGACCGTGCCGGAATGGGGCAGCGACCTGCAGCAGGCCCTCACCTCCGTGCCCACGGGGATCTGGTGGACCGCCTTTTGGCCTGGATTGGCCATGTTTGTGCTGGTGCTGGGGCTGTCCTTCCTCGGCGAGGGATTGGAACAATGGCTCTCCTCCAGCCCCCAGCGCAGCGGCTGAGCCGTCCCGCATCAGTCCGCTTGCAGCGTCGGGTCGCTCAGCAGCAAGCTGGCGAGATACAGCGATTGCCAGGAGCCCTGCTCCCGGCGATCGACTTCCGCCAAGAGCAACGCCACAAGGTCGTAGGCCTCATACAACTCGTGCAGAACAAACGCCGCCGCTTTCAGCTGGCGCAAGCTCCACTGATCCCGGCGACGGAAGTCACGGACGTACACGGCGTCGCCCCAAAGGGTTTGGCTCAGGGGCATCATGGGATTCTCCACACGCCGGAGGGGAGCAAACGGACGGCCCTGGAGAGAGGTGAAGCGCAGGAAGGTGAAACCCTGGCTGCGCAGGAACGCGTCGATGTCGGCCAGGAGAGGTTGGCCCGCATACAGCTCCACAAACTCGACTTCGCATTGCACCACCGTCACATCCGCCAGGGTGGTGGTGCCATGGCGCAGCACCATCAACTCCGCTCCCTGCACATCAAGCTTGAGGAAATCCACGGGCCTCACGTCATTGAGATCATCCAGACGGCGGGTGCGCACGCGCTCCTGTCGCACCACCCGCATCAGATCTCCCAGAAAGGGAAACAAATCCACCGTGGCCCTGTCCGGAGGCAGCAGGGATGAGGTCATCGGCGCGTTGGTGACATGCAGGGTGTGTTCCTCGCCGTCCCCCAGCGCCACCGGCAGATAGCGGACGCGTCCCCTCAGCTCTGCCACCTTGTTGTTGAGCTTGTCGCAGTCATCGGGTAGCGGTTCAAAGCCGATCACCTCCGCGCATCCCTCCCTGGCCCAGCGCACCCAGGGCTCCGGGGTGTCGCCAAGGGCCATCGCCCCCACGTCCAGGCAGCGGATGGGCCGATCCATGGCGAGGGTGTCAAACCAGGCTCGGGACAGCGGCTCCTGTGGAAACCGCGCTTGCACCAATTGCCGGCGACGGTCCATGGCCGGGGTGGCCAGGCCCAGGGCGCTCAGCCGTTGCAGCCGAGGCAAGGCGGAGTCCCCAGTGAAAAAACTGGAGAAGCTGCCGAACAGTTCCAACGCCTCCAATGCGGCGGATTCCAGCCAATCCGTCAGCCTGCCCTGCGGATCGATGGCCTCGTAGGCGGGATGGGGGGCCAGAAAGGGCTCCCTCAGCGCGTCCTCCCCCTCGCGCTGGAGCTGATCCACGAGCTGTCCCAAGGCCGTCACGGCCCGTTCCCGTTCTCCCAGATCCACCGCCACCCGCGCCAGGGAGGCGAGCCGTCCGGCGGAAGCCTCCGCCTGGCACAGCTCCCCCAGCCAGCCCACGCTGCGCCGCAGCGCCGCCAGGCGTTCGGAGAGGGGCAGCGTGAGGGTTCGCGAGGCTGTCCAGGCCGCGATCGCCTCCTGATGACGCGTCAGCTCCGGGGTCTGGCCGGCCCCGCGCCAGCGCTCGGCGAGGGCCTGGCCGTAGGGCAAGCCCTCAAGCCTGGCCATCGCCTCCCCCACAAGGGTCGCCGGGGTGAAAGCGCCATCGGGCGGCTCCGATTCCAGCTCCTCGTCCACCAGCCAGCCGGCCGCCGCCAGCGCTGCCACCCGATCGGGCTTGGCCGCGAAGAGATTGAGCTGGTAGCCGTCCACCCCGGCGGAGGACGCGAACGGAACCAGCGCCGGCAAGCCCGGCACCAGACGAAACGCGCGATACCCCAGGTTCGCGAAGCGTTCGATCAGCTCCAGATGCAGCCGCGCGCCCTCCTTGAGTTCAAACATCACCAGGGGAGAGGTCTCCTGGAAGAACCGCTGTCCCCCGTCCAGGATGCGCGCCTCCTCCCCCTCCGCGTCCATCTTCAGCAGGTCCACCTCGCCCCAGCCCCATGCGTCCATGCAGGCATCCAGGGTGGTGACAGGGACGGCTTCCCCCTCCACGCCAGACGCTTCCGCCCCGCTGGCGGAGGGGGGAGCGAGGCTGTTGAGCTCGGACTGGCCAGGCTTCCGCAACCAGGCGATGCCCTCGTGGTCGGAGAGGGCCTGCCGCAGCAACCGCAGCCAGGGTGTGGCATTCGCCGCGATCCCGGCCTCCAGGTGGCTGCCGGTGTCCGCAGCGGGCTCAAACGCCCACACCGCGCCGGTTGGCCCCACGCGCCGAGCCAGGCTCAAGGCATAGACCCCATGGTTGGCGCCAATGTCGATCACCCGCTGACCGGGCTGCACCAGCGCGCGCAAAAAGCGGATCTCCTCCTCGAACCAGTCCTCCTGTTCCCGCAGGATGTAAGCGGTGAGGAAGTGGGGGGAATCCGGCACGGACACCAGGGTGCCATCCACAAGCCGCACCAGGGTGGCGGGAGCGGTCGCATCGTCGGAGCGGGCTGGCGTGGCGGCCATGGGCTGGAAGAACTGTGAAAACGGTATGCGGCTTCGCAGATTTCTGCCGAGCCGAGGGGTCCTTGTTTAAGATTTTTTTTTTGGCTCGGTTGGCGATGCCCTGGTGGATGGATTTGATCCTGCTGCTGGTTGGCGTCGTGCTCTGGCTGCAGGGTGAGAACCACAGCGACGATGTGATCGGCCTGTTGCAGAAGATCGTGGCTGTGGCGGCCGTGATGGTGGTGCTCCTGGGTGGTCGCTGGCTGTTGTTGGAGGCGGCCGCCCTCGTTCTGGCCCTCCTCATGCCGAGCGCCTCGCGCTTCGAACAGGGCCCCCGCAGCTGAGATCGGCCTGGAGCTCAACAGCGCAGGCGCAAGGTGCGCGGCAGGGATTCGAGGATGGCGCCCTCTGCGTCCAAAGGGGGATAGGGGCGCCCCTCTTTGCGGCACCAGGCGGCCACCTCGGGATAGGCCCACTCGAACAACAGTTCCCTGCGGCGCTGCGCCGGCACCCCCTCTCCCCGCTCCGGCACCAGGCCAGCGGCCCGGCGTTGCCGCAGCGCCTCGAACAACAGGGTGGCCGCCGCCACGGACACGTTCAGGGACTGCACCATGCCCCGCATCGGAATGACCACCGCCTGATCCACCAAGGCGGCCGCCTCCGCGCTCAAACCCCATTTCTCCGCCCCGAGCACAAAGGCCGTCGGGCCGGTGTAGGCGCAAGCGTCATGGTCGAGCGCGTCCGCGCTCAAGTGGGTGCCCACCAGGCGGAAGCCCTGCGCCTTGAGGAGGGCCATCGCCTCGCTGATCGAGGCATGCACATGCAGCGGCACCCACTTCTGACTGCCCTGGGCGGTGCTGTTGAACGTGGGCAGCCGCCCCTGGTGGCACACCGCATGGGCCTCGAGCACGCCCACCGCATCGCAGGTGCGCAAGATGGCCGAGAGATTGTGGGGCTTCTCCACCTGCTCCACCAGCACGGTCAGGTCGGCCATCCGCCGTTGGAGCACCGTGTTGAGGCGTTCAAAACGGCGGGGCAGCAGAGCCATGGGCCAACCTTTCCAGGACGCATCGCAGACTGAATCCTGCCCCCCGGCGTCGCCCGCTCTCCCCATCGCCGTGACAGGTTCCTTCGATCAGCGCGTCTACGCCATGGTGGCCCGAATCCCTTCGGGCCGCCTGGCCACCTATGGCCAGGTCGCTGAGCTGATCGGCGCCTGGGGGTGTGCCCGTCAGGTGGGTTGGGCGCTGCGCCGCCTTCCCCTGCCCTCCGATCTCCCCTGGCATCGGGTGGTGAATGCCAAGGGGCGCGTGAGTTTGAGCCTCGCCCGGGAAGGCAGCGACTGGATCCAAGCCGAGCTCCTGCGCCAGGAGGGGATCCCGGTGGACCGCGAGGGACGGCTGCCCCTGAAGCCCTTCCTCTGGTTGGGCCCAGTGGAGGAGGGGGCCAGGCGGAGCTAGGACGGAGAGTCGCCGTTGCCTGCGCCCTTGGGGACCGCCTCCACCACCACCCCCTTGTCCACGGCCCATGGAGTGGCCCCTCGCCGGCTGGCCTGGGACGTGCTGCAGGCCGTGGCCGCCGGCGCTTGGGCGGATGCCGCCCTGGAGCGCGCCCTGCGGCGCGCGCCCCTCTCCGACCGTGATCGCGCCCTGGCCACGGATCTGGCCTATGGCGCCATCCGACAGCGCCAGCTTCTCGATGGCTGGATCACGGCCAAGGGGCGGTTGGCGGCGGAGCGCCAGCCGCCCCTCCTGCGCTGGTTGCTGCATGTCGGGCTTTATCAGCTTCTGTTTCTGCAGCGCGTGCCCGCCTCCGCCGCCGTGAGCACCACGGTGCAGTTGGCTCGTGACGGCGGCCTGGAGCGCCTGGCCCCCGTGGTGAACGGCCTGCTGCGGGCTGTGCTGCGCGCGCGGCAGGCCCTGCCGGATGGCGCCGAACCCTGGCGGGGCCTTCCTCTTCCAGACGCTCCCGCCCATGCCCTCGCCCTGCGCCACTCCCTGCCCCCTTGGCTGGCGGAATCCGTCTTGACCTGGATTGGGGCGGAGGGGGCGGAGCTTTTCGGGCAGGCCGCGAACACGCCTCCCCCCCTCGACCTGCGGGTGAACATCCGGCGCACCGATCCCGCCACGCTGATCCGCCGCCTGGCGGAGGTTGGCCTGCGGGCCGAGCCGCTCGCCGCCGCGCCGGAGGGAATCACCCTGCTCGATCGTGCCGGCGACCTGCGGGCTCTGCCGGGTTACGCCGAAGGCCACTGGAGCGTGCAGGACCGGCAGGCCCAGCGCATCGTTCCCCTCCTCGATCCCCAGCCCGGAGAAACCATCCTCGACGCCTGTGCCGCCCCCGGCGGCAAGGCGTGCCATTGCGCGGAGCGCATGGGGGATCGCGGGGAGGTGTGGGCGGTGGATCGCTCCGCGGCTCGCCTGCAGCGGTTGCGGCGCAATGCGGAGCGGCTGGGCTTGAGCGCCGTGCGTCCTCGCACCGCCGATGCCACGGCGCTCCTGGACACCACCCCCGACTGGCGGCGACGCTTTGATCGCATCCTGCTCGATGCCCCCTGCTCAGGACTGGGCACCCTCGCTCGCCACGCCGACGCCCGCTGGCGGCAGACGCCCGCCACAGTGGCGGAGCTGACGACCTTGCAGGCGCGGCTTCTGGACAGCCTGGCGCCGCTGCTCGCCCCCGGTGGCCGCTTGGTTTACGCCACCTGCACGGTGCATCCCCTGGAAAATCACGCGCGCATCGCCTCGGCCCTGGCGCAGCAGGACGGTTGGCGTCTGGACGAGGAGACGCAGTGGTGGCCGGCGCCCGGGGAGGGGGATGGCTTCTACGCCGCCGTGGTTTCCAATCAGGGAGCCGGTGGTGGCGGAGGGGGTGGAATCGCGACGGGGATCGGCGGCGGCGGCAGCGGTGGCGGAGCGGACGGGGGAGCGATGGGGGTGGAGGCTCCCGCCCTGGGACCGGGCACGATGGGCGTGGTGGCTGGCGCGGCGGGGGGGGAGGCCGGAGGCGGCGTGTAAGAAGGCGCGGGCTCCTGGCGAGGCTCCCAGGAGCGAGGCTCCCAGCGGCGAGGCTCCTCCGGCTGCCAGCTGCGACCCTGTTGAGGCGCGTCATCGGTCGGAGGAGTCCAGCGCCGCTCCGGCTCCCCGAGCAGCGGATCGGTGAAAGTGGGCTCTGGAATGTCCCAGGTGCGGTCGCGGGAGGCGGGTGGCGGCAGCTGGCGCTCGCTGGCCTTGCGCTTCTTCGGCGGCACGTAGGGGATGAACTTGCTGACGAGCGCCGGCTCAGGCGGGAAGGACTCAACGGGCATCCCCTTCGTGACCGTCCGCATGTAAGACCCCCAGGCATAGGCCGCCTGGGCGCTGCTGCTGCCCGTTTTCCAGTTCTGGTCGTAGCCAAACCAGATCGCGGTCGTGAGTTGCGGAATGGAGCCGATGAACCACAGGTCGCGGGCGCCCTCGGCGGTGCCCGTTTTGCCCGCCACCGGGCGATCCGGGAGAGCGGCTCCCCCACCGGTGCCACCGGTGACCACCCGCTGCAACATCACCGTCGTCGCGTCCGCCACCTCGCTGCTCACGGCACGGCGCGCGGGCGGCGCCTTCTGAGCCCGGCTGTAGAGACGCTGCCCATCCGGCCCGAGGATCTCCTCGAATGGCGTGGGCAGGACGAAAAGACCGCGATTGTTGATGGCCGCATACGCCGCTGTCATCTCCAGAACAGTCTTCTCATTGGCGCCCAGAACCATCGAGGGATACTCCCCGATTTCACCGGTGATGCCGAGCCTCCGGGCGGTATCGATCACCCGGGGGAAGCCGACTTTCTCTGCGGTGGCCACCGCAGCGGTGTTCACGGAGCGGGCCAGGGCGTCTTTGAGGGTGATGGCCCCGCCTGTGCCGGGAATGCAGAAGAGTTTGGGCGGCCAGCCATCGCGGTAGCACCGCTCGCGCGCGCTGATGGTGTCCTGGGGCGTCAGTCCGTAACGGAGTGCCGCGACGTAGGCGAACAACTTGAAGGTGGAGCCAGGCGACCGCAGAGCCTGGGTGGCCCGGTTGAACTGGCTGCGATTCCAATCCCGCCCGCCCACCATGGCCCGCACCAGCCCCGTGCCCGGCTCCATGGACACCAGAGCGCCCTCCATGCCGGCACTGGCGTTTTTCTCGATCGTGGCCTGGGCTGCGGCCTGCCAGCCGGCGTTCAAGCTGCTGCGCACCGTCAATCCCCCCACCTCCATCTGCTCCTTGGTGAGCACTGCGGGCAACTCCTGCTCCAGCCAGCTGATGAACCAGGGCGCGGGATTGACGAAATATTTGGGTTCGGAGGACTTCAGGGCCAGGGGGGCATTCTGGGCTTCGAGCAGTTGGCGATCGTCGATGAAACCCGCCTCACGCATGCGGCGCAACACAATCGCGCGACGCTGCAGGGCCAGGTCGGGATTCACCAGCGGGGAGTAGACCGTGGGAGCGGGGGGCAGGCCCGCGATCAACGCCGCCTCCGGCAACGTCAGCTGGTCGGGGGTCTTGGAGAAGTAGACCCAGGCCGCATCCGAGATGCCATAGGCACTGGAGCCCAGATAGACGAAGTTGAGATATTGCTCCAGGATCTGTTGCTTGCTCATCTGGCGCTCGATCTTGCCGGCCAGCGCCGCCTCTTTCAGCTTGCGGATCAGGGTGCGGTCCTGACTGAGAAACACCATCCGCGCAAGCTGCTGGGTGATGGTGCTGGCGCCCTCCTCCACGGAACCTTGGCTGATGTTGCGGCCCATCGCCCGAAGAATTCCCACCGGATCGATGCCGTCATGGCTGAGGAAACGCCGATCTTCCGCCGCGATGAAGGCCTTCTGCACGAGGAGAGGCATCTTGCCCGGCTGCAGCTTCTCCCGGGTGGCGGGCCCTTTCTTGTAAAGCACGGACCCATCCGCCGCGAGCACGGTGAGGGTGCCGGGGCGATTGAAGCTGCCGATGCCCTTCACATCGGGCAGGCTGGCATCGATGCCAGCCGTCAGGAGCGCTTGTCCCAGGGCCAGGGAGCCTCCAAGGGCGACTGCGGCGGCGGCGGGTCGCCAGGGTGGGAGCCAGGATGGCGCTTCCTTCGCGTCCGGGTGGGGTGATGCTTCGCTCTGGCGGCGAAGAGGAGGCGAAATCTGGTTCACAGGGGCACGGCCTCCAGCGCGGAGTGGATGAGGGGGCTGTGGCCGATCGCCAGGGCGGTGACGAGCATGCCGAGCACCAGGAAGGGCTGGGCGCTGGCCTGGTATTTCACATCGAACGCCACGGGATCACGCAGAAGCCAGATGTCTTGGAAGGTGATCTGCGGAATGATCAACAGCACCAGAAGCACCGCCGCCAGGTGTTGGCCGATGGCGATGAGCACGGCCACCATGGCCAGCTGGAAGCCGTCGATCATCGCGGCGCTGATCCAGCTGGCCCGCTCCGTGCCGAAGACCACAGGCAGGGAGCGCAAACCCATGGCCCGATCGCCCTCGACGCTCTTGAAGTCATTCACCACGGCAATGCCCAGGCCCGCCAGGCTGTAAGCCAGGGTGAGCAGGGCCGTGGTCCAGGTGAGCTGTCCAAAGAGAGCCTGACCCGCCCACCAGGGCAGGGCGATGTAGCTCGCGCCAAGGGCGTAATTGCCCAGCCAGCCGTTCTGCTTCAACTTGAGGGGTGGCGCTGAATAAATATAGCTCACAAACGAACCGCCCAGAGCCAGGAGCAGAAGCACCGGCGTGCGATGGCCCGCCCAGACATCCAGACCCCAGGCCACCGCCAGCCCCGCCAGCAGCAACACCACAATCTGCGCTTTCACCTGGCCCAAAGGAATCGCCCCCGAGGGGATCGGCCGATAGGGTTCGTTGATCGCGTCGATGTCGCGGTCGTAGAAGTCGTTCAGCGTTTGCGTGTACCCCGCCAAAAGGGGACCGCTCATGACCATGCAGGCCAGAGAAGCGAGCACATCCGGCCAGCGCCATTGGTAGCCGCCAGAGGCCGCCGCCCCGCAGATCACACCCCAGATCAGGGGGATCCAGGTGACCGGCTTCATCAACTGCAGACGGATCTTCCAGAGGGTGCGGGTTTCACCAGCACCCTTCATGCCGAGCAACTGTCGAGCGGCACTGGAGGCGGAGGAGCTGCCGCTGTTGTCCGTGGCGAGGGGGGCTGCCGGGTCTTTGGGCTCCGTCACGGGTGGGACCTCCGCGTGGGGTTGGTCTGGCTGGGGCAATCAAGCTGGGGCAATTTCGTCTTCAAAAAACCAGGTGCGTTGCCCGCCGGCCAGGTCGACCACCACGCGGATGCCCTTGCCATCGGTGACGCGGAACTCCTTGACCGTGCCGGTGGGATCGGCCTTGAGCGCGGCCACCAGATCGGCGGGGATGCGATCCCGCACCCGCAGCACCCGCACCTTGGAGCCGACGGTGATGGCAGTCTGGGTCATGGACCGCATGAAAAAAGCCCAGCAACATTACCAGCTGTGGCACCCACCAACCCCCATCCCCCGCGATGCTCGCCAAACGCATCATTCCCTGTCTGGATGTGGCCGATGGCCGTGTCGTGAAGGGCGTCAACTTCGTCGGTCTGCGCGATGCCGGGGATCCGGTGGAGCTCGCCTGCCGCTACAGCGCCAGTGGAGCCGATGAACTCGTGTTTCTCGACATCGCCGCCAGCCACCAGGGGCGCGACACCCTGGTGGAGCTGGTGCGCCGCACGGCGGAGGCCGTGACGATTCCCTTCACCGTGGGGGGTGGCATCAACGGCGTGGAGGGGATCACCGAGCTGCTGCGGGCCGGCGCCGACAAGGTGAGCCTCAATTCCGCCGCCGTGCGCGATCCCGATCTCGTGCGACGCGGCGCGGAGCGTTTCGGCTGCCAATGCATCGTGGTGGCCATCGATGCCCGCCGCCGTCAAGGGAGCCCTGGCTGGGAGGTCCATGTCAAGGGCGGACGAGAGAACACCGGTCTCGACGCGGTGGCCTGGGCTCGGGAGGTGACCCGCCGCGGAGCCGGGGAAATTCTTCTCACCTCCATGGATGGCGATGGCACGCAGGCCGGTTACGACCTGGATCTGACCCGCTCGGTGGTCGAGGCGGTGGAGGTGCCGGTGATCGCCTCCGGGGGGGCGGGAAGCCTCGCCCACATCGCCGAGGCCCTGAGCGCGGGGAAGGCCTCCGCCGCCCTCCTCGCCTCCCTCCTCCATGACGGGGTTCTGAGCCTGGAGGAGATCAAGCGCGACTTGATCGCCCGCGGCCTGACGGTGCGGCCTTTGGAGACCACCGCGACCTCCGCGGAGTGAGGCGCGGCGCGGCTGGGAGGGCCCCTGGCCGACGAGGCCGGTGTTGAGGGAGGGCGCGGGGCGGTTGGAGGAGGCCTGCCTGAGCGATGCCGCGAGGGACTCTCGCTCCCCTCCCTCGGCTCCGTAACATTTGGAAACGCTCAATTTGCAGGTTTCGGCCTCTCGTGTCCGCACTCATCGGCTTGCCAACACCCCTGACACGCTGGCTCGCCATCGCGATGGTGGCCGCTGTGATCGCCCTTGTGGCTTGGGCGCTTCAGCTCATGCAGGCCGCCAACGATCGGCAGGAGTTCTCCTTGATGCTTGCGGGGTGCATGGTCTGCTCGGCCGCAGTCGGCCTCTCCACCGTGATGGTGCTCACCTTCACCAGCCCGGAGAGTTTCGCCCTTCCCGGACCGCCACCCACCCTGGAGACCGTTCAAGCCGTGGAGCCCGCCCTGTTCGTGGGCGACGGCCTCGCCGCTGGAGCGCTCCGGGACGGGCAGCGTTGAGCGCCGCTGATCCGGCTGCGGTGCGCGACCTCTTTGAACGGATCGCTCCCCGCTACGACCTGCTGAACGACCTGTTGAGCGCCGGGCTCCATCGCCATTGGAAACGCACCATGGTGGCCTCTGTGCGCCCGCGTTCGGGGGAGCGTTTCCTCGACCTGTGCTGCGGCACGGGCGATCTGGCGCTCCTTCAGGCGGAACGGGTTCGTCCTGGAGGCGAAGTGATCGGCCTGGACGCGGCGGCGGCCCCCCTGGAGCGGGCGCGCCAGCGGGCGGCCCGCCTCCCCTGGCTGCCGGTGCGCTGGCTCCAGGCGGATGCCCTCGCCACGGGCCTGCCAGACGGCTGGGCCGACGGCGCCACCATGGCCTATGGCCTGCGCAATCTTGCCGACCCGGCGGCGGGCTTGCGGGAGCTGCGGCGCGTGCTGCGCCCGGGGGGCCGGGCGGCGGTGCTGGATTTCCATCGCCCCGATCCCGGCCTCCCTCGCGCGGAAGCGATCAGCGGCTTTCAGCGCGCCTATTTGCGCCGCGTGGTGGTGCCAGCGGCCAGGACGGTGGGGCTGGAAGCGGAATACACCTGGTTGGAGGAGAGCCTGCGCCGATTTCCCACGGGGCTGGAGCAGGAGCGCCTGGCGCGGGAGGCTGGCTTTTCCCGAGCGCGGCATTGGCCGGTGGCCCTCGGTCTGATGGGGCGATTGGACCTGGTGGCCTGAAGGAGTGATCGAAGGGCCCTCGCCGCCCGACCCTCAGGGGAGGTGAAAATCCAGGGGCGCGTTCACTTCCATTCCTGTTCGCCGAGCCGTTGGGCTGATGGAATTGAGGCAGGCCCTCGGCCGGCGCGACCAGCCCTGTGCCCGCACGCCGTTGAAGGGGGGTCTGAGAGGCCATTCAAGCAGGCGATCTCCGTCCAGGGGCGCGGTCTGCCGTCAAGCGTCTCGGCAATGAACCAGAGGGTCTCGTGTTTGCGCACCTTGCAGAGATCAGGATGCTCGGAAGAAGACATGGCGCGAGGGGAAAGACGCGCGCCGCTTGGCCATGGAGAGCGTCGACGTGGAGCGTCAACGCCGCGCGCAGATCGACGGGGGTTCCTGAACGAGTGGCCCGCAGTCCAGGGACAAGCCAGTGCCCGAGTCGGTCGGCCAGGGAGTCCGGGGTCAACGGCAGAGGCTTCGATCAACAGGGGTAAGGTGGCTCCACAAAGGCCAGGGTCATGCTGTTTCAGGATCTCATCGCCACCTTGAGCCAATTCTGGGCGAAACAGGGGTGCTTGATCTTGCAGCCCTACGACATGGAGAAAGGCGCCGGAACCATGAGCCCCCATACGGTGCTTCGGGCCATTGGACCGGAACCTTGGGCGGTGGCTCATGTGGAACCCTGCCGCCGGCCAACCGATGGCCGCTACGGCGACAACCCCAACCGCGCGCAACACTACTTTCAGTATCAGGTGTTGATCAAGCCTTCACCGGCAGGGATTCAGGAAACCTATCTGGCCTCGCTGGAGGCCTTGGGCATTCGGCAACGGGAGCATGACATCCGCTTTGTGGAGGACAACTGGGAGTCGCCCACGCTTGGCGCCTGGGGCGTCGGCTGGGAGGTGTGGCTGGATGGCATGGAAGTGACGCAATTCACCTACTTCCAGCAATGCGGCGGCATCGATTGCCGGCCGGTGTCGATCGAGATCACCTATGGCCTGGAACGGTTGGCCATGTATCTGCAAAACGTCGACAGCATCTGGGATCTGCGCTGGGATGGCCAGCGCACCTACGGCGACATCTGGTTGCCTTTTGAAAAAGGCCAGTGCACCCATAATTTCGAAGCCTCCAATCCGGAGCGCTTGCAAACACTGTTTGCCCTCTATGAGGCGGAAGCGAGCGATCTGGTGGCGGCGGGTCTGCCGGCGCCCGCGCTGGATTACGTGCTCAAGTGCAGCCACACCTTCAACCTGCTGGAAGCCCGCGGCGTGATCTCGGTGACGGAACGCACGGCCACGATCGCCCGCATCCGCCATCTGGCCAAGCAAGTGGCCGAGGCTTGGTTGGCGGAGCGGGAGGCGCTGCGCTTTCCGCTCCTGGCACAATCGCCGAACTGATCAGAGACGTTGGCCCCGCGACGGCGATCGGGTTCCCAGCGAGGGTGAGGGGTGAAGAGCAGCAGCGTGCCCCAGTCGCAGCGCGTGAACCAGTTCAAGCCGCTCAGGGAGCATGGAAACAGCATGACAACAAGCGGATCCAGGCCCACTGAGATCGCGTCGCCGCACAATCCAACTCATCCAGGTGCCAGGCAAGCCGATCGACGTGGCGAGGCACCCCGCCAGGACAGGCCAGCGAACAGAGGCCATCCAGGCCTTGAGCAGCGAAAGGCTTGCGGATGGTTGAGACGCGACTGGAGACGACCCAACAGGCGGTGACGCAATCAAGTCCGCGTCTTCGCCCCGCGCGGAGACGTTCTGGCGAGCCATCCCTGGCGGATGGCGTTCCCGGGGAATCCTCGGGAGGTCGTGATCCTTGAACCGCGCGAGATCGAACCGATGCCCGCTCTCCAGCCGCTGCTCTCCCACTTCGAAGTGCCTGATGCCGCCAGCGCGGACACGCGGACGACCTCGCCGGGGGGGGCCAGCCCGGGCCCTCGCGCTTCGCGGCTCTGGGCTCGAGGGGTCACCCTCGCCCTGGGACTGGCCCTGGTGCTCTGGGCCTGCCAGCGCCCCCTTCAACCCGGGCCCCATGATCCGGCGCGGCGGCTGGAGGCTCCAGGAGCCAGCGCGGAGGTGGTGCTGCGCGGCACCCTGGTGGCCGATGCCCAGCGGCACGCCGACGGCGCCTGCCAGGTGCTGTTGCAGGGGGCGGGGGGGCGCACGGAGTTGCGGCTGTCCTCCTGCCCGGAGTTGCGGGAGGGCTGGCGCGTGCGGGCGAGCGGCGTGCTCGAGCGGCCGCCCCGCGCTCCCCACCCCCTTCTCTCCGGTCCGGCGGAACGCCTGGCCCGACAGGGCTGCTGGACCCGCTTGCAAGTGGAGCGCCTGGAGGTGCTCGCTCGGCCGGCCACGCCCGTCGCCGACCTGCGACGTCGGATCGCGCAGCGGTTTCTGCGGGACGCGGGACCTGTGCAAGGTGGCTTGCTGGCCGCTCTTGTTCTGGGCAGCGCTGTGGTGCCCCTGCCCCAGGACTTGCGGGAGGCGTTTCGGGTGTCGGGGCTCTCCCATGCCCTGGCGGCCTCCGGGTTTCACCTCACGGTGCTGCTGGGGGCCGTGCTGGCGGTGGCGCGGCCCTTCGGGCGGACCGCGCGCCTGGGGCTGGCCGCGGCGGCGATGCTGCTCTTTCTCCTGCTGGCGGGGCCTCAACCCTCGGTGGTGCGCGCCGTCTTGATGGGCGGATTGGCCCTGGCGGGCCGGGAGGCGGGCTTGCGCGGGCGTCCCCTCGGCTTGCTGGCCCTGAGCGCCGCGGCGATGCTCCTGCTGCGGCCCGACTGGTTTCAGGATGTGGGCTTTCAACTCTCGGTGGCCGCCACCGCCGGGCTGGTGGTCTCCGCAGCGCCCCTGGAGACGGCCCTGAAGCCCCCTCTGGAGGCCCTGCCCGCAGTGCCCGTGTCCTGGCGACCGCGATTGGCGTCGCTCCTGGCCCCGGCCCTGGCGGTGCCCCTGGCCGCCAGCCTCTGGACCCTGCCCCTGCAGCTGCTCCATTTCGGGGTGGTGCCCCTCTGGGCCGTGCCCGCCAATGTGCTGGCCACGCCTCTGCTCACGCCGCTCACCTTGGGGGCCATGGCGGCGGCGGTGGTTGGGTTGGTGGCGCCCCCGCTGCATGCCCTGGTCCTACCGCCCCTGGCAGGTCTGGCCGGGGGCTTGCTGGCGATCGCTCGGGGCACGGCGGCCTTGCCCATGGCGCAGTGGCACAGCGGCCGGCTGCCGCTGGGATTGGTGGTCCTCTTCAGCCTCGGGCTGCTGGGGTGGGCGCTGCCCCGCTTTCGCCGCTGGCGCGCCTGGTCGTCGCTGCTGCTCCTGCTGGCCTGTCTTCTGCATTTGCAGCATCTGCGGGCGGATGCCCTGCTGCTCGTGCAGGACGGACCCCGCTCCCTTCTCCTCGCGCGCCACCAGGGTCGCGGCGCCTTGATCAGCACCCGGGCCGATGCCACCAGCTGTCGCGCGGGCCAACGACTGGCAAGCGGGCATGGTCTCCAACGGCTCGATTGGCTGGTGTTGCTCGACGCGGTGAGCCCCGCCGATCCGGCCTGCTGGGAGCGGTTGGCCGGCGTGGTGGTGGGGGAAGGCGAGGGTCCGCCGCCCCTGGCCTCCGGGCGCCAGTTGGCCAGCGCCGGCCTGCTGGCGCGTGGGCTGACGGACGACAGCCAGGCCCTGGAGCTCACCATCGGCCGCGCCCGCTGGCTGCTGCTGCCCAACCGCCAGGCGTTTTGGAGCTGGCGGGAGCGGGGTCTGCCGGGACCGTCGAGCGCCTGGCTGGGCTACGCGCCGGGTCGCGCGGAGCGGCGCCTGCTGGCGGAACGCGGCGTTCAACGGGTGTGGCTCAGCGGCCCACCGCGCCGCGGGCGCGCACCCTCAGCCCTGGCCCCGGGCTGGCAGGCCACCGGCGAGCGCGGTCACCTCAGCGGCACCGCCTGAGCCTGGCGCGTGGGATGGCCGCCCCCGGATGCCAAGGAGCGCGGACGCCCCGGAGCGAAACGCTTCCATCTGCAGGGCTGGCCGGACAAGCCATCGGTGGCTGGTGGTCGCTGATCAGCGCTCAGTGGTCAGTGTTCAGTGGTCGGGGTCGGGTCCGGGGGGCCCGGGTCGATGGTCTGTGGAGGCACAGGGTGCGGGGGTTGGGAAGGTTGGGGAGGGTGCACGAGGTGAACCCGAGCCGCGTGCCCCTTAAGCTCTTCCTCATCTCCGGAGGCCAGGGTTCTCCCCGCTTCCGAGGCTGCGCATCCGCGGGACTCCTCCCGTGGAACCCATGGAGAGGTGGCTGAGTGGTCGAAAGCGAACGACTCGAAATCGTTTGAAGGGAAACCTTCCGTGGGTTCGAATCCCACCCTCTCCGTTTTGACAGCATCGCAAGGGATCGGCGGATATCCCAGAACCCCTGCCGGGCAGGAGATCCGAGCTTTGGCTTCGTGCGAGCAGATCCGGGGAAAACCCGAGCAGAACCGGAGAAAACCCGAGCAATCTGGGGAAAACCGGCTATAGCCGCTGCGGATGACGGTCGTTTTGACGGTATGGCCAGCCGGGTGCGGTTCTCAAGCATCACCTGGGGCCATGCCATGGGCCTGCTTGCTCTTCTCCACCAGCCGGGCGGTCTGCTCCTCGGAGCGGCAGCAGAAGCCTGTGACCAGGTGACGGGCCGCCAGCAGCTCCTGCGGGTGGTGGCGGTGGTGGCGGCTCATGGCTGGTCAGCAACCGCCGCAGGCCCAGCGGGCTGCGGGCCCGGAGGGCAGGCGCCCCCGGGCGAGCAGGAAGGAGCGGGGGTGGTGCCGAGGGCAGCGGCGGCCCGATCCAACGGGTCGCGGTCGGCTGCGGAGCACCACGCGGGTGCTGATCAGGGCCGCCTGAAAGTCTGTCCTGGTCGCTCTCGCCGGGGCTGATCGCCAAAGCTGCTGCCCTCGGCTTCTCTCTCATCGAGAACCCCCTCTTTGTGGACGGGAACAAGCGCATCGGACCCGCCGCGCTGGAGATCACCTTGGTGCTGAATGGGATGGAGTGGACCGCGAGGGTGGACGCCCCCGAGGCAGCAGTGCTGGCCTTTGCCACCGGCGAGATGAATCGCGAGGGCTTCTCGCGGCGGGGGGCGGACAACCCTTGGCCGGTCCTGGCGGACGGAGAGCCGCGTCAGGGGGATGGCGTGCTCCACTGGCCCTGCCCGCTCAGCGGCGATGGGCTGGAGCCGCGCGGGCGCCATGGGCCGGGAAGCTGATCACGAACCGCCGTTCGCCTGCGGCACATCCGCTCTGGTGCGATCGATGGCTGCGGTTGTGCCATTGGTTGCGCGGTCCTGTCGCCATCTGCTTTGGCGAAGTGGGCCGGCCAGATCAGGCTGGTGGGCAGCTCTTTCAACCACGCCATGCTCCGCATTCACGGCGACCGCGCCAGCTTGCTGGCGGCCCTTGCTGCCCACTGGGCCGACCAGCAACTGCAGATCCCGCCGGCGCTCCGGCCGGTGGTGGCGCCGCTCAGCCGCCGGCCCCGACCGTTGCGCTGAACGCACTGCGCAGCGCATGCCTCAGCGGATGGCATCCACCACTGCCCAGCCCTTGCCTGGATTGAGCCGGGAGAAGCGCTGCCCCATGCCGTGGGCTTTGAGGGTGGTGCCGCCGACGATCATCCGGTGGACTGAGCCTGTGGGGCGCTCCACCGGCCTGCGGAGGATGCAGCCGCAGGGCACCGTGATGCCACGGTTGATCTGTTGCTCGATCAGCTGGACGTCGGCGTTCTGCACCAGCCGGGCGCTGACGCCGAACTCGGCGAGGGCCTGAAGTTGGGCGTTGGCGTCGGTGCTGTCGCCAATGGTTTGTCGCTTGCCGTCTCCAACGACAAGGTGTTGGTCTACCGCCAGGTCGGGCAGCCAGCCGCTCATCGCCGTCTTTGCTGGCCTGCTGCAAGGCATCACGGCGCGACGGGAATCCCTTGGCGCACTGGAGCTGCAGCTGCACCTGGAAGACCGACACCGGATCGCGGTAGCGGATCTGCTTGCCGCCGCTCTGGGCGCGCTTGTTGAGCAGGAACACCGAGACGGAGTACTGATCAGCCGGGTAGCCGAGCTTGCGGGGGGCGCGGCTGGCGATCCAACGCCGACACAGGCCCTCCGGATTGGGCTCCAGGGGGATAGCGAGGCTGGGACCCAGCTGATCCATTCGCAGGGTGCGCGCCTCCCGCTTGGGCTCCCGGCTCCAGCCCTTGTCGTCTGAACTCAGCTCAGGCGGTGCGTAATCCCCCCGGGCGACGACGACCTCGATCTCGGATCCCTTCTCGACGATCAGGCTGAGGCCAGCAGAGGAGGGCAACCCGTTGCGCTTGCTGCTGCTCTCCTCCTGGCTGCCGCTGGCGTCGTCATCGCCCTCGCGCTCTTCCTGGCGGATCGAGGCGTCGTTGCTGGGGTCTTCCCCGCCCTGATCGGCATTGCTGGGGGCATCGCCCTCCGGCGGCCTTCCGGCTTCTTCTTGATACGTGTTGGGCACAAGAAAGCCCGTTGTGTGCCAGATCGAAGGGGGCCGATCAGATCGAGCTCCAGGGCCTCGACCAGCTGCCGACGGATCTGGGCGGAGGTGGCCTTGGAGGCATTGTGGCGCGCCTCAGGCGGGAGCGGCCAGCCGCCCACCTTTTCAGTCATTTATGGCTGAGCCATAATTAATGGTGAACCGTAAAGATCTTGAATCCTGTGGCCGAGGTCTTCCGCCGCCCCCAGTTGGCCGCTGAGCTGGCCAATCGCCTGCTGCATCCGGGCGTGCTGGACGAGGGGTTGCGCTCGGGCCTGTTCCTCTCGGGCCTGCGGCGCACGGGCAAGACCACCTTCCTGCGCACCGATCTGGTGCCGGAGCTCGAAGCGCAGGGTGCGGTGGTGATCTACGTGGACCTCTGGAGCGACACCAAGGTGAGCCCGGCCGCCCTGGTGCAGGCCGCAGTGCGCCAAACCCTGAAGCAGCTGGCAACGCCCACCTCACCGCTCCTGGCCCGCCTGCAGCGGGTCAAGGGGCTGGATCTGGGAGGCATGGGCTTTCGTTTTGGCTTCCAGCTGGAGCAGCTCGGCGAGGCCGGAGGGGCGACCCTGGCCCGGGCCTTCACGGAGGTGGTGGATCAGAGCGGCGGCGATGTGGTGTTGATCGTGGATGAGGTGCAGCAGGCGATCACCACCGAGGAGGGCAACCAGATGTTGCTGGCCCTCAAGGCGGCCCGCGATGCGATCAATCCCAGGCCTGACACCCCTGGCCATTTCCTGTTTCTGGGCACCGGCTCCCATCGAGCTCTGGTGAGCGAGTTGACGGCCCGCCGCAATCAGGCCTTTGCGGGTGCCACGTCATTGCCCTATCCGGTGCTGGATCAGGCGTATGTGCGCCATGTGCTCCAGCGCCTGCGGGAGGAAGGACTGGAGCCATTGCCCTCGGAAACGGCGGCCTGGAGTTCCTTTCAGACCCTGGGGCACCGGCCGGAGGAGTTCCTGCGGGCCCTGGGGCAACTGCGATCCAGCGCGAGTTCAGGGTTGGCCCCGGACCAGCTGCTGCCGGTGATCGCCGCCACGCTGCGCAGTTCCGCAGCCGACCTGGAGTTGCTGAAGGTGGAGCAGATCGGCGGCCTGGCATCGGCGATCTTTGATCGGGTGGCGCGATCGGAGGACCCAGCGCGAGGAATCTTCTCCGCAGAAGCCGCCGCCGCTTATGGCGAAGCGATTGGACGTGAGGTGCGGGTGGAGGACATCCAGCCGGTGGTGAATGAACTCCTGGCTGCCAACGTCTTGATGCGGCTTGGCCATGGGCTGTATGGCGTCACCGATCCGTTTGTGCAGGAGATCTGGCGGGAGCGGCAAGGGTGAGGAGGAGTCGCTGGTGGCGATCTGGACGGACCTCGTCCAGACAATGTCGGGCAAGCGGCCCAGGGTGGAATCAGCGAAGAATGTTTGATGGCAGGCTCCCAGCTCCGAACCGAGAAACTTGACCTGCGCCTGACACCGGACGCCAAGCGCACGCTGCAGCAGGCTGCGGCGCTGGCGAAGCGGAGCGTGAGCGATTTTGTGCTCGACAGCACGCTGACCAGTGCGGCTGAAACCCTGGCCGATCGGCGCTCATTTCCGCTGGAACCAGAGCAGTGGGAGGCTTTTCTGGCTGCCCTCGATGCACCGGTTCAGCGTCATCCACGGATGAGCCGTCTGCTGCAAGAGGCGAGTGTGTTCGAGCGAGACAGCGAACGGCGAAACGAAGACGCGAACTGATTGCGATGCCCTCGTTTCATATCGGGCCGCTTGACCCCAGCCATGGTCTCGATGGTTTTGATTGCGGTGACGCGGCACTCCATCGGTTTCTGCAGCTGCATGCGTGGCTGAATCGACGGGCTAACGCCAGTCGCACCTACCTGGCCGTGAACGATCGCCAGGTGGTTGGTTATTACACTCTCGTGGTTGGAGAGGTGGCACCGGAGGGGGCTCCCGAGCGGATCCGCAAAGGTTTGGCTCGGCATCCCGTGCCGTTGATGGTGCTCGCCCGGCTCGCTGTGGATCGCGACGACCAAGGGCAAGGCCTGGGGGCCGGTTTGCTCAAGGATGCGATGATGCGCATATTGGCCGCTGCTGAGATTGCCGGCATCCGGGCTCTGGCCGTGCATGCCAAGGATGAGCGAGCCCGTGGCTTCTATAGCCATTTCGGCTTCATCGCCTCACCAACAGATCCGCTGCATTTATTTGTACTGCTTAAGGATCTACGGGCCTTGGCTGGCTAAATGTTGATCCGGTTTGTGGTGCCTCAAGCCGCATCGGGATCCTGCCAGGCAGTCTGAATCTGCTCCTGCGGCACGTTGAGGTGTTGAAGCAGAAGCAGCAACAACCGCTCTGTGCGTGAAGCGTCGTCGGGATATCCCAGAGCGCCATCAGCCTGTGCCTGTACTGTTCCATCTAAAGTGGCTTCATCAACCTTTTGCTGCCGAAGGATTGGAGAGATCTCGATCTCACGAGCCAGATGTTGCTTCACAAGGGTGAGCAGGTCGTCGCGGCGTAGTTTTGACCAACCACGCAGTCGCCTGGAGCGGCAGAGATTCTTAAGTTCACCGGCGGTCATGGTGTCGAGGTTGAGATCGGGGGACAAGAGAAAGCTCTCTGCCTCCGCCAGAATGCCTTTGTGGCGTTCCTCCAGGCGACTGGCTTGGCGTTGCAGGTAGGCATCCAGACCACGCGTGTGATTGGCCAAAAGAGAGCCGAGAGTCTGGAGATCGGCACCCTTCTTGCCGGTCTTACTGTGCAACCCCCTCGCCTGCTCCTCCGCATAGCGCTCGGCGTTGAGGTCCAACAACCGGGCCAGCACCTCGTCGCGAACCTCATCGGGCCAGCGATGGCGCCATGGGTGCTTTTTGCTGGGCTTGACGGATCCATGTTGGCGTAGCTGGGACTGGAACGCGCAGGCCTCGCTGGAGGAGTAGAAGAACAGATCGCCGCTGGCGATGCGCTCCTGCAGGTCTGGGGGCAGGGTGGTGTCGTCGTCGCTGTCGAGGTGGTCGAGGCCGAAGCCGCAGCTCGTGTAGCGACCCGCAAGTGGCGTATAATGGATTAGTGCCTACAAGAGGATCGCTTCAATGCCAAGATGACGCCAACTTAAACCGCTGGTTCTTAACGATGACGCTCGTCTTGAGCTGCAAGCAATTGCCAACTCAAGATCCATGCCTCATTCAATTGTCATGCGAGCCAAGATTGTTTTGGCATGTGCAAGCGGGGAACAGAGTAAGACTGTGGCGGAGCGATTTGGCGTAAGTATGATGAAGGTCGGGAAATGGCGCCAGCGCTATTTGGATCAGGGAGTAACTGGCCTTCATGATGAGCTTCGCCCTGGCCGCCCTCGCAGCTATAACGATGAGGAAGTCGCAAACGTGATCAATCTCGTGTTGCAGACGAAGCCAAATGACGGCAGCACGCACTGGAGTATACGCACTGGAGTATACGCACTGTGGCAGCAGAGACGGGAATCTCCAAATCAACGGTACAACGTTGGCTGCAAACATGTTCAATCCAGCCTCATCGCCAAGACAATTTCATAATCTCAACAGATCCTTTCTTCGTAGAGAAAGTTCGAGACATAGTTGGCCTATACCTTAATCCCCCTGACAATGCAGTCCTGCTCTGCGTTGACGAGAAGTCACAGGTTCAAGCATTAGACAGGACACAGCCATTGCTGCCATTGGGACTTGGCTACGTAGAAGGCGTAACTCATGACTACATTCGACATGGAACAACAACATTATTTTCAGCTCTTGATGTTGCAACTGGAGAAGTGATTGCCCAGTGCAAACCACGCCACCGACATCAAGAATCTTTGAGCTTTTGCGTCAGATTGAAAAATCTGTTCCTGATGAACTTGATGTTCATCTCATTGTGGATAACTACTGCAAATATAAACATGCCAAGGTAAGGGCATGGTTGACTCAGCGAGAACGGTTCCATATTCACTTTACACCGACTTATGCATCTTGGATCAACCAGGTTGAACGTTGGTTTGGCATGATTACTGAACGTGCGATACGTCGTGGAAGCTTCAGAAGTTTTAAGGAGCTGATCGCAAAAATAGAAATGTTTATAGCTAACTACAATAGGAATACAACTCCATTCGCATGGACTGCAACTGCTGACTCCATTTTTGATAAAATTCAAAGACCATGCCTGCGTATTTCTGGGTCAGCCCCCCAGTGGATCGGTCGAACAGGGTGGACTTGTTTCCTGACACAGGGGGAGCCGTCTTGACCAGTCCGGCTACCACTCTTGGGAGTCGAGCTGCGGCGAAGCCCTCGATATGCCATGGCTTGGGGCGGAGAAGTCAGCTGCGGCCGATGAAGGGTGACGCCTTGCCGCTGTAGCTCACCACCACCCGCTTCTTGGCGCGCGTGGCCGCCACATGCAGCAGGGAGCGCTCCCGCTGTTCGAACAGGTCACGCGAGAGGGCATCGGGCCGTTTGTTGACTTCCACCTGCAGGGGCATCTGGGAGGCATCCAGCCCCGGCAGAAAAACCTGGTCGAATTCCAAACCCTTGACCCGGTGCATGGTGGCGAGCCTCAGGGCTGGATCGCTGGGGTCGTCAGACTCCTCAGCGTTGATCACCCGGGTGGCGAAACCCTCGCTCTTGAGCAGGGCTTCAAGCTTTTCGACGGCCTTGTTGGTGCGGGCAGCCACGCAGGTGGAGGCGAGGGACGGTTGCTCGTCGCGCAGCTGACGCAAGGTTTTCAC
Source organism: Cyanobacteriota bacterium (assembly GCA_046047935.1). Lineage (GTDB taxonomy): Bacteria > Cyanobacteriota > Cyanobacteriia > PCC-6307 > Cyanobiaceae > Cyanobium. The sequence goes on from JBJOHA010000006.1 coordinate 23,217, forward strand.
CAGGAACCGTTGCTCCTCTCCAGGATCCTTGAAGCCCTGCACCAGGGGGTGATCGCCATGGAGCAGGGAGCGGTAGTCGCTGGCCGGATCACTGCCTCCATCGAGATCATCGAAATCGAGCCCGTGCAGCACGGCGGTGGCCCAGGCGCGGGTTTCCTCCGTGGTGCGGTAGTTGATGCGCAGCTTGCGGGCGCGGCCGCGGATGTCGATCCCGCAGCGGTTGAGCACCACCGGCTTGCCATAGATGCGCTGGTGGGGATCGCCGACGATGAACAGATCGTTGGCGCGGGGCTCACCGACAAGGGCTCGCAACAGCGAGAAGGAGGCCTCATCCAGATCCTGGGCCTCATCCACCACCACGGCGGCATACAGCGGCGAGCCAGCCGCCTTGTGGATCAGGTCGGCAGCGATCTGTTTGGCCTCCTCCGGCTCCCACAGCCCCCGCTGGCGAAATTCGGCGCGCACCGCGTCGAACACTGGCCAGATCTGGCTGCGTTGCGAACGGCTGAGGCGTGTGCCGCGTCCAACGCGGCGGGCCATCAGATACTCATCGCGGCTGCGGCAGCCCCGGGCCAGCACCACGTCTTTCCACTCCTCGCGGTAGAAGCGCTCATCCAGACCCAGTGAGGTCTCGGCCACATTCATGGCCAGGCTCCAACAGCTGTCGCGCGCCTCCTCGTTGAACACGCGCACCTGCAGGCCCTGAGCCTTGAGGAAGTTCATCACCCAGCCATCGAGGTGAATCACCTCGATCCGCTGCAGTTCCGCCGGGCTGCAGATCTTAGTGAGGTTGGCGCGGATGTCGGTGGCCAGGTTGCGGGTGAAGGTGGTGAACAGCACCCGGCCGGGCGCGCTGGTTGTGATCAGCGCGTTGGCGAGCCAGCGGGCCCGGTGCATGGCCACCACCGTCTTGCCGGTGCCAGCGCCACCCAGCACCCGCACCGCTCCACTCCACTGGCGCTCGACGAGACGGCGCTGGCTGGGGTGGAGAAACACGCGCCAGCGCTCCAGCGGCGCGGAGAGCATCGCTTCGAGCACGTCGTCGTTGGTGATCACGAGGAACTCGGCCTTGCTCTCCGGCGTCTCCAGCGCCGCCGCCACATCGCCGGGATCGATGGCAGCCGGCCGCTGGCGTTCGAGCTCCTCGATCACGACCTCGATCGGCTTGCCATCAGCCAGCAGGATCAGGCCATCCACGCAGTCCTGCGGAACCCATTCGATCAGGCGGCTCAGGGCCTCCTCATTGGTGACGGCGCGAACGGCGGGAAGCAGGGCTTCGGGGACACCGAGCAGCATCAGCTGGTCGTCGCTGCAATGGGCAAACAGTGAGCCGACCTGGGTTTGTGCCTGCGTTGAAACGCTTGGAGCTGCAACCGTGGGTGACGACTGGGCTGGGGAGGGTTGCTGGGCCAGCACCTCGCTGACGGCGGCAGCGATCGCATCGCCCACAGCGAGTTCTGCGGCTTCCACATCCACCACCTGCAGGGCACCGGAGACCCGGTTCACATGGCAGGTGCGGCGCCTGGCCCATTGGTAGGCGTCGTCGTGCTTGTCGATCCAGAGCAGCACGTAGGTGTCGCCTTCATCGGGGGCGCGCACGATGCAGCGGATGTCCTGATCCACCCGGATCGAGCGGATGAAGGGATCCTTGCCGCCTTCGATGCGCTCGTAGTTGAGCCCCGGTCTGCGGGGGTTGGCACGGAACTTGGAGAGGAAGGTGGCCACCTTGCCGCGCGACTTTTCAGGCAACCGCCCGAACGCCTTGAAGAAATCATTGGAGAGGGCAACGGTGAGGCGGGGCTCGCTCATGTCAGATGGGGGGAGGCGGCGGGAATGGCTGGCAGGTCAGCGGTGGCGGAGTGGGTTGGACGTGGGTCAGGACGGTGGTGGGGCCTCCATCAGGGCCTCCAACAGGGCGGCGGCTGTGGCGGCAGGAGGATCCTCCACCGACCAGCAGCGCCAGCCCGCAGCTGTGAAAGGTTCCGCATCAACGGGGTCGCTCACCACCACCAGACGGTGGTCTGGCCAGGCGAGCTCGGCTTGGGCGAGCACGTCGCCACGGGGACCCGCCAGTTCAAAGGACTGCTCAGGCAAGGGCCGATCAGTGGCTTGCCAGGCTGCCTCCAGGGCCTGCAGCAGCGGCTGCACGTCGGCTGGCGCAAAGCGGCTGAGGGCCTGCCAGGCCTGTTGCGACGCAGCCGCTGCGGTTTCCGGGGCGCCTGAGCCCTCCAGAGCTGTCTTGGCTGGCTTGGCCGCCACCCACACCCGGGGTGGGTCCACGGCTGCGGGTTGCTCGCTGCCACCCCAGCCCGGGGTGGAGATCAGCAGATGGGGCAGGAACTGGAAGAGGTTGGCCTGGCGCAACCATTCGCGCCAGACCTGCTGCTGATGTCGATCAGAGCTGGAACGATCAGGTTCAAAATGAATGGCCCGAAAACTCGCGCAAGGATGCAGTCTGTCAGTTTTATGCAGGCCGAGATCGACGAGATTGAGAATCTGGAGTTCTGGCACAGGAGCGAGGTGTTGACCCACTCGAAGAGATTCGCCGCCTTGCGTCCACTCCTCGACGTGTGAATTCAGATTCATAGCCTCTCGTGGTGCCATGAGAGATGGATCATTGACCTGAACTGGAGGCATGGGCGGGCGCTGGGCAAGGCAGAACATCTGCGCGAAACCCTGCCAAAGCGCTTCGGAAGGATTGGCCAGATAGGCCATCAGCAATTGCAAGCTGTTAGCCAGCTGAATTTCGTGAGGAGTTGGGACTGGTCGTTCTGAAAGACCGTCCAAAAGATTTTGCGGCTGCCAACGTTCAAGATAGTTTTCGCGATTTTTGCAAGCAAAATCTGGCATCATCCCCACGGCGAGCCCGTTGGGCTCCAGTGGCGCCTGAGCCGTGGGAAGTGCCTCTACAACATCATCCCAGCTCAGTGCCCAGAAGAGGTAGCGTCCGCTGCGCTGCAGGGCCATGCGTTGCTCCGCATCGGTGGCAAGCCGGCCGCGGTGGTACTCCCAGCCATCGGTGTAGACGGCGATCGGTTTGCCGCCAGCCGTTGGCGTGAGCAGGAAGTCGGCACGGGAAAAGGCGCGAACACCCTCCGCCTCGCCGATCGGCACCTGCTGCTCCACCTTCCAGCTCACCACGCTGGAGCCGCTGTTGAAGGTGAGCAGATAGCCTTTATCGCCCTTGATGAAGTCTTTGCGCAGGGTGACGGAGACCCCAGGTGGCTTGCCTTTGCCTTCCCGCAGCTTTTCGATGAAGCGCAGCTCCAGTTCGCTTTCAGCGCGGGTGTTGATCACCACCTCCGAGAGGCTGCGCTCTGAGAGCTGCAGATCCTGCCAGCGGTTCAGGATCGTTTGCAGTTGCTCGATGGCGCGCCGTTTGCTGGTGCGCTCGCGATCAAAGCGCTGCCGGTACATGAAGATGCAGCGGTAGCAGCCATCGCTGCAGGGGCAGGCCTGCAGATGCTGCAGCGACTGCTCGAACACCGCGCGTAGATCCTTGCCGCCGGCTTCGATCAGCTGGCGCACATAGCCCGTCCCACCGGGCACCGAATCAAAGAGGTAGAGGAAGGTTTTGCGCTGCTGACTGCCGGGCTGGGGTTCCTCGCCGAGGGCGGATTGCAGGTGATCCACCTTGCCGCCGAAACGTTGGCGCAGACCCAGGTGCAGGGCACCGATGAAAGAGGGCTGGCCCGCCTCATCCCAGAAGCTGGCGCCGGGGAGCAGGAAGCGCAGGGCCTCGGAGTTGAACTCCCGGTACATGAACAGCAGCTGGCGCAGCTGGGCGTCGTCGGGCTTGTCGCGATAACGGCAGCCCCAAGTGTGGTTGCTGGCCTTGGCGGGGCCGCGCTGCACCTTGCCGCAGCTGCGGCAGAGCTCGAACCCCTTCACCTTCAGGGCCTTGCCGGCGATGGCGTGGCTGGTGCCCACCACGGCCTGCTCGCCGAAGTTGATCTCGCGGAAGGTGGTGCTGGCGAGATATTCAGCGCCGAAGGGGAACTCCTCATCAGCGATCGCCAGGGAGATTTCGCGGCGGCTGTGATCGGGCACGATCAGCAGCTCGCGGTGGAAGAACAGCGGATTGCGTTCGTCGCTGTCGTCGCCGAAGCGGCTGCGGGCGTCTTCCGTGGTGGCCTGCACCTGGCGCAGGCGGGCCATCTCCTTCACCTGCGCGTGGTCGGCGTAACCGCTGCTGCCGCAGCGCGGGCACTCTTTGCGGCCGAAATCGTCGTCGGTCTCGCGGCTGGCGTAGGAGCAGGAGGGGCAGAAGCGCCAGCGCTCCGGCTTGTTGAGGTTGGGGTCGACCTGATCGACCTTCACCCGACGGCCCTGGGCGTAGAACTGGCCATCGGGCACCAGCTCGCGGATGGCCACGTTGGCCGGGCGCTCGTAGCTCAGGGGCGGCAGTTCCTCGCTGCGGCGGCCATCGCCACCCCCACCACCAGCCGAACGGCCGGGCAGCCTGCGCCAGAGCACCGACTTGAGCGTGACGCCCGCTTCCGGGAAGGCGTAGTTCGGCAGGAAGCCCTCGTCGGTGAGCATCGCCAGGAGGGGCCTGCCGTCGAGGTCTTTGCGCAGCTGGTTGTAGGCGAACTGCTCGCGGCGGATGGAGTCTTTCGCCTCCCGCTCCTCAGGGGTGAGGCCGTCGTCGGGCCGCTCGCAGAGCTTGTTGTAGCGCTCGCGCAACTTGCGGGCCTCTGCACCCAGCCGCTTGCGTTCGGCCACCAGATCGCGCAGACGGGCGAGCAGTTCCTGTGCAAATGGCGCATTGAAGGCGCCATCTCCACCACCACCATCATCGGCGGGGGTGAGCAGGAACGCTTGCAGATCAGCGGCACTGGCTGGCTGCAGCTCCTCGCCGAACAGGGCGCAGAAGCGTTCCAGCAGATCGGCCTGATGCGTCTCCACCCAGCCCAGCCAGGTGTAAGGGAACTCCTCGGGGATGCTGCTGCTGAGGGCCTTCTCCACACCATCGAGCACCGGCTTGAGCTTGCGGGGCAGCGCCAGCGGATCGAGGCCGCCCGCGACCCAGCGATCGAGGCTGTAGGCGAGCAGCTGGCGGCGCAGGATGGCGGCCGCATCGAGGTAGCAGCCAGGGGGATTCACCTGCCCCTGCAGCATCTCGCGCGGGTCGGAGAAGAAATAGAGGTCGTGGGCAGTGCCCGTCACGAGCGTGCCCACCATGGCGTTGCCGTCGCGGCGGCCGGCCCGGCCGATGCGCTGCAGGTAGTTGGCCGGCTCAGGCGGCACTGAGGCGAGCAGCACCGTGGAGAGATCGCCGATGTTGATGCCCATCTCCAGGGTGGAGGTGGCCGAGAGCAGGTTGGGGTCGCTGCGATAGTCGCCGCGGATGAACTTGGTCTCCAGCCGCTCGCGATCGCCGCGCTCCAGCAGGCCTGTGTGTTCGCGGGCCACGATGCGATGCACCTCGCCGCGCTGATACAGCCGCCGGTAGAGGGGCAGACCCCAGAGGGGCGACCCGCCGCCGGGATCAGAGCGGTAGCTGCCGGGGCAATGGCGCACCTGGCAAGGCAGGCCATCCCAGAGGCTGCGCTGGTCGGTGGGCACGCTGTGCATGTCGCCGCAGTGCTCGCAGCGCACGGGGTGGGCTTCATGGCTCACGCTCACCGCTGCGGGCGGGATCGCCCAGATGCGCTCACCACGGCCGCCGCTGAACTGCAGCAGCAGACCGGCCTGGCACAACGCCTCGACAACTGCGTTGAGGGTCTCTTTCTGCTGCTCGGCATCAAGCCACGCCTTGTTGCCTGCAGCGGCGCCTGGGAAAAGGGTGCGCTGCAGCCAGTGCTGGGCCCAGGTGGGCCGGCCGGAGTCACGCATCAGCTGCTCGAAATGCCCTTTGCCGCGGAAGCTGGTGAGAAAGATCGGCCGATTGGCGGCGCGCCCGAACTTCGGCGTGTGGGGGATTTGGTTGAAGGAATAGGTGTCCTCCCCGCCGCTCTCCAGGTAGCGGCTGCTCTTGCCGTCGCGCCCCACCAGCTCCCTCAGGGCGAGAGCACCGCGTTGGCGCAGGTGTTGCAGCAGGCCCACCACCAGCTGCTGCAGCTGGTCGAGGCGCAGGTCGCGCAGGGGCTCAACCTCGTTCTGCAGCCGGCTCAGCAGGTCTGGCAGCAGCTTGTCCACGGCGGCGGGATCCACGGCGGCGGTCAGCGCACCGGCCTGCTCCACCGACGAACCCAGACGTGAGCGGTAGCCAAATTCGGCGGCCACCTCCCAACGCAGCCGATCGCACACGAAGCGCATGAGGGTGCTGTTGGCCTCCAGGCTTGGCGTGAGCTGCTGCTGCAGGGCATCCCATTCGCGCAGCCACTCCAGATCGTGGGGGATGAAGGTGGCGGCGAAGTCGACGGGGTTGGGGAAGCGCTGCTGCCAATCAGTGATCAGGCGCTCCTGCAGCCGATCGAGCGCCAGCGGCGCGCCGGCTTGTTGCACCGTGGTGGTGAGGGCGGTGCGGAAGGAGGTGCGATAGGCGCGGGCCGCGATGTAGCCGGCGCGATGGGCAGCGTCCTGCACGGAATCGGAGAAGGCCAGCAGCTTCTTGTCGCCGTTGAAGGCCGAGGCAAACAGGGAGGCGCTCCAGGTGCTGGTGAGGTTGGCGGCAGAAGAACCAATCAACAGCAAACTCTGCTGGGCATTGCAGCAGGGGCAGTCGCGGCTGACCCGCGGGTGGTTGCTGTCGTCGACGAAGCTGCAGTCGGGGATGTCGACCGGCAGCAGCTCACGGCTCTGGCAGTTGGGGCAGACGGGCGCAGCGCCGTTTGGCGTGGCATCGGCGAGCTCCTTGACGGGGTGAAACGACAGACAGGTAGCGCAGAGCTGGTGGCTGCAGGCTCCATCACCGGAGGGGCCGCCCTGGGGGAAGAGGTAGCGGAGTTCAGGAGCGCCGGAGAAGAACGCCCTGTAGAAGTTCCTGAGGTTATTCGCTCGGTCCAGCGTGTTGCTGGTGGAGTTGAGGACTGTGGAGGTCCAGGCGGTGGCGCCGCAATCGCGGCAATGCACCACGGGCAGGTGGATGCTGTTGTCGCTGCCAGCCAGATCGTCGGAATGGCGCAGCTGGGGTATGGCCTCAACGGAGGCCACCATGCGTTTGAGCTCGCGCAACCAGAGCTGCACGCGCAGGTTGAGCCAGGGCACCACCACAGGGCTGCCATCGAGCTTGGTGGTGGTGCGTCGGGCGTGGGCGATCAGCGCGAGCAGGCTTTCGAGCAGCAACACGCGGTAGCGGCGGGGATACCGGTCGCCCAGGCCCAGCTGGCGGGAGAAGCGTTGCAGCAGCTCCTCGATCGAGCAGGTGTCTGCGGCCTGGCGCACGACGTTGTGCACGGCTGGCAGGGTGCCCAGCTGCATCCCGAGGGCCACCCGCCAGTCGTTGTCGCTCACGTTGCCCTGCGGAGGCGGGGCCAGGGCATCGCCAAGCCAGAGCGCCGCCTGGGTGGCGATGTAGGCCTCAGCCGTGGCGGCGCGTTCGGGATCCAGCTGATCCACGGCATCCAGGCCAGGAGGCGGCAGCAGCTGCAGCCCACCTGTTTCACCAGGGTCGCCAAAGGCGGTGTGATCGGTGAAGAACTCCTCGGGGCTGAGGCGCTCCTCGACGATCAGGGAGGCGGGCTCAAACCTGCTCGCGAAGATCTGGCCGGCGTAGCTGAGCATCGCCTGGCTGGCTTCGGGGCCACCGAGGGTGGCGGAGGTGCCCACGCACACCAGCGAATCGCCTGGGCACTGGAGCCGATCGCGCAGGCGACGGATCAGACAGGCGAGATCTGTGCCCTGGGCGCCGTCAAAGGTGTGGAACTCGTCCACTACCAGGTAGCGCAACACACTGGTGCCATCACTCAGGCGACCGTTGTGCTCCCACAGCCCCTGCACATGGGGCTGGAGGAGCAGGTAGTCGAGCTGCTTGTAGTTGGTGAGCAGGATGTCGGGTGGAGCCTTGTGAAGCGCGTCCTTGTCGGTGATCACGCTGGTGGCGGTCATCGCCGCCGTTTGCTCCTCATCGCTGGAGCCGATGTAAAGACCGGCCCGCAGGCCGGCAAGGGCAGGTGTGGTGTGGATCAGATCGGCGAGGCGCCTGGCCTGGTCTGTGGCCAGGGCATTCATCGGGTAGATCAGGATCGCTTTGATGCCGCGAGTGCCCTGGGCCTGCTGCACCCGGCAGTGCTCCAGCAGAGGCAGCAGGAAGCACTCGGTTTTGCCCGAACCCGTGCCTGTCGCCACCAGGGTGTTGCCGGGGGTGCCAGGCAGCAGCCGATCAAAAGCCTTCTCCTGGTGCCGGTAAGGCTGGAAGGGCAGCGGGATCTGCGCAAACCAATCGCGCCCTGTGCCCAGGTGAAAGGGCAGGGCCACCGACACGTAGGGGCCCTTGAGCAGCTGCTCGCGATCCGCCAGAAAGCGATCGATCAGCCCGGCAAAGCCCGGCGTTGTGGGGTGGAAGGCGGTGCGGATGGCATCAGCGGCCACCTGCTCCAGTTCGCTGGCGACAACGGAGGGGAGCAAGGGATGCGGCAGAGCTGCAGCCCCATTCTAGCCAGGCAAGATTGCAGCGCGGACAATGATTTTGTTCCATGCATTCCACGCATACCCAGAGCCTTTGGTTGTCAAGGTGGACTACGAATTCCAAGTGATCTTTATCCGATTTATTGGCAGCCATGCCGACTACGACAAAATCGACACCTCCACATTCTGAGACAACCATGCAACCCATCAAACCGATTTGCAGCGAAGCCGATTACGAGCGTGCCCTCCGGGACATTGATCATTGCCTGGATGCAGCCGCCGGGAGTTTTGATAGAGACCGGCTTGAAGTGTTGACGGTTTTGGTTGACGACGATGAAGCCCAGCATCACCCCATCAGTCCACCTGATCCGATTGCGGCGATTGAATTTGTGCTGGAGCAAAGGGGTCTTTCTCGTCAAGACCTGGAAGGCGTGATCGGCAGTGGCGGGCGCATCTCAGAGGTGATGAACAAACAGCGCCCGTTGATGTGGTGAGCCGCAACACCTCCCGCATTCATGCAAGAGGCCGCTCACCCGTGCGGCCCACGGCCACCCAGCAGGGCCCGCTCAGGAGTGGACATGGGCAGCTTTGGCTGGCCGCTGGCCAGGGGTGCCAGGCCCAGGCCCGCCGGAGGGTGTCGCCGGGAAGCCCGCAGGCACCGCGGCCCAGGCGCAACAGCCAGTCCGAGCGGGCCAGGGTCTCCATCCCCGGGGGGGGACGCCTGGTTGCCATGCATGGGATTTGAGCAGTCGATCGCTCTATCCGTGAAGCAGCACGGTTTTTCATGCAACAAGTCATGAGATTCGCCTTGTTCGAGGCAGCATTGCCTTTCTTGCCGCTTTTGAGGCATGATGCCCAGAGATGGTGAGGGGGCATGGAGGTTCAGGAGCTCTCCAACGCAGCGGCTGGCGGGGTGGACGGGAACCTGGTGCTGCGCAAGGCGCTGCAGCGCGCGGGGGAGGAACTGGGGCTGTCAGCCCAGGAAACGGCGCAGGCCATTGGCAAAAGCCGCACGTTTTTTGAGCAGGCACGGGCCCAGAGCCGCATCGATCGGCACACCCAGCGGATGGTTGCCCTGGTGCTGCGCTTGCATCGCAGCCTCTCGGCCCTGGTGGGCGACGACACCGAACTGATGCGGCACTGGATCAACACCGTTAACCGCCACACCGGAGGCCTGCCGCGGGAGCAACTGCAGGATCCGGAGCAGCTGGTGGAGTTGGTGCAATACCTCGATGCCATGCGTGGCCGGCCGTGAGCCGACGAACCCAGGTCGATCTCAAGGCTCTCGCCCAGCTGGACGGGGTGGTGCTGCGTCTGGTGGAGCAGCAGGGCGCTCAGGCCACCCGCCGGACGACGGACAGCCTGGATGAACAGGCCTGGCTGGAAGATTTTCTGGAGGCCAGCAAGCCCGAGCTTCCCAGCGCCGAGGAGTGCGCTGTGCGGCATCGTTTGCTGCTCACTCCCTTTCGTTATCGGAGGCGCCACGGATCGCGGTTTGCCACACGCTGGGAGCGAGGGATGTTTTATGGCTCCCGCAGCCGATTCGGCTGTCTGCTGGAGGGGGCGTACTACGAATTGGTGTTTCAGGATGGGCCCGAGCGCCCCTTTCCCCGCAGCAGCGCGATGCGGAAGGTTCTCTTCCACGTTGAGGTGCACACCTCAAGAGGCCTGAAACTGCAGAGCCATGGCGGCAGAGCGCTTCAGGCCAGGTTGCGTGATCCGATGAACAGCAACTTCTGCCAGGGCATTGGCCGAGAGATGCGCGAAGCTGGAATTGAGGCCTTTGAATACCATTCAGCGCGTAGCGTTGAGGATGTGATTCAACTAGGCGCCATCAGTTGCTGTGTTTTCACCGGCACCCCGTTTGATCAGGTGGAGGTTCAGCTGGAAGCCAATGGGCTGGAAGTCTCGATCCGTTGCCTGGATGACAACACGGTGCACCATTTCCAGAGGCAGCAATTCGAAGTGAATGGAGTGCTGCCACAACCGGCCGTTTGATGAATTGGCCTGCCTTTTCGTTGGTGTCTTCGTCGCTGGTCCTGCGCCGATGCCCTCCTTCTTGAAGAAGGCCCAAGCCACGCGATAATCCTCCACCTCGCCGCCCGCGCCAGACTTGGGGGCAACATCGCCTCGCTGGCCTGGCCTCGACCGCCTTGGCACCACCCAGGCTTTCGGCGGGCTTGCCATCGGCCTCATCGCGCTATTTTCCTCCGATGACCACATCACCCTCGCCGGCCGCAGCCTCCAGCTCCAGCAGCAATTGGGAATCGTTTTCATCGTTGCCTCGGTGGCGACAGTGGTTGTCGATGCTCAACTGGCGACGCGATCCCGACTACGAGATGCGCATGACCGCCAAGCTGATCGAGATCGAGCAGATCAAGAAAGAAACCGAGCAGATCGAGAAAGAAACCGAGCAGCTGAGGCGCGAGAACAAGCGGCTCGCCGAGCTGAACTCCAGGATGGATGCCTTGTTGCGCAATCCCGATTCCACCTTCTCGACACCCCCCGAAACCGACTGCAACTGAGCGAGGCGGTGGCGGTGTTGATGGAGCAGTAGCGCGTTGAGTTCCTGCAACACCGCTGACTTCGCCGGTTGCGGGGTGCGGTTACTGAACCTGTTTCAAGCCCACTGATCCGGGGTCCTTCGCGCTCAGCGGTATCGAGACCCCTAGCCTGAGCTGATGCCAACCAGCAGCTCTCCAACCTGCGTCGATGCAGCGGCGGTGGCGGCGGTGCTGGCCGGTGTGGATCCGGCACCCTTGCGGCTGGTGTGCTACTGCTTCGGAGAAGCCTGTGGCTACGGCTCCAGGGCAAGGGGCGAGGCCAGGCCAGGCCCGATTCGGATCTGGTCGGATCTGGACAAGCCGGTGGCACTGAAGGCGCTGCGGTCTGCCCTGAGGCCCCTGAGGCTCCCCGTGGGGGAGGGCCAGGTGCTGGCACTCAACGCCCAGGAACCACCACGAACCCATTCGCTCCAGACGCTGATCCAGGGCCTGGAGGCCTGTGTGAAGACCATCCCGTTGACGCCGGAGCTGCTGGCCCTGGATGACTTCGCCGTGCTCGCCCGCTATGACGCAGATCCCACGCCATTGCCAGCCGATCGCGCGACTGTTGGATCTCCTGGATGCACTCCATCAGGAGCTGAGAGCACTCAACTCCAGGCTTGTAGTCGAAGTCTCCACAGAATCAGTTGCCTTGTTGCGCCGATCCAATTCCTGCTCCTCGACACCCCCGAAACCGACGGCACCTGTGCGAAGCGGTGGCGGTGTTGATGGAGCAACTGTGGCCGGGCAGAGATCCCCAACCTCAGATCTCCTACACCCATGTGCTCATCCGCAGCCCACAGGGGGCATGCAGCCCCGCAGACCTTGTGTAGCAGATCAAACAGGTGGTTCTCTGGTCCGAGAACCACCCCTAAGATGAAGGCACTGTGGTGATCCACCCAGTGCCGGCGGTGTATTCAGCCGAATCGTCGCACCATTGCGGTGGTGGTTGTCGGTCGGCAACGCCGCTTAGGCCGTGGTTCGCGGAACCTGCCAATAAAAAGTTAGATGCATTGATGAACGCCGACCGAGCTTAAAGTATGGTTGTCGAGATGGCAACTCTCAACCATGACATGCTGGATGATCTACGTAGACGAGTCATATGATTCAGAAAAGTTCTGTTTATCAGCTCTGGCGATAAAAGATCGACTCTGGCGAAATTGCTTCAATGAAATTAGAAGCCATCGTGCTGCGCTAAAGCGTAGTCACGGGGTACTGCTGCGGAAGGAGATTCACGCCAGAGATCTTGTCGCTGGTCGTGGGAGACTCGGCCCTCAGGACATCGGGAAGTGGCAGCGGAGTCGAATCTTTTATGATCTCTTAAAATTAGTAGGAAGCTTGCCTGAGACAAGCCTATTCAACGTATGTCTTGACATTAAAGGCAGAAAAGATGTTCAACTCACCGCTTGGGATCGCCTTGTTAATCGCATAGAGAGAACTCTTGTTGAATTCGAGAAGCAGGAGGTGATTAAGAGAAAAGCATTAATTCAGAGCATAAGCGAACACGTATCGAATGAAGACCGGGAACAAATTGAACGGCGCTTAATAGTTTATGCTCCACGAGCAGTCTTCATCGCTGACGAAGGACATGAACATGAGATAACCAAGGCTCTCCGTAAGATGCAGGTCTATAATCCCATCCCGTCAGCATTTGGAGCTTGGGCTGGAGGCTCTAGGACAACAAATATTACGGTTGAAAGAGTTATTGAAGATCCATTCTTCAAGGAATCTCATAGATCATATTTTCTTCAACTGGTGGACTGCATCGCATTCTCTCTATTGAAAAAAGAAGTTGCACCAACCAGCAATATCAAGAAATATGGGATAAACCGGATGTTTGACGATACTGTTTCGCATATTTGCTACAGACCTGCTGCTCGATATGATCCGCTTGGGATTGTACGCAACTAGCTGTGCGCGTCTATCAAAAAGTTAAGGGCCGCCGAAGCGGCCCGAGCGAGGCCGGTTTGCCGCCGCTAAAGACGGGCCGGTCCCGCATTTGTATCTTATCTCATGTTTTGGCATCTAACAAGCCCTTTGAGTGGACAGGCCTCCCTTGAGGCAGTGCTGTCGTTCTTTTAATCTTGCCTGCCACTAAAGGGCAGCGTTACTTCACAAAGATCTCCCAAGCCACCCGATAATCCCGAACCCTGTCGCATATCGTCCATGGCGCCTCATAGGTGATCGTGCGCTCCACCGGTCCGCCAGGCAGCGTGTCATCCAGGATCGTGCGCTCAAAGACCCCAGAGGTCTCATGTTGGATGTCCTCCCACCCGGTGGTCTTGTTGGCCCCTCGCCCCGAGCCCTTGCGTGGGAAGCCAACCCCAGTCAGCCCCTTGCTGGCGGTGAACACAATGCGGCCGTTCTGGTCGTACCAGGTGTCGCGTTCGTATTGCTGCATCACCGGGAACTGGACACGGTAGATGGTGATCAGTTCATCAAGGGTGAGGCCGAGGGCCTGGGCCACCAGCACATCGATCTCCACCAAGGCCTGGCGGCGAGCGTAATCAGTGCGCAGGGCACAGTCGCGCTGCCAGGTGGGGGTGAGGTTGCGGAAGAAGCTGTTGGGCAGGCGGGGATCGACTTTGGCCCAGCGTTGCTGTTGGAAGGCGTCGTCCCAGCACTCGCTCCAGAGATCGGCGTAGTGGGTGGTCAGGCAGTTGAGGGTGAGGGTGCGCGAACGGAGCCCTGGTAACAGGGGTGCTTCGTCTGGCGGAAACGGCAACTGCCGAAGCACGTTCTTGTTGGCATGGCCCATGCCAGTGGACTTCACAAAGAAGTCCACAGGAACGCTGACCCCCATCGAGAGGAAGTCGGCAACTGAAACTGCCTGCGGGAAGACGGTAGAGATGCAAGTGTGTACATGACCTGAGCCCTTGGGAAGAAGAGTCGGCACATAGGTCCGTTCTCCTGACTGACTGAGCATTTCGCGACTGGTAACCCTGTAAAACTCCGTTACCGGCTTCTTCTCCCCCCATGGCACCCTCGGCGTACGAGCCCGATATTCGGAGGGCGTCACATCTGGTCGATAGTTGGTTCGGGGCAGGTAGTCGTCCGGCAGGGTGGTGAGATCGAGGCAGTCGTAAGCGCGGTGAGTATTGCAAACAGCTTTAGGAGTTTGGAAGAGCGGTTTGCCAACTTGAAAATGCGGGCCCGAAAGCACCAACTCAGTGGGATCTGGAGGAAAGCTGGTGTCGCGGCGGATCGTGCCATCTTTCTTCACGGCATTCGTTTCGTCCCACATCACCGTTGCGTAATACTCACCCTGGAGATCACCAAGCCGCTTCGGTGTCGCCACAAACTTCTCCAGCACGCTTTGCAGTTGTTTGGAATGGAGTGTTGGCAAGCGGGCCTGGTTGGCAGGCGTGCCGGGTTCGTCGTAGAGCTTGGCAAACAAGCCTAGAGCTTTTTCTCCGACAGGGATCAGGCGCTGACGGTGGCCAGCCATATCCCATTGATCGTTCTCGGTTTTGATGCCGCCAATGGCTCCATGGCCATCATGTGCAAAACAGGCATCTACTGTCTTAGAGTGGAACAGATTGGATAAGTGAATAAAGCTAGCTTGCCGGCTTGCTCCGTAGATATTCAGGCTGAACTTATTCCGGTTGCCGATTGGAAAGAGTTTCAACTCATTTTGAAATTGAAAGTGATGTCGTAGCCTCTGGTAGAGCGTTACTCGCATGGCTCCACCATTGGGGTCGTCATACACACCCTCGGGATGGAGAAATCCTTGAACCCCCTGTGCTGACGCGATCCGCCAGGCCTGAGGCAGGAAGCACTTGAACAGATTGGTCTGGCTCCCTTTGAGCAGCGGATAATTCTGCACCGCATTCAGAAACGCCTGGCTGCCGTTCTGCTCCTCAAACTCCTCCAGGTAAGCCGCCCGTAACTTGGGATGGGCCTCAAATGCCTGCTTGCGACGCTTCGCCAGCTCGCTGGCGCTCACCTTGCGGATCAGCACCATCGGGTCGGCGTCGCCGATCACGCCCTTCTCTTCCCACTCCACCTTCAGCCAGGGCGGGTTGCCCACGATCAGATCGAAGCCACCGCCCTTGAGCAGATCGGCGAATTCCAGATCCCAGTGCAGCGGTCGGATGCGCTGGCACACCGCCTCCACCTGGCGCAGCCGCTCGAACTCCGCCTTGAGCTTCTCCACATCCACAAACCCGTGGCGATCGGAAAAGTCGACTGCCAGTTGCTTGGGTTGGGTGTCGGCAAACAGGTTGATCTGACCCAGCTCCTCGCCGATCCCCTGCTCCAGGTCGCCCAGGATCATGCTCAGCTCCACCAGCCAGCTGTCGCGGCTCGGCAGCATGTCGGCCTGGCGGATCGGCCAGAACCACAGGGCGCACCAGTAGTCCATCGCCCACTTGAGCCGCAGGCGTGCATTGGTGTTGGCCACGCCGTGGCCCAGCACCTCCTGCTCCTGGATGCGGTCTTTCAGGCGCAGGGGAGTCCAGGCAACATCCTCCGCTCCCTCGGCCGCACTGTCTGGCCACACCGGCAAGGGATCGGTGGTGCGCTGACGCAGCTGGCTCTGTTGCTCGGCCCACTCCTGCCAGAGGGAATCCACCAGGCGGCTGAGCCGCAGCAGGTGAGCGATCTGGGCTTCCGTGAACGCCTCGCCCACAAAGGCCTTGTTCCACCGCTTGCAGCGCTCGATCGCCTCCGGTTCCAGTTCCTTGATCACCTTGTCGGCGTACGCCGCCATGCCCGGATCAGGCAGCAGGAAATGGAAGATCGCGTCGTCCGGCAGCGGCGCATCCCAGGCCAGCTCCTCGGGGGCGTGTTCATGCCAAAGCCGCGTGGGTTTGGCTTTGCGGCCCGTGCCGGTGGGCAGTTGGCTCACCCTGTAAATCTGGCGCCGGGCGCCGATCAGTGAGTTGCCGCATTGCAGCTGCTGGCTGAACCAGGGCACGAAGGCCCGCCCCTGCTCCGGCGCAAAGATGCTGTTGAGCCACAGGCTTACCTCCGCCAGCTCCACCGCCACCGGGTTGAGATCCACGCCGAACACGTTCTGATCGGCCAGGCGCATCTTCACCTTCTGCAGTTCGGTGGCGTAGCGCTCGTGGGGGATGGCTTTGCCCGTTTCCTGCTGGCGCCGCTCCAGGTAGGCCTGGGCCAGCTGGTTCACCAGCTCGTTGAGATAGGCGGCCGATCCCATCGCCATCTCCAGCAGTTTGAGCTGGAGGATGTCGGCCGCGCTCTTGCCCACCAGCGCCTCCTTGAGCGTGTACTTGATCTGGCAGCTGGTGAGCACCTCCGGCGTGTAGTAGCTGGCGCTCTTCTGGCGGTTGCGGCCGGCCAGGCGGTAGATGAAGCTGCCGCGCTCGTAGTGCTTCGGTTGGCCGGTGGCCGGATCGGGCACGATCTCCTCGGCCTTGTAGGCCTTGAGCTGCTCGGCGGTCACGAAGTGGCCCACCTCCAGTTCGTCGTGCTGCTGCCCGGTGGCCTTGGTGGTGACGTCGTCTTCGTCGCTGCGGCCATCGCCGTTCTCCTCTTCGCCGCCGCCATCAAGGTCGTCGTCATCACTGGCGGCAGCTCTGGCCTTCCTCGGGGCGGGCTGCACCTCATAGAGCCCCTTCTCCTCCTCCACGAAGAAGCCGGTGAAGCTCAGCAGCGCCTCATACACCGCCCCCAGCTGGTTGATGCCCAGCTGCCCGTAGCTCACTCGGCCGCGCCGTTTGCCCTTCCCCTCGCGGGTGAGCGACATCAGCTCGATCACCTCGCGCAACACCTGGTTGCGGAAGCGCACCTTGGGCCAGCGCGGGCGGCCCTTCTCGTCTTTCAGCAGGCCGTTGAGGATCGGCAGCCGCACAGGATCGAACAGGTGGGAGCGCAGCGGCACGATCCGGAAGGTGTTGAACTCCGGCCTGGCCTCCTCCAGCTGCGGTTGCGTCGCCTCCAAGTCGCCCTGCTTCGGAAAACCCTCCCAGATCATCTGGAACAGCCGATCCAGCGACTCGCTGAGGTAGGTGCCCTCGCGGTCTTCTTCGCTGGCCAGTTCAGCCGTGTCGAGATCGCGCAGGCTTTCGAGGCTGTAGCCGAGCCGGAACACGTCGTTGCCCATCGGCGCATAGCCCAGCTCCTGGTGGCGGCTTTCGATGAAGAACAGGAACAGCAGCCGGTACATCAAGCGCAGCAGCTCCAGCGTCAGCTGCTCCGGATCCAGCCGCTCCTCAAACACGCCCTTCTTCTGCCCCTTGATGAACGCCACCACCTCATTGCCCAGCAGCTCGATCGAGCGGCGCAGGGCGTACTTGAGGTCGCCGCTCACCTCATAGG
>JBJOHA010000007.1:0-82622 GCA_046047935.1 Cyanobacteriota bacterium
GCTCTCTCCCGGAAAGCCAACGATCACATCGGCGCTGATGGCGGCGTCGGGCATCTGCTCCCGGATGCGATCGAGGATGCGGCGATAGCGCTCCACCGTGTAACCCCGGCCCATGGCCTTAAGGACCTCATCATCGCCGCTCTGCACGGGGATGTGAAAGTGTTCACACACTTTTGGCAGTTGAGCGCAGGCTTCGATGAGGCGCTCGGAAAAGTAGCGGGGATGGCTCGTGGCGAATCGCAGGCGGGCCAGGCCTGGCACGTCGTGGACCTGATGCAGGAGGTCGGTGAGGGTGTGGGCCCGGCGCCCTTCGGGCGTGATGCCTGGCAGGTCGCGGCCATAGGCATCGATGTTCTGGCCCAGCAGCGTCACCTCCCGGTAGCCCCGGCGGGCCAGCTCCTCCATCTCGCCGCGAATGGCTGCCGGCGTGCGGCTTTGCTCCCGTCCCCGCACAGCGGGCACGACACAGTAGGTGCAGCGCTCGTTGCAGCCATAGATGACATTCACCCAGGCGCAGACGGCGCTCTCCCGTCGGGCGGTGGTGATGTCTTCCAGGATGTGATGCTCGTCGGTTGCCACCACCTGGGCGCCGCTGTCCACCTGCTCCAGCAGGGTGGCCAACCGGTTGGCGTGCTGCGGACCCATCACCAGATCGAGCTCCGGGACCCGCCGCAACAGGGCTTCCCCCTCCTGTTGGGCCACGCAACCGGCCACCACAAGGATCAGGTGGGGGTTGGCCCGTTTGCGAATCGCCTGGCGGCCCAGATAGCTGTAGACCTTTTGTTCCGCGCTGTCGCGGATGGAACAGGTGTTGTAAAGCACCAGATCCGCGCTGTGTTCATCCAGGCCGGGCGCATACCCCCTCGCCTCCAGAATGCCGGCCATGCGCTCGGAATCGGCCTTGTTCATCTGGCAGCCGAAGGTGGTGATCCAGTAGCTGCCGCGGCCAGGACGGCCAGCCGCAGGGCCGCTCGCGGCGGGGCCGTCGCCAGCGGCTCCGTCCGGAGCGGGGCTCGCCGCAGAGGTGGAGGCCGTTCGGAGAGAGGGGGCCGCAGCCGCGACTCCAGGGGGATGCATCGCCGTCATCGTTCCAGTTTCGGGCATGGAGGCCTCGCCAGTGACGACAGAAGCCTCCATCGTGTCAGCGTGGCGAAGCGTTCCGGGCCTTTCGCCCCATGCGTTGCCGCCTGCGCCGCTTTGCGCTCACCAAAGCCGTTCCGCTCACCATCAGCCGCGGAACCACCGCCGTCGTGGAGCACCTCCTCTTCACGGTGGAGCATGAGGGGCTTATGGGGCTGGGGGAGTGCGGGGGCCTGGACACCGGCCATCGCCGGGCCGACACCGAAGCGATCGCCGAGGAGCTGAGCGCGTTGATTCCCAAGCTGGAGGGACGGGATCCTGAGCCGCGTCAGGCGCTGGAGCCGCTGCTGGCCGCCCTTTCCCCGCCCGCCCGCTGTGCTGTGGACCTGGCTCTTCTGGATTGGTGGGGGAAACGCTTGGCGCGACCGGTGGGCGAGCTCTGGGGCCTGGATGGCTCCCGGGCCGTGCCCACCAGCGTCACCCTCGGCCTGGGACCTGTGAGCGGGGTGCTGGAGCGTCTCGAACGCTGGTGGACGGTGTGTCCCGCCAGCCGCATCAAGCTCAAGCTGGGCAGTCCAGAGGGTGTGGACCACGACAAGGCTTTGGTGGTGGCTGTCAACGCCACTTTGCGAGAGCGTTGGCAGACCCATGGCCAGGCGGCGGAACTGCAGGTCGATGCCAATGGAGGCTGGGATCTGGAGGAGGCGCGCCGAATGGTCAACTGGCTGGCATCGGTGGGTGTTGTTCTGGTGGAGCAACCCCTGCCCCCTCGGATCGATCCCGACCAAGACACCGCAGGTTTCGCCGCCCTCGACCTGGACTGTCCCATCCCGCTGGTGGCCGACGAGAGCTGCTGGAATCTGGAAGATGTGCTGCGTTTGGCCCCCCATGTGGATGGCGTGAACATCAAGTTGCTCAAGGCGGGCGGCCTCAGCGAGGCCCATCTGATGGCTCAGGTGGCCACGCGGCTGGGTTTGGCGGTCATGGTGGGGTGCTATTCCGACAGCGCCTTGCTCAATGGCGCCGCCAGCCAGCTGTTGCCCTTGACCCGCTGGCCGGATCTGGACAGCCATCTCAACCTGTTGGACGATCCGTTTGACGGTCCTCGCCTGGAGGCGGACCGTCTCCGCGCCGGTTCATCGCCGGGGCTTGGGGTGAGGCTGCGGCAGGATGGGTTTCTGGCGGACCTGTGAAGGACCCTCCAGGAGCCCTCCGGTGAGACCGTGTTCGATGCTCCCCGCTGATGCCCCGGTGGTGCTGTTGCAACACCATGGACTGGACAATTTGCGTGGCAAGACGGGACTGGCCCTGTTGCGCTACCGCAAGGGCCCGATTCCGGTGGTCGTCGATCCTGCCCATGCGGGTGTTGACCTGGCAAGGATGACGGGCCTGCCGCGGACCGCCGCAGTGGTCGGCCGCTTGCGGGATGCGCTGCCCTTGCTGGCAGCTCCGGAGCGGACTGTCGCGGTGGTGGGGTTGGCGCCCGCAGGCGGGGACCTGCCTGCGGAGATGCGCGATGACCTGCTGGAGGCCCTCGATGCGGGCCTTTCCCTGGCCAGCGGGCTGCACACCCTGTTGGGGAAGGATCCGGAATTGGCCGCCCGGGTGAGGCCCGGAGCTTGGATCTGGGACCTGCGGCAGGAGCCGAGCGGCTTGACCGTCGGCGCGGCACGGGCGGCTCAGTTGCCGGGCCACCGCTTGCTGGCCGTCGGCACCGACATGTCGGTGGGCAAGATGAGCGCTTGTTTGGAGCTGCAGGCGGCGGCGCTTCAGAGCGGACGAGACGCGCGCTTCGTGGCGACCGGCCAGGCCGGCATTTTGATCCATGGCAGCGGCGTGCCCCTGGATGCGATCCGGGTGGATTACGCCGCTGGAGGCGTTGAACAGGCGGTGGTGCTTGCTGCGGCGGCCGCGACGCCGCGCACCCTTGTGTTGGTGGAGGGGCAGGGATCGTTGTGCCATCCCGGATCGACGGCCACGCTCCCCTTGATTCGCGGATCCCAGCCGACAGCGTTGCTCCTGGTGCATCGTGCCGGCCAGACCTGCATTCGCAGCGCGCCTCACATCCCCATTCCTCCGCTGCGCGAGGTGATCGGCGTCCTCGAGGGCCTGGCCGCCCTGGGGCGTCCGGCGATGGCTCCGGACGCCACGCTGCCGAAGGTGGTGGCCATCGCTCTCAACACGGCCCATCTCGGTGAGGACGACGCCCGCGGAGCTTTGGCCCGGATCCGAGAGGAGACAGGACTGCCGTGTGATGACCCGGTGCGGCATGGAGGGCAAGCCCTGCTTCAGGAGCTGCTCTCGAAAGACTTGGCGTGATGATGACACGCAAAAAAATGGAAGGGCGAGCGAGGGGATTCGAACCCCCGTATAGCGGCGCCACAAGCCGCTGCCTTAACCACTTGGCGACGCCCGCCGTGGTGTCCAGACCCTACCACCCACCCCCCGGACGCTGTCGATGGCGCCGGACCCGCGCCGACCGGGCGAATCTCTGCCAATGTGGTGATGTTGTCGGACGTCGATCTGTGACGGCGGTCACCAGAGGGCTGGCGATCGCGTTGGTGGGCGGCGGCCTTGCCATGGGGCTGGCCATCACCAATCCTGGACCCGCCGCTTTCGCCGACTTCGGAGGAGGCCAGCTCACCTCCCTGCTTGTCAAAGAACTCTGCCAGCAGGATGGCCTGACGGGACTCTGGCGTCTGATGATTCACCATTGCCCCGCCTTGATCCAGTCCCAACGTCTGACCCTGGGGACCCTGGTGAGGACCAACTCCCGCCGCCACAACTTCGGGCTGTTCAGTGTGTATCACACAGATCTGGATTTGGAGGCCCTGCTCCCCGGCCTGCGCCAGATCCCGGATCTACACCTGCCCCGCTATGAGGCCACCACCTTGGCGGGAGCCGGTCAGTTTCTTCTGATCCAAACCAGTGAGTCGGAGCGAGCGGCCCAGCGGTGAACACCCTTCCTCCTCTGGCCATCCCCCGCTCCCTGCTCGATCCCGGCTTGCCTTTGGGCCCGCCGGATGCGGATGGTCTGGTGCGTGTGCGGATCACGCAGCGGGAGGGCCGCGTCACCGCGCTGGTGCCCTTTGCCGGGCCGGAACCGGAGGAGGGCATCCCACTGGCCCTCACCCCCCTGGTGGAGGCCCATGCCCATCTCGACAAGGCCTTCACAGCCTTGGCGCATCGCAATGGTTCCGGTTCCATGGAGGAGGCCATGGTGGTGAATCGGCGCGAGGCGGAGCAACGCACGGCGGAGGCCGTGCGGGCACGGGCGGAGCGCGCCTTGGAGCAAGCCTGGAGGTATGGCCTGCGGGCCATGCGTAGCCACATCGACAGCCTCGGCCCATGGACGACCCCTTGCTGGGAGGTGCTTGGCGAGCTGCGTCAGCGCTGGGCGGGGCGGGTGGATCTGGAATTGGTGGCTCTGGTCCCTCTCCAGCATTGGCTGACGCCAGAGGGGGAGGGGCAGGCACGCCGGATCGCGGCCTGCGGCGGCCTGCTCGGAGGGGTTCTGGGCCCCCCGTATCGTCCTGACGGCCGTGATGGCGAAGCCCTCCGAGCCTTGCTTGCCCTGGCGGAGCGGCAGGGCTGTGGGGTCGACCTCCATGTGGATGAGAGCGCCCAGCCCCCGCCACGGGGGCTGCTGGTCCTGCATCGCCTGCTGCGTGATCAGCGTCCCAGCGTGGCGATCACGGCCAGCCATGCCAGCAGCATGGGCCTGCTGCGCAACCGGGGTCTGCGCTGCCTGGCGGACAGTCTGGCGGAGGCGGAGGTGGGCGTCGTGGCGCTCCCCGCCACGAATCTCTGGTTGCTGGATCGGGACCCCGAGCGCACGCCCAGCCGGCGTCCGCTGGCGCCCATTCGCCAGTTGCAGGCGGCGGGGGTGACCGTGGCCGTGGGCGGCGACAACGTGCAAGACGCCTGGTTCCCGGGGGGGGATTTTGATCCGATCGAACTGATCCGCCTGGCCACCATCAGCAGCCACCTGCTGCCTTGGCAGCGGGCGGGATTGGCTCCCTTGACCACCGCCCCCGCCCGCTTGTTGAACCTGACGTGGGATGGGGTGCTCCGGATCGGCGGACCTGCGGATCTTGTGGTGTTGGCGGCCCGCACGTGGACAGAGGTGTTGGCGCGATCACCGCAACGACGGGTGTTGCGCGCTGGCGCCTGGCTGCCACCGCCCCTGTCTGAGGCGCCCTCTCCGCTGCTGCGGGCCTTCCTCCCCACGGTTTGCGACGTGGATCCAGGATCGGAGCGCCACCCGGCGCCCACCCCCCTCGATGCCCTCCCTTGCCCTCCCCCCCCTGCCGCCTCGTCCCTCGGACGCGCGGATGCGCGCCCTTGAGGCGGAGCTGAGCCGCCTGGCTCCGATGCTTCCGCGGATGAGCGCCCCCGCTGAGCTGGAGAAGCGATCCATGGATTTCCATGGCTTTTCCCCCGTGTTGCGGGCGCTTTTGGAGGGTTGCCAGGCTCAGTTGGCTGTTGCCCCCCGCGATGGCGAGGAGGTGCGGGTGGTGGCGGGGGCCTGTGTGCGCCACGGGGTGCCGCTGACCGTGCGAGGCGCGGGCACAGGCAATTACGGCCAATGCGTGCCCCTGGCGGGTGGCGTGGTGCTGGAGATGGGGGGGCTGACGGCGTTGCGTCACGTGGAGGCGGCCACCGGGGTGGTGGAGGTGGAGGCCGGTTGCCCGCTGGCGGATCTCGACCGGAAGCTGGCCCCCTTCGGCCGAGCCCTGCGGCTGGCGCCCAGCACCTGGCGCACAGCCACGGCGGGAGGGTTCATTGCCGGTGGATCAGGAGGGGTGGGCTCGCTGCGCTGGGGCTTTCTGCGGGATCCGGGCCACCTTCTGGGACTGGAGGTGGTGACCATGGAGCCGGAGCCGCGGCTTCTGCGCCTGGAAGGCCAGGCTTGCGAACCCCTCAACCATGCCTATGGCACCAACGGCATCCTCACGGCCCTGCGCCTGGCCACCACCGAGGCGGTGGACTGGTGGCAGCTGGTGGTGGGCTTCGCCGAATGGGAGCGGGCCCTGGAGGTTGCCCGAGACCTGCCCGCCACCGCTCTGTTGCTTCAGGAGCTCTGTCTGCTGGAAGCCCCCCTGGCGGCTGCCATGCCCTGGCCTGCGGGCTGCCCCGCGCCAGCGGCCGGGGAGGCTCGCCTTTTGCTTCTGCTGGCGCCGGATGCCGTGGCTGTGGCCGGGCCTTGGCTGGCCTCCCGAGGGGGACAGGTGTTGTGGCAAGAGCCGGAGGCCCGAGCGCGGGGGGGGGCGCTGCGGGAGCTGACCTGGAATCACACCACGCTGCACTGGCGCGCCAGACATCCGGAGTGGACGTATTTGCAATTGTTGCTGCCGCAACCGGAGAGCCCCTTTCTGGCGGGCCTGCGCGCCCGTTGGGGCGACACGCTGCACTGGCATCTGGAGGGGGTGCGCCAGGGAGGGGCCTGCCGGCTGGCGGGGCTCCCCGTGCTCCGGGATCAGGGAATCGCCTCCCTCCAAGTCCTGATGGCCCAGTGCCAGGAGGGAGGGGCGGTGCTGTTTGATCCCCATGTGCTCACCGTGGAAGATGGGGGTTTGGGGGTGGTTGACGCGGCCCAGGTGGCGTGCAAGCGCCACCTGGATCCGGCGGGCTTGCTCAACCCCGGCAAACTCCGCGGGTGGTGGGAGGTTGAAGCAGGTTTCAGCAGCCCAGGCTGAGTCGGGTGTCCACTCCAGTGACGGGATGGCGGCCACTGGCTTTGCGGCAGAGGGCCACCTGGTCGGCGCGATCCAGGATGGCGTCGCTGAAGTCCGCATCGGTGACGATGGCGTTGGCGAAACTGCTGCCGGAGGCAATCACCCCCTGCAGCAGGGCGCCGCTGAAGTCGGCTCCGGTGAAATCCACACGATCCATCAGCACATCACGGAGATTGGCCCCGCGGAAGCTGGCGCCGGCAAAGGCCCCCTGGGTGAAGATTGCTCCGTGCAGGTCGGCGGCGTTGAAGTTGGCCTGCCGTGCCACGGCTCCCGCAAAGGACGTCTCGCTGAGGTCCTGCCCTTGGAAATCCTGCCCTGCCTGGTTGGTGAGGGTGTAGTCGACCCGCTCGCCGAAAGACGCCCACGCCGGGGCGGGCTCCAACAGACTGAGACAAAGCAGGCCGCAGATCAGCGCGGACACCCACCAGGATCGACGGGAGCCGAGCCCCGGCCGTCTTCGGACAGTGGTGGGTGGGCAGGAGAGGGGGGGCATGGACGAACGCCGTCAGGCAGGAAGACCCAGATGCTGGCGGATGCGATCGAGTGCCGCCTTCTCCTCGGGTGAGACCTTCTCTCCGGATCCAAAGAGACCCTTGCCAGCCGCCTCCGCCACAGCCACGCAACCATCGACGATCAACTGGGCGTATTGCTCGACGCTGGCGGCGTCACCTTTGGCGCGCGCCAGGTTCAGCGCCGCATCCACTTGTTCCAGGGCGCGGTCGAGCACCGTCCCGGCCTTCACATCCTCCGCTGTAAAAAATTGGTGTTGAGAGAAGCCCTGTTTGAGGGCTTCGGGATCAAAGAGGCTGGCGATCAAAGGATTGCCGGCATAGCGCGTGGCGGCGGTGGAGAGCTCCTTCCCGAGGGCCAGCGCTTCTTGCGCACTGGAAAAGAGGCCGAGATCCACGGCCATCACGGCCATCGCGGCGGCCAGAGGACCTCCCATGAGCTGGCTGCGTTCTTCGTTGGTCAAGGTGAGCGTCATCGGCGAGGGAAAAGCATTCCATGGGCAGATTGGCAACGGTTGAGGAAAAGGGCAGCCATGGCAAAAATATTCGGGAAAAATGACTTGCCCTTTGCTTTGGCTGCGGCAGCAGTCATTCAGTCTTTGCTGCTGTCTTTTCTGCGGTCACAGGCTGAAATCCTCTTCATGCCCAGGCTGATCCGTCGCCGCTTCTTGCGGCTCCAGAGGTGGATCCAGCAGGGGCCAGAGTTCGCCAAGCCAGTGGAGCGAACCTGCGATCACGGGCAAGGGGCCAGAAGCCAGAAGCCATTCCAGCCCCTCCATCGGATCCACCACTGTCCGCAACCGCCCCCTCAGGGAGGGTCGCGCAGCCAGCAGCTCCTCCACGCTCCAGCAGGGGAGATCGCGCAAACACCCCAGGGCGGCCTCGTCGTCGGGCGCCAGCAGGGCATCGAGCAGGGCTGGAGCGTCCTTTGTGGCTTGAATGGCGAGGAGCCACCGGCGGCCCTCGCCTCTCCCAGCGAAGGATTGAGCCTCCCATCGATCCAGTTCCTGGCGGAGGGCGGTGGCTCCCGCCGGGTTGTGGGCTCCGTCCAGGAGAAGCTCCCGTCCCTTCCAGGAGCGGCGCTCCAGACGCCCTGGCCAGCGAGCCTGGCGCAGGCCCAGCGCAATGGCGGTCTCGGGGATGGCCCATCCCCGAGACCGCAGGTGTCTGGCCATGGCCACGGCAACGGCCCCGTTGCTTCTCTGGAAGGCGCCCTGCAGGCCCAACACGGGGCCGCCCGAGGCGACCTCGGGGAGTGGCTCGACCCAGTGGAGCACGCAGCCGTGCTGCCGGGCATGGCCGGCGAGCACCTCAGCGGCTTCCGGGGGCTGTGGCCCGCTGATGGCCACCTGACCGCCGTGCAGCACCCCGGCTTTCTCCGCCGCGATCGCGGCCAGGGTGTCGCCGAGGAAGTCCTGGTGATCCAGGCCGATGCTGCCGAACCCCACCAGCGAGCGCTCCGGATGGGCGGTTGTGGCATCCAGACGCCCTCCCAGGCCCACCTCCAACACCACCAGATCCAGCTCCTCCCGAGCGAAGCGGTCCATGGCCGCAGCGGTGAACAGCTCAAACGTGGTGAGGGAATGGCGTTCCGCGATGGCTTGCCAGCGCATGAGGTCGTCTCGCAGCGTTTCGCCATCCACCCATCGCCCGGCCAGTTGGATGCGTTCGCACCAGCTGCGCAAATGGGGTGAGCGATAGACACCTGTGCGCAGCCCCGCCGCCTGCAGAATCGCGTGGAGGAACGTGGCGATGGATCCCTTCCCGTTGGTGCCCGCCACCTGGACGGCGGGAAAGCGGCGTTCGGGGTGACCGCCCTCAGCCAGCGCTGCCCGCATCCGATCCAAGCCCAGGACGATGCCGGGCTGGGTGCGGGCCACCAGGAGGGAATCCAGGTCGATGGGATCAGGCAGGTCGCTCCAAGATCGACCATGAGGTCTCCCTGCCGGAATCCCGGGATCGCGCCGCGCGTTCAAGTCAGGCGGGCGAGAGCGCGCTCCAGCCGCTTCACCAGCTCCCTGACATGACGGGGTTGGAAGACGAGGGGGGGGACGAAACGCACCACGCCGGGACCGGCCGGAACCAGCAGCAGCCCTTCCGCCATGGCCGCCTTCACCACATCGGGAGCGCTCAGCGTCGCCGGTTGGAGCGCCAGGCCCTGGAGCAGCCCCCAGCCCCGCACGCCTTGCAGTCGGTCGGGATGGCGATGCACCAGGTTCTCCAGTTGCTCCCTGAGCTGCTCGCCCACGCTGGCGACGTGGGAGAGGAGTTGGCGGCGCTCAATCTCCCGCAACACGGTGAGCCCTGCGCGGCAGGCCAGAGGATTGCCGCCGAAGGTGCTGGCGTGCTCCCCCGGTCGCAGATGGTCGCAACTGGCCTTCACCGCCAGCGCTCCGATGGGAATGCCTCCCCCCAGTCCTTTGGCCATGGTGAAGGCGTCCGGCTCCACGCCGAGGTGCTCATACCCCCACCAGCGGCCACTTCGGCCGACGCCGATTTGCACCTCATCCAAGATGAGCAGGATGCCGCGCTCGTCGCACCGCTGGCGCACCAGGCGGAAAAAGGCGGGATCTCCGGGATGCACTCCCCCCTCCCCTTGCAGGGGTTCCAGAAGAACGGCCGCCACGGCCGGGCCATCGGCTTCGCAGGCGTGGAGGAGGGCCTCGAAGGCGTCCGCATCGTTGTAAGGGAAGTAGCGGAACCCCTCCACCAGAGGCTCAAATCCCTGGTGATAGCGGGGTTGGCCGGTGGCGGTGACCGCCGCCAGTGTCCTCCCGTGAAAGCTGGCCTGAGCCGTGAGAATCAGGGGCCGGGCAATTCCCCGTGCTTGATGGCCATGCTTCCTGGCCAGCTTGATGGCGGCCTCATTGGCTTCGGCACCAGAGTTGCAGAAGAACACGCGATCCGCACAACTGCGTTGCGCCAGAGCCGCTGCCAGCTCTTCCTGTTCGGGGATGCGATAAAGGTTTGAAACGTGCTGAAGCGTGGACAGCTGTCGACAGAGGGCACGGCGCAGCGCAGGCGCACTGTGGCCCAGGGTGCACACCGCGATGCCCGCGACGGCGTCGAGATAACGGTTGCCCCGGTCATCCCACACCCAAACATCCTGACCCCGCACAAGGGTGAGAGGGAACCGGGCGTACGTGTCCATCACCGCTGATGGAGCGGGTTCGGCCGGCCTCTGGGCTGGCATGGGAGCGGTGGGACTCGAACCCACATGCCCGAAGGCGCTCGATTTTGAGTCGAGTCCGTCTACCAATTCCGGCACGCTCCCATCGGTTCAATCTATCGTGCCAAGGGAACCGCCAGCTCAGGGTCAGCCGGCGTCTTCGCTGACCCGTTGCAGGCGAGCACCCACGGCATTCAGCTTCTGCTCGAGCTGGGAGTAGCCGCGGTCGAGGTATTCCAGTCCACGCACCGTGGTGATGCCCTCTGCGGCCAAGCCCGCGAGCACCATCGCTGCGGAAGCCCGCAAATCCGTGCCGTGGACAGGGGCGCCACTCAAGCGCGCCACACCCTCCACACAGGCTGTGTTGCCCTGCATGCGGATGCAGGCGCCCATCCGCTGGAGTTCGGCCACATGCTGCAGGCGATTCTCAAAGATGTTTTCAACGACCATGCTGGTGCCTGAGGCTGTTGCCAGCAGGCTCATGAAGGGTGCCTGCAGATCCGTGGGAAAACCGGGAAAGGGTTGGGTGCGCAAGTCGATCGCTTTGATCTCGGAAGCGTTGATGCGTATTCCATCCCCTTCAGCGCTGAGACGGCAGCCACATTCTTCCAGCTTGGCGAGAACGGCTCCAAGATGCTCGGTGACCACTGGGGTGACCAGCAAAGAGGAACGGGTGATGGCGCCAGCGATCAGGAAGGTGCCCGCCTCGATTCGGTCGGGAATCACGTGATAGTCGGCACCATGGAGTGACGAAACCCCATCGATGACGATGGTTGGAGTGCCAGCGCCGCGAATGCGGGCACCCATGGACTGGAGGAGCCGGGCCAAATCCACCACCTCGGGCTCCAGGGCGGCGTTTTCAATGATGGTTTCCCCATCCGCCAGGGCGGCGGCCATCATCAGTGTTTCCGTCGCTCCAACACTGGGGCAATCGAGAAGGATGTGCCCGCCTTTGAGGCGTTTCCCTGAACCCGGAACAACCGCTGTCACGACGCCGTGCTCGATGGTGACACCGGCGCCAAGAGCCTTCAAGCCTTTGACATGCTCCACCACTGGCCGGGTGCCGATCTGGCAACCGCCTGGCAGGGGGACTTGCGCCATGCCCATGCGGGCCAGGAGCGGTCCAATGCAGAAGAAACTCGCTCGCAGGCTGTTGACCAGCTCGTAGGGAGGGGCCGCGCGGGAGACATGGTCGGCCGTGAGTTCAACGGTTTCGCCGGAGCGGGTGACGCGCACCCCCAGTGCCGCCAGGATTTCTCCCATGGAGGTGATGTCTGTCAGGCGCGGCACGTTGTGGAGAATGAGTGGATCCTTGGTCAGCAAGCAAGCGGCCATCAGCACCAGGGCTGAGTTCTTGGCTCCGCTGACGCGAATCTCGCCTTCCAGGGTGGCTCCACCTGTCACCTCCAACCTCGGCTGAACAAGCGTTGAGCGAAGGGGCGCGGTGGTCACGACCATGGGCAGGGATCCTATAAAACCTTTCGCGAGCATCTTGACAACGATTCAACTCCTCGTCTAGGGGCCGCACCGTGAACTGTCTCGTCAACCTCATCCGCAACAGGAGCAGCGGTGGATCCGCCATGCTTTATCGTGTCATCGACCTGGTTGTTCAGGGGCGCCTGCGGATGTGGCGGAATTGGTAGACGCGCTAGTTTCAGGTACTAGTGGCAGCAATGTCATGGGAGTTCAAGTCTCCCCATCCGCATCATTTTTATGATCATCTTATCCATCGACAACTCGTCTGAGATCGTTGCTCAGAAACTTGGCAAATTTATTGAAAGCTTGACTCCCGATAGCTTTGACGAAGCAAAAGTTGAGGATGTCGTCATACGAAAATTGGTTGAACACCTCTCTGCCGAAGGCCTTTGTGGGCACATTGCCTCGGTGCGTGGCATACACCTCGGCGACAAGACAGTTCACATCCACGAAGCGTTTCAAGTGCGTCATCGCGAATCGTTTTAGGTGTCTGTTGAGCCGATCACCAGTCGTCGCAACCCCCTGATTCAGCGCCTCAGGGCATTGCACCACGCCGCAGGTCGTCAAGACCAGCAGCGTCTGCTGCTTGAAGGCACCCATCTGCTGGAAGAAGCTCTCCGGCTGGGTCTGGAGCCGGAGGTGCTTCTCGCCACACCCCACTGGTTGGAGCGCCACGCAGATCTGCTGCTGTCTCTTCCCGCTGCCACCGCCTGGCGCCCGGTGAGCATGGACGCCCTGGAAGCCATCGCCACCACCCGCCATCCCGACGGGGTGGTGGCCGCTCTCCCTTGGGTCTTGCCGCCCCCGCCGCCCCCGCCTCCCCCGCTGCCCCCGCTGCGAGGAGGTCCATCCTTTGTTCTGCTCCTGGATCAGGTTCAAGATCCAGGAAACATGGGAACCGTGCTGCGCACCGCCCTGGCGGCGGGTGTTGGGGAAATTTGGCTGGGGGGCGGAGCGGATCCCTGGCAGCCCAAGGTGTTGCGTGCCTCCAGTGGAGCCAGCCTGGCTCTGGGCATCGCGCGTTTCGAAGCAGATGAGCTCCTGGAGCGGGTGCGGAATGCGCGATCCGCAGGCACCACGGTGATCGCCACGGTGGTGCGGGGGGGAGTTCCCTACTGGAGTCACGACTGGCTCAGCCCCACTCTGCTGATGCTGGGCAACGAGGGGGCTGGATTGAGCGCGGAGCTGCTGGCTCTGGCCGACACCCGGCTCACCCTTCCCCACTGCGCCGCAGTGGAGTCGCTGAATGTGGCGGTTGCCGCCGCTCCCCTGCTGCTGGAGCGGGAGCGTCAACGGCTCGGCGCCGGTGCTCCCGGGGTGAGCGCTCCCCCGCCGCATCTTGTCTGAGGGGGGAGGGGAAACGAGAGAATGAAGCCATCCATCCGCCCGACCGTCGGTGAGCGACTCCTCCTTTGATTTCGATGTGATCATCATCGGCGCGGGCTATGGCGGGTTCGACGCGGCGAAACACGCCGCAGACCATGGGTTGAAGGTGGCGATCGTCGAGAGCCGGGAGATGGGGGGAACCTGCGTCAACCGCGGCTGCGTGCCTTCCAAGGCTCTGCTGGCCGCCAGCGGGCGCGTCCGGGAGTTGGCGGATGCCGAACACTTGAAGGGATTTGGCATCCATGCCGCGCCTGTTCGCTTTGAGCGGCGGAAGATCGCGGACCATGCGCGCCAGCTGGTGGAAACGATCCGCGCCAATCTCACCAAAACCCTCGAGCGGGCTGGTGTCACCATCCTGCGCGGCCTTGGCCGGCTGGGAGGCCCTCAGAGGGTGGTGGTGCGCGAGAGGAGCGGAGTGGAACGGATCTGGAGCGCCCGAGAGGTGATCCTCGCCACGGGTTCCGATCCCTTTGTGCCCCCTGGAATCACCACCGATGGGCGCACGGTGTTCACCAGCGATGAGGCGATCAACCTGGAGTGGTTGCCCCGCTGGATCACGATCATCGGCAGCGGCTACATCGGCCTGGAATTTGCCGATGTTTACACCGCTCTGGGCTGTGAAGTCACGATGATTGAGGCCCTTGATCGGGTGATGCCCACCTTCGATCCCGACATCGCCAAGCTGGCGGCCCGCCACCTGATCGACGGGAGGGACATCGACGCGCGGGCGGGGGTTCTGGCCAAAACCATCACCCCCGGGTGCCCCGTGAAGATCGAGTTGGTGGACATGGCCACCAAGGAGCCGGTGGAGACGCTGGAGGTGGATGCGGTTCTTGTGGCCACGGGTCGGGTGCCGGTGAGTCAGCACCTCAATCTGGAATCGGTGGGGGTGGAAACCCAGCGCGGCTTCATCGCGGTGGATGACACGCTGCAGGTGTTCAGCAACCACGGGGAGGACGCCCGGCCCGTCCCCCATCTTTGGGCTGTGGGTGATGTGACCGGCAAGATGATGTTGGCCCACACCGCCGCCGCTCAGGGCACTGTGGCCATCGACAACATTCTTGGCCATCACCGCACCATCGATTATCGCTCGATTCCCGCCGCCACCTTCACCCATCCAGAGATCAGCTCGGTGGGATTGAGTGAGGCGGAGGCCAAGGCGTTGGCCAGCGGGGAGGGATTCGAGCTGGGCATGGTGCGCAGCTATTTCAAGGCCAATTCCAAGGCGCTCGCCGAACTGGAGAGCGATGGGGTGCTGAAGCTGCTGTTCAACAAGACCAGCGGTGAAGTGTTGGGAGCTCACATCTACGGATTGCATGCCGCAGATTTGATTCAGGAGATCGCCAACGCGGTGGCAAGGCGCCAGGGCGTGGTGGAGCTTTCCACGGAGGTGCACACCCATCCCACCCTGAGCGAGGTGGTGGAGGTGGCGTACAAGCAAGCGGCCATGTTCGTGGCCGCCCCCGTGGGGGTTTGAGATGGAGATTCGTCGCCGGCCTCCCAACCCCTCGGTGAAGGTGGCCCATCTGGAATACGGCATTCCCCATCCGGAGGAGAAGCCTCGCCATCTTCTTGAGGAGATCGTTTGGCAGAAGGATCGAGAGATTGCGGCCGATCGGGAGCGGGTGAGTCTGCAGCAGCTTCAGCGCCAGATTGCGGACCTGCCCGCCACACGTGATTTTGCGGCTGCCCTGCGGGCGTCTTGCCGCAAGCCGGCGGTGATCGCCGAAGTGAAAAAAGCAAGCCCCAGCAAGGGCGTGATCCGGGAGGATTTTGATCCTGCGGCCATCGCGCGCGGCTACGCCGCAGGGGGAGCCAGCTGCCTGTCGGTGCTCACGGACAAAACCTTTTTTCAAGGGGGGTTTGATGCGCTGGTGGCTGTCCGGGAGGCCGTGGATTTGCCCTTGCTCTGCAAAGACTTCATCCTTTCCCCGTATCAATTGCACCAGGCGCGGGCGGCCGGTGCCGATGCGGCCCTGTTGATTGCCGCGATCCTCACCGATCAAGACCTGGGCTACCTGAGCAAGGTGGCGCGCTCGTTGGGCTTGGCGGTGCTGGTGGAGGTGCATGACGCCGAGGAGCTGGAGCGGGTGCTGAGCTTGGAGGCGCTGGTGGCCCCCGGAGGCTGCGGCGGCCCGGGAGCCTCGCCCCTGATCGGCATCAACAACCGCGACCTCAGCACGTTCGCGGTGGATCTGGCCACCACGGAGCGGCTGATGGAGCGGTTCGGCGCCCGAATCCGTGGCGCAGGAGCGCTGCTGGTGAGCGAATCGGGCCTCTTCACCCGCGACGACCTCGATCGGGTGCAGGGGGCTGGTGCTGACGCGGTGTTGGTGGGGGAAGCGTTGATGCGTCAGCCGGATGTGACGGCGGCATTGGAGGAGCTGATCGGGGGGTGATCGTGTGCTGATTGAGGTGGCCCCGCCGGTTCATCCACGAAGGCAAAGTCATGGGCCACCTGTGATTGCAGCAAATTGAGATCGCTCACCCACTGAGCCAGGCGTTGCATTTTGTGGGGCACATCCACATCCACACCCACATCCACGAGGCCTTTTGTTTCCACGATCACCCCGGTTCCGGTGGTGAGCTTGACGATGAAATCGGGGTAATCGATTGCAGAGATCACCATTGGCTTTGGCGTCATCAAGCTTGAAGCCCGGCGCCAGATCGTTTTTCGCGAAGCTCACCGCCTCGGGGCAGCTGTCCAAAAATTCGGCGAAAGCCAGTTCAAAGCCTTGATCCCCCACGATGCGGTTGAACACGCTGCGCGTGGGAACCAGGAAGGCCTGCGGCTTCACCATGAAGGGTCGAAGCGCATCACCTCCTGGCGTTCCTCCACCCCTGTCCTCCGCCTCGACACCCATCTGCTGCTCTGCCTTGTGCGCCATCTCCTTTTGGGAGGTGGCTCTCGATGGTGCCCTGGCCGTGGCGGCACCAGCCTTGGCTGATTTCCACCCCGATCCGGCGGATCGCTTCATCGTGGCCACCGCTCTGGCTCAACGAGCCACCTTGCTGACGGCGGTTCCGGCGGTTCCGGCGATTCTGGGCTGGTCGAGGCCTCTGAAATGTCAGGCCGCAGGAAGGTGGCCATCAGGCCCCCCATGGGCCCGCCTCTGCACAACCATCCCTGTTCTGAAGGGAGTCATGGGAAAGCCCCCGCTGCGGCAGGGGCTTTCTGATGGCAGATTCCCTGCCAGCCCGTGCTGTTTGGCCTTAAACCTTGCGGCTGTAGAACTCCACCACCAGCAGTTCGTTGATCTCCAGGGCCACCCATTCGCGTTCAATCGATCCATTCACCTTGGCGGTGAGCTTGGTCTTTTCGAACTCCAGGTGGGGAGGGATGTTGGCCAGACCGGGAAACTGCAAATTGGCCTCTGCCAGTGTCTTGCTGGCCTTGCGCTCGCGAATGGCCACCACATCGCCCGCTTTGCACTGATAGCTGGGGATGTCCACCACCCGACCATTCACGGTGACATGGCCGTGGTTGACCAGTTGCCGCGCTCCGGGAACGGTGGGGCCGAAGCCCAAGCGGAAGCAGATGTTGTCGAGGCGGTTTTCCAGCAGCTTGAGCAGGTTGGTGCCGGTGGAACCCTCCTGGGCGCGGGCTTTCTTCACGTAGCGCACCAGCTGGCGCTCTGAAATGCCGTAGTTGAAACGGAGCTTTTGCTTTTCTTCCAAACGGATCGCGTATTCGGAGCGCTTGCGACGGGCTTGGCCGTGCTGACCGGGGGGATAAGACCGCTTGGCGGCCTTACGGGTGAGACCGGGAAGGTCTCCCAAGCGCCGCGTGATCCTCAGGCGAGGGCCGCGGTAACGAGACATGAAAACAACCTGGCAGGTGAACAGTGGGCCGCCCGGGAGGCAAGCTGGGTCAAGACCCATCTCTCCGCATGCAGCGCCAGCGAGCCATCCTAGAGGCCTGGCTGTCAGGGGCCCTCCTTGCCTTGATCAGCTTCTACCGCCAGTGGCTCTCGCCCGTGCTGGGTCCCCGTTGCCGCTTCATTCCCAGCTGCAGCACGTACGCCGTCGAGGCCATTCAGCGCCATGGTCCATGGCGCGGCAGCTGGTTGAGCGTCCGGCGCCTCAGCCGATGCCATCCCTTCACCCCTTGCGGCTGCGATCCCGTTCCCGACTGATGCTCACCCTCATCCTCTACACCCGTTCGGGCTGCTGTCTCTGTGAAGGACTGGAGGAACGGTTGCGGAACCTGTTGTCCGCCGCCGGCTCGATGGAGAGCGCGTCTGAGGCGGCGCAATCGCCCAACGCGTTGGCCGGCGTCCGCTTGCAACCGGTGGATGTGGACCGTGATCCCGCCCTGCAAGCCCGCTACGGGCTCTCCGTTCCGGTGCTGGCGTTTGCGGATGGGTCGGGTGGCCCCATCACGCCGCTGCCACCGGTTTCCCCGCGACTCCAGGGAGAACCTTTGCGTGACTGGCTGCTTCGTCATCTTGCTGGCTGAGGTCTGTTCGTCCGTAGGGGTCACGCGGCGGAAGCCACTCGGAGCGGTTTCACCATGGGTCTGGATCGACCCAGAGGGTCATGCCAAGGTGGGCGCGCACGCTCCGCCGCCATGACCCAACGGCTCCATTCCTTGCTCGGTTTCGTGGGATTGCCCGTTCCTTCAGGCTTTGCCAATCCGGACGTGCAGAGCATCAGCTGCGACTCTCGTCGCATCAGCGTTGGCACCCTGTTTCTCGGGTTGCCTGGCCGCACGGTGGATGGCGGGCGGTTCTGGCGTCAGGTGCTCGCGGATGGGGCCGTGGCGGCCGTCATCAGTCCTGAGGCGGCTCTGGCTGACCCGCCAGGACCTGGCGACCCGGTGCTGGTGGTGCCCGACCCGGCCGCCCGGTGGGTGGGGGAGCTGGCTGCGGCCTATTGGAACCACCCCAGCCAGCGTTTGCGTCTGATCGGTGTGACAGGCACCAACGGCAAGACCACCACCACCCACCTGATCGAACACCTGGCTGCGGAGACAGGTCGGCCTGCCGCGCTTTTCGGCACCTTGGTCAATCGTTGGCCGAGCCACAGCGTGACAGCTCAGCACACGACTGCCTTTGCGGATCAGCTGCAAGGCCAACTGGCCCAAGCGGTGGAGGCCGGGGCCCTGGTGGGGGCGATGGAGGTGAGTTCCCATGCCCTCGATCAGCAACGGGTCGCGGGCTGTCGATTCTCCGGGGCGGTCTTCACCAACCTCACCCAGGATCACCTCGACTACCACCCCTCCATGGAGGCGTATTTCGATGCCAAGTCGTTGCTTTTCGCGCCTCCCCTGCTGCAGGGGGGAGCCGTGGTCAATGTGGATGATGCCTGGGGCGCCCGGCTGGCGGAGCATCTGCGCGCTTCAGGCACACCCTGTTGGCGCAGCTCTCTGGAGGGTGGGGAGGCGGAGCTCACCATCAGCGCGCTGACCATGGCCGCCGATGGGGTGCGCGGGGTGCTCCATACACCGGAGGGGCAGGGGCCTTTTCATTCCCGCCTGCTGGGCCGTTTCAATCTCATGAACATGATGCAGGCTGTGGGCATCTTGCAGTTGCAAGGCCTTCCCCTGTCACGCCTGCTGGAGGCGCTGTCCAGTTTCCGGGGGGTGCCTGGCCGCATGGAACGGGTGCCTGCTCCCGCAGCCATCTCTGGCCCTGCGGTTCTGGTTGACTATGCCCATACACCCGACGGTTTGGAAAGTGCGCTTTCCGCTTGTCGCCCCTTCACCCAGGGCCGCTTGATTTGTGTGTTTGGCTGTGGGGGGGACAGGGACCGGGGGAAGCGCCCCCAGATGGGAGAGATCGCGGCTCGCTTGGCGGATCGCGTGGTGGTCACCTCCGACAATCCCCGCACGGAGGACCCGAAGCGGATCCTGGAGGACGTGCTTGCCGGGATCCCCGCCTCCTGCGAGCCTGTGGTGGAGGTGGATCGGGCCAAAGCCATCGCCGAGGCCATTGCCTTGGCCACGGCCAACGATCTGGTCTTGATTGCCGGCAAAGGGCACGAGGATTATCAGATCCTTGGCACCACGAAAATCCATTTTGATGATCGCGAGGAAGCGGAAAAGGCTTTGCGCTCGCGGGCTGTCAAGCCAGCAGCCCTCGCTTGAGAGAGGGCTGCTGACGCGTTGGGGCTGCTGGCGGTCAGAGCCTGAGCGGAACCGGCGCCCTCAGCGAACGATGTTGCGGTCGTAGCGGGTCTCGCCGTCGCGCACCCAGCCGCCACTGCTCAATTCCAGCCATTCGGCACCCGACGTATCCCGGCGTCGGACCCCCGTGATCTGGAAGGTGTCGCCATTGCGGATCTGGCGCAATACACGGGAGGTGCCATCCGCATGCTCCCGAACTTCCACCAGACCATCGCGGGCGGCGGCTTCTGCGCCATACCCGGCCCCGTCGGCGGTTGTGATGCCGGTGGAGGCGTAAGCGTGCCCCACGGTTCCATCCCGTCCGCGGAGCCACAGCCACGAGCCCAAGCCCAGGGCCAGGGGCAAAAGCAACCACCAGGCCCGACCCTGCTGGACGGGGATGCCGGCAGCGGCGACGGGCTCCGCAGGGGCCTCCATCTCCGCCTTGGGGGCTGCGAACGCGCCACCCACGCCTTGGCTGACGCTGTAAGGACAGGTGAGCCGAGCGGTGTTCACCCCATCGCGGGTGAGATCAAACACCACTTCCACTTTGTCGGCGTCCAGAGCCTTGGAGGAAATCACCTTGGCCAGGTCGGGTCGCCAACCCTGAGAAGCGGCGCTTTCCAGGCAGGCTGCTTCCGCTTGTTTGATGAGCTCAGCGCTGTCGGTGGCAAAAGCATTGCCGCCAGCGGCAACAACGCTGATGGAGGCGGCTGACGCCATCAGCACGCGGGAAATAAAGAGTGGAGAGGGAGCAAACATGCCGATAGACTTCTGTAAAGAGGAACAGGTGAGGGTGTGGAAGAATCCTTGGGAAATTTTGAACATTAAAAAATGTTGAACGTTGCGTGGCGATGTTCGCCGCGCAGGTCGCAACAGTTACACCCTATCCAGCCGTGCTTGCTTGGCAACCAGAGCCCCATGGTGTGAAACACACCAGCAAACCGGCATCGGTTGGCAAGAAGGAGAGGCCACTGCCGACGCGAGGTCAGGACAAAATATTAGCTTTTTATTCAGCATTGGAGCGAAGTAAGAGCGAAGGTTTGCCGTTGCCAGGACTCAGGCCTGATCAACCTTTCCCGTGGTTTTGTTTGGCCGTTACATCCCCTTGTCATTTGCGGAGCTGTTGCCATTATCAGAAGGTGTTCCGCTTGTCACCCGTTCCTGAATGGCCCTCGCTGTTCCACTTTCGAAAAAGTTCCTGGCTGAGCTCTTCGGCACCTTCTGGTTGGTGCTCGGCGGCTGTGGCTCCGCCGTTCTCGCTGCGGTTTTCCCCTATGACAGCCCGGCGGCCAACCCTCTTGGCCTGGGATTTCTTGGGGTTTCCCTTGCTTTTGGTCTCACTCTTCTCACGATGGTCTACACCATCGGTCATGTCTCCGGCTGCCACATCAATCCTGCCGTGACCTTTGGCCTCTGGGCTGCGGGCAAGTTCCGTGGTTCTCAGGTCTTCCCCTACGTCGTGGCACAGGTGTTGGGGGGGATCATTGCAGGGGGGGTGATCTGGATGGTTGCCGGCGGCCGTGAAGGCTTCACCCTCTCAGGCAGCAACCCCCTGGCCACCAATGGTTGGGGAGCCCATTCGCCGGGCGGTTATGGCTTCTGGGCCGCTCTCGTGATTGAGCTGGTTCTCACCTTCTTCTTCCTCCTGGTCATTCTTGGCGCCACGGATCGGCTGGCCCCCACCGGCTTTGCTGGCCTTCCCATCGGTCTTGCGCTCACCCTGATTCACCTGATCAGCATCCCCGTCACGAACACCTCCGTGAATCCTGCCCGCAGTGCCGGAGTGGCTGCCTGGGTTGGCGGTGATGCGATGGGACAGCTGTGGCTGTTCTGGTTTGCTCCGATCCTTGGCGCTTTGCTCGCCGGCATTGTGCACAACGCCTTCCTCAGCACCGAAGCGGATTACTGAGGATTTGCCCGCTCTTGGTTGTCTCAACCTCATCTTCGGTCCCGAGGGCTTCCTCGGGACCCTTTTTTTGGGCTCACTCCTTGTTTGGTCCCCTGGTTTTCGGGGTTCACCGCTCATGGCTGCCTCCGCTGTCCATGGACGCTTGGGTGATTCAGTTCCAGTCGTTGGCGGCGAACATCCGCAGCGTTTCCAGCAGCGCATCCACCTCGGCTGTCGTGGTGGTGACGTGGGTGCACGCGCGCAGGCAACTCGGTCCCTGCAGGTGGCGAAGCCAGATGTTGTGGTCTCCAAGCCGTCCGGCCACGGCTGACGGGGCCACTGGAGAGCCATCCCGCCGACGGGGGAGAAAACTCACCAGTCCTGCCGCTGGCGGTTCCGCCAGCAACGGATCACACCCCGGCACCTCCTGCAATCCCAGCCAGAGGCGCTCCGCTCGCTCGCGAATCATCGTCAGCCGCTCGGTTGCGGAGCCAACCTTTTCCAGAAGGCCCAGGGAGGTGCACAGACCGCTGAGAAGCGGTGTGCAGGAGGTGGCCACTTCGAAGCGACGTCCGTCGCGATGGAAGCCTCCCCCCTCTTGATCTTCGGAGCGCAGGGTGCGCCAGCCGATCAAGGTGGGCTGGCTGGCCTCCAGAAGTCGCTCGGACAGCAAGACGCCCCCGAGGCCCTCCGGTCCGCAACACCACTTGTGCCCGGTGAAGGCGTAAATGTCGGCACGTTCCGCCTCCGGAGCCACCGGCAGGCTGCCGAAGCTCTGGGCACCGTCCACCAGCAGCCAGGGTTGGGCGGGATGGACGGCCAATCGATCTGCGACCGCAGCGATGGGCATCCTCTGTCCGGTTTTCCAGAGCAAGTGGGAGAGCACGACCAGTCGGGTGTCGGCCGTGAGGGCCCGCTCGAGAACATCGAGCACCGCTTGTTCCGGCGCCGCCGGCAATCCCGGCGAGGCGCGCGGAGCGGCGGCGGGCAGCTCCAGGGCTTGCAGCGTCAGGGGTTGAACCCGAAGATCAAAGCGACGCGCCAGCTCTCGGCAGGCGGCCACCACCCCGTCATGCTCTCCGTCCCCGATGAGGAGCGTGTCGCCCGCGCGCCAGGGCAGGCCCCACAGCGGCAAAATGCAGCCCATGGTGACGTTTTCCGTCAACGCCAACCGATGGGGAGGCGCTCCGCACCAATGGGCCAGCTGCTGGCGCAAACGGGCCGACTCCCCTTCCACAACGGGCCACACGGCCGTTGTGAAGGGTCCCAACTCCTGGATGCGGCGCCAGGTGGCCTCGATGGCCTCCAGAGAGGGGGTTGGAAGGGGGCCCTGGCCGCCATAGTTGAAATAGGTCTTGTTGCCCAGGGCGGGCATCAGGGCCCTCAGGCCCGCGCCATCCACGGAGACTCCTACAGCGCCTGGCCGACGGCCACGGCGGCAATGGCGGAAAAGACGGTGATGCCCAGGGCGGTGAGAGGGTTCTGGCCCTGCGCCACGGCCACGGTGGTGATCACCCCAGCGCCGAGGCAGGCGACAGCGAGTTGATTGGCCAAATCCCCTTGGAAACGAGGACCGGAAAAACGGGGATCAGAGCCAGGACGCATGGCAATCGAATGGAAGTCTTCGCAGACGCTATGGACGCCGTCACGATTCCTCCAGCCAGACGGGCAAGTCGTTACGCAGTGTGGGTGTTCTTCATACTGGCGTTACAACGCAGTGTTGGGCCGCAGACAGGACGCCGGTCGAGCGCGACCACCGCTGGCCCAACTCCTCAGGGCGTTGAGTTGTTCCCGCGCCGTGCGTGACAGTGGCACCACCTGGCTGGCGGCTGCGATCAAATCCGGTTCCTCCAGGTCGCGTGTCTCGCCGAAAGCCAGGTGCATCGCCTCGATCACCGTCTGCTCCAGCTCGGCGCCGGAGAAGCCTTCCGTGCGATCGACCAGCACATCCAGCGGAATGCGATGGTCGGGCCTGCGCCGCTTGAGTTGAAGGTCGAGAATGGCGTGGCGCTCCCGGGCATCGGGCAGTTCCAGCCAGAAGATCTCATCAAAGCGGCCTTTGCGGAGCAGTTCCGCCGGCAGGTGCTCCACGGCGTTGGCGGTGGCCACGACGAACACGGGACTGGCTTTTTCCGCCATCCAGGTGAGCAGGCTGGCCAGCACCCGTTGGCTGGTGCCCCCGTCGCTGCCGCCATCGGCGGCGCCGCGGAAGGAAAAGCCCTTGTCGATCTCATCAATCCACAGCACGCAGGGGGCCAGTGCCTCCACCCACTGGATCATCTCCCGGGTGCGCGCCTCGCTGGCCCCGACAAGGCCCGCGAACAAGCGACCGACATCGAGGCGCAGCAGAGGCATGGACCAGCTGTGGGCGATGGCGCGGGCCGTCAAGGATTTTCCTGTGCCCTGCGGTCCGACGAGCAACACCCCGCGGGGCAAGGGAAGGCCAAACCGCCGGGCTTCCTCACTGAACGCGCGATGGCGTTGGTCGAGCCAATGCTTGAGGGCATCAAGGCCGCCGATGTCAGCGGGGGTGGCTTCGGTGGGGCAGTACTCGAGGAGCTCGCTGCGGGCGATGGCCTGTCGCTTCTCCTCCAGGACCTCTGCCAGATCTTCTGGTCCCAGCTGCCCACGGCGGGCCAGCGCGCGTGCCGCCAGCTGGCGCACCCGCTGCTCGCTCAACCCATGGCAGGCCGCAGTGAGCGCGCTGAGCACCTCCGTCGGCAATGGATGTCCACTGGCGCTGGCAATGGAGGCCAGAAGCCTCTCGATGGAGGCGGCGTCCGGCAGGGGGAGGTCGAGGAGGGTGATGCTGTCTTGCAATTCCGCGGGAATCTCCCAGCGGGGCGCGCTGATGACCAAGGTGTGGGATCCCTCCCGCAGGCGACTGGCGAGATTGCGCAGACGGCGGCAGACCCCCGGGTCGTCGCTGAAGCGATGGAAATCCTTCAGGAGCAGAATCACCCCCGGCTCCGGTGGCAGGCCGGCCATCACCTCCAGCGCCCCCAAGGGATTGCGGGCGGTTTCCCCCTCTCGGCTGCCAGCACCTTGAAGTCCGCTGATGAAATCCCAGCTCCAGAGGGCTCGGCCTTCCAGGGCGCGCGCCACTTGCTGAAGAAGGCTCAACACCCGATCCTCCTCCAGCGTTCGGATCCAGAGGATGGGGGTGCGGGAGCGGATCATGAGATCCAGTTGCTCCGGCAGGGAGGGAGGAGGCATCGCCCGGGCTCAGGACAATGGGGAGGAGGCGGGAGCCTGGTCGGCGGCGGACATCGCCGGGCGAAGGGCCTGCAGCGCCGCCCAGCGCGGATCGGCCGGGCGGGGAGCGCTGGTCCAGCCTGGTGGACCAGGGCAGTCGTCCCCGCAGCGGTTGACCATGGGCAGGCGCAAGCTCAACTGTTCGAAGAGCCAGCGCTCGGGATCAAAGCGACCCTGGGGATCCAGGCGGTCCTCCAGATCGTCGCCCAGCGCGCTGGCCTGGCCAGCGCCGGGAGAGGGGGCGTCACGAAACTCGATCAGCTCGCGCACATCGACCCGCAAAGCCTGATTGAACTGTTGCAGGCACCGCGCGCAGGAGAGGGTGAGGATGGTCTCCACCGCCGCTGAAACCTCCAGGGCGGAGCCCTGGTGCACAGCCGCCATCTCGCCACGCACCGGGGTGAGGGTGGCCAGCTCGGCGATCGGTTGATCGACCAGCCAGCGCTTCCCTTCCGCCAGCGCTCGCAGCTCGGGGATGGCCATCGGCTTCAGGGGGGTGGAGCTCACTTCTTCGAGTTGGGCTCAAAGGGAAGCCGACCCGTCGCCCCAGCGGTGGCCGCAGCGGTTGTGGGCTGATTGGCCAGCTGCTGGTCGAGGATCTTCTGCAGGTTGTCGGGAAGGGATTCCCGGCTGAGCAGGAAGGTCTGCACGCCCTGGAAGATGTTGGCCACCACCATGTAAAGCAGCACCCCGGCAGGCAGGGGGAAGAAAAGAAACATCGCTGTGATCATCACGGGCGTGATCTTGTTGGCCGTGGCCTGCTGAGGATTGGCGGGCATGCCCATGCCCGAAAGGATCTGGCTGATGAAGAGGGTGGCGCCGAACGCGGCCACAAGAATCGCCACATCCCAGTTGATGGACCCATCGGTGATGAAGCCGACCTGGCCAAGGGCCTTGATGAAAAGAAACCCACTGCGGGCGGCCAGGCCGGGAATCTTGGCCTCCACCACGGCATCTCCGGGACTCACGGCATGAATCGTGCCGTCGTCACTCACGGTGACGACTCCCTCTCCCTTGGTGACGCTCCAGGCGGGCCGGAAGGCCTCGCCATTGTCGACACCGTCGAGAAGGGAGGAGAAGCTGGCGCCATCCTTGGCGTGCAGCGACACTGTCGCAGTGTCCCCCACCCCGAGCTTGCTGCCCTTCTCCAAGGTGCCAATCACGGGGACATGCTGGGTGGTGGTGACGAAAATCGAGTGGCTGGGCGTGTTGAACGGTTTGCTTTCGACCCCTGCCATCTGTTCACTCGGCAACACCTTCAGATTGAAGGTGTAGGGGACGTCGGCGAAGGGTGAGCCACGCAAGGTGGCAAACAAGGCGAACAGGATGGGCATCTGCACGAGCAGGGGCAAGCAGCCCGCCAGCGGGCTGCCGAACTCCTGCATCAGCTTTCCCAACTCCTCCTGCTGCTTTTGAGGATTGTTGGCGTGGCGGCTCTTGATCTCCGCCTGGCGTTGCTGCATCACCGGCTGGGCGATCCGCATGCGCCGCGCGCTGCGGATGGATCCGGCACTGAGGGGGAAGAGGGCAAGGCGAATCACCACCGTGAGGGCAATGATCGCCAGTCCATAGCTGGGCACCAACCCGTAGAAGAAATCCAGGATGGGCAGCAGCAGATTGTCGGAGATGTAGCCGATCACAGCAGGGCGACTGGGGGGAAGATCCGAGGGTCAGTGTGCCTGATGGCGGTGGCCAATGGCTGGGGGGGTGACCCCATCAAGAGGCGGCGACGTCGGGTGGGGCAAAACCGGTGGATGCTTTGGCGGCTTTGGCGGGCTTGGCGGGCTTGGCGGCTTTGGGAGCGGCCCGTCGCCGCTCCTCGATGTAGGCCTCCAGCTCCCGGAAGCGCGGAACGGAGCGCATCTCCAGCTTCGAGCCGTCCGAGAGCACAAGCACCATGTCGCCCCATGCCCCGAGACCCCTTGGCGCCGAACGGACCTCACGAATCTGGCTGTAGACGACCTGCGTCCGCTCGCGGCCCATCCAGCCGCCATTGACCTCGATGCGGCGGCTGGTGACGCGGTAGCGCAGCCAGAGGGCGCGCACCACCGCCGCGACGGCAAAGGGGATGCCAATCAGGGTGAGGCCGAACAGCAGGTTGAGGAGGAGATCACCGCGGGCGGGCCCTCCCGCGTAGAACACGCTCTCATTACTGCTGGCTCCAGCCGCCACGGGGGCCTCTTGCGTGCTCATCAGCGCAACTCCGCCTTTCGCAACAACTCCAGACATTCTCCCAGCAAGAGGGCCTCCTCCGCGTCG
Organism: Cyanobacteriota bacterium; assembly: GCA_046047935.1. GTDB lineage: Bacteria > Cyanobacteriota > Cyanobacteriia > PCC-6307 > Cyanobiaceae > Cyanobium. The sequence goes on from JBJOHA010000007.1 coordinate 26,870, forward strand.
TTGCTGCCGGGCTTGAGACTGAAAACAAGCCAGATCGGGCTCGGGGAGCTGGGGGGATGGTGAAGAATCTGCTGGAGCAGCAGGCGGCGCAGACGATTGCGCCGCACGGCCCTTTTGCTCACTTTGGAACTGACGACGACAGCACACCGCCAAGGACTGGCGAGATGGGGGGAATCCCGCTTCGGAAGAAGGGCGGCGACTGCGGGAAGAACGCGCAAGGTGAGCCAGGTGCCGTGAAAACGCCGACCTTGGCGATAGAGCCGGTCGAAGACCTTCACGCCCCGCAGACGATGCTTCTGGGGCAGGGCCACGAGTGAGGGGGGAAGGCGTCAGACGGCGAGGCGAGCCCGGCCGCGGCGCCGGCGTGAGCGAATCACGCGACGACCCGTGTGGCTGCGCATGCGCACCCGAAATCCGGAAACGCGCTTCCTCTTGCGGCTGGTTCCTTCCAGTGTGCGCCTGGTCATGACAAATCGTTCTCAGCAGATCAGCCTACCAGCAAGGGGTGATGCCGCCCATCAGTTGGACGCATTGCCGTCGATCTGGATCAACCAGCTGCCGAGATAGCTCGAGATGGGAATGTCGCCAGGGGCCTGAGCCAGGGCATTGAACTGGTACATGCCGACATTGAAGGGATTGAAAATCCGCATGAACACACCCACTGTGTATTTGTCTGAGATCGGCGTTTCAGGAAAAACCTCGATGGTCCCGGCTTTTTGATTGACCTCCACAGTGGCCGGAATCTGCTGGGTGCATCGGGTTCGCCGTAACATTCCCCCCTCGCTCATGCGACAGAGTTTCACCTGCTTCGGATCGATCTTGGTCTCGAAGCTTTTCGGCATGGAGATGGTGAGCTTGAGGATGGCTGTTTTCCGATCCTTTGGACGCAACATCAAGTAGTAGTCCGAACGCTTGAGACGTGTGGTGTCGGTTTGAAAGAAATAAAGCTTGCGATAGTCCTTGGTGTTATCCCAACGGAACTCCATCAAGCCCGGAGTGCCTTGGGCTCGCGCGAGATCGGACGGGGCGAGGAGGACGCCCGACGCGGCCAGGGTGATGGCCAGCCCAGCGACCAAACCCGGTCGGGCTGAGGATCTGCCACAGGGCGTCAAGCGACGAGAAGAGGCGGGAAGAGGCACGTTGGGAGGTTCAGCAAAGGGCATGGAAGACCCATGGGGAAATTCTCATGAGGGCGCTGTTGACAGCTGAGCCTCAGTGGTCGGCGGGGGAGGTGGCCGCGGGGTGGGTGGTCCGATCGGGGCGCAGGCGGGAGGCTTCTCGCAGATAGGGATGCACCGAGAGGGTGCCGACCTCCATCCAGGCATGCGCCAGCAGACGGATGCAGCGCGGCAGATCGCCAGCCACCGCCATCTGCTGACAATCCAGCAGGGCCACATCACTCCACCCGAGCCGCCGCCGGGCGATGGCCGCCGGGAAGCAGGCATCGAGATCGGCGGTGACGGAAAACGTCACAGACAACAGGCGCGACCCGTCCAGGTTGTTGGCCCGCACCAAGGCTTCCATGAGCTCGCTCACGGCTTCCTCCATGGCGTCCAGGGTGTTGGCCGCGGCCGTGGTGGCCCCGCGCAGGGCCCGCAATTCAAGGGCTGGGGTGGCCATTGCTCAATGCCGGAGATCAGGGGCGATGGAGCCAGAGCGGTTGTCCGCCCAGACCCACTTCCATGGTGAGGAGATCCACCAGCCCGCGCAGCAGGGAGCGGCCCGGGATCAAGCCGGCAAACCGCTTGGGTTGTCGGCCAAACGTGATGGTCTTGGTGTGCTGAGGGTCGAGACCCGCCAGCTCGACGGCCAAACGCCGGGCCGCCTCTTCGTCACCCAGGGCATCCACCAGCCCCAAGGTCTGGGCTTGGGCGCCTGAGAACACGCGGCCATCCGCAAACTCTCGCACCCGCTCCTCCGTCAGCCCGCGGCCTGCGGCAACCGCCGCCACGAACTGGCTGTAGCTGGAGTCGATGAGCTCCTGGAGCAGAGAGCGCTCTCCCTCCGTCAGAGCCCGATCCGGCGAGAGGATGTCTTTGTAGAGACCGCTCTTGACGATCTCAAAACGCACCCCCAGGCGCTCGAGGAGGCGGGACAAATCGTTGCCCCGCAGGATCACGCCGATGGAGCCGGTGATCGTTCCGGGATTGGCCACGATCCGTTCCGCCCCCATGGCCACATAGACCCCGCCCGAGGCGGAGATGTTGCCGAAGCTGGCCACCACCCGGCACCCCTTTTCCCGCAGGCGCTTGAGAGCAGCGTGGATCTCCTGGCTGTCGCCCACGGTGCCTCCCGGGCTGTCGATCCGAAGCAGCAGGGCCGGACACTCCCGTTCCTCCACCTGGCGCAGGGCCTTGAGCACGCGTTCGCGGGTGCTGCTGAGAATGGGCCCTTCGATGGCGATGCGCGCCAAGGTACGACGGGTCTTGCGGCGCCAGGGCCAGGGCATCTTCACGTTCGGCAACCGCAGGATCCTAAAAAGAAGGGAATCCCCGCCCGGCGGGACACCCGGATGGCCCTGCCCCCGCCCAAGCTGCCAGCCGGCCTGCGCTGGTCGTTGATGCTTCTTCCCTTCGCGCTGTGGGGCACGGCAATGGCGGCGATGGCTCCCCTGTTGGAGGGGGCCTCACCGGCCATGCTCGCCTCTCTGCGCCTTCTGCCGGCCGGGGTCGTGCTGCTGCTCGCCGCCTCCTGGCTCGGGCGCCCCTTGGGGGTGGCCGGGCCAGATCGGATCTGGCTGTTGCTCTTTGCCCTGGTGGATGGCACGCTGTTTCAAGGATGTTTGGCTCGGGGCCTGGGCCAGACAGGCGCCGGACTCGGCTCTGTGTTGATCGATTCCCAGCCTTTGCTGGTGGCCCTGCTGGCGCGGGTGCTCTTCAACGAGGCGATCAACCCGGTGGGCTGGCTGGGGCTGTTGCTTGGGCTGGCGGGCATCGTTTGCCTTGGCCTGCCGGGGGACCTCTTGCGACACTGGTGGCTGGAGGGGCCTGCGGTGATCGGAGTGCAGCCCTGGAGCCACGGCGAGTTGTGGATGCTGGCGGCGGCGGCGGCCATGGCCGTTGGCACGGTGCTCTGCCGCTTCGCCACTCGGCAGAGCGACCCGGTGGCCGTGACGGGCTGGCACATGCTGATCGGCGCAGCGCCGCTGCTCGTGGCCAGCTTGGCGGCCCGTTGGAGCCAGGGGGCCATGCTGCTCCCTCACTGGACCCTGAGCCAATGGGGCTGGATGGCCTACGCCTCTCTGGTGGGAAGCGCCTTGGCCTACGGGTTGTTTTTTGTCTTTGCCAGCCAGGGGGATCTGACGGGATTCACGGCGTTGACCTTCCTCACCCCCGTGTTCGCGTTGCTCTTCGGCATCGTCCTCCTGCACGAGCGACTGCGACCGCTGCAGTGGTTGGGAGCCTTCCTCGCTTTGGTTTCGGTGGTGTTGATCAACCGCCGCGCCGCCCTCTGGAAGGAGCCCCGGTTGCCTGAGCCTTGACGGTTTGGAGACAGAGCGTTTCATAACTTCATGACACCTTGTCTCGCGGCGGTGGCCATGCCAGTTTGCAGATGACATCGGTTCCAAAGCGATGCAGGCGTGGTTGCCACCGCTGAATGCGCACAACCTTCCCTGGATGGACACGATTCATCCCATCGTCGTCCATTTCGTGATTGCCATGGCCGTGATCAGCGTGGTGTTCGACCTGGCTGGGGTGTGGCTGCGCAAACCTCACCTGTTTGAGGTGAGTTTTTGGAATCTGCTCTTCGCCACCGTGGCGATCTTTGTGGCGATCATCTTTGGCCAAGTGGAGGCGGGTCTGGCCCAGCCTTACGGGCGGTCTGCTGATCTTTTGAACTGGCACAGCACGCTGGGCTGGTCCTTGGCGGGGGTGCTGGCGGTGCTGAGCGGTTGGCGCTACGTGGTGCGCGGGCGAGATCCACGGCGTCTGCCGCTGCCTTATCTGGCGGCCGGTGGCCTGTTGGTGCTCTTGGTGACCGTGCAGGTGAGCCTGGGCAACCAGCTCGTTTGGGTCTATGGCCTGCACACTGTTCCTGTTGTGGAGGCCGCTCGCGCGGGACTGGTGTGATGGAAGCCCTTTCTGCTCGGGCGCAGACCAATCCGCTCATCGAGCAATTGGCGCCCCGTCTGGGTGTCAACGATCTGCCCTATGCCGTTCCGATCCATCCCACGCTGGTGCATTTCACGATCGGCTTGTTCGTGATCGCCATCACTTTCGATCTGGTGGCCGCGTTTTATCCGCTGGAGCGGCGGGTCTTTCGACTTCTCGCGCTGCCCGTCACCCGCGCGGGGTTGCATGACGTGGGCTGGTACAACCTTCTCGCCTGCGCGGTGGTGAGTTTTCTCACGGTGGCGGCGGGTTTTTTCGAGATGTTGCTCGCCGATCCGTTGCCAGGGGTCACCAGCGACCTGGGGCTGGGCAGCGCCGCCACCTTGATCTGGCACGGGGTGGGAGGTGTGGCCTTGTTGTTGGTGATTGTGCTGATGACCGTTTGGAGAGGATTTCAGCGCTTCCGCTGGCGGCGTGACATGGGACGCCAGGTGCAATGGCTTTACGTGCTGGTGGGACTGGCCCTGTTTCCCGTATTGGGTCTTCACGGCACCCTGGGAGCGGAATTGGCGGCGGAGTTCGGGGTGCACATCAGCGCTGATCAATTGCTGGCCCGGGGGGCCAACCTGCTGGAGGCTCTGCCATGACAACCGCTCTGCTGATTGTTCTCGGTCTCCTTGTGGATGGGGTCATCACCCGCTGGGTGGTGGATCAAGTGCCCCACTGGTTGCCGGTTCAGGCCTCGTCGGCCGCTCCCCACGTCGATGCTCTTTTTGCCCTGGAGACAGGAATCGGCACCTTTCTGTTTGTGGGTTGCCTGGCTCCCATCCTCATCACCATGCTCTTTCGCCGCGCACCGAAATATGACCTGGTGAACGGAGACCCCATCGAGGGCAATCTGAAGGTTGAGATCACCTGGACGCTGATTCCCTTGCTGATCGTGGCGCTGCTGACCTGGAAGGCCATCGGCGTGAACACCACCCTGGCGAGCCTTGGAGGCAAGCAACGGGTCGGCGGGGGCGCGGAGGCGATGGCCTTCTCCGCCACAGCCACAGCCACAGCCTCAACCTCAGCCACAGCCACAGCCACAGCCGAGGGCGGCGCGGCGGAGGCCCCCTACGGACCCGTGCAGGTGATCGCCCGGCAATGGTCATGGGAATTCGTCTACCCCGAGGGGGTGCGCAGCGCTGAGCTGCATCTGCCTGTGGATCGCACGGTGCAACTGGAGCTGGTGTCGCTGGATGTGCTGCATGGCTTCTACGTGCCCGCCTTTCGCCTCAAGCAGGATCTGATTCCGGGCAGTGTGATCGCCTATCGCCTGACCCCCACCCGGGAGGGGCGCTATCGCCTGAGAGATTCCTTGTTCAGCGGTGCGTATTTCGCCAGCAACCAGACCAACGTGGTCGTGGAGGCGCCGGATGTCTTCCAGGCCTGGCTGCGACAAGCGGCCCGCGAGCCCTTGCGGCCCAGCTGGAATCCGGCCCTGGCGCTTCATCAACGCCGCTTGCAACAGGGAGATCAGGGCTGGGCAACGGTGCCTCCGGCAGCACCGCCTCTTGTGAACGCGGGCCTGGATCCTCAGGCTTCCCATGAGGCCTGACCCCGCCCATATCCCCCGCTCCATCACCCCCCTTCGCCATGTCCTCCACGTCGGCCAGCTTTGATCCTCGGGTGCTGCGGGCTCCCCATCCGGTGCCGGGGGCACCGGACAACTGGAAGCGCTTCTTCACCTTCAACACGGACGCCAAAGTGATTGGCATCCAATACATCGGTCTTGCTCTCATCTATTTCCTGGTGGGGGGATTGCTGGCGATGATCATGCGTGGAGAGTTGATCACACCACCAGCCGATCTGGTGGATCCAAGTGTCTATAACGGTCTGTACACCATGCATGGAACGGTCATGCTGTTCCTGTTCCTCTTTCCTATTCTCAACGGCTTGAATAATCTGCTCATCCCCCCGATGATCGGTGCGCCGGATATGGCCTTCCCGCGTCTCAATGCTTTGGCGTTTTGGCTGTTTCCCGTGTTCGGCACGATTCTGATGGCAAGTTTTTTCGTGCCAGGTGGACCTTCCACTTCAGGGTGGTGGGCCTATCCGCCCCTCAGCACTCAGAATCCGCTTGGCCTGTTCTTCAACGGCCAGTTTCTTTGGATCCTGGCCGTGGCTTTGTCGGGCGTGTCGTCGATTCTCGGGGCGGTGAATTTTGTCACCACGATCTTGCGGATGCGGGCGCCGGGAATGGGATGGTTTCGCATGCCCATTTTTTGCTGGACCGCCATGGCCGCTCAGGTGATCCAGTTGGTGGGGCTGCCGGTGTTGACCGGTGGCGCCGTGATGTTGCTGTTTGACCTGAGTTTTGGCACCAGCTTCTACCGTCCGGAGGGAGGTGGTGATCCGATGTTGTATCAGCACTTTTTCTGGTTTTATTCCCATCCTGCGGTGTATGTGATGGCGCTTCCTGTGTTTGGCATCTTTTCGGAACTTTTTCCTGTGTATGCGCGCAAACCGTTGTTTGGCTATGAATTTGTTGCCGTGGCCTCCTTTGGCATCACCGCCTTGAGCCTGATTGTGTGGGTGCACCACATGTTTTACAGCGGCACGCCCCAGTGGATGCGCAATCTGTTCATGGCGACCACCATGCTCATTGCCGTGCCGACAGGGATCAAGGTGTTTGCTTGGATCGCAACGCTGTGGCGAGGCCGCCTGCGTTTGACCACGGCGATGCTGTTTTGTCTCGGTGGTCTGATCAATTTCATCTTTGCCGGGATCACCGGCGTGATGCTTGCCACGGTGCCAGTGGACATCCACGTGGGCAATACGTATTTTGTGGTTGGGCATTTCCATTATGTGATTTTCAATACCCTGACCTTTGGCGTGTTTGCGGCGATCTATCACTGGTTCCCCAAATTCACCGGTCGCCTCATGTACGAAGGCTTGGGCAAAGTGCATTTCGCACTCACGTTTGTGGGCAGCACCCTCAACTTTTTGCCCATGCACTGGGCAGGCCTGATGGGCATGCCACGCCGGGTGGCCTCCTATGACCCGGAGTTTGCCCTGGCCAATGTGCTGGCCAGTCTGGGCGCCTTCTTGCTGGGGGTGGCCATGATCCCCTTCCTGCTCAACCTGGTGAGCTCCTGGGCCCGAGGCGAGCGGGCTTCCGCCAATCCATGGCAGGCCATCGGCTTGGAGTGGTTGCTGCCGTCTCCCCCCCCGGTTGAGAACTTTGAGGAGGATGTGCCCACCGTGCTCAGCGGTCCCTATGGCTATGGCCTCAACCGGCCGCTGGTGGCGGAGGAGGAGCGCTATGTCGCCCGTGCCAATGGCCTGGAGGCTTGAACCATGAGCGCCACCACCTCTGTTCCCTCCCACGGCCACGCTCCCCATGGCGGCCACAACCTCACCGGCATGGTGATCTTTCTGCTGTCCGAGAGCGTGATCTTTCTCGCCTTCTTCGCCGGCTATGCGGTGTTGAAGCTGTCTTCTCCGATCTGGCGGCCCGATGGGGTGGCCGGATTGGAGGTACGGGAGCCGCTGATCAACACGATCGTGCTCGTGAGCAGCAGTTTTGTCGCCTGGTTTGCGGAAACGCGCTTGCGGCGAGGGCAGCTCTGGGCCTTTCGGGCGGTTTGGCTGTTGACGATGGCCATGGGCACCTGGTTCGTCGTCGGCCAAGCGCAGGAATGGAGCCACTTGGCGTTCGGGTTGGGAAGCGGCGTGTTCGGCGCCACGTTCTACCTGCTCACCGGCTTCCATGGCCTGCACGTGATCACGGGCCTGCTGCTGATGGCTCTGATGCTCTTTCGCTCCTTCCAACCTGGCAACTATGACGGCGGCGACGCTGGCGTGACGTCGGTCTCGCTGTTTTGGCACTTCGTGGATGTGATCTGGGTGGTGCTCTTTCTTCTCCTTTATGTCTGGCAGCGCTGATGACTGACGCCCTGGCCCCAAGCTCCGACGTGGCTGCGGAGGTCGGACTGATCGTTGATGATCAGATCGCCGATGTGATCGTCATCGGCGCAGGCGCGGCCGGCGCCGCAGTGGCCAGCGCCCTGGTGGAGGCCGGTCGCCAGGTGGTGCTGCTGGAGCGGGGGGATCCCCTGGCGGAGGAGGAGCGCAACGTGGCGGGCATCCCCCTCTTTCGCGGACAAGGCCTGCGGGCTCCAGAGAGCTGGTTTGGTCCCGATGGCGATCCGTTCCGCCCTCAGGTGGTCTATGCCCCGGGCGGCAACACCAAGATCTGGGGCGGAGTGCTGGAGCGCATGCGGGAGGCGGAATTCGAGGGTCTGCCGATGCAGGAGGGAAGGAGCCCGGATTGGCCGCTTCGCTATCGCGATCTCGCGCCTTGGTATGACCAGGCGGAGCGGTTGTTTCAGGTGCACGGCCGCGCGGGGGTGGATCCCACCGAGCCCCCCCGCGACGAACCCTTTCCCTTCGCTCCCCGGCCGATGGCGCCCTTCCTTGAGGCGTTGGCGGAGGGATTGGCGCGGCAGGGGCTCCATCCCTATCCCCTGCCCCAGAGCGCGCTGGACGTCGAGGCTGGGCAGGGGGGCGACGCTGAAGCATGCGCGCTGGCGCCTGCCCTCAAGAGCGGCCTGTTGCGGCTGGTGAGCGGCGCGCGGGCGCGCACGGTTGCCGTGGCGCCGGATGGACGGCGCGTGGAGGGGGTGGAGGCGGAGATCAGGGGGCAGCGCTGGTTGTTTCGCGGTCGGCAGGTGGTGCTGGCTGCCGGGGCGGTGAACAGTGCTGTGATCCTGCTGCGCTCCCGCAGCGCGGCCCATCCGAACGGCCTGGCGAATGGCTCGGATCAAGTGGGCCGCAACCTGATGCAACCGCAGTTGAGCGTGATTCTGCAGCGGGCCAGCCACCCCAACGACGGCCGCTATCTCCGCAGCTGGGGCATCACAGACTTCTTGACGGGCGATCGCAACGTGCGTTACACGCTGGGAACGGTGCAGGCCGGCGGCGGCGTGCTGCGGGATTCTCTCTTTGCCGCCTCGCCGCCGGTGTTGTCGCTGGTGGCGCGGTTGTTGCCGGACGGGGCGTTGGAATGGCTGGCGGATCGTTCCTTCACCTGGTGGGCGATGACGCCCGTGTTGCCGGATCCCGCCAACCGGGTGAGCCTGCGGGGCGAGCAGGTGCATGTGGACTACCTGCCCAATTGCCGCGAGGCCCACGATCGCCTCGTCTACCGCTGGCTCGGCGAGATCCAGAAGGTGGATGACGACCCCTTGACTCCGGAGGTGCGCCGCACGGTGGTCTATCCCCGCGGGGAAGCCCCGCTGGCCGTGATGGGCCACGCTTGCGGCACCTGCCGCATGGGGAGCGATCCGGCCTTGTCCGTGGTGGATGCGCAGGGCCGCTGCCATGGCATCGACAATCTCTGGATCGCCGACGCCAGCGTCTTCCCCGGCTGCCCGGCGGTGGGGCCTGCCCTGACGGTGATCGCCAATGCCCTGCGGGTGGCCAGCGCGGTGGTGGCCCGCAGTTGAGCGGGCGGACGCCTCAGAAGACCCCAGAGGTCGGCTTCAGAAGACCACAACCGAGCGAATGCTTTGTCCGGCCTCCATCAAGGCGAAGGCATCGTTGATCTCTCCTAGCCCCATGGTGTGGGTGATGAAAACATCCAACGGAATCTCCCCCGCCATCGCTTGGGATACAAAGGCGGGAAGCTCGCTGCGGCCCCGCACGCCGCCAAAGGCGGTGCCGCGCCAGACCCGACCCGTGACCAATTGAAAGGGGCGGGTGCTGATCTCCTGTCCCGCGCCCGCCACGCCGATGATCGTGCTCTCTCCCCAGCCCTTGTGGCAACTCTCCAGGGCGGCGCGCATCACCTCCACGTTGCCGATGCACTCAAAGGAGTAATCCACCCCGCCGTCTGTGAGATCGATGATCACCTGTTGAATCGGCGCCGAATGGTCGCGGGGATTGATGCAATCGGTGGCGCCGAGTTGGCGGGCGATGGTGAACTTCTCGGGGTTGAGATCAATGGCGATGATGCGGGAGGCCTTGGCCATCACCGCGCCGATCACGACGGCCAGGCCGATGCCGCCAAGGCCGAACACAGCCACAGTGCTGCCGGGTTCCACCTTGGCGGTGTTGCGAACGGCGCCGATGCCGGTGGTGACGCCACAGCCGAGCAAGCACACCTTCTCCAGGGGCGCTTCGGGCTGGATCTTCGCCACAGCGATCTCGGGCAGCACGGTGAGCTCCGAGAAGGTGGAGGTGCCCATGTAGTGGTGAATTCGCTGGCCGTCGCGGGAGAAGCGGCTGGTGCCATCGGGCATCACCCCCTTCCCTTGGGTGGCGCGGATCGCCTGGCAAAGGTTGGTCTTGCCGGAGCGGCAGAACCGGCACACGCGACATTCGGGCGTATAGAGGGGAATCACGTGATCCCCCACCGCCACGGAGGTCACGCCCTCCCCGACGGCCTCCACCACGCCCCCGCCCTCATGGCCAAGGATCGCCGGGAAGAGCCCCTCGGGATCCGCGCCGGAGAGGGTGAAGGCATCGGTGTGACACACCCCTGTGGCCACGATCCGCACCAGCACTTCACCCGCCCGGGGTGGGGCGACGTCAATCTCCGTCACCTCCAGAGGTTGGCCAGGAGCCCAGGCCACAGCGGCACGGGAGCGGATCATCGGCGAGGGGATGGCTGGCCTTCCATTCTCAGGGTTGGGAGGAAGACGCCCCCTCACCCCACCCGCTTTCGCAACACCGCCAGCAACCGCTCCATCGTCTCCGGCAAGGGCGCCTCAAACAACAACCGCTCCCCGCTGATCGGGTGGTTGAGGCCGAGGGCGGCGGCATGCAGGGCCTGGCCGGGGAGGTCGATGGGCAGGCGGCGGGCGCGGGAATACAGGGGATCGCCGACGATCGGGTGCTGGATGTGGGCGCAGTGCACGCGGATCTGGTGGGTGCGGCCCGTGTCGAGCTTGAAGCGCAGCAGGGCGTAGTCGCCCAGGCGCTCACACACCTGCCAGTGGGTGCAGGCGTGGCGGCCCAGCTCATCGCTCACCACGGCGTATTTCTTGCGATCCACCGGATGGCGGCCGATGGCGCCAACGATCGTGCCGGCGTCCGCCGCCGGTTGGCCATGCACCACCCCCAGATACTCCCGGCTGGCGATGCGCTTCTGAATCTGCCCCTGCAGGCGCACCAGGGCCTCCTGGCTCTTGGCGATGACGATGCAACCGGTGGTGTCCTTGTCGAGGCGATGCACGATGCCGGGGCGCAGCTCGCCGCCGATGCCGGGCAGGTCGGGGCAGTGGTGCAGCAGGGCGTTCACCAACGTGCCGTCCTTGTTGCCGGGGGCGGGATGCACCGTCAACCCCGCCGGCTTGTTGATCACGATCAGGTGCGCGTCCTCAAAGAGCACCTCCAGAGGGATCTCCTGGGCCACCAGATAGGGCAGGGGTTCGGGCGGCGGCATCCACAGCTCCACCACCGCCCCCGGACGGAGAGGCGTCTTGGCCCGCCCCGTGACGCCGTTCACGCGCACATAGCCGGCATCGATGAATTTCTGAATGCGGGCGCGGCTCTGTTCCGGGCGCTGCGTCACCAGCCAGCGGTCGAGCCGCATCGGCAGGGGGCGGGGATAGATGAGGGTGAGGAGCTCTCCGTCTCCCACGCCAAACCCCGCCATGGAGGCGCTGCTCGCGGAACGGTCCGTCATTCAAACCGGCAGCTCCAGGGCGAAGGATCCCAGCCGTCCGCAGCGAAAGTCATCCAGCAGGCGGGTGGCCATGCGCAGCCCATCGCCGCTGGTGTGCCGTTCAGCCGCAAGGGCCAGCCAGCGTTCGCAGACCGCTTCGCCGCTCTCCGCTCTCTCCTCCCCGGAGCCGGCGGGAGCCAAGGCGATGCCATACCGCGCCTCCAGCGCTCCCAGAGCCACGCCGGAGAGGGGATCGACCGCGAGCGCCCCCAGGCGACGCAGGAAGGCCAGGGCGACCAGCTCCGGGTCGTAGGCCGCCTGGCCGATGTCATCGCAGATCGCCAGGAGCACGGCCGCCTCCTGATCCTCCAACAGGGGAGGCAGCACGCCAGGCGCATCGAGCAGATCGAGGGCCTGGCCCAAGCGCACCCACCTCAGGGCGCGGGTGACGCCCGGTCGGCGGGCGCTCTCCACCACCCGGCGGCCAGCGAGCCGATTGATCAGGGCGGATTTGCCCACGTTGGGAAACCCCAGCACCAAGGCCCGCACCGGCCGCGGCCGCATGCCCCGGTCGCGCCGCCGGGCGTTGAGGGCCTCGCCGGCCTGGATCGCCGCCTCCCGCAGCGCTTTCACCCCCGTTCCCGCCTTCGCGTCACACCAAAGCGGGAGCCGCTGCCGCTGCCGGAACCAGCTGTCCCAGGCCTGTCGCGCCGCCCCAGGCACCATGTCGATGCGGTTGAGCACAAGCAGGTGGGGCTTGTCACGGATCCAGCGGGCCAGGCGGGCATGGCCCGTGGCCAGGGGGATGCGGGCGTCCCGCACCTCCAGCACCAGATCCACCTTGTCGAGATTGGCGTTGAGGGCCTGCTCCGCCTTGGCGATGTGGCCTGGATACCACTGGATCAGGGGCTGCTGAGGCCCAGCCCCGGAGGGGGCCCGCCCGGCGGCGGGGGGAGCGACCATCAGGGCACCACCATCACCGGGCAGGGCGCCAGCTGGATCACCCGGGCGGCGGTGCTGTGCTGGTCGTCCTCCAGGGTGAGCCCCCGGGTGCCCATGATGATCAGATCGGCGTTCACCTCCTCCGCCACGTCGCCGATGACGAAGGCCGGCTTGCCGGCGCGCTCAAACACATCGCAGGCCAGGCCCGCCTCCTCGAAGCTGGACCGGGCCCGCTCCAGCAGCTGGGTGACGGCGGCGGGCTCGTGCATCGTGCCCTCGTCGTCCTCCAACACGGCGAGAAGCACCACGCGGCTGCCGTGCTGCTGGGCCAACTGGATGACCTTGCCAGCCATCTCCAGCGTTTGGCGGCTGTTGTCGATGGGGAACAGAACGGTGTCGAACATGGTCCGCAGAACGGCCCCTCCTGTCTAGCGCCGCTTGTGACGACTGCTCGGGCGGAGAGCCGAAACGCTGCAGTTGGCGGCGCGGCCGGGGACAAGCCGTGCGCGCTGGCGTGATCGTCACGGGCGGCGCGAACGCGTCAAAAAGGGGGAGAGCTGGGAGGAGGGACCGTTGAGGGGTTAATCTCCCCCCGCCTTCCTCTCGCCCGCCCCATGCCAAAGCGCTCCCTAGCCTCCCTCGGCGAAGCAGAACTGCGCGGCAAGCGCGTGTTGGTGCGGGTTGACTTCAACGTCCCCCAGGACGAGGCCGGCGTCATCACGGATGACACCCGCATCCGGGCCGCTCTGCCCACGATCGGCTTCTTGCGGGATCTGGGCGCCAAGGTGATCCTGGCGGCCCATTTCGGCCGACCCAAGGGCCAGGTCAACGAGGGCATGCGCCTCACCCAGGTGGCCGCTCGCCTCAGCGATCTGCTCGGTGTTCCGGTGGACAAGACCGACAGCTGCGTCGGTGAAGACGCGGAAGCCAAGGTGGCTGCCCTGGAGGACGGCGGCGTGGTGCTGCTGGAAAACGTGCGGTTCTTCGCGGAAGAGGAGAAGAACGATCCCGCCTTTGCCGAGAAGCTCGCTTCCCTGGCTGAGGTGTATGTCAACGATGCGTTTGGCGCGGCCCACCGGGCCCATGCCTCCACCGAAGGGGTGACCAAGTTCCTCAGCCCCAATGTGGCGGGCCATCTGATGGAGAAGGAGCTGGCCTACCTGCAGGGCGCCATCGACACCCCCAAGCGTCCTCTGGCGGCGATCGTGGGCGGTTCCAAGGTGAGCAGCAAGATCGGCGTTCTCGAAGCCCTGATCGAGAAGTGCGACAAGATTTTGATTGGCGGCGGCATGATCTTCACCTTCTACAAAGCGCGGGGCCTCGCGGTGGGCAACAGTCTGGTGGAAGAGGAGAAGCTGGAACTGGCCAAGGAGCTGGAGGCCAAGGCCGCCGCCAAGGGCGTGCAATTCCTGCTGCCCACCGATGTGGTGTTGGCCGACAAGTTTGACAAGGACGCCAACAGCCAGATCGCCAAGGTCGAGGCCATCCCCGATGGCTGGATGGGCCTCGACATCGGCCCCGATTCCGTGAAGGTGTTCCAAGACGCCTTGGCCGACTGCCAAACCGTGATCTGGAACGGCCCGATGGGCGTGTTCGAGTTTGACAAATTCGCTGCTGGCACCAACGCCATCGCCCACACCCTCGCCGAGCTGAGCGCCAAGGGCACGATCACCATCATCGGCGGCGGTGATTCCGTGGCCGCCGTCGAAAAGGTGGGCGTGGCGGAGAAGATGAGCCACATCTCCACCGGTGGTGGCGCCAGCCTGGAGCTCCTGGAGGGCAAGGTGCTGCCGGGGGTGGCGGCTCTGGATGAGGCCTGAGTCAAGGATCAGGGCCCGGGCAGCAGCCTCGGGCCTGCTTGTTTGCCCAATCAGATCCTGCGTTGTCGGCTTGGCCTCACGTCTGATTTACTCCCTGCCATGAGGCCCCGACACCCAGTGGCCGAGAGGCGCAGATCGCTGACCGGAGCCCTTGGCGGCGCTCTGGCATCCCCCCTTTTCCTTCTTTGGGGGGGCCTGAGCGCTGCGGCGGGTCCGCCACACCCGACCCTGGTCGCTGAACCCGCCCCCTCCTTTAGAGCAGCCGCCAAGGCGTCGCCCGCTGGGGTGGCCGCCGCGAAGCCGCCGTCGGTCCTGCGCCAGCAGCCTTCCGCCCCGCTGCAAAGCCTGCAGACCCTGCAAGGCCGCCTGCGGCTTTATCGCGATCACCTGGAACGCACCGCGCAGCGGCTCACCTTGCAGGAGGCCTTGGCCATGGGCTTGGCCCAAAATCCCAGCTTGGCCAAGGCCCATGCGCTGATGGCTTCCACCCGCTGGTCGGGGGTGGCGATCCGGAGGGAGTGGGCCCCCAGCTTGACCGTGGGGAGCAATGATCCCGGGTTGGTGGGGCTGCAGCAACAGCAAGCTGACACGCTCACGCTGGGCTCCCCTCAGCTGACATTGGAGTGGACCTTCTTTGATCCCAGCCGCCTGCCGCGCTCCAAGGCCAACGCCGCCAGCCTGGAGGCTGATCGCTTTCTCTTTGATGTGGAGGCGCGATCCCTGGTGCTCAGCCTGCAGGAGCGCTACGTCGATCTTCAGGCTCAACTGACCTTGGAGGTGGAGTATCGCGAACTGAGCAACATTCTTGAGAAATGGCGGCGTTTGGCGGTGTCCAGGGAGCGGGGGGGCGCCGCCACGCCGGATCTCCATCAGCTCACCAGCCAGCAGTTGGCCTTGGTGATCCTGCGGGTTGACACCCATGAGCAAGTGATCCGGGCGGCGTCGAAGTTGGCGCAAGCCCTCAGCCTCCCCCCCGGCCAACTCGTCATGCCCAGCGAGCCTCTGGCGCCTCAGGGTCAGTGGACCCTCTCGCGGCAGGCCACCATCGAACAGGCCCTGCGGTTGCGGGAGGAGATCCAGCGCAGCCTCGCCACAGCCCGGAGCCTGGATTGGAGGGCCGTGGCCACCCGCAGGGGTTACCTCCCCACCCTGTCGCTGGAGGGAAGCGGCTCCACCCAGGGCAACAGCATCAGCTCCGGGCTCGATTCCGAGGCGACGGTGGGGATGAATGTGCAGTGGACCCTGTTTGACGGGGGCATCCTGGCGGCCCAAGCCACGGCCCAGCGCCAGCAGCGGGAGCAGGCCCTCCAGCAGGCCGCCTTGGACCGACTGACCGTGACAGAGGAGGTGGAGTCGAGTTATGCCGCCTATGTCAACAGTCAGATTGTCATGGACACGGTCCTGTCCCAGCTGGAGAGCGCCCGTGCCTCGATCGCGGCAGCGACGCGCAGCTACGCCTCGGGCCAGGCCGATGCCACCACGCTTCTGCAGGTGCTGGGCAACGCGCGAGGCGCAGTGGAGTCTTACACCACTGCCCTGCGGAAGCACAACCGCAGCGTGGCGGAGCTCCATCGCTACTCCGCCCTCTGGCCCGAGACGGCCCAAGCGCTGTTGCGGCAACGGTTGGCCAATCTGGCCGGCGATCCCGCCAGCGGGTCTCAGATCTCGGTGCCCGCTCCGGATCCAGGCCCACCCGGCCGCGGTCCCTGAGGCTTCTCCAGCCGTCGCCATTGGGGCATGGGAAGGCCATTGCGCACGTAGAGGTTTCGCATGTCGCTCATGTGTTGACGACGCTGCTGCCACATCGCCTCCCGTTGGACGCGCATGCAGTCCCGCAGCGCATCGGGACTGGTGGCACCGTTGATGCAGCTCTCTCCGCGTTGCAGGATGGCGATCCGCGCCCGGTGATCTTGCAGGGTGAGACGCCGCTGCTCGGGGAAGATCTTCTGGCGCTGCTCTGGCGTGAGGCCGTCTCGCGGCGGCTTGCTCCCCCCGACCGGTTGCGCCAGGGATGCCGTGCCGGCCAGGCTCAAGACCAAGGCCAGGGCAGGAAGGGTCGCCATCGACCGTCGACGGGCGCCAAAGGAGAGGGAGCATTGCCCAAGGGAGGGAAGAGAGAGGGCCAAGGCCGGACTCGGTGAAGAACACAACCATCCTGGGAAGCGCGTCTCACAGAGCTGTGACCGGGCGTCGCGCAGATGTGACCGGTTGTGACCGACGCTCAGTCCGCAGGCAGGGAGCGACCGGTGAGCACCACAACAAAGCCTCCGCCCTCGGCGGCGGCGCCCTGGCGGCAGGAGAGGGTGCCGCCGTGGGCCCGAGCGACCCGCTCGGCGATCGCCAGCCCCAGTCCGCTGTGGCCCAGTCCCCCCCGGGCAGGATCCAGACGCTGGAAGGGCTGCTTGGCCCGCTCCCACTCCGCGGCCGTCAGGCCCGCTCCCCCATCTCCCACGTGAATCGCGAAGCCCTCGTCCGCCAGGGGGCGCAACCACAGCCGCAACGGCGGCCGACCATGGGCTTCGGCATTGCGCAGCAGGTTGGCGATGGCACGGGTGAGGGCCACCGGGCGCACGCATCGCTCCATCGGCTCCAGATGCAGATCGATGCGGTCCACCGCGTTGGCGGCTTCCGCCACAAGGGCCTCCAGGGGCAGCTGGAGGGGACGCTCCCGCTCCTCCGCGCCCGCGAAGTGCAGAAACTGCGCGGTCATCCCCTCCAACGCGGTGAGATCTCGCTCCGCCCGCTCCCGTTCCTCTGCGGTCCAGTGGGTGCTTTGGGCCAGTCGCAGGCGCAGTCGTGTCAGGGGAGCGCGCAGGTCGTGGGCCAGGCCAGCGAGCATGGTGGTCCGCTCCTCGCTGGCCAGCCGCAGCCGTTCCAACGTGATGTTGAAGTGAGCGGTCAGGTGGCGCACCGCCGCGGTGCCGCGTTCGGGCACAGGTCGAGGTCGCTGATCCAACCCCACCTCCTCCAGCGCGGCGTCGAGCTGGCGCAGAGGGCGCTGCACCTCCACGCTCAAAAAGAGCAGCAGGGCGGCGAGCCCCCCGAACGCGCCCGCAAACGAGAGCAGCAGGGGATCCGGCGGCCAGCCGCGCAGCGCGGGAATGGGGGCAAAGAGCCAAGTGGTGTCCAAAGAGGTGTTGAGCTGCACCCAGGCCCCACGACCCGGACCGCCCGCCGCAGCGTTTTGCGTGGGCCACACCTGCGGACAGGTGGTGAGCTTGCGGCAGAGGTCGGTTCGCAATCCCTCCGCCTGGCGACGGAGGGCGCCGTCTGCGGGTCGCTGCGCCGTGACAGCCCATGGTGGCCGGGGACCCGCTGCCACCGCCGTGCCCATCAGCTCGGCCAGATCCTCGGGGCTGTAGCGCTCCATCGCCACCTCGCCGAGCAGCACCATGGCGCTCACCTGGTTGGCCAGCTGGCGCCGCTGTTGCCCCTCCAGCCGCTGGGCGAGAAGCACGTGGAGAAGAAGCAGTCCCAGCGCGGCGAACCCCGTGGCGGCGGCGCCATAGCCAAGGGGGCGCAGGAGGGGCTCCAGGCGCCGATGCTCCCTAGCGCTGACGGGGCTGGCCATCCGGAACAAACACATAGCCGTAGCCCCAGACGGTTTGCACGTAGCGAGGGCGGCCGGGATCGGGTTCGATCAGCTTGCGCAACCGGGAGATTTGCACATCCATGCTGCGGCTTTCCGTTTCGCTGCTCGGGCCCCGGGCGAGCTCGATCAGCCGTTCGCGGGAGAGGGGGCGATGGGGATGGCGCACGAAGGCGGCCAGCAGGGCGAATTCGCCGCTGGTGATCGGCAGGGGGCCCGCTGGACCCAGCAGTTCACGGGTGGCCAGATCCACCGTGCAGTCGCCAAAACGGACGGGCTCGCCCTCCGGCTGGGGAGCGCCCCCGGGAATGGCCGGGCGGCGGCGGAGGATCGCTTCGATGCGGGCCGTGAGCTCGCGGGGCAGGAAGGGTTTGGCGAGGTAGTCGTCCGCGCCCTGCTCCAAACCGATGATGCGATCCACGCCGTCCGCTCGGGCGGTGAGCATCAGCACAGGAAGGCTGTCGCCTCCATCGCGCAGCCGCCGCAAGAGGGTGAGGCCATCCTCTCCGGGGAGCATCAAATCGAGCACGAGGAGATCGGGCCGCTCGCCCCCGAGCTGACCCTCAAGCCGGGCTTTGAGTTGGGCGCCATCGGCGAGGGTGCGCACGGCGTAGCCCTGCTCCCCCAGGTAGGTGGCGAGGAGAGCACGCACCTCCGGGTCGTCATCCACCACCCAGACGCGAGGGGGCCTGACCATGGGATCAGGGATCGAGGGCCGGACGATCGGAGACGACCCGCACGCGCTTGGTGGCGCTCACCACGCCCTTCGGATGCACGAGCAGCACGGCCCAGGTCTGGTGGCCAGGCGTCTGGGGCGCCTGCACCACCTTGAACAGGCCGCCGCCGCCCAGGGCGGCCAATTCCAGGCGGGGGCTTTCCATGGCCTCCGCCTGTTCCGCCGTGATCGCCTGGATGCCTCCAGCCACCAGGGCGCCATCCAGCGGCTCATCGAAGATCACATCCACGTCGTAACGCTGGCCGGTGAGCACCGCATCGGGGATGAGGAGGCTCACGGGAGGGGAGTTTTCACCGCTGCGCAGGAGCGATTGCTCGCTCCAGATGGTCTGACCGACAAAGCGCTGGCCGTCCGTCTGCAGGGAGAGGCGCTGCTCGGCGTCCAGGCGATAGATGCTTCCGCCCTGCTCACGGGTGCCGCTCACTCTCAAGGTGACGCTTGCTTGGCCGTCCCGCAGGGGGGGACCGCTCTGCACCGCCCAGCGGGCGTTCGGAAAGTTTTGCCGCAGAAGCTGGCGGCGGCGTTGCACCTCCTCGGGGTTGAGGCCGGGTCCCTTGGAGAGGAGGGCCTGAAGCGCGCTGTCATCGACGCTGTTGAGGGCCGTCTCCAGGGCGACCAGCTGGGAGGGGGTGGGATTGGCGGCGAGGGCGGGACCATTGGCGGTAACCAGCAGGAGAGCGCCCAGGAGCAAAGAGGAGAGGCGGCGCTGTTGGGGCATTGCTGGGGAGCGGAAGAGAAAGGGGGGTGCGCAGAGGCGAAGGCAACCTGGAGGGAAGCGAAAACGCCTGACTTTTAAGTTAGGCCCGTCCGCCGCCCGCGCCACGCTTTCCACCATGCCAACCCTTTTGATCGCGGCCAGCGGCACGGGTGGCCACCTCTTTCCCGCTCTGGCGGTGGCGGAGGCCCTCCCGCCCGATTGGCGGGTGCGCTGGCTGGGGGTGCCCGACCGGCTGGAGCATGCTTTGGTCCCCGCCGCCTATCCCCTGCACACGGTGCGGGCAGGGGGGCTGCAGGGAAAGGGGCTGGCGAAGGTGATCAATCTCTTCCACCTGCTGGCGGCCACCGTCCCGACGCGGCGCCTGATTCAGCGCGAGGGGGTTGATGTTGTGTTCAGCACGGGGGGCTACATCGCCGCCCCGGCGATTCTCGCGGCCCGCTTGTGCGGCGTGCCCGTGGTCCTGCACGAGAGCAATGCCATCCCCGGCAAGGTGACCCGCCTGCTGGGACGCTGGTGCACGCGCGTGGCTGTGGGTCTGCCGGAGGCGGCGGAGCGGCTGCCGGCTTGTCGTCCTCTGGTGACGGGCACGCCCGTGCGGCGCGCCTTCCTGGAGCCGGCCCCCCTGCCCGACTGGGTGCCGCGCGGGGATGGGCCTTTGGTGCTGGTGATGGGCGGCAGCCAGGGCGCCTTGCGACTGAACCGCATGGTGCGTCCCCTGCTTCCCCGCCTGGCGGCCGAGGGGTGCCGGGTGGTGCACCTCACCGGGAGCCAGGATCTGGAGGCGGGGCGGTTGCGGTTGCCCGGAGTGGTGGAGCGTCCCTTCAGTGAGGAGCTCCCGGGGCTGCTGCAGCATGTTGACCTGGCCATCAGCCGAGCGGGAGCGGGGAGCCTGAGCGAGCTGGCGGTGTGTGGAACCCCAACCATTCTGGTCCCCTTTCCCCAGGCGGCCGATCGTCATCAAGATGCCAATGCCGCCGCTGCCGCCGCGTTGGGAGCGGCGGTGATCGTGTGGCAGCACGCGCCCGAGGAACCCGCCCTGGAGCAGGCGGTCTGGCGGCTGCTCGGCCCTCGCTTGCGCGGCTGCGCGGGCGAGGCCGACCCGTTGCCAGCCCTGCGGGCCGGGATGGAGCGGCTGGCGGTGCGGGAGGCGGACCAGCGGCTGGCCCAGCAGTTGGTGGCGTTGATGGGGGGCTGAGTGAGGGGCGGGCCCTGTGGCCAGAGAGCGCGTCTGACCCGCCGGATCATCCCCCTGCTGTCTTGCCCGCCGAATAAAGTCGAGCCCCTGGAGGCGAGCGATGCCGATGGACAGCTTGCAGCGGTTGCTGGAAGGCAATCTTCGCTATGTCGCCAATCGCTCCAACTTGGATGAATCGGCGCGCCGCCGCATCGAGGTGGCCGAGGGCCAGCATCCCTTCGCCGCGATCTTCAGTTGCGTGGATTCCCGGGTGCCGCCGGAATTGATCTTTGATCAGGGTCTCGGCGAACTGATGGTGATTCGCACGGCGGGCCAAGTGATCGACAAAGCGGTGTTGGGCAGTTTGGAATTCGCCGTCGCCGAGTGTCACGTGCCCTTGATCCTCGTTCTGGGCCATGAGCGCTGCGGTGCCCTCAAAGCGGCCATTGACACTCTGGCCCGAGGGGACATGGCGGAGGCGGAGATCGAATATCTCGTGGAGGAGCTGGCCCCTGCCGTGCTCCAGGGGCGGCGGCTGGGCGGAGATGGTTGGCTGCAGGCGGTGCGGGTTCAAATCGCGCGGGTGGTGGAGCGCCTGCGCCATTCGCCGGTTCTCACCCCCGCGCTGGAGGCCGGTCGCTTGCGCGTCGCGGGGGCGTGCTACGAGCTCGAAAGCGGCCTGGTGACGGTGACGACGCCCTGAGCCTGGTGGCCGTGACGATGCCCTGACCCTGGTGATGGTGACGACACCCTCGGTCGCCCCTCCGCGCTCAATGGCGCTCGAAGGCCACCAAGCGGGAGAAGTAGAAGGGAGCCTGGTTGAGGGTGCGATGGACAGGCTGGAAGCCCGCGTCGGCTGCCGCCGCCACGATGCCCTCCTCCTTCAGCTGGTAGGCACGGGTCGTTCGGCTCGGGCCGGGGAAGAGCTGGCCGATGCCCTTGAGCACAGCCAGCAACGGGGTGTAGGGAGCGAAGCTGACGATGAGTTCCCTTTCGGCGAGAGAGGCCAGGTGGCGCACCATCTCCTCAGCCGCCGCCTGGGGGTAGTGGATGAACACATCCAGGCAGATGACGGTGTCGAAGCGACCGTTGAGGCTTTCCAGATCGGAGACGGAGAACCGCAGCCGCTCTCCAGCCAACCCCTCCTCCACCGCCCGCCGTTGGGCTTCCGCCACCATCGCCGCAGAGAGATCGGAGGCGAGCACCGAGCCAGCACCGAGGCGAGCCAGCGGCAGGCTGAGACTGCCGACGCCGCAGCCGGCATCGCAGAAGCTGCGGCGGTCGAGATTGCCCTCCTTCTCGAGCCAGGCGAGCACCGCGTCGACCGTTTTCTGGTGGCCGACGCGGATGTTGCGCTGCACATTGTTCACTTCCGCGCTGTCGCTGTAGATGCGGTTCCAGCGCTCAAAGCCGGTGCTCTCGAAATAGGCGCGCACCACCTCCTTCTCCGCTGTTTTGGCGCAGGGGGTGTCGCTGGACGGCCCGGGGCCCGGCGTGGCCTGCTGAGGGTTGGAGGTCATGGGGCGGCGGGGGACGGCGCGGCGGATCCTAGGCAGAGGTCCGGGAACGTCGGCCGCCAGCGCCCGCCATCGCTGCCGTGATCACGCGCCAGCGGGTCTCCAGCTCAGGCCGCCTTCCTGCTCCGTCCACCGCAGGCAGGCCGCCAAGGGGCGGCCCGGGAGCAGGGCCTGGAGGGGGCGCCGCTCCCCGAGCACGCGGCGAGGGTGGAGGGTGGCGGCGGCGATCGCCTGCTCCGCAGGCACGCCCCAGCGGGCCAGGCGGATCACGCCCTCCAGGAGGGGCAGGGTGGTGCCCGCCAGGGTGCCGTCCTCCAGGCGGCAGCTGCCGTCCCGCACCAAAAGGAGTCGCTCATCCCAGCGATGCGCTCCGTCGGCGAGTCCGTAGGGAGCGAGGGCGTCGCTGACGAGGACGGTGGTCTCTGGCGCCAGCCGCTGCAGCAGCACGGCCATGGTGGGGGCCACATGGACGCCATCAGCGATCAGTCCCAGGGCCACATCCCCTCGCAGGGCCGCTGCGCCGAGGGGGCCCGGGGCGCGGTGGTGCAGTCCCGGCATGGCATTGAAGGCATGGGTGATCATGGCGACGCCCTCGCGGAAGGCCGCCTCGGCCTCGCTTTCCGTCGCCTCGCTGTGCCCCAGGCAGGCCACCACCTCCCGGGCCCGCAGCGCCTGGATCACAGCCCTCGCGCCCGGCAGCTCGGGCGCGAGGGTCATCAGCGCCACATCCCCCTCCGCCCCACCCACGAAACCCTCCAATCGCTCGTCGAGCGCTTCGAGGCTGGGGGGGCGGAGGTGCGCTTCGGGGTGGGCGCCACGGCGCGCGCTCGCCAGAAAGGGACCCTCCAGGTGGGCCCCGAGCAGACGGCAGCGGCCGGGCTGATGGCGCGCGCGGGCGCGGGCGAGCACGGCGAGGGCCTGACGCAGGGGCGTGATGCCACAGGTGACGAGGGTGGGGGCGATGGCCTCCACCCCATCCCGCCAGAGCAGGGCGAGCAGCTCCTCGAGCCGTGGCAGGTCGGCGTCGCTGAGCTCCGGAAACGCCAGCCCCAGACCGCCATTGATTTGCAGATCGATGCCCATCCCGCTGAGCCAGTCGCCGCTCCAGTCATCGCCAGCGGCGACGCTGCCCGTGCCGATGGGCTCCAGGTGGTCGATGCGCCCCGCCTCATCGATCGCAACCCGCCAGCGCTGATCGCGCCGATGGGTGCGGGACGGCCCCCCGGGCAGGCGCACGTTGCTCAGCCAGCGCATGGGTGTTTGGTTGCTTGCCTGGATAGTTTGGATCGATGACGCCCAGTGCACCGCAGGCGGCCACTGGCGGCCAGGCTTCGTGGCGCTGCCGAAGGGAGGACGGGGGATTTGGCCGCGGATCACGGGCCTTGTCCTGTCGTCTTGCCGTGGCACGCATGAGCGGCTTCCCGCGTCGACATCCCCGGCATGAGCTGGGCCGATCTTCTCCGGATCAGCGCTCTGGCGCTGGTGGCGCTCGTCGATCTGCTCCTCACCCTGCGGGTCCAGGTGCTGCTGACCCTCCTCCTGAAGCAGCCCTTCAGCAAAGCCCTTCAGCCAGCCCCTGAGCCAGCGGTTGGCTCAAGGCGATGGCCACCCATCCCCGTGAAGCCCTTGGGACGCCAAGGCCTCGGGTTTGGGGGAAGCATGGCTGACCCGCGCGCAACTGGCACCCGCATCAGAAACGACTCGACCGTTCGTGGTTCAATGACTCTGTAATGAATTGGCACAAGTGAGTTTCGCCGCGCCCACCCATCCATCATTACAAGATTCTTCTAATGCCCCCGCAAACCCTCGCAAGGGCATCATTTTGGCCGGCGGAAGCGGCACACGCCTGCATCCGATCACGCAAGGCGTCAGCAAGCAGCTGTTGCCTGTCTACGACAAGCCGATGATTTACTACCCGCTCAGCACGTTGATGCTGGCGGGGATCCGCGAGGTGTTGATCATCACCACGCCCCTCGACCTGCCCGCTTTTCAACGGTTGCTTGGCGATGGCCGTCGATGGGGCATCACCATCGACTACGCGGTCCAACCCAGCCCCGATGGCTTGGCCCAGGCCTTCTTGATCGGGGCGGATTTCCTGGACGGTTCCCCTGCCGCCCTGGTCTTGGGTGACAACCTGTTTCACGGTCACGATCTGATCCCCCAGCTCAGCGGCAGCAACCACAGAGTTGCGGGCGCCACGGTGTTCGCCTATCCGGTCAGTGATCCCGAGCGTTACGGGGTCGTGTCTTTCGACACGAGTGGCCGGGTGACCAGCCTGGAGGAGAAACCCAGCCATCCCCGCAGCCGCTATGCGGTCACGGGGCTTTATTTCTACGACCACACCGTGGTGGAGCGAGCCCGGCAGGTGGTGCCCTCCGACCGCGGGGAGCTTGAGATCACCGACCTGAACCGCATGTATCTCGAGGACGGCCTCCTGCAGGTGGAGTTGATGGGAAGGGGCATGGCCTGGCTGGACACCGGCACCTGCGACTCCCTGCACGAGGCCGCCAGTTACATCCGCACCCTCGAGCATCGCCAGGGATTGAAGGTGGGCTGCCCCGAGGAGGTGGCCTGGCGCCAGGGTTGGATTGACAGCGACCAGCTGGAGCGGCTGGCCTTGCCCTTGCGCAAGAGCGGCTACGGCGACTATCTGCTGCTGCTCTTGCGGGAAGGCACCAGCGACCACGCCGCACTCCAGCGGAGCCTCGGCCAACGCCAGACCGTCTGAGACGGCGGCTTGACAGGCCAACCGCTGGAGAAAAGGCAGTGCGTCAGGGATGTGGCTGGAGATCCGGGGCAAGGGATGGAGTCGCCTCCTCAGAGCCAGGCGTCAAGGGAGGACAGATCAGGTCTGCCGCCTGCCGTGCCTCGCTCAACAGTTTGTAGAGCGCCTTTGGCGATTGGCGCAGCAGCTTGATCCATTCCGCCAGGTAGGCGGCGTGATTGGCCACATCGCTGCCAATCTCCAACCGCTCCCCGAGCAGCACGGCCCCCAGCTCGGCCAGCAACTCCTCGCGGGCATAGGCCTCATCGCCCATCTCGCCCGTGAGGTCACGCCCCAACCTGGACCTGTGTCCAGTGCTGTGGAGGGCCTCATGGGCCCAGGTGGCGTAGTACGCGGCAGCGGAATGGAAGGCGGCGTGATCCGGAAGCTGAATGTGATCCTCACGTGGGTTGTAGAACGCTTTGCCTCCGCCCTGGATCAGCGGCACGGGCCACGACCGCAGCACGGCCTCCGCCCTGGCCAGGCGTTCCGGCTCCGATCGCCTGGAGGGCTCTTCCGCCTCTTGTCGGCTGCGGATCAGGGCCGCCAGAGACTCCCCCTCCAGATCCTCGGCATTGAAGAGCGGCACGGGTTGATAGCGCACCCAGGGACGAGCCTCACGCTCATCTTTGGCCCGTCCCGCCTCGCTGACCCTCGGGAGGGTTGGCTGTCCGTCGAGTTGCCCCTCGCTGGCCTGTTTTCCCGACAAGGAAGAGCGCCGCACCTGGGGGCGAACCACAATCACGGCTTGGCTTCCTCGTTTCGGCATCAGCCCATGGGCTTTGGCCTCCCCTGCCCCGCACCAGTAGGGGAGGGTGGCGCCCCGCTGGTGCAGGCCGATGGTCAACAGGATGGGATTGGCTCCGCGGTAGCCGCGTCCGGAGAAGAGATTGACGTGATGCCCACCCTGCTGGCTGTCCCATTCACGACGCCAGGGAGCGGTGCCCTGTTCCATCAGGGCAATGAGGGAGGACACAAGACGGTCTTCCGCCATGGAGGTGGCGGCGAGAGCTGGGGCATGAGCGGTCATGGGTGGAGCAGAAGCACACGAGGGCTAGTGCCACCACCTGTCACGACCAGCTCCCGCACTCACTGATTGACTTCGCGTCGGAGATGGAAGTAAAGGTGCTCAGGATCTTTGTATTGCCTTGGCATGCAGGCGTGAAGGGTGGTCAGACGG
This sequence comes from Cyanobacteriota bacterium, assembly GCA_046047935.1. Taxonomy (GTDB): domain Bacteria; phylum Cyanobacteriota; class Cyanobacteriia; order PCC-6307; family Cyanobiaceae; genus Cyanobium. Next base: position 53,016 of record JBJOHA010000007.1, read on the forward strand.
TGCCAGCAGACGCTCCGTTTGATCTGATCCATCGTTTTGGCTTCACGAATCAACATTCGGAGGGCTTTGCAATACAGCGGGTATCCCGCCTGCAGCTCCCCGATCGTCAGGGTTGAGGAGGACGGAGTCGACTGGACCATGGGGAGGGTTCCGCGATCTCCTCAGCATGGACCAGCGCCCTCTGTTGGCACTGCCCCCGTTTGGGGGCAATCGGCGTGGACCAGCGTCAGAGCTGCACCATCCCGCAGCGCATTCCCTTCAACACCGCTTGCAGACGGTTGTTCACCCCGAGGGTTTGCAGCAGCCGCTTGCTGTAGGTGTGCGCGGTCTCTTCGCTGACCATCAAGCGCTTGGCAATGTCGCGATCGCTCATGCCACTGGCCAGCAAATCGAGAACCTGGTATTCCCTGGGCGTGAGCCTTGGGCAGCTGAGATAAGGAAGCAGTCCCGTGCGCAAGGAGGGACTGCGATAAGAATGACCGGCCATCACGGCCAACACAGCGGCTTTGAGGGGCTGTTGAGCTTCAACAAAATCGGCCTCCGCCACCACAGCTTCCAGCCAGGGCGCATCCGCATGTTCCGCTGGGATGACGTCACCAAGGGCAAGCACAACACAATGTAACTTGGGATTGCTTTGTTTCGCCAAACGAACCAGCTCAAAGCCATTGCCACTTTCCAAGTAGTCGGTACAAATTAGGAGTTGATATCCGGGTTCAGGCGCATCCGCCAGATAAGCCAGACAACTTTCTTGATCGGTGACCGCACACGTGATGCGATGGCTTTCACCAAATGCTTTGCAGACAGCATGCAAAAGGAATCTTCCTTTCATCGCCACGGCGATCCGACCGGAAATGTCGATGGAAAGCAAGCCCTCGTCGGCGCTGCCCGCCTCAGGAGTTTGTAGATATGGTGTGAAATCCATGAGTGGCTTGGCCGTTGCCCTTGACAAACTCGTCTGCAAACATCATGGCTAAGTTCCCTCCGTCGATGGACCTAGACCTGCCGTGCGGCGGCTGGCCGCTCCTTGAATGTAGCGATGAGAATTGCCTGACGCGCCCGGTTGGGGCTCGAGAAGATCGGTAGAAATACTCAAATCTTCCAGGGAGCGAACGGATGTTCTGTCCGGCATTCATTCCCATCCGCAGGCTTTGGGGCGCGTGGCTGATCCCTGCTCCGAGACGCATTCGCCATCAGGGTGTGCTGACAAGCCGCCTGGGGGCGGAGGCGATCGGCGATAATTATTAAAATTTTACAAAATCGCTGATGGGTTCCTTCGGCTTCTCAAAAGATCTTCTGGGTCAGATGCGTTTGAGTCAGTTGCGCGAGCTGGCTCGCCGCTTGGGAATCTGGCGCTACAGCAGCATGCTGCGCGATCAACTCGTTGCCGCCATCCACGTGCGATCCCCTCAGGCGGAAGCTGAACCTGAGGTTTTCACTGTTCCTGCCCCAGCCGACACCGTTGTTGGGCCCGATGCCTCCCTGCCCTCCTCTCCCAATCCGGTTTCTGATCGCCCCCACTCCACTGAAGCGGTCTCGACCAGCTGGGTGTCGCTGATGTCTCAGGACCATCCGTGGGCGATCGCTCGCTGGTACCTGTCTGATGAGGATCGCAACCGCGCCCTTGCCGCCGGTGGAGTGGAGCTTGCCCTGCGCTTGAAGGAGGTCACCAGCAGCCAGAACGGCCAATCCCTCCCCCAGGCGTTGCAGCAGGTTGTGGTTCCTGCTGGTGCCAGGGAATGGCACCTTCCCGTGCCTCTTGGTGATCGCGACTATCGCGTTGAACTGGGTTACCGCACGGCCGATGGCGGCTGGTTCTTCCTCGCCTTGTCCGCCGTCGAGCGGATGCCCGCCGAAACGGAAGGGAGCGCAACGTCTCTCTCCCCCTTCACTCTGGCGACGCCTGAGGAGGTGGCCGCGTGGTGCGCCCCTTCGGATGCAGCGGGATTGCATGAGCGCCTCTACCAAAAGGCCACGGCCAGCCGCCAACGCTTGGGCCTTGGTTCCGAGGGATTTCATGACCATGCCGCTTCGGGGCTCAGTGGTGCCGGTGGTCAGCTCTCAGGCGCGGGGGGGCAGCTGTCGGGGGCGGGCGGTTGGGCCAGCGGCCGTGAAGCTTCCGGCGCGGGTCTGCCGGCACGCTCCCGGAGCTTCTGGCTGGTGGCGGATGCGGAACTGCTGGTCTACGGGGCCACGGATCCAGCCGCCTCTTTGAAGGTGGGGGATCGGGAGGTGCCGTTGTCCGAGGACGGCACCTTCAGCTTTCATGCCAGCTTTCCCGATGGAGAGCAGGACTACCCGATCCGCGCCTTGGCGGCGGACGGCGAGCAGAACCGCTCCATCACCTTGCACTTTGTTCGAACCACCCCCCACGCCAAGGTGAACACGCGGGAGGAGGCTGCGGAGGAATGGTTCTGAGTCGTCAGCTCTTTTCCCGGAGGATGGTGGTGCAGACCGTTACGCACTCACCATCATCGAGGGAGCATTGGCTGATGCATTCGAAGTAAGCCTCGACCGGGTCCACCGATGTGTCAAGATTCTGAAGGAAACCTGTAGTCAGTTGTTCGTCGTGAGCGCCGTGGTTGATGGCGAGATGGCTGGTGTGCAGGGTGCTCATGGCAAGTGTGTGAGGACTGAATCCACCTTATGTGTGGTGATCCACTGACACAAGCAGATTGAGCAGAGCTACCTACTTCTCTGTTGAGCAATGTGAAGCTCAGGGATGGGGTCGTCCTGGATCCACTGATTCTCTTTTTGCCGTCTTGCTGTCTCTTGGAGGCTCCCGTCTTTGAGCCTTTTTGCTGGCGCTCCTTGCACGGCTCAGGAGCTGGCCCAGAGACGTTCCACGGCCAGCTGCAGCGACGGAGCCAGAGGCCGGAATTCTCCCAGGGCTGGGCTCCAGATCTTGCCTGCACGCAAGTTGTCCGGGCTGGCGAGCACCATGTCTTGACCCTCGCGGAGGCACAGGCTGCTCAGGGGGGTCAGCAGGGTGGTGGAGAAGAAATGGAGGATGCGTTCGGGCTGGCGATGCGCGAATTGGTAGTGAAGGAGGTCGGCGCTCCAGCTGATTTCCTCCAGCAATTCGCGACGCAGTGCCTCCTCAGGCGTCTCTCCGGGGTCCAGGTGGCCGCCGAACAGCCCCCAACAGCCGGGTGCCACGATCCAGTCGAGGTCATCCCGGAGCTGGAGCAGCCAGCGGCCCTCCTGCTCCACCAATGCCAATGCCACCTCCACCATCACGCGGCCCCGGAGCGCCAAGCACGATCTGCCGCCAGCCTCGCATCCACGACGCGGATCACCTGAGATCTGGGGCGCCAGAGATCCAATGACCACCAAAAAATCATCTGCTGACCCTCCACGGAATGCGCGGGGGGGGCAACGCTCAGCTGAAACAGAGTTCCAGGCTCACTGCACTGCTCAACTCCCCGTCAATGCGGTGTGACGGGGTCGATCATCAGGCATGAAAATGGCCGAGAGAAGGCTCTTGGCCCTCCCCCGACCGTATGGGCACGGCGTATCCCGCCCGGGGTCACTCGTCTTCTTGAGGGGCACCTGCAGGCACGAGGCGGATCTGCTTGCGGCCAAGCTTGATCTCAAACTCATCGCCGGGGTTCAGGTCGAGCAGAGCTGTATAAGCCTTGCCCACCAGCAGATTGCCATTGCCCTGAACAGTGGCCACATAGCTGAGTTTGCGGCCCGCTTTGCCCTTGGATGAGCCGCTTTCAGCGAGGTTGACCCCTTTGGCCTCCAGCAGCGCCTCATAGAAGGCCGTGAAGTTGAGACGCTCGGTCCCGTCCTTCTTGGTGCTGACGTAGCCACAGCTGCGTACAAGCTCCGATTTGGAGACATCGCCCAGCTCTTTCACTTTGCTGAGAAGGTCAGCTCCAGTCAACATGATTCGTTCCCCAAAGAACATTCGTAGTGTAACAAGTCAAAGCCTCTTTCGGCTACCCAAGTCAATGGGAAATTCTTCCGTTGATCCGCAAGGACGCCTCTGTGCTGGAGATCTCCAACCACCAGGCTGGTTTCGATCGCCAAACTCCTTTCAGGGCAAGAGTTTTGACCATCTCTGACCATTGACCCCCTCACCTTGAACCGGCTGTCGATGGCGAAATCAGGCGTCTCGTGTCCCCGTGAGCACATGAACTCCTCCTTACCCTTGACCGTTTATTGAGGGTCAGAGCCGCAGATCGGGGCAGCATCCTGGAGTGCGTTCCGTAAGCCCTCGCTCTCCGAAGGGCGAAAAACCTGTTGGATTCCCTCTTTCCGAGCACAGCCTTGGCCTGTAAGCCAGGAGTTCATCCTGTCGCTGCCTTGATGGGTGTCCATCCCCATCCGTGCTCTACGATCCAAGGAATGATCCTGCTGTCCTTTTCGCCTCCCTCCCCTCTGGAGGGCTGTCATGGCAAGCTTTCTGGGCAGGGTTGATGAGACCAGGCCAGGGACGCCAGGCTTCAGGACGCTCAACTAAGCCGGCAAAATCTGTCGGGAATCCCCGCTGCACACGACGCGCAGGGGCAGCCCATAGAGGGCGCTCAGTGGTTCCTCCCTCAACCATTCGGCGGTGGCTCCATCCCCGACAACACTGCCATTTTTGAGCAGCACCACCCGTTGGATCTCCGGGATGACCTCCTCAATCCGGTGGCTCACCATCAACAGTGTTGTGCCAGCACGGGCCAGGTCACTCAACTGTTGCAGCAGTTGCAGCCTGGCTCCAATGTCCAAACCATTGGTCGGTTCGTCAAGCACCAGCACCTCAGGATCGTGAACCAGTGCCCGTGCCAACAAAAATCGACGTTTCTGACCTTCTGATAACTGCGAAAAGGGGCGCTGCCCGTCTTCAGCCAGGCCCAACTGGTGCAGCAGGGTCTCCACCCGCTTTTGCTGGGCTTCGGTCGGCTGCTCACCGTGCCCCGGACCCACCGATCCAAAAAAGCCGGAGAGCACCACCGTTCTGGCCCGAACGTCGGGCTTGCTCCTCAGCTGTGAATCCTGGGAGAGCAAGCCCATGCGAGCGCGCAGGCGCCAGAGATTGATCGTTTCCTCCCCAAACAGTCGCAGCCAGGAGCCCTCCTTCACCACCGGATACAGCTCCCGGCTCAGCAGCTTGAGCAGGGAACTCTTGCCTGATCCGTTCGGACCGAGAATCACAGTGTGTTCTCCGTGGAACAGCGACAGACTGAGGTCACGAAACACTTGAACCGGCCCAAGCCAGGTTTCCACAGCCTTCATTTCCAAGTAGGGAGTGGGTGCCTTCGTCATCAGCATTCGATGGAGCAATGCAGCCTGTGAAGTGTTTGTCTTGTGATCGGACCTCCTCCGGCTCTGGCCAAGGCCTGGGCCGGCGTCAAAAGGGCAGGGCGGAACACGGCGTTCAACAGCTCGCGCCGCAGTTCATGGCCATTTTGCAGGGATGAACCCCATGGAAGGTGACAGTCGGGGACTCACGGAAGGGTGGGGGCCCCATCCACTTGATGGCGTTGGGCCGCGCAGGAGCTGACGCATGGTTCGTGGAGGTGAACGTGGCACAACACAACCCCGTCCCGTTGATGCGTGAGCCTCAGCGCTTTCGACGCTGGTGGCACTTGCGGGATGGCCTGCGATGTCAAGATACAAAGTTTTTGTTTAATGTTTAGGCATGGCAGCAAAGCCATCCTCCAGTCAGGCGATTTTGAGACCGCGAATGTGAGGTTTGATTGTCAGGTCATCGCCGACTTGCAAGTCTGCTCTCACCTTAACAATCTGCCCCGCAAGGAGCGCTCGGTCAGTGTGTGCGCGGACGGCAATGTCTGTTGGAAATTGTTGGTGTTGCCGCTCCCCCCCAGGGGCTTTCGGCCGCGCAGCCACTCCCTGTCAGCCAGCGCCCGACAAAGGGCCAGCCCGGTGGTTCTCCTGTACTATGCCAGGGGTTCTGGTTCTGGCCCCGGCCGTGTTTCCCGCTGCTCTTTCGGCCCCTTCCCTGGCCACAGTTCTGGTCGACGGCAACAATTTTTATGCCTCTTGTGAGGCCCTGTTTGATCCCACTGTTTTGGGCAGGCCCTTGGTGGTGCTCTCCAACAACGATGGCTGCATCGTCTCCCGCAGCGCGGAGGCCAGGGCCCTCGGCATTCCGATGGGGGTTCCCTTCTTTCAGGTGCGCCCCCAGCTGGAGCGCCATGGTGTGATTGTGCGCAGCTCCAATTACAGCCTCTATGGCGACATGAGCCAGCGGCTCATGGCAACCTTGGAGAGCTGGGTGGAAGAGTTGGAGGTTTATTCCATTGATGAGGCCTTCGGTGTGTTGCACCGGCCGCGAACCAGCGCTGGAGCCTGCGCGGATCTCACCGCCTGGGGCCAGGCCGTGCGCCAGGCCGTGCGCCAACGCTTGGGCCTGCCTGTGGCCGTTGGCATCGCCCCCACCAAGGTGCTCGCCAAAATCGCCAATCGCCTTGCCAAGCGCTCCCCTTCCCTGCCCCAACCGGGCGTCTTTGACCTCGGAGCCGTCACCGATCCCGATCCCTGGCTGGAAGCCATCGCCATCGAGGATGTTTGGGGCATCGGCCGCCGTCTCTCCCGCTGGTGTCGCTTGCGCGGCATCCGCGATGCGCGTCAACTTCGTGACATGCCCTCGGGTGAATGGCGTCTCCGTTGCGGTGTGGTGGGCCTGCGCCTTCAGCAGGAACTGCGCGGTCACCCTTGTCTTCCCCTGGTGTCTCTCCCGGCGGCCAAGAAGGAAACCTGCGTCAGCCGCAGTTTCAGCACACCCGTCACCACGGTGGCGGAGTTGCGCCAGGCCATCGCCACCTATCTCAGCCGAGCGGCGGAAAAACTGCGCCGCCAGCGGCAACGCGCGGGCTGCCTGACGGTGTTTGTGCGCAGCAGCCCCTTCGATGGGCAGCCCTTCTACAGCAACGCCGCCACGGTCACCCTGCCTTTGGCGAGCAATGACACCGCCGTGTTGCTGGCGGCCGCTCTGCCCTTGGCCGACCACCTTTTCCACCCCCATCGTCCCTTGCGGAAAGCAGGCGTGCTGTTGCAGGAGCTCCAATCCGTCAACCAGCTGCAGCACCATCTCTTCTCTCCCTTGCCGCCGGCCCAGCAAGCGCGCCGGGAGGTTCTGCTCGCCACCATTGACGCTCTCAATGCCCGCCACGGCCGAGGCACCATCCAGTGGGCAGCCTGCGGCCTGCAGTCCCCCTGGGCCATGCGTCGCTCCCGCCTCTCCCGCTCAGGCACCACCCGGTTGGAGGAGGTGCCGGTGGTGTGGGCTTGAGCTCAGCAGCCATCAAAGAAGGTGGCGATCTGATTGCGGCCGTTGCTCTTGGCCAGATGAAGGGCATGCTCGGCCCGCCGCAACAAATCGTTGAAGGCCTTGTCCTGCGCGCTCAAGCAAGTGACGCCACCGCTGATGTGCAGGCGCACATCGGAATGGCTGTGCACCCCGGGCATGGTGGTGACGGCATGGCGCAAGGCTTCAGCGGTCCCCAGGGCTTCTTCGGGGGGAGTGTCCACGAACAACAGGGCAAATTCCCCATCCCCCAACCGACCGGCAAAATCCTTTTCCTTCAGGAACTGACGCCCCATGTGGCAGAGGTCCGCCAGCACGTTGTCTCCCGCTTGGTGACCCCAGCGATTGTTGATCGTGCGGAAGTTGTCGATATCAAAGAGGAGCAGGGAGAGCTGGCGCTGTTCGGCCTTCGCCTTCTGGAATTCCTGGGCGGCGATCTGCAGGAAGCGTTGGCGAATGGGCAGGCCTGTGACCGAGCAGAGCGCGAGCTGCTGGCGCAGATTCAACTCGCGCATCACCAGCTCCGAGAGCAGCTGCAGCTGGCGCAGCTGCTGCGGGCTTGGCTCCATCGGCTCACGGTGGATCACACACAGCGTGCCCAGGTTGTGGCCGTTGTCGCTGCGAAGCGGCGCGCCGGCATAAAAACGGATCCGGGGGTCGGCGGTGACGAGGGGATTGGCGCGGAAGCGTTCGTCGTCGAGGGCGTTGGGCACCACCATCACCGTGGGACTCATGATGGCGTGCGCGCAAAAAGCCACCTCCCGCGGGGTTTCTCTCACCGGCAGACCCCGCTGGGAGAGAAACCACTGGCGGTCGGCGGTCACCAGGGAAATGGCCGCGATGGGCACGCCGAAGGTGAGCGTGGCGAGCTCCACCAGACGGTCCATGTGGACATCGCTGCTGGTTCCCAAGATGCCCAGGCGATCCAGCTCCCGCAGGCGCTCCTCCTCATCGGTGGGAATGGGGAAGCCAGAGGGAAGGGAACTGGCGGGAGGGCTGGTCATGGGGCGCCCTGATGCAATCATCAAGCTTAGGAGCCTGCGGTGAAGGGGCACGGGGCTTGCCGCCCGCGACAGCGGATCCGCATCACGAGGACGCCACAATCTCCGCGAGGGCCGCGCGTCGGTGCTCCTCCAGATCCCGCAGGTGGCGACGCTCGGCGTAATACTCCGCCTGCAAGCGCAGGGCGTCCTCGTTGAGACGCTCAAACAACTGTTGCAACTGGCTTTCCATGTCCAGCGCCGGCGAGCAGGCGAGGGCCGATCGCGCGTCGGGATCCCCCGGCCGCTCCTGTTGCCGCTCCTTCTCGTCCTCCAGCAGGCGGGCCAGGCACTGCTCCAGGGTGTGCAGACGTTGGGCCTGCCAGGTGTCCAGCAGATGCCGACAGCGTTTCTCCGCCGTCAGGCGGGCGCGGCTGGCGATGGCCCCGCGCAAATGCATCCGGGGGTGATGGAACGACTGCCGCTGGAGTTCGCTCGGCTCCAGCAGGGGGATGAAGCGCTCCAGCCGGTCTCCGCCCGCCCCCTCCTCGTCCTCCATCGCCAGACGGGCTGTGAGCAGCGTCAGCAGGGGAAGGTCAGCCAGATCATGGCCCTCGTCGCCTCCGCGGGTGATGGTTTCCAGGCGTTCGGGGCTGAGGTGCGCTTCCTCGAGCTCTGTGATCACCGCCCAGAGCCGACGATGGGGCCGCAGGCAGAAATCCTCCTGCTCCCATCCCCGCAGGTGATGACGAATCTCTCCTCGCAGCTGGGGGCAGTGGAGATACAGAAGCAGAATCTCGACCTCAGCCCGTTCCTGGATGCTCCCGGTCGCGGGGCTGTCCCAACGGCTGGAGCGCCCATGCCAGCGCTGGCCCTTCACCTGCTGGCGCAGATCGGTTTCCAGTTGCAGCGCCAGGCGGGCCTGCCCGCCAGAGAGGCGTTCGGCCACGGTTTGCAGATAGCGGCTGCGCACGGCGCTCTGGGGCAGCTTTCCCAAAAGGGCCACCAGCGCCGTCACAGCTTGTTGGAACTGATCGCTCTGGGAAAGATCCCGGCCGGCCAACACCTGCTCGATCTGCCAGTCCAACCAGAGGGGGGCAGCCTCCAGCAGGGCGCGATAGGCGGCCGCGCCCTGCCGGCGCAGGTAGTCGTCGGCGTCCTTGCCATCGGGGAGCTGGAGCACCCGCAGATCCAGCTGGCCCTGCAGGGCGAGATGCTCCACCTCGCCGATGGCCCGCTCCGCGGCGCGCACGCCAGCCCGATCAGCGTCGAAGTTGAGCACCAGCCGCTTGCTGTCGCAGCAGCGGCAGAGCTGGGTGATCTGCTGCTGGCTCAAGGCGGTGCCAAGGGCCGCCACCGCCTGGGTGATGCCTGCCGCGTGCAGGCTGATGGCATCGAAATACCCCTCCACCACCACCGCCACATCCGCGCGGCGAATCGGGTCGGCCGCGCGATCGAGGGCAAAGAGATGTTTCCCCTTGGCAAACACCTCCGTTTCCGGCGAATTGAGGTATTTGGGCTCAGCGCCATCGAGGGAGCGCCCGCCGAAGCCGATCACCCGCCCCTGGCGGTCGCGGATCGGCACCATCACCCGATGGCGGAAACGGTCATAGAAGCCGTCTCCCCCCTTGCGCGCCACCACCAGCCCCGCGGCCTCCAGCACCTCAGGGCCGAACCCCTCCACCTGGACCAGATGGGAGAGCAGTCCATCCCAGCGGTCAGGGGCATAGCCCAGTTGAAAGTCGGCCAGGGTGGCTTCGCTCAGGCCGCGGGCGTCTCTCAGATAGGCCAGGGCCGGCTCTCCCTCAGGGGCGCGCAACTGGTCCGCGAACCAGCCCGCCGCCAGGGCGAGCACGCGATGGAGCTGTTCGCGGCGAGAGAGCTGCTGCCGCAGCCGCTCCTGCTGGGGACCCTCCAGGGTCTCCACCGGCAACTGGTAGCGACGGGCCAGCTCGAGCACCACATCGCTGAAGCTGGCGCGCTGGAACTCCATGAGGAACTTGATGGCGTTGCCGCCAGCGCCGCAGGAGAAGCAGTAGTAGATCTGCTTGACGGGCGACACCGTCATCGACGGCGAGCTGTCGTCGTGAAAGGGGCAGAGGCCGACGAATTCCCGGCCCTTCTTCTTCAGGAGCACATGCTCGCCCACCACATCGACGATGTCGGCGCGCTCCTTGACGGCCTCGATCGTGCGGGGATGCAGGCGGGGAAGGGCCAAGGCGGAGCGCCAAGAGAGTTCAGACCATTCTCTTGTGAACAGGGGGGGGCCTTGAGATTCGCGGGCTCCGCGTGGACCAGCGCTCGCGTGTTTCCCTTCCCCGGTGCTATCTGGAAGGGTTCAGCCCTCAGCCAGGGCAGGCGAATCTTGGGGGATCGTCCGTCCGACTGCGCTGTCCCCGCGCAGGGGAAGGGGATAGGTGAGCCAATCTTGACCGCCCCCTGGAGCGGGGCCGGCGGGGCGAGCCAGTCGCCAGCTCTCTCCCCGCGCCCCCCGCTCCAGGAAGATCTCAAAGGGCGCGTCCACCCGGAAGGGATCGCGGTCAAGCCGCCAGTCGAAACGACCCCGCAGGCGCAGCCCGGCGTTCTCCCCGATCGTGACGGGGCGCTGCTCCTCCACCCGCACTCGGCTCACCAAGGGGGTGCCGACGCTGGCCAGGTCAAGGGCGCGGGCCACATCCGCTTGGGTGAGCTGGATCTGAAGGGCCAGGGCGTTGAGCAGCGTTGCCCGAGGCGGCGCGCTCGGGCCCGTGCAGGCGGAGAGGGCACAGGCCAGCAGGGCCACGAGGGCCAGATGGAGCAGTCCACGGCCCCAACGCCGCCAGCCGCCCGCGGCGACGGATCGATTCCTTTCCCTGCGTCCGAGCACGCTGGCGGTGCACACTGGCCTTGAAGCTAGCCTCGTTCGCCGCCAGCGCGGTGACTCCATGCCAGGAGCCGGCTTCATGCGGAGACCAACCGGGGCCCGCGCCAGCCGGGTCCGGAGACTGGAGCCCTGGTGGGCGGGCCTTGCCGAGGAGGGCACCATGGAAGAGCGCGGGGGGTGGCGATGATCGGTTGGTTGCGGGGCGAGGTGGAGGATCCCTGGCAGCAGGCCAGCCGCTGCGGCCTCCTGCTCATCTGCCAGGGCGTGGGCTACGAGGTGCAGATCACGCAACGGCACTGGATCGCGTTGCCCGCGCGGGGCAGTCAGCTGACCCTGCACATCCACCAGAGCATCCGGGAGGACGGCTGGACGCTGTTCGGCTTCCCGAGCCGGGCGGAGCGGGATGTGTTCCGTGAGCTGGTCGCCGTGAGCGGCGTCGGTCCCCAGATGGGTATGGCTCTGCTGGGGGCGATGGCCGCCGACGACCTGGTGACCGCCATCGTGGAAGGGGATGGCCGCCGGCTCAGCCAGGCGCCGGGGGTCGGCAAACGCACGGCAGAGCGGCTGTGCCTGGAATTGCGCCAGAAGCTGCCGCAGCGCTTCAGCCTGCTCCTGTCAGAGCGGGCCCCGCTGGCTGCTGGGGGCGAGACGGCAGGGGAGGGAAAGGAGAGGGCAGCGGCTCCGGAGGGCGACGTCAACGGAGAGGAGGTCCACACCACCCTGCTCGCCATGGGCTACGAACCGCGGGAGATTCATGCTGCCCTGCGGGCGGTGGCCTCCGGAGGACTGGAGGCCACCGCTGGAACGGAGCGCTGGCTGGGGGATTGCCTGCGCTGGCTCTCTCGATCGGTGGCTTGAAGCGAGAGGGAGCCAGGCGGTAGGATTTTGGATCGACTGCTTAGAGCCCAGCGCAGATCATGCCGCTTCCCACGCTTCGCAAACAGGAACTGATCAACACCCATCAGCAGCACGGCACTGACACCGGCTCTGTGGAAGTGCAGGTGGCTCTGCTCAGCGATCGGATCAGCCAACTCAGCAGCCACTTGCAGAAAAACATCCACGATTTCTCCTCCCGCCAGGGGCTGTTGAAGATGATCGGCCGCCGCAAGCGACTCTTGGGGTATCTGCGTGAGCAGAGCGAGGAGCGTTACGCCGCACTGATCGAAAAGCTTGGCATCCGCGGCTGAGCGGTTCACCATGCCTGACCGCAAGCGGCGCACCAACAAGGCCAACGGGGCCAAGGGCTTGGGGACGTCTCCGGCCACGGGTTCTCGCGGTCTGGGAGGGGTCAAGGCGAGCGCGCCGACCCTCAGGCCCCCGCGCCAGCGCAAGCAGCAGGCCATTCCGGAGGCGGTGGCCAATCGCATGGCTCGACGCATCGCCATCGCCACCGGTGTTCCCACCTTGCTGGGGATGGCCGTGTTCATTGGCAGCTACGTCATGGTGACGCGTCACGTGCTGGACATCCCCCCGTCAGCGACCCTCCTGGCCTCGGGTGCTTGCTTCCTCTTGGGTTTGCTGGGTTTGAGCTACGGCGTGCTTTCTGCCAGCTGGGAAGACGCTCCAGGAAGCGTGCTGGGCGCCGAGCAGATCCCGCTCAACCTCAGTCGTGTGAAAACGTCCTTGCGCGCCCTTCGGGAAGGGGCTCAGAGTCAGGGCGAAGGGTAGCGGGAGCGGGCGAGAGGAGGAGAACAGGGCGACACGGCGCTTGTGGAAGAGTCCGGCCAGGAGGAAGCTGGCTCAGCTCGAGAGGGCTGAGCTTGAAGGGCAGACGGAAGCCTCCAGCAAGGAGGCGTGGAACTGAGCGGTTTCGAGGGTTTGCAGGGCGGAGAGGCCATCGCTCACGCAAAACTGGGGACCCAGGCGCACGTAGCGACTGCCGGTTTTGGCGCGCACCCTGGCGACCACCGGCACCCGTGACACCCCCAGCTCCTGGTCTGGTCGATGGCGCTGCAAGCACTCCCGCAGACGGTGCTGGATCGTGATGTCCGCCGCCTGTTCCGCCGGCAGGTCCACCATCAAATACCTCAGGTCTTCGACGCTGCAGCAGTCATCCACAATCACCTGCACCCGATCATCGCGGCGATCCACCGATGCCCACACCATCAGCCGGGCATCCACCATCAAATGGTCGGAGAGGCGCGCATAACTCTTGGGAAACACCACGGCTTCACAGGATCCAGTGAGATCCTCGAGCAGCAACACGGCCATTCGATCGCCTTTGCGGGTGGTCACCTGGCGACACTCCGCCACCATCGCCAGCAAGCTGATCTTGGCGCGATCCGCCTGCTCTTCGAGGCTGGCCAGGCCGATCGGCGCCAGCACGCGCAGGGCGCCATTCCATTGCTTCAAGGGATGATCGGAGAGGTAAAAGCCGACAATTTCCTTTTCCAAGCGCAACTTCTCAGTTGGCGCATACTCCGGCACCGACGCCGCCTTCGGGGCCAAGCTGGCCTCAGAAGCGCCACCGCCGGCATCCGGGCCTCCTCCCAGCAGATCGAGGAGGCTCCCCTGGCCGCAGGCGCGATCCCGCGCCCTGGCGCTCGCCCAGTCCAGGACCAGATCCAGATCCGCCATCAATTGGGCCCGATTGGCGCTTGGATCGAGACCATCCATGGCACCGGAATGGATCAGAGCTTCCAAGGCGCGACGATTCAACTGTTGGGGGGCAATGCGATCGCAGAGATCAGCCAGCGACTGGAAGGGTCCGTCGGTCTGCCTGCTGTCGAGCAATAAGCGAATAGCACCATCTCCAAGGTTGCGAATGGCGGATAAACCAAAAAGGATGCGGTTGTCCACTGGGGTGAAATCCACGTCCGAGGCATTGACATCGGGTGGCATCACCTCAATCCCCATGGAATTACAATTGGAGATATAACGTTGCACCTTGTCGCTGTCGCCAGCATTGACCGTGAGCAGCGCGGCCATGTAAGCCACGGGATAGTGGGCTTTGAGATAGGCGGTTTGGTAGGTGACAGCTCCATAAGCCGTGGAGTGGCTCTTGTTGAAGCAATACTCGGCAAACAAAACCATCTGCTCAAACAGGTTGGTGGCCACGCCTTCATCCACGCCACGAGCCTTGGCACCCTTGACAAAAATATCTTGATGTTTCTCCATTTCCGACTTCTTTTTCTTGCCCATGGCACGCCGCAGTAAATCAGCCTCGCCAAGGGAATAGCCAGCGAGATCCTGAGCGATTTTCATGATCTGCTCCTGATAGACCATGATGCCATAGGTTTCGCTGAGGATGGATTCCAACTTGGGATGAGCCACATCAATCCGCTCGCGCCCATGCTTGCGGTTGATGAACTTGGGAATCAAGCCTGCATCTAAGGGGCCAGGTCGGTACAGCGCCAGGATGGAGGAAATGTCTTCCAGGGAGGATGGCTTGAGATCTTTGACGATCTGTCTCATGCCGCTGGATTCCAACTGGAAAATGCCCTCCAGATCCCCGCGAGCAAGCAAATCAAAGGTGGCTTGATCCTCCTGTGGAATCGTATCCATATTTAATTTATCGGGCAATCTTTTCGCGATCAATGAGGTTGCTTTTTCGATCATTGTGAGATTTTTCAGACCGAGAAAATCCATCTTCAGCAGCCCCATGGACTCCACATCTTCCATGAAATACTGCGTAATCACCTGGCCGTCATTGTTGCGCTGCAGGGGAACGAGTTCATCGAGCGGATCAGCGGCAATCACAACGCCAGCGGCATGCACGCCGAAGGTTTTGTTGGTGCCCTCGATGCGACGGGCCAGATCAACCCAGTGTCGTACATTGGGATCAGATTCATATTTTTCTCGAAACTCAGGCGCCGGGGATTCCGCGCCGATCATCTCCGCCAGTTTGGCGGGTTTGCCCCGCACAACCGGGATCAATTTCGCCAGGCGATCAGCGTCGCCATACGGAATATCCAAGACACGAGCCACATCTTTCAACACGGCCTTGGAGGTCATGCGGTTGAATGTGATGATCTGAGCCACCTGGTCTTCGCCGTAGCGTTTGGTGACATACTCGATCACCTCTCCTCGGCGTTCAATGCAGAAGTCTGTATCAATATCCGGCATGGATTTGCGTTCCGGATTGAGGAAACGCTCAAACAGCAGGCCATGTTTCACCGGATCGATATTGGTGATCGCCAAGCCATAAGCCACCAAGGATCCTGCGGCCGATCCCCGACCCGGCCCGACAGCGATGCCATTCTCGCGAGCAAAACGGATGTAGTCCCAGACGACAAGGAAATAGGTGGAGAACCCCATTTCCTCAATCACGTTCAATTCAAAGTCCAAGCGCTCCAGGTAGTTGGCGGCCATTTCCTCTCCCTGCAACTGCAAGCGCTCTGTGAGTCCCGCCAGAGTCACCTCCTTGAGATAGCTGGCGGCGCTGTGGTCTGGAGGGATGGGAAAACGGGGCATCTGGGATCGGCCGAGGATGTCGTAATCCTCCACTTTCTCCGCAATCTTTCCGGTGTTTTCAATGGCCCGCCGAATGGTTTCTGGCTCCAGGTGATCGGCGAATAAGCAGGCCATCTCCTCCTCGCTTTTCAGATATTCCGTGCCGGTGTATCGCAAGCGCTTCTCATCACTGATCAGCTTGCCCGTGAGGACGCACAGCAGGGCATCATGCGCTTCCACATCTCCGCTGGTCAGGTAGTGCGCATCATTGGTGGCGACCAACTCAATGCCCAATTCCGCGCCGATGCGTGCCATTTCCACGTTCACCATGCGGTCTTCCAATCCGCCATGGTCCTGAATCTCCAGAACATAATCCTCACCAAAGACTCCCTGATACCAACGGGCCACGTCGCGCGCCACATCAGGGCGGCCCTGCAGAATCGCTTGGGGCACTTCACCCCCGAGACAGGCCGTGGCGGCCATCAGGCCCTCACTGTGCTGCTGGAGCAGTTGCTTGTCGATGCAGGCTCGGGCAAAAATGCCGCGACCACGCATGCCGCGCAAATGTGAAATGCTGGTCAACTTGACCAGATTTCGATAACCGACTGCATTTTTGGCCAGCAGCACCAAGTGGTAGCGCCGCTCTTTTTTGGGCTGGGGATCATCAATGCTGCCGTTGATCACATACATCTCATTGCCGATAATTGGCTTGATGCCAGCTTTCTTGCAGCACTTCAATAGTTCAATCGCGCCATACATCACGCCGTGATCGGTGAGAGCCAGGGCGGGCATGCCGAGTGCCGCCGCCCGCTCCACCAGGGCTGGCAACTGTGAGGCTCCGTCCAACAGGCTGTAATCGCTGTGGTTGTGGAGCGAAACGAAACTCACGACGATGGCCTGGGCGCACGTTCACCTTAAGGGATCCAGACCACCAAGGATGGTGTGGTCGCCTTGAGAAGACCGGTCGCCACCACCAGCTGTGGTCTCAGCCCAGCGGGCGAGCCACCAGGCCGGAATCGCTCCGGGCGCGCCTCTGCAGGCTCGGGGCGCGGTGGTGGGGAGGTCAGCCGAGATCAGGGGTCACGAGCGGCGCTTCGGGCCGGTTCCCCATCACCATGGCGGCCCGCTCATAGTGATGGGCCACCCGCAGCAGCTTGGCCTCTTCCAGCACACCGCCGATCAGCTGCAGGCCAATGGGCAGACCTTGACGGTCAAAACCGCAGGGCAGGCTGATGGCGGGCAGGCCGGCCAGGTTGGCGGGAATCGTCAACAGGTCGGCCATGTACATCGCCAGGGGATCCTCCGTGTGGGCGCCGAAGCGGAAGGCCGTGGTGGGAGAGGTGGGGGAGAGGAGCACGTCCACCCGTGCAAAGGCCTGATCAAAGTCCTGCCGAATCAGGGTGCGCACCCGCTGGGCCTGCTTGTAATACGCGTCCACGTAACCGGCGGAAAGGGCATAGGTGCCGATCAGGATCCGCCGCTTCACCTCTTCGCCGAAGCCTTCCGCGCGGGTCCGGGCCGTCATGAGGGCCAGGTTGTCGTCCTTGTCGCCGCTGGTGCTGCGCAGGCCGTATTTCACACCGTCGTAGCGGGCCAGGTTGGCGGAGGCCTCCGAGGGGGCGATGACGTAATAGGTGGCGATCCCATCGTCAAAGCGGGGGCAGCTCACATCCACCAGTTCACAGCCGAGGTTCTTGAGCACCTCCGCCGCCGCCAGCACCGAGGCCTTCACCTGCTCATCCAGGCCCTGCTCGAGGAAGCCTTCCTGAATCAGCCCCACCCGCAGGCCGGTCAGCGGTTGCTGTAGGGCCGACACGTAGTCGTCCACGGGGGCCTTCAGGCAGGTGGCGTCGCGGGGATCCTCCCCGGCGATCACCTGCAACACCTCCGCCGCGTCCGCCACCGAACCACTGAACGGGCCCACCTGATCCAGGGAGCTGGCAAAAGCCACCAGGCCCCAACGGCTCACCCGGCCGTAGGTGGGCTTGAGCCCCACCACGCCGCAGAAGCTGGCGGGTTGGCGGATGGAACCTCCGGTGTCCGAGCCAAGGGCCACCAGGCAGGCGCCGCTGGCCACGGCCGCCGCGCTGCCGCCGGAGCTTCCCCCTGGCACCCGGGAAGGATCCCAAGGATTGCGACTGGGACCGAAGGCGGAGGTTTCCGTGGAGCTGCCCATGGCGAACTCATCGAGATTCGTCTTGCCGATCAACACCGCGCCCGCCTTCCACAGGCGCTCGGTGACGGTGGACTCGTAAGGCGGCACGAAGTGCTCCAGCATGCGGCTGGAGCACGTGGTGCGGACGCCACGGGTGCAGAGGTTGTCCTTGATGGCCACGGGGATGCCGGCCAGGGGTGGCATGATCTCTCCCGCGGCCCTGGCGGTGTCCACCCGATCCGCGTCCGCCAGGGCCCGCTCCGCGCAGACCTCAAGAAAGGCGTGCACTTCGGGTTCCACGGCCTGGAGACGGGCCAAGGTGGCCTCAGTGAGCTCCCTCGCGGAGATTTCTCCCCGCTGCAATTTGCCGCGCCATTCGGCGATGCCCATGCCCGCGCATCCTCGGTTTGCTGGACGCTATCAGCTCAGGCTGATGGCGCCGGGGATCCCGGGAGCTCTGTGTAGGGCTCTCCCCGGGAGGCGCGCAACAGGCGGTGCTCCAGGCTGGCGGGCGCCTCTGTGCGCAGATCCTCCAGGAAGGGCACCAATGCGGCTTCCAGGGTGTGCCGGCGAACGAAGGGCCCGAACCAGTAGACCGCATCCGGATCGCGGGTTTCCACCCGTGCCCACCAGGCGAGGCCCACCGCGTTGGCGAGGTTGCGCGCTGGCCAGAGCAAGGGATTCATGGCAGGTTGCGGGGATCTGCACCATTCTGCCCACCCTGCGGCGCCCCGGCTGCGGGTTCGTGCGTCTGCATCGCTCAAACTGACATGACGGCTTGAAACGGTTCGCCCTCCTTGCCGTCTTGACGCGTGAAGCCCCCTTTCATTCGTTCCCGGCGAAGGCCCCCGAGGCCTTGGACGGGGGCGCTGCGGGATCAGAGGTGGATGTCGGCGGCGAAGGTTTCCGCAGGCGGGGCCGGGGAGGGCGCGGGGGGCGCAGCCGGAGAGGTTCGGGTCTCCTCCGGAGCGGGTTGGGGGATGCGGGCCTTTGGCTGCTCGGGTTCCTCGGCTTCGACAGGCGCATCCACTGGCGCAGGCGGCTGCGGCGACCCCTGATCCAGGGAGGAGGGTCCCGAATCCAGGGAGGAGAGATCCAGCGGGCTGGCCTCCTCCTCCTGGATGATGTGGCGCAGCCCCTCCACGGGCTGGACAGGCGGGAGCGGCTCGGTCTCGGGCTGGATGGCCTGCGGGGTCTCAGCCTCCTGTTGGATGAGAGCAAGCGGCGGCGAACCGACAGGCGCCTCACCCTCTGGGCTGCCCGCTGGAGGGTTGGCTCCCGGAGCCAGCCCGTCGGATGGGGCTTCCGTGGCCAAGTGGGGGCGCACCAGGCGCGGCGGCTTGGCCATCCCCCGCAGACCCCGCATCCAGCCCCGACGCGCCACCTCGTAGAGCACGAGAGCGGTGGCCACCGAGGCGTTGAGGCTGGGGGTCGAGCCGCGCAGGGGAATGCGCACGAGCTGATCGCAACTGCGCCGCGTGAGCACCGACAACCCCTGGCCCTCGGAACCGGTGATCACCACCAAGGGGCCTTCCAGGTCGGCCTCCTCCAGGCTCACGCTGCCCTGGGCATCGAGACCCACCACCCGGTAGCCCTCTTGACGCAAGGTGTCGAGGGAACGGTTGAGGTTGACGACCCGGGCCACCGGCAGATGCTCCAGGGCGCCGGCGGCCACCTTGGCCACCGAACCGGTCAGCCCGGCGTTGCGTCGTTGGGGGAGCACCAGCCCATGGACGCCGAGGGCCTCGGCGCTGCGGAGAATGGCGCCGAGGTTCTGGG
Source organism: Cyanobacteriota bacterium (assembly GCA_046047935.1). Taxonomy (GTDB): domain Bacteria; phylum Cyanobacteriota; class Cyanobacteriia; order PCC-6307; family Cyanobiaceae; genus Cyanobium. The sequence goes on from JBJOHA010000007.1 coordinate 72,449, forward strand.
GATCGGTGAGGCCATCGACAGCCACCAGCAGGGGGGATTCGCCGAGATGGCGGCAGCCGTCGATCAGGCTCGCCAAATCCAATGTGTCGGCGGCGGCGGGCTGCAGCACGATGCCCTGATGCACGGCCCCGCCGCTGATCTGTCCCAGGCGGGCCCAGGTGACCTCCTCCACAAGCACCCCGGAGGCCTTGGCCTCACGGAGCAGCTGAAGGAAGGTGGGGCGGAAGCGCATCTCGGGCGTGCACCAAATGCGATGGATCGGCCGCTCGCTCTCCAGGGCCGCCAGGGCGGCGTGACGCCCCCAGATCAACTCGCTCGGAGCGGCGCTGGCATGGGAATCGCCGCGTGGCTGCTCGCTGTCGAGGGGCGGGGCCTCGGCGCGGGCGGGGCGCAAGGGGCGGACGGGGCGGGCGGGGGGACCGTCCGGACGGCGAGCGATGCGCCAGCGGGGACGCTCGCGATCTTCGGCAGATCGGGGACGCTGGCCCGCATTGTCGGAACGACGCCAGGTTTCCGCCGTTGAGCCCTCGTCCCGATCGCGCGTCCAGCGCCGGCCCTCGCTGGAGCCAGGGCCCTCGCCACGGGGGGGCATGCGGCGCAAGGTGTTGGCGGCAGGGCGGCGGGGGTCGTTCAAGCCTCGGCCGGTTCGGCCTCGGGCAGCGTCCCGCGGCCCCCCGCCGGGACCACGGGCGGGGCCATCGCCCCGGCGGCCGGGACGCCGGCGATTGGAAAAGTCATTCGCGGATGGGCCCATGGTCCGTAGGGGTGGCAGTGGGGTCGGGGTCCTCCAGGTGATCCAGGAGTTCAGCCAGGCGGCGTGGATCTCGAAGAAAGAGCCAGCCCACCATCGTCTCAAATCCTGTGGCCTGTCCGTGGAGGGCGGAATCCTGATGTCGGGCTCCCCGCCCAGCCCGGTTGCGTCCGCGGCGCACCAGGCTCTCCTCCCCGGGGCGAAGGTGGGGCCTGAGCCGTTCGAGCGCGCTGGCCTGGCCATCGGCCCTCACCCGCGCCACCACCTGTTTGTGCAGATCGCTGGGGCGGCCAGGGGCTTGACAGTGTCGCAGTCGCTGATGCAACTCCCAGACCGCGTCCCCCAGCCAGGCGAGTTGGAGAATGTTGAGATCCGTCTCCGGCACCAGGGCGGGAAGGGAGGTCAGCCAATGACCTGTTGGACCCTCCAACCCGGGAGAAGGGGACGGGTGCTCAGGAGGCGAGTTGGTCAAGGGCGGTGGTCAGGTCGGGCTGGAGATGGAGGAATTCCTCCAGCTTCACCAGCTTGACGGTCTGCACGACCCGGGCATTGCCAACAAGGAGAAACTTGTTTTTCGTCTCGTTGCAATCCTTGGCGAGCTGGACCAGCGCGCCGAGGCCGGAGGAGTCGATGAAATCGATCTTGCTGAGATCGATCACCAGAGGAAGGGTGGTTCCTTCCTTCTCCTGGTGAACAAATTCTGTGAACTGCTTGTCGGAGTAAGCGTCGAGCTGACCCGTGAAGCGGAACATCAGGCACTGGCTCTGGCGCTCGCAGCCGCCACGCAGGGAGACGGTCAGTCGTTGCAGGTCGGCGATTGTTCGAGCTCCCGTGGTTCAAAGGGAGCTGGAAGTTTAGGTGGGGATGGTCTGGCTGGGTTGGATGGCCAACATTTTTCCGTTTTCTGTGCTCCGCCCCCGCTCAACGCGCCGACCGACGCTCAGCCATCAGCGCGGTGAAGCGCAGAAAGTGGTGATCCGCGTCGTGGGGGCCGGGGCTGGCCTCCGGGTGGTACTGCACGCCGAACACCGGCTGGTGGCGCAGGGCGAGGGCGGCCACGGTGTGGTCGTTGAGGTTGCGGTGGGTGACCATCACGCGCTCCTCGGGGAGAGAGGAGGGATCGATGGCAAACCCGTGGTTTTGGCTGGTGATCTCCACGGCACCGGGGGCGCCGCAAGGGTGATTGAGCCCCCGATGGCCGTAGGCCAGCTTGTACGTGCGTCCGCCGAGCGCGAGGCCCAGGATCTGGTGGCCAAGGCAGATGCCGAACACCGGCAGATTCGGCTGGTCGAGCAGTCCACGAGCCAAGGCGATGCCCTCGCTCACGGCAGCGGGATCGCCGGGGCCATTGGAGAGAAACACGCCCTCGGGATGGTGATCAAGCACGCTGTCCAAGTTGCTGCTGGCCGGCACCACGGTGACGTCGCAGCCATGGGCCACGAGCCGTTCGAGGATGGCGCGCTTGATGCCGAAATCCACCGCCACCACCTGGTAGGGCCGCTGGGGAAGGGGGCGGAGACGGGTGTCGAAGTTGGCGGAGCAGAGACGGTTCCAGCGGTAGGTGTCGCGGGTGCTCACGGTGGCGGCCAGATTGAGACCGCTCATCTCCGGCGCCTGCCGCACCTGCTGGAGCAAGGCGGCGGCAGGCGTGCCGTCGCTGGCGATGCCGCCATTGATCGCTCCACCCTCGCGGATGTGTCGCACAAGAGCGCGGGTGTCGATGCCGCGGATGCCCACCACGCCATGGCGCTTCAGCCAGGGGTCGAGGTCTTCCTCGGCGCGCCAACTGCTGGCGCAGGGCGAGAGCTGTCGCGCGATCACGCCCCGGGCATGGGGCGCGCTGGCCTCCAGGTCCTGGCCGTTCACCCCGGTGTTGCCCAGTTCCGGATAGGTGAAGGTGACGAGCTGCCCGGCATAGCTCGGGTCGGTGAGCACCTCTTGGTAGCCCGTCATGCCGGTGTTGAAGACCACTTCACCCATGACCGTGCCGTGAGCCCCGAAGGCTTGTCCCATCAGAACCGTGCCATCGGCAAGCACCAGGAGGGCGGAATCAGGGGGGGCTGGGGACACGTGGGCGGGTTTCGCGGGCGGGACCGGGTTCATTCTGCCGTCGCCGTCGGCATGGGCAGAACGCGGCGCAAGTCCTCCACCTTGCCCCAGGGGGAGCCAGAGGCCAGGGCCTGGCGGGCCTGCTCCAGACCGGTGGCGGCATCGGGGGCCAGACCCGCCACCTTGAGCACCAGGGCGGTGTTGAGCGCGACGACATCCGAGCGGGGCCCGCTGTCCTGGCCCCGCAGCACCGCTTCCAGCAGGGCGGCATTGGCTTGCGGATCCCCGCCCGCCAGGGCCGAGAGGGGAGCGAGGCGGAGGCCGAGGGTTTCGGGATCCAACCATTGGGTGGCGATGCTTCCCCCCTCCAGCCAGCGCAGCTCGCTCGGACCGCTCAGGGAGGCCTCATCCAACCCGCCAGCCCCGTGCACCACCACCGCCCGCTGCACCCCGAGTCCCCGCAGGGCGCGGGCCATGGGATCGAGCAGGTCGGCGCGGGCCACGCCCAGCACCTGCGCATCGGGTCGAAGGGGGTTGACGAGGGGACCGAGAAGGTTGAACACGGTGCGGATGCCAAGGGTGCGGCGCAAGCCGGCCACCCCAGCCAGTCCTGGATGCCACCCCGGCGCGAACAAGAAGGTGACGCCTGTGGCGTGGAGGGCTTCCACGACCCGGGGAAGGGGGGCTCCGAGGTGGATCCCGATGGATTCGAGCACGTCGGCGGAGCCCACCCGCCCGCTGGCGCTGCGGTTGCCGTGCTTGGCCACCCGCGCGCCGCAGGCTGCGGCGGTGAAGGCCACGGCCGTGGAGATGTTGAACGTGTCGGCCCCGTCGCCGCCTGTTCCGCAGGTGTCCACCAGGAGGCCCTCGGGCCGGGAGACGGGCGCGGAGGCCGCGCGCAACACGCCCGCCATGGCGGCCAGTTCATCGCCGCTCACACCCTTGGCCCGCAGGGCCACGAGCAGGCCCGCCGTGAGGGCGGGATCCTGCGCCCCCTCCAGCCAGGCGGCCATGAGGGCCTCCGCTTGAGGCGCATCCAGGTCGGCTCCCGCCAGCAGCTGATCCAGCAGAGCGGGCCAGGAGGGGGCGGCGGCGGAGGGAGTCGTCAAGGGAAAAACCAGGCGCGGGAAGCCAAACGCCCCATCCTGGCAAGAAAAAGCCCGGGTGCATGGCACGCCGGGCCGGGTGATGGGGACCCCCTCACTATCACCCGTAACGGGTCGAAATGGCGAGACCTCTGACGACCCCTTCGGCGGTCGCAGAGCCAGACTCAGGATCTGGCCATCCGGATGGAGGCCACCGGCAGCCCCGGTGAGGGCGCGTCGGGGGGGACCGGCTCAGGTCTCGGCGTCAGCGGAGGCGTCGAAGCCCGAGCCCACCGGTTCGGCGACGGACCCCTTGGCGCCGATGCGCCAGCCGTCCCGCCACAGGGCTCGGGTGCGGGCGCGCAGATCTTCATCGCTCAGCCCCCAAAGGCGGATGGCGCGGGCCAGATCGTCCTGCAGATCAAAGGCGCCGGGGAAGCCGCGATAGCGGGAGAGCAGCCGGGCGGCGTCGATCAGGTCGGCGTCGTCCGGAGTCTGAGCGGCCAGCAGGCGGTCGACCGTGGCTCTGTCCAGGCTGTGAAGGGGATGGATCTGGCCCGTGTCAGCGGGGAGGGCGTTGGTGTCGGCGGGGGGACGCGGCTGGGGCATCGCTGAACGGCCGTGGCCCGGCGCTTCGGCCTTCTAGGTTAAAACAGCCCGCTCGCCTCTCCACCGCCCTGATGCGCGCCCCAAAGGTGGCCCTGCTCCGCCGCCATCTGTGGCCCCACCGCCGCACGTTGCTGCTGGGTGTTCTGGCCTTGCTGCTGGTCAATGGCCTGGGGGTCACCATCCCGCTCCTGGTGCGTCGGGTGGTGGACGAGTTGCAGGAGGGGTTCAGCTATTCCAAGGTGCTCGGCCAGGCGGGCCTGATCATTGGCCTGGCCAGCCTGATGGCCGTGGTGCGGCTGGTGTCGCGCATGCTCATCTTCGGCGTGGGGCGGCAGGTGGAGGTGGACCTCCGCCAGAAGCTGTTCGACCATCTGCTGCTGCAGGAGCCTGCCTGGGTGCAGGCCACCGCCAGCGGCGAGGTGTTGAGCCGCGCCACCAGCGATGTGGAGAACGTGCGGCGCCTTCTGGGCTTTTCGGTGCTCAGCCTCGCCAACACCTTCCTGGCCTATGGCCTCACCCTGCCAGCGATGGTGCTGATCGATCCCTGGCTCAGCCTGGCGGCGGTGGCGCTCTACCCGCTGATGCTGCTGATGGTGCAGCGCTTCGGCGGACGGATCATGCGGGAGCAACGGCGGCAGCAGGAGGCCCTGGCGTCGCTCACCAATCTGCTGCAGGAAGACCTTTCGGGGATCAACGCGATCAAGATCTACGGCCAGGAGCCGGTGGAGGAGAGAGCGTTCGCCGCCAGCAACAGGGCCTACCGGGATGCGGCCCTCGGGCCAGCCCGCTGGCGCAGCGTGATGTTTCCCCTGATCGAGGGCATCGCCTCCCTCAGTCTGCTGATGCTGCTGGGTCTGGGCAGCACGCAGCTGGAGAGCGGCCGGCTGGGGATCGGCGATCTGGTGGCGTTGATCCTCTACGTGGAGCGCCTGGTGTTCCCCACCGCCCTGCTGGGGTTCACGCTCAGCGCGTTCCAGACGGGCCAGGTGAGCCTCGAGCGCATCGAGGAGCTGCTTCGCCGCCAACCGACGATCGTGTCGCCCGCCCAACCGCGCCATCTGCCCGGCGATCGGGCCCGGGGGGCGGTGGAGGCCCGCAGCCTCACGGTCCGCTATCCCGACCGGCCCCTGCCGGCTCTCGACGCCCTCTCCTTCGTGATTCAACCCGGCGAGCTGGTGGCCGTGGTGGGTCCGGTGGGATGCGGAAAGAGCACCTTGGCGCGGGCACTGGGCCGCATGGTGGACGTGCCGGCGGGCCAGTTGTTCGTGGATGGGCTGGACATCACCACCCTGTCGCTGAGCGAGCTGCGCCGGCAGGTGGCCCTGGTGCCCCAGGAGGGTTTTCTCTTCACCGCCACCCTCGCGGACAATCTGCGCTACGGAGAGCCGGAGGCGTCGCTGGAGCGGGTGCGGCAGGCGGCGGAGCTGGCGCAGCTGACAGGGGATGTGCGCGGGTTTCCGGATGGTTGGCAGACCCTGGTGGGAGAGCGCGGCATCACCTTGAGCGGCGGCCAGCGGCAGCGCACCGCCCTCGGCCGGGCCTTGCTCATGGACAGTCCCATCCTGGTGCTGGATGACGCGCTGGCGAGCGTGGACAACCGAACGGCCGCAGCGATTTTGGAGTCGGTGCGCGGGCAGCGGCAGCGCACAGTGCTGCTGATCAGCCATCAGCTGTCGGCGGCGGCGGTTTGCGACCGGATTCTGGTGATGGAGGCCGGCCAGCTCGCTCAGGAGGGACGCCACGCCGAGCTGGTGCGAGAGCCGGGGCCCTACCGCCAGCTGTGGGAGCGGGAGCAGGCGGAACGGCTGCAGACTGCTTGAGGGCCCCCGCCGGGGCGCGTGGCTCGCGCGCGAGGCTCTCAAGTGTTGTTGAGAGACGCGCCAGAGGCGGCCAAAGCTCGCTTAGCTGAGGCCAGAACCCCCCGTTCCTCCCTCCGCCCTTCCGCACCCGTCATGACCACCACCCCCGCCTCCCCCCCCGTCACGGAAGCTGTCTCGGCTCTCACCAGCGCCTACGACGTGCGGTGCACCCTCACCTTCGGAGACATCTACGGACAGATCCTCATCTGGATGGGCGTGATCTTCGCGAGCCTGGCGGCGGGTCTGGGCTTGATGGGCGCCAGCCGGCCGATCTTCGCCTTGGTGGGTGTCGGGCTCATTCTGGTTCTGTCCCTGCCGTTTCTGCTGTTCGCCTTCACCACCACCCTGCTGAACCACATCGCCTTTGTGCCGAAGCGGCAGAGCTGAAGGTGTCTCTAGGCTCAAGGGAGCCTTGAAGCCAACGGGTGTTCGATCGGTTGTCCCTCTTTCAGAGCCCCACCGCCCAGGCGGCGAGCCTGCGCCACGCGGTGCTTGACACCCCCATCGCGGCGCCGCCAGGTCCGGGGGAGGGGGAGGTGTTGTTTGGTTGCGGCTGTTTCTGGGGGGCGGAGAAGGGCTTCTGGCGCCTGCCCGGGGTGGTCACCACCGCCGTGGGCTACGCCGGCGGCAGTGTGGTGGATCCGTCGTACCAGCAGGTGTGCTCCGGACGCACCGGCCACGCGGAGGTGGTGCGGGTGGTGTGGTCGCGGGATCAGGTGGATCTGAGCGATCTCCTCAAGCTCTTCTGGGAGTGCCACGACCCCACCCAGGGGGACCGCCAGGGCAACGATCGCGGCAGCCAGTACCGTTCCGCGATCTACGTGAGCAACCCTGCGGATCTGACCTTGGCCGAGGCCAGTCGCGAGGCCTACGGCGCTCTGTTGAAAGCGGCTGGGCTGGGATCGATCACGACGGAGATCGCCGCCGACAAGCCTCTCTATTACGCCGAGCCTTACCACCAGCACTATCTGGCCAAGCCCGGCAGCCGCCCTTACTGTTCCGCCCAGCCCACCGGCGTCCGGCTGGGGGCCTTCCCGGGGTCGCTGTTCAAATTGCCGGAGGAGGTCTGGCAGTCCTTCGACTGGACCATTCCCCACTGCGTGCTTCGCGGGGACAATGCACCCATCCGCCTGCCCTGACGACCGGCCATGGCTCTGTTGCCCCTCCTGCTGGGTCTCACGCTTCTTCCCGGGGCGTTGCCGGCCGGAGACCCAGCGTCTGCGGCTCGGCTGTCCTCCCAGGCGATGACGTCCCCCTGGTGGGAGGACTACGACGTGAAGGAGCGGTATTTGTGCGCGGAGAGGGGGGGAGTGGTGGTGGAGCGCAATGCTTCGCAGGCGGCCCTCATCAGCCGCGGCACCGTCACCACCCTGTTCCGAGAGCCCGGGGACGGTCCGGCGTTGGTGTATCGCAATGATGGCTTGCGGCTGATCCTGCGGGGGGATGAACTGACGCTGGAGCGGTTGCCGATGACAATCACCTGCGTCCGCAGCGAGCAGGTATGAGCGATCCACAGGAGGAGGTGGAGGAGGAGGAGTCTTCCTCTTCGCTCCTCCCAGCCTCGCGCCAGCTTCATCCCCTGCCGCGGGGGCTGGTGGAGCTCTATGGGCTGCTGGCGGTGTTGTTCGTGCTGGTGCCGGAGTGGATGGCCCTGGGTGTGCTGTTCAGCTTCCGGGAGGCGCGGCGCGGCTCGGAGCTGCCAGTCACCACTCAGGCCTGGCAACGGTTGCCCGAGTTGCGTCTGGCGTCGCTGACGCTGGCCGGACTGCGGAACCTGGCGCGGGAGGAGCGAATCCGGGGCTATGCCGCCCTGTCGCGCGACCGCTTGACCCAACGGCTGCTGAAGAAGCTGGCGCCCCGTCCCCGGGCCAGGAAGACTCTGTGGTAACTTCCGTTTGCCGGGGCGTAGCGCAGCTTGGTAGCGCACCACTTTGGGGTAGTGGGGGTCGTGGGTTCAAATCCCGCCGCTCCGATTCCGATCCACCGGTCTTTGTTCCTTTTTTCGCCGCTCCTCACCCGGGCGGTTTTTTTGTGGCCCGGTGTTCCCCACCCCCGGCGCGAGGGCGGGACTGACAGGATGACGCCGCGCTGGAGACCGACTGATGCCTTCCCCCGCTGAACCGTTCTCCGCGCCAGCCGCGTCTGCGGCTACCGACTCCGCAGCTGCCGCCGCCTCGGCTTCCGTCTCCTCGGCTGCCGGCTCGCTGGCTGCAAGGCCCGATGCGCCGCCGGTGCCGACCCCGGTGTCGACCCCGGTGGCGATCCTGAGCTGGGAGCAGCTGGAGGCGTTGGCGCCGCCGGAGCCTGATCGGGTGAATGGCCCCACCAATGCCCAGGCCACCCTGCGGCTGTTCGGCCAGGAGGGCGCCATGCCGCGGGTGACGCTTTATCGCGACCACCACGCTTGGTGTCCCTATTGCCAGAAGGTGTGGCTGTGGCTGGAGGAGCGGCGCATCCCCCATCGCATCCGCAAGGTGACGATGTTCTGCTATGGGGAGAAGGAGGAGTGGTATCGGCGTCTGGTGCCCTCGGGCATGCTTCCCGCCCTGGAGCTGGATGGACGGCTGATCACCGAGAGCGATCGGCTGCTGGAGGCCCTGGAGGCGGCGTTCGGGCCCCTGGGCGCGGGCATGGGCGATGGACGGGTGGTGCCGCTGCGGCAGCTGGAGCGGCAGTTGTTTCGGGCGTGGTGCGACTGGCTGTGCCAGCCCCATGGGCCGGCGTCGGCGGCGCGCTCGCGCTCGGGGTTTCAACGGCAGGCGCAGGCGATGGAGCGGGCCCTGGAGGCCTGGGGCGGGCCGTTCTTTCTGGGCAGCGACTTGACCACGGCGGATCTGGTGTTCGTGCCTTATGTGGAGCGGATGAACGCCTCGCTTGCGTATTACAAGGGGTTTGCGCTGCGGCAGGAGCACCCGGCGATCGACCGCTGGCTGCGGGCTTTGGAGGCGCGCCCCACCTATCTCGGCACTCAAAGCGACATCCACACCCACGCCCATGATCTGCCCCCCCAGATGGGTGGCTGCTACCCCAGCGGTGAGCTGGCCCAGCAGGCTTTGGCGGCACGCATCGATCAGGGCCCCTGGCCCATCGCGGGGCCGGAGGATCCGGAAACGTCGCAACCGGAACCGGCGGATGCGGCGCTGGTGGCCTTGGGGCGGGTGCTGCGTCACCGAGCGGCGATCGTGGCGCGCAATCCCCTGCCGGCGGAACGGTTTGAGCCGGCCCTGCGCTGTGCGCTGAGCGTTCTGGTGGCTGGCGGGGCGGGGGACGCCTCACCACTGGCGCCTCCGGCGGGCAGCGCGGAGGGATTGCGCTATCTGCGCGATCGCATCAGCGTGCCGCGGGACATGCCGCTCCATGCGGCCCGCCGCCTGCGCCAGGCTTTGGAGGCCACCGCGCTGCGGGATCCGAGCGCCCCCGGGGCCCAGGGGCCGCCGATTCCCCTGCAGCACAGACGGGATCAGGATCCGCGGCCGTTTCTGGGCCGGTGATCCTTCCGGGGTGATCCTGAAGGTCCTGAGCGGCGGTGGCTTCCTTGGACTGCTTCCGCAACGGTCAGGTCGCCCTGGCTGGCGGCCATGCCAGGAGTCCCTGGATGTCGACGGCCAGGTCTGAGTGCTTCCAGGTCGCTGGGTGCCTCCAGGTCGCTGGGTGCATACAGGCCGCTGAGTGCTTCCAGGTTTCCGAGTGCTTGATGAAGGGAGCCGTCATCGCCTTGACGCAGCGGGTTCATTCCGATGGTCCTGAGGAGTGAGACGACCGGAACGCCCCTGCCGTTGGCGCCACGATGCGTGTCCTCACCCGGCTGAGCATCGCGGGCT
>JBJOHA010000008.1:0-20710 GCA_046047935.1 Cyanobacteriota bacterium
CAAGGCCGCCGAGCATCTGCAGGACGCCGAGGCGATCGAGGCCCAGCCAGCGGCAGGGGAGTTCTGTGGATTCTGGCGGTTCTGGCTGCTGCGGGGCGCCGTTGGGCTGGGGCTGCGCAGCAGCTGGGGGTGGGGATGGCGACACGGCATCCAGGAGGGTGGCGATGGCGGGGGGAGCCCGTGGGCGGCGCTCAGGAGATCAATGCCACCCCCTGTCACGCCCGCTAGTGCCACACCCGCTCGCTCCAGCCCTCCCCGTCGGCACCTGCTTCTGCAGGGCCGCCTCAGGGCGCTGATCGGCGAGTCTCTCCACCTCGTTCCCGCCCTGCTGGCCGGCATCGCCGTCGGGAGCGGCCGGCAACGGCTCACTGCTGTCGTGAAGCTCCAGGGCGTTGAGCAGGGCGGTGGGATCGGCCCCCCGGGCTGGAGGCGAACTGCGAAGGCTCAGCAAGCCGCCGCTCACGGGTGCGGGTGAGAGTCACTCGGGCGCGATCGGCCAGGCCGCAGCCCAAAAACCTTTGCAGACGCGGATGGCGGGCCCAGGCCTGCAAATTGCTGGCGCAGCAGTCGCTCAGCACACAGCGAAACCCTGCCGGATTCAGCCCTCCCCGCTCGCACAACACCAGCAGTTGCAGCAGCAGGTGATACGAAAACCGCCCCGAGCCGGCCCCCAGCCCACAGATCAGCAGCGGCGCTGCGGCGGCATCCCGGCGCAGGCCATCGAGACGAAACGCCAGCAGCTCCTCGGCTGTGGCCACCACCTGTGGCGACGGCATCCCCCCCGGTGATCCGCCTGCGGCCGCTGGCCCAAGCAGCAGCAGTGGCGAAGCCGCCTGGCCGCTTCGACTACCTTCGCCTCAATCGGGAACCCCTCGCCAATCATCCCGCCCCTGCTGCGCTGTCATGGCCAGAGTTTTTCTCTCCCATTCGAGTCACGATCGGGAGGAGGCCAGCGCCCTGCGGCAGTGGTGGATCGAACAAGGCTTCGAGGCTCCCTTCCTCAACTTTGATTCCTCCACAGGCATCGCTCCCGGCGAGAATTGGGAGCAGATTCACTACCGGGAGTTGGAGCGCTCCCAAGCGATCCTTCTCCTGCTCGCCGCCGCGTGGCAAGCTTCCAAGTGGTGCTTCGCTGAATTCACCCAGGCCCGCGCCCTCGGCAAGCCGGTGCTGCCCGTGATCGCTGGCCCCCTGCGGGAGGACGCCGGAACCCTGCCGAGCGACGTGCAGCCCGTGAATCTTCTCACCGATCGCGACGACAGTCTCGATCGGCTGCGGCGACAGCTGGCAGCCATCGCCCTCACCTCCCAGGGGGGGTGCCCTGGAACGGACTGCGCCCTCCCTATCCGGGGCTGGCGCCGCTCGAAGAGGAGGATGCCGCCGTCTACTTCGGCCGCGAGCCGGAAATCAGGCGCATTGTCGAGCGTCTCACCGCACGGCGCAGCCTTGGCGGCTCGGCCCTGCTGGTGGTGCTCGGGGCGTCGGGCGCGGGGAAGTCCTCCCTGCTGCGGGCGGGCGTGGTGCCGAGGCTGCGCCGCACCGGCCGGCAATGGATCGCGCCACCTCCCTTCCGTCCCCAGAGCAAGCCGGTCGACAGCTTCGCCCTCTCCCTGGCCTCGGCGCTGGGCAACAGCGGCGGCTGGCGCGCCCTCAGCGATCGGCTGCGCGACGCCCTGCAATACGGCACCCAGCACACGCTTCTGGCCGACCTCGCCAACGGCCTGCGCCAGGCCTCCAACGCCAATGACGCCTCCATCCTCATCGCCATCGACCAGGGAGAGGAGTTGTTTCAGCACAGCGCCCCGGAGGAGCGCCACCTCTTCTTTCATCTCCTCAGCGCCGCCCTGGGCGAGGACCTCCCATACATCGGCTTGAGGGTGATCCGCTCCGATGGCCTCGCCGCGCTCCAGGGCGAAGACCGACTGGCGGTGGCGCTGGAGCAGCTCTCCCTGGCGCCCCTGCCCTTGGAGCGCCTGGAGGAGGTGATTCGCGGGTCCGCGCGCGTGGCGGGGCTGCGGGTGGAGGCCGCCTTGACGCGCAACATCCTGCGCGATGCCACCAGCGGCGAAGCCCTGCCTCTGCTCGCGTTCACCCTGAGAGAGCTCCGCGACCGCAGCGCGCCGGTTCACCACCTCACCGCCCGCGCCTGCGAGGCCCTCGGCGATCCCCGTCTCGGCCTGTCGCCTCTCGACAATGCCGTGCGCGCGGCCGCCGATCGGGCCTTGGCCATGCTGCGACCCGATGACGCGCAGCTGGCGGCGTTGCGGGACGCGTTTGTTCCCCACATGGTGCGGGTGACGGAATCGGGCGACTACGGGCGGCGCCCCGCCAACTGGCAGGCCGTGCACGCAACCGCTCACCCCATGCTGGAGGCCCTGATCGCCGCCCGTGTGCTCACCCTGCGGGAGGAACGGGGCGAGCGCATCGTGGAAGTGGCCCATGAAGCGCTGCTGCGCAAGTGGCCGCTGCTGCGCCGTTGGCTGGATGAAGACCGGCAATGCCTTCTCGATCTTCAGCATTGGCAACTGGCTGAGCGGGAATGGAGCGAGGCGAAACCCGAAGACAAAGACGGCTTGCTGTTGAGTGGCCTCAAACGCACCAGGGCGCGGAGCTGGCTGCAGGAGCGACCACGGGACATTCCCGCGACGGTGCGCGCCTTTGTGGAAGCCAGCATGGCGAAAGCGGATTCGCAACAGCTCCGTGCCCTGGCGCGACGCCGCGCCGTCATCACCGCCCTCTCCGCGTTGACCGGACTGGTGCAGACGCGGCAGGTTTGGGATCACGGGCGGCCGCAGGGGAAACCCATCCCCACCACGCAGGTGGGCCTGCGCAGCTTGCTCGTGTTGCGCGACGGCGATCTGCTCTCCTGTGGTTATGACGGACGCCTGGAGCGCTGGCGGGGTCTGCGGCATTTGAAACCCATCCTCGTCAATGGAGGCGCCCCTGTGCTCAGCCTGGCTGAATTGCCCAACGGGGATGTCCTGGCGGGCGATGCCAACGGGCTCCTGCGACGCCTTCGCTGGCCCACCTGGCAGGGTCCAGGCAGCGCCACCGGACACTCCGCGATCCTCTCCATCCTTCCCTTGTCCAACCGGGACTGGTTGACCGCTGGACGCGATGGAACATTGAGGAGATGGCGCGATGGCCAACCCAACGGGCCCGCCCTGACGGTGGTGGAGGCGAATCGGTCCTGGCGGATCGCGATGCTGCCCTCGCGGGATCTGGTCGTCAGCACCGACGGCAAGGGCTTTCTCCGCAAGCTCGTGCCTCCAGCCGTCGTGATCCAAGAGGCCTGCGGCAAGCCTGTGCAAGGCGCCCCCTTGAGACAACCGCCAATGCCCGAGAGCCAACATCCGCATTCGTCGTTCATGGAGCGGCGGCAGATGCTGGTTTAACCTAACGCAATCCAATTCAATTTATTTGCATTCAAACAACGATGAATGTTGTTGATGGAGTGATTCAAGTCCAGTCCTTTCTCACGGTCACCCTGGGCATCCTGGTGCTCTTCCTGGGCAAGGTTCTGAATAAGCACGTTCGTTTCCTCCGGGAATTCACGATCCCCGAACCTGTCAGCGGCGGCCTTCTGGTCGCCACGCTGATCGGCCTCCTGCATTGGGTCTTTGGCTTGGAGATCAGCTTCGGCATGCGCGCGCGCGATCTGCTCCTCGTTTATTTCTTCACCACCGTCGGCCTCAATGCCAGCTTCGCTGACCTGCGGCGCGGCGGCCGCGCCCTGGTGGTCTTGCTCGCGCTCACCATCCTGCTGATGCTCGGCCAAAACCTGCTCGGCATCAGCCTGGCCCGCTGGAGCGGCCTGCCAGCCGCCACCGGCTTGCTGGTGGGCACCATCTCCCTCATCGGCGGCCATGGCACCACCATCGCCTGGGCGCCCCGCTTCGTCGCGGACTACGGCGTGCCCAACGCCATGGAGATCGGCGTCGCCTCCGCCACCTTCGGCCTGATCCTCGCCAGCGCCAGCGGCGGCCCGATCGCCCGCTTCCTGATCCGTCGCCATCGCTTGCAGGCCCCCGGGTCCTCCAGTGGATCAGGGAGCGGATCCCACGAGGGCTCGCGCTCCCCGCTGGCCGGACCGCCGCCCGCCGCGCCAACCGCAGGACGGCCAGGGCCGGCAGCCGAGCCAGCCGCCGGGGTGTCAGCGCCACCAGCCCAGCCAGCCGCAGGCGTGATGGGGCCTGACGACTTTCTCGCCGCCATGCTCGCCATCAACATCTGCATCATCCTCGGCTCGCTCCTGCAGGGCCTGATTCGGGAGCGGGGACTCTTTCTCCCCCTCTTCGTTCCCTGTCTGATCGTCGGCATCCTGCTCAGCAACCTGCTGCCAAAACCCGGCCCGCGCATGCCCTTCCGTTGGCCCTCCCGCACCCCGGCCCTGGCCGTGATCGCCGAGATCTCCCTCGGGTCGTTTCTGGCGATGTCGCTGATGACCATCCAGTTCTGGACGCTCGTGGACCTGGCCGGCCCCCTGCTGCTGATCCTCCTCGCCCAATTTGCCCTGGCCTTGCTGATCAACCTCGCGCTTGTGTTCCCCCTGCTGGGCAGCACCTACGACGCCGCCGTGATCGCCGCTGGCTTCAGCGGCTTCACACTCGGCTCCACCCCCACAGCCATGGCCAACATGACTGCTGTGACCCAAAAGTTTGGCCCCTCCCCCCGGGCTTTCATCGTGCTGCCGCTGGTGTCAGCCTTTTTCATCGATCTGCTGAACGCGGTGATGATTCCCTACTTTCTGCGCTTCGTTTGAGTCCTTTTTCCCGTAGGTTTGAGACCTTTTCCCGCTGGTTTGAGCCCTTTTCCCGTTGGTTTCAGCCCCCCTTCCCGCTGGTTTCTGCCCTCCTTCCCGCCTGCCTCCTCCGGCCAGCCTGCCCACCCGTCCGCGACGTCATGCCGCTGGCCATGAGGCCAATAAATGCAGCCCCAACCGCTCGGAGAGAAAGGCGGCGGTGAGTTGTCCCCGCACGCTGTTGCCCGCCTCATCCAGCGGCGGGGCATAGGTGGCCAAGCCGCCCTTCCCCGGCGCCACGGTGATCATCCCCCCCGAGACGCCGCTCTTCCCTGGCAGGCCAATGTCGGCGATCCAATCGCCAGAGGTCTCATACAACCCGGCGGTCACCATCACCGCCAGCACAACCTTGCAGATCGGTGGCGACACCACCTGTTCTCCGCTCAGGGGATGGCGCCCGCCGTTGGCCAGGGTGGCGGCCATCAGGGCCAGGTCACGGGTGGTGACGCGGAGGGAACACTGGCGGGTGTAGAGATCGATCGTGGCTTCCGGGTCGAACCAGAGCCCCCCCTGCTCCTCCAGCAGGTTGGCGATGCCCAAGTTGCGACGGTTCGTTGCCAATTCAGAGGCATAGACCGCTTCATCCACCACCAGGGGACGACCGGCAAAACGGGACAACCCCTCCAGGATGAACGCCCACTTCGCCTCGACATCGTCTCCCGGCACCAGGCTCGTGGCGGCGATCGCGCCAGCGTTCACCATCGGGTTGGACAGGCCGTCCTCCGCGCGCTCCACCGCCTGCACGGAGTTGAAGGGCAACCCCGTGCTGTTGACCCCCAGCTTCTCGCGCACCACCCGTTCGCCAAGGGCCTGACAGATCAAGGCATGGAGGAAGGGCTTGGACAGGCTTTGGATGCTGAAGGGCTCCGCAGCGTGCCCCGCCTCAACCAGCAGGCCGGTGGTGGTGGCCACGCAGAGGCCGAAGTGGTCGGGATCCGCAGTCGCCAACGCCGGGATGTAGGTGGCCAACGCCCCTTCGCTCACCCGCTGGAAACGCTGATGGGCTTCGCTCACCAGGTGGCGCACCACATCCTCCGTGGGCAACTGCCCAGTGGAAATCCATCTCCAGTCCTCTGGCGCTCCGAGCCCCTCCGCCATGCTGTCAGCCCTCCGCCTCTTTCTCCCAAGGGAGCTGAGGCAGGCGATGAAGCGCTTCGCGCTGGGCCTCGCTCCAAACGTCAAACATCTCGGCCAACATGGGGTCGTCGCTATCGATTTTGATCTGTTGAGCGATGGAGCGGGTTCCCGCCGGGATCACCACCAGCTCGAACGGGGGACCCACACTCAGATTGGAGCGCTGGGTGAGCACCTGCGAGATCAGGCAGAGCCGGGCCGCATCGGCCAGCGACAGATTGGCGTGGCCGATGTTGTCGAGGGGTGGCTTGCCATACTTGCTCTCCCCGATCTGCAGATAGGGCGTTTCCGGAGTCGCCATGATCGCGTTCCCCTCCGAATAGATCAGATAGAGGCCATGGGGTTCGTTGCCGATCTGGCCCGCCAGCAGAAACGTTGCGCTGCCGCTCACCCCGGATTGTTGCAGGGCGGCAGCGTGATCCAGCCTCGCCGCCACATTCACACGCCCCACGTAGGCCGCCGCCTCAAACAGGTAATCGCAGTGGCGAAAATCCTTGCCTGCGCCGTGTTCAAGATCCGCCGGGCGGTCAAGGTCGCGGCGGATCCAATTGATCACGGCCTGGGTTGTCGCCAGGCTGCCCGCCGCCATCACCACAAACAACCGATCCGGCGCCGGTTGGAACACATGCATCTTGCTGTAGGTGGAGATGTAGTCCACCCCTGCGTTGGTGCGGGAATCGGAGGCGAGCACGAGACCCTTCTCCAACCAGTAGCCGATGCAATAGGTCATGCCGGTTCGGGCTCGCGACGTCGCTCCAACAAACCCTACTTGCAGCGTTCCGTGCGCCGGGGCTTCTGTGACACAGCGTCGCGTCACAACCCCGGGGTGGCCGGCACGAAGCCCGATGCGTCCGGGGCCAGGGCCGAATCCTCAGGGCCCGGGGCGCCGGCCCGGTCGCTGATGCTTGTAGGCGGGATCTGGATTGTGGTCCCGCAACTGCCGCACCGCCTCCACCGCCATGCCGGCCAGCAGTCCCGAGGCGCCGGCGAGCACCGTCACCCAGAACAGGGTGGCCTCCGTCACCCGCGTCGGCGTGTTCGCGATCAGGGCGCGCAGGAAGAGGGCGATCGCCAGGCTGATCCCGCCGATCGCCAGCCCGGCGGCCACCACCCGCCGGCCGTTGAGGGGAGAGGGAGCGCTCATGGCGGCGGCGCCTCCCCGGCGGGTGGCAGCGCAGCCCCGCTCCCGCCTGTGAGACGCTTCATCACCACATAGAACACGGGCACGACGAACAGGGAGAGCACCGTGGCGACGGCTAGTCCGCCGAACACCACCGTGCCCAGCGACGCCTGCCCCCGCGCGCCGGCGCCACTGGCCAACACCAGCGGCAGGAAGCCGAACAGCGAGGAGATGGCGGTCATCAGGATCGGACGGAAACGGGACCGCGCCGCGTCGGCCGCCGCCTCCAGGGCTGTGGCCCCCTCCTCCATGCGCTGGTTGGCCTGATCGACGATCAGGATCCCGTTTTTGGCCGCCAGGCCGATCAGCATCACCAGTCCCACCTGGGCGAAAATGTTGAGCACTTCCCCCCGGGCCGCCAGAAACAGCAGAGCGCCGAGCATGGCTGTCGGCACGGTCATCAGGATGATCAGGGGATCGGTGTAGCTCTCGTACTGACCCGCAAGGACGAGATACGCGGTGAGGATTCCCAGGGCGAACACCACGATCGCCAGGGCGCCTGCCCGGATTTCCTCCCGCGAGATCCCGGTCCAGTCGTAGCTGACCCCGTTGATGGAGAGGTCGGAAAAAAAGCGGCGGATGTCATTGATCGCCTGGCCGGAACTTCGTCCCGCGGCAGGGGTGCCCTCCACCTTGATCGCCCGGAACAGATTGAAGCGGGGGATCACGGCGGGACCTGTGACCGGTTGAATCTGAATGAATTCCGACAGGGGCACGGGGTCGCCAGCGCCATTCTTGGTGTAAAGCGCGCGCAGCTTGTCCGGTGTGGCGCGGAAGCTGTTGTCCGCCTGCACGAACACCTTGCGGATCCGGCCATTCTCAAAGGTGTCGTTCACATAGAAGGAGCCGATGTTGAAGCTGAAAGCTTGCATCGCGCTTTGAAAGTCCACCCCCAGGGAGGCCATGCGGTCGCGGTCGACCAGGATCTCCAGCTGAGGCGCCTCCGGGGAAAACTGGGTGAACACCCGATCGAAAACACCGCTGGCGTTGGCGCTGCCGATGAGGCGCTGAGCCACCTCGAAGAACTGGTTGTCGGCGAGGGCGCCGCCGCTGCGATTGAGCAGCTGCATCTCAAAGCCCGCTCCGGTGCCGTAGCCGGGAATCGCGGGCGGTTCGAACACAATGACGCGCGCTTCCTGAATCGACGCGAAACGTTGATTGAGACGTTGGACGATGGCCTCCATCGCCTGGTCGCGTCGAGAGCGCTCGCTCCAGTTGGTGGTGCCGAAGAAAAACAGGCCCCGGTTCGGGGCGTTGCCGGCGAGGCTCGCGCCGCTGAACACAGCGGCGTTCTCGATGTCTTTCTCCTCGCGCAAGATGGCCGCCACCTGTTGATTGATGCGTTGCGTCGTCTCCAGGGAGGCCCCGTCCGGAGCCTGCACGATGCCGATCGCATAGCCCTGGTCCTCCACCGGCACAAAGCCGGTGGCGATGGTGTTGAACGCCACGGCGGTGAGGGCGATGCCCGCCACCAGGCCGCCCATGATCCAGAGCCGATGGGAGAGCACCCAGGCCAGGCCCCGGTGATACCCCCGCTCGATGGCGCCGTATCCGCGGTTGAACCAGCGAAAGATCAGCGGCGTGGTCCAACCGAAGAGACCGCCGGCCAGCGCGAAAGCAACGGCCGTGAGCGGGCTGTCCACCCCCGGCAGCAGCAGACCGGCCACCCCACCGGCGATGGTGAGGGGCAACCGCAGGGGCCATCCGGTGGCCAGCCGCAGGACGAAACCGACCAGCATCCCCGCCACCAAGGCCCCCAGAGCCGCCAGGACGCCCCCCCCGCCCCCGGCCAGAAGGCCATAAACGAAGCCCACCCCGGCGCCGGCGATGGCGTAGGTGCGCCGACCGGGTGGATCCCCCTCCCAGGCCAGCAGCAGGGCGGAGAGCATGGGGGAGAAGGTGAGGGCGTTGAAGGTGGAGATGGCGACGGCGAAGAGGATCGTCGCGGCGAACTGCTGGTAGATCGTTCCGGTGGCTCCGGGGAAAAAGAGCACCGGCACAAACACCGCCAGCAGCACCAGCGAGGTGGCGATCACCGCGCCGAACAGGCCATCCATCGTGGCCTTGGCCGCCCCCAGGGCGCTCATGCCGGCGGCCTTGTTGGTGGCGGTGTTTTCGATGATCGTGATCGCGTCGTCCACCACCAGCCCCGTGGCCAGCACCAGGCCGAACAACGTCAACTGGTTGAGGGTGAAGCCGAAGATCAGCACCCCCATGAACGAGCCCACCAATGCCACCGGGATGGCGATGGCTGGCACGAGCGTGGCTTTCCAGTCCTGCAGAAAGAGAAACAGCACCAGCACCACCAGGATCACCGCATCCCGCAGCGCATTGGTGACGCCATCGATGGAGGCGCGCACGAAGTCGGTGTTGTCGATGATCTTTTGCATCGTCATCCCCACCGGCATGGTGTCGCTGAACTCCTTCAACACCTCCTCCACGCCACGGGCGACCTCCAGGGCATTGCTGCCGGTGCGCTGGTAGATCGCCATCCCCACCGAAGGCACGCCGCGCACGTCGGTGGCTTCCACAGCAAAGGTTTCCCCCCCCAGGCTCACACGGCCCACATCGCCGAGCCGCAGCACTCCTCCGTCTGCGGTGGGGCGCAAGATGAGATTTTCAAAGTCGCTCGTGCTGCGCAAGCGCCCTTGCAATTTCACCGTGAGGGTGAACGGCTGGCCTGGTGGCGCTGGAGCGCCCCCGATCTGGCCGACAGGCACCAGGCGGTTCTGGCTGCGCAGGGCCTGGACGACATCGGTGGCGGTGAGTTTGTTGGCGGCCAGCCGCACGGGATCGAGCCAGAGACGAAACGCCAGTTGACGGATGCCGAAATACTGCAGATCTCCAACGCCGGGCACGCGGCGAATGGCGTCGGTGAGATTTTGATCAAGCAGACCACTGATGGTTTCGAGGCTATATTGATTCTTGGGGTCTTCGCTGGTGAAGTTGTAAACCAGCAAGATGGAGCTCGACGCCTGGTTCACCGTGATGCCCGACTGCCGCACCTCCTCGGGCAGGCTGGGCTGGGCAAGGGCCACCCGGTTTTGCACATTCACCTGGTTGATGTCGCCATCGCTGCCGCTGGTGAACGTGACGGTGATGGCGCTGCTGCCATCGGCGGCACTCGTGGAGGAGATGAAATCCATGTTCTCCACGCCATTGATCTGCTGCTCCAGCACGCTTGTCACCCCCTGCTCCACGCTCACCGCGTCAGCGCCCACATAGCGAGCGGTGACCTGCACGGTGGGCGGCGCGATGTCGGGTAGGTTTTCTATTGGCAGGATCGGAATCGCAATCAGCCCGGCGATCACGATCAACAGGCTGCAGACCGTCGTCAGGACGGGGCGGAGAATGAACGTGTTGGAAAGCGACATCAGCTGGACGGGGCGCGGTCAGTTGGGCCTGACCGGCAGGCCATGCCGGAGGTTGATCAGGTTGGTGGTGATCACGCTCTGACCATTCCGCAGGCCGCGCCGCACGGGGTAGCGGTTGTTCTGCAGCGGACCAAGCTCAACCGGTGTCTGCAGGGCGAAGAGCGTTCCCGGCGGCAGCTTGCGCAGGGGTTCCAGCTTGGCCTGGCCCGGGCGCTGCTCCAGCTCCGCCAGGGTGCCAGCCACAAAGACAAAGCTCTGGCCGGAGATCTGGCTGACGGCGTTGAAGGGCACGGAGAGCTCCGCCCGCTCATCCAGGATGAGGCGGGTGCGGGTGCGCAGGCCGTTGCGCAGCACGCCGGTGGGGTTGGCGAATTCCGCCTTGGCCAGTAGCGACTGGGTGCCCGCCACCACGGCGGGGTCGAGGGAGCGCACGACGCTTTGGGCCATGGGCCGATTGGTCGCAGGATCCATGAGGATCACCGGCAGCCCCACCCGCAGGCGACTGGAATAGACCGCTGGCACGTCCACGCGCGCCACCAGGGGATCGTTGCGGATGATCCTGGTGAAGGGAGCCCCGGCTTGGATCACATCGCCCACCTTCACCTGCACATCACCGACGAGGCCACTGATGGGAGCCCGCAGGTCGCGGAAGCCCAGATCCGCAGAGCGCGCGATCAGGTTCATGCGGGAGGAGATGTAATCCTGGCGGAATTGATCCCGCTGGATCGCGCTCGCCGCCCCTTGTTTCACAAGATAGTCGTAGCGCATGAAGTTGAGCCGTTTGGTTTCCGTCTCCGCCTGCAGCCGCGCCACCTCCGCCCGGGCCTGGGTCTGATCCAGCACCATCAGCAGTTGGCCCTGGCGCACGGCATCCCCCTGCCGCACCGCGAGGGATTCAATGCGGCCCGTGGCCTGGGCCGCCAGGGCCACCTCTCCCAGGGCCTCCAGGGTGCTCACCGTGTCCACGGCGTCGGCAAAGCGCGCCACCCGCGCCTCTTCCACCCGCACAGACAACGGCGGACGCGCGGGGGCCTCAGGGGTGCCTTGACAGGCGGCCAGGAGGGGCAGGGCGCCGAGAACAACCGGCAGGGCGCAACGGCGCCAAACAGCGAGACGACAGCGGCGCCGGCCTTTCGTCTGCCTGGCCAAAGGCTTGAGATCCTCTTCCCCAACCAGCCATGAACAGTGGGAGGAGGGACGTTCTGGAGGGCAGCCCGTGCCGAGGGGCCTCATGGGCACCAGTTCATCCCCCTGAACAGCTCAGCAGGGGCCGATGGTAGAGCACGCCAGCGGCGGTCAGCACAACGCGCGGCGGGCGGAAAGGCTGAGACGCCCCCATCCGGTGTGCACCCCCCGTCGCGGTCGCGGCCCGTGAGCGGAGGGCTCCGTCGCAGGTCAGGGCGTTCCCGGAGCGGCCGGACCGGGATCCAAGCGAAACTCCTTGACCAAAGCCGCTTTGGCGCCCTCGTCGAGGGGGAGCACCGCGAGGAGGCGCTGGACCTGCAACCCGGTGCTTTCGATGCTGCCCGTTTCGCTCTGATGGGCCACCCGTGCCGCGTGGTAGAGCTTCAAGGCAGCCGGGGCATCGCCCAGCAGGAGGAGCGCCTCCGGTTCCGTCACCCGCTCCCAGTAGTCGCTGGAGGGGGCGCCACCCCGCTGGTCCGCTTGCTCCTTGAGCCGTGCCAACACCTGAGCGGCAAGGGTCTTGGCCTGCTCCAGGTCGCCGAGCAGGGCGGATTTGGAGGCGGCGTTGATGCCGGTGTAGGTGTCTGTGGGCACCTTGCTGAAGCCTTCGGCATAGAGGGAGCGGGATTCCTCCAGGGCATCGCGGGCGCCCGCAGCATCTCCCGCCCCTTCGCGCTTGGCCCAGAGGTCGGCCCACACCGCGGCGAGCATGCCCAGGGTTTCGGTGTCGCGCTGGCTTTCTTCCAGCAGCCGGGTGAGTTCGTATTGGGCCCGCTCCGGCTGGCCGATGCGCCGCAACAGCAGCCCGCGCAACTGGCGCAGGCGGACTGAGTCGGGGAAGCGCTCCAAGGCCGTGCTCAGAGCGTCTCCCGCTCGGCCGAGGTCTCCGGGGCCATACTGCTTGCTGCGGATGAGAAGCTCCACCGCCAGGGCTGGCAACTGAGCCGTGGTGGTGTAGGCGGGATCTGCGCTTTTCACCTTGGCGACGATGTCGTCATGGAGACCGGCCGCCGCCAGGGCCCGCAGATCGGCGGGTTCCTTCTTCAAGGCGGTGTCGTAGTGGCTGGCCAACTGCACCGCCTCTGGCCGGGGTGGCTTGCCCTGAAGGCCAGCGATGAGTTTCACCAGTTCCACCCCCGTCGGCCCCTGGGGATAAGCGGAAAAATCGAGATAGAGCTGTCCCCCCAACAAGCCGGGTGGCTTGTGTCCATCCAGGGAGGCAACCACGTAATAGAAGGGAAAATCCGAGTCCTTGCTGTTCTTCTGCAGGGCGTTCATGGCGTCGATTTCCGCCTCCACCCAAGCGGAATCACTGGTGCGGGTGGACCAGATCAGCACGCCACTCGCGCTGCGCTCCAGGTTTTTGCCCAACTGGGCGGTGAGGCCCTGCCCCGCCACGAGGACGAACTGATCCAGAAACACCTGATAGCCGCACTGGCGCAGGGTGTCATGAAGAGCAAGGGTCCAGAGGCGATCCAGAGAGCGATAGGAGAGGAACACGTCCCAGGCCTTGTCAGCCGGCCGGGGGCGGGGTGATTCGCAGGTGTCGATCCAGCTGGTCATGGCCTTTTGTTTGGGGGTGGTGGAGGGGAGGAGCTTGAGGGCTCAGGGGTCGTCCTCCAGGCGCAGCGGCTCCCAAGCCAGGGGCTCAAAGGTGGCGATCACTGCCCAGAGGGAATCCAGCTCCGCCGCGCTGCGCCCACTGAATCCCAACACCACCTGGTTGGGGGCGGCGCTCCAATCCAGGGGGGTGTTGCCTTTGGTGCCGCCACCTCCGATGCGCTGCCCGTCGCCGCTGAACAGCCAGAGCGCATCGACCCGGCCGTTGGGAATGCCCGTGTGGGCTTTGATCCGCGTCAGCCCCACCCCGGGCGCCAATTCGATGGCGCCAAGGTCACTGCCGCCCTCGCCGCCGTGGGTTTCGTTGATCCATTCATCCGCCGCGCCAACAGGATCTTGCTGATAGCGGAGGCGAATTTGATCGATGCGGTTGCCTGCCCGCAATCCCACCTGCACGAGCCTGCGGCGGCGACGCACCGCGTTCTCGCGATCCTGATAGCGAAAGGGCGCGCCACCCCCACCGCCCATGACATCGCCATCGCTGAGCCGCACCCGCAGCTGCGGGCTGCCAATGGCCAACCCCTCCAGGGCCAGGGCTGGCAAGGGCGTGGAGGGAGAATCCTGGTAGTGGGCGCAGAGGCCCTCAATGGCATGAAGGTCGGCGCGCAGCCGCTCCCGGTTGGGCGCCAGGGAGGGATCCAGCGGCACGCCATAGCTGGCCAGGGTGGTCTCCACCCAATCGCATTGATTGACGATCTCTCGCAAGCGTTGCCATTGACGCAACCAGCCGGGATTCGACGATCCCCTGCCGCAGAGCTGAATCCGGTTTCTGGCCACCGGCTGGAAGACCTCCCGCAGTTGCGGCACCTCCTCATAGCCGAGGGTCTGCAAGGCCAGCACCTCCGGCTTGTCGAGCTCGATCGCGCCAAAGCCACTGGCGAAGGCCGCCATGGTGTCCTCTGTGATCGCTGGGGGGTTGGCCAGCCCGGAGATCGACACCTGGAAGCGCACGTTCACGTTGGAGTCTTTGGCGACAGCGCGCAACTGCTGGCTGAAGCTGGGGCCGAGGCTCACGGGGCCGGATCGCACCAGCGCGTCGAGGGAGAGGGCCACATCGCGGGCCTGTTCACGGCTCTGGGCATAAAGGGTGTAGACGCCTTGCATCTGGCCACCGATCCACACCGTCTGCACCCAGCTGTCCCCATGGGCGGCCACGAAGGCATCCAGCTCCGCAGGGCTGGCGGGGATCGCCAGATCAGGGCGGCAGCTGATGTCCTCGCAGGCGAGTGCGGCCACCACTCGCCGCGCCTGCACCACAACCGACACGCTGAAGACCGTGGTGCGCAAGGACTCAAAAAAAGTCTGTTGCGCGCGCAGCAAGGGGAGCGGTCCAAGGCCTCCCGACAGCCCTGCACTCCATTGCAAGGTGTTCAGAAGTTCAGAGGCGCTTCGGCACACCTCGCTGGTCCAGCGGAACGGCTCGGCGGTGGCGAGGGGAACGGGTTGACCGGCAAGCGCCAGGCCCATGGAGCGTCCTTCCGGTTCCAGGCCCGGGAGCCCAGCCAGGGAGCTCCGCCCACGCAGAAGAATCTGCTGGGCGCGTTCAGCGACAGCCTCCGGGACAGCGGTCATGGGGGAGTCTCCAGCGCCTGGTGGTCGCCACAGGGATGGCAAGGATTGTGGGATGAAGCCAGCTTGGCGTTGCAAAACTGATGCGTTTCTTCCGCACCGTTTGGACAGCCGGCCCGGGAGTCTCTCCGCTCTCCCATGCCGTGACCCGGATCACACTGTCATGGGAGACGCCTGAGGCCTCTACGCGGAGGGGGGAACGAGCTCATAGAGCGACGCGAACACATCTTTGGCGATGGCATAGCCATCTTTGAGCTCCTTGTCGTTCCAGACCAAGACATCCCCTTGCTTGTAGTGCGTGACGCCCTCCTTGGTGGCGATGGCGCCATCACAACTGGCGGCAGCGGCCCACACCTGTCCTTGCTTCACATACGTGGCGGGTCCAACTTTTTTGTAGGTGCGGGTGAAGCTCTCTGCGGAAACCGTATGCACGCTTCCGTTGCGATCCACGATCCAGTCACCGCTCTTGCAGGTCTGCAACCCTCCCCATTTGCGATAGGTGAAGGCATCCATGTCGAGATTGAGCTGGATGGCCAACACCTCTGTCCCCTCCCGCTTGCGGTAGAGGCGGATCTCCTCCGCCAACCGGGGGGGCGCGGAAGGTTGGTCCGAGGGTTGGTCTGAAGGTTGGGTTGAAGGTTGGTCCAAGGGTTGGGCTGAAGGTTGGGCTGAAGAAGGTAAGTCTGAAGGGGGAGCTGCGGTCGGCCCCTCAGACGCCACCCGTGTCATGGCGTCCGCGCTGGACAGCCGCGACAGGTCGAACGCGGCCGGGAGATGGTCGCCGCTCACCTCCGCCTCCGCAGCGAGGCGCCCCGGAGCCAGCAGCTGGTCTGGAAACTCCCCGAGACCCATCCCCTCCAGCGGGGCGTCGTGGCGGGGGAGATCGCCCAACAACGGTGCCGCATCGGTCCCCGGTGGGGTGGTGGTTCAACAGGCGGCGGAGCGGATCCCACCAGGGTTAGGGGACAGCTTGTCCGCCAGAGCCTGAAACCGCAGGATCACCTCGTCCACGCTGTGCCCTTGAGCCAGCAGGACGGCGATGATGGCGCCGCAGGAGGTGCCGGCGATGAGATCGAAAGAGTGGTTGAGGCGAAAATCCGGCTCGTTTCCATCGCGTTCCCGCAGGATCCGCTCGATGCGCTCCAAAAAACCGAGGCTGACCAGGCCGCGCATCCCTCCCCCATCCAGGGCAAGGCTATCCATTCTCTAGACCAGCACAATCGGGTGTGCGGCGAGCACCAGGTTGTAATTTTGTAGAAGGACGATGCTATCCGTGTTCGCGTTATACCCAGCCACGCCATCATTCATGGCGACAAAGGTTCCATTCCACCCGACAGCTTGAAAGGCCCGAGCGCTGAACGCAGGGAACTGGGAATTGAGCAAGGATTGAATGGCCGTCGCGGTGAGGCGCGCCGGGCGTCGAGAGGCCTCCAGCGTGGCCGGATCGGCATCGCCGCCAGCAGCGTGCACTGGAGCACAAAGCAAGAGTGTCTTGGATGACGAGGCAAGAGGTTTGGCTTGGTGCGGCGCGATGGGCTGCGTGATGGTCGAGGGTTCAGACCCGCGGTCCGAGCACAGCCCGCACTTTGCTCCACAGAATCAAGCCCGCGCTCACCAAGGTGATGGCGTTGGCCACCACCAACGGTGGATCCTGGCGCAATAGCCCGTACACCCCCCACAGGGCGACGCCGCTGGTGAACAACACATACATGCGCAGGGAGATCGCCGTGGTGTCGCCGCTGCGCCATGTTTTCATCGCCTGGGGAACAAAACTCAAGGTGGTGAGACTGGCAGCCGCGTAGCCGAGGAGGTCGATGCTCGACATCTATTATTTTCAAGAACCTGACAAAAAGATTATCCAGGACCCAACGCCAACGCCAACGCCAACGCTGGCTTGCCAGGAAGGGAACGCGGCCCCGAACCTTTTGCGAAGGATTGGCGCATCCTCTCCAGGGGGGCGCCATCGCCACCCCCATGCTTTTGATCTTCTTTTGCTAATAGACCTTGCATATGCAGGGAGACCCTGACTAAAGAGTTACAGATCAACGACATCATCAATTTGGCACTCGCCCCTGAATCCGCCCTGTCTCTCGTGGCTGGCGTCATCATTCCATTTTTGTTCAAGCTGGCGGGCGCCGCCGCCCTCTGGATTGTCGGCGGCTGGCTGATCCAGTTCGCCATGCGCTTCCTGCGTCGCAGCCTCAGCCGCGGAAGGATGGACCCAACGCTGGTCAATTACCTCCTCAGCATCCTCGGCGCCTTGCTGCGGGTTGTGTTGGTGGTGGCCATCCTTGGCTTCTTCGGCATTGAAACCGCCAGTTTCGCCGCCCTTCTCGCCGGCGCCGGCGTCGCCATCGGCGCGGCTTGGAGCGGCCTGTTGGGCAACTTTGCCTCTGGCGCCTTCCTGCAAATCCTGCGTCCGATCAACGTGGGTGATTATATCGAAGCCGGTGGCGTGGAGGGCACTGTGGAAGAGGTGGGAATGTTTGTCACCGCCATCACCTCGCCGGACAATGTGCGTCATTTTGTCGGCAACAGCAAACTCTTCGGCGACAACATCAAAAACTACTCCACCCATCCCTACCGCCGCGTTGATCTCGTCGCCCAACTCGACAACAGCGCCAACGTTCCCCGAGCCATCGAACTCCTTCGCAAAGGTCTGGAGAGCATTCCCCATCAAGTGGCAGGAAAAACTGGTGATGTGGAGGTTCTGGAGTTCACCGAACGTGGACCTAAACTCGCGGTTCGCCCCTACACCCACACCAGCCATTACTGGGATGTCTACTTCGCCACCAACCGCATGATCGTCGACGTGTTGGGCAACGCTGGCTTCCCCGTGCCCCGCATCCCCCTGGCGGTGCAGCAGGGCTCGCCCTCCGGCAACTGATTCTCGCGCGATACGGCTCCCGCCCGATTCGCTTGCGCCGTCCGAAACGGCCCAAACGGTTTCTCTTCCCCGCCCCAGGCCCTGGACAAGGGCCGCGGGGCTCTTTTGCGAGCATGGGGCCCTCCCACCCGCACCGCCGTGACCGAGGCCGCCAGCCCACCCCTGCCCAAGACCTACGACCCCACAAGCACGGAGGCCCGCTGGCAGGCCGCCTGGGACCGTTCGGGAGCCTTCCATCCGGATCCGGCGGCAGGGGGTGAACCCTTTTCCGTGGTGATCCCCCCGCCGAATGTGACCGGCAGCCTGCACATGGGCCATGCCTTCAACACTGCCCTGATCGACACCATCGTGCGCTTCCAGCGGCTGCGGGGCCGCAACGTGTTGTGCCTTCCGGGGACCGATCACGCCTCCATCGCCGTGCAGACCCTGCTGGAGAAGCGAATCCAGGCGGAGGGCGGCAGCAAGGACGACCTGGGTCGGGACGCCTTCCTGGAGCGCGCCTGGGCCTGGAAAAAGGAGAGCGGCGGCACGATCGTGGGCCAGTTGCGACGGCTCGGCTATTCGGTGGATTGGAGGCGCGAGCGTTTCACCCTCGATCCCGGCCTCAACAAAGCGGTGGTGGAGGCCTTCGTGCGGCTCCATGAACAGGGTCTGATCTACCGGGGCGAATACCTTGTCAACTGGTGCCCCGCCTCCGGCTCGGCGGTGAGTGACCTGGAGGTGGAGATGAAGGAGGTGGAGGGTCACCTCTGGCATCTGCGCTATCCCCTCACCCCACATCTGGAGGCTGACGGCCCCGCCAGCCCCGCCGCGACGACATCCGAGCCCCCTGTCGACCACCTGGTGGTCGCCACCACCCGGCCGGAAACCCTGTTGGGCGACACCGCCGTGGCCGTGAATCCCGAGGATCCGCGTTATGCCGGTTTGGTGGGCCGCACGATCGACCTCCCCCTGGTGGGCCGAAGGATTCCCATCGTGGCCGATGCCCATGTTGATCCAAGCTTCGGCACCGGCTGCGTGAAGGTCACCCCAGCCCACGACCCCAACGATTTCGCCATCGGCCAGCGCCACGGCCTGCCGTTGATCACCGTCATGGAGAAGGATGGCCGGATGAACGCGGCCGCGGGACCCTTCGCCGGCCTGGACCGCTTCGCCGCCCGCGAGGCCGTGGTGGCGGCGATGGAAGCGCAGGGGTTGCTGGTGAAGGCCGAACCCCATCGCCACAGCGTGCCCTTCTCCGATCGCGGCAAGGTGCCGGTGGAGCCGCTGCTCTCCACCCAGTGGTTCGTGAAAACGGAGCCCCTGGCCGCCCGCTGCCGCGAGGCCCTGGAGAACGCTGATCCCCGCTTCGTGCCGGAGCGCTGGAGCAAGGTGTATCGCGACTGGCTCACCGACATCCGCGACTGGTGCATCTCGCGCCAGCTGTGGTGGGGCCACCGCATTCCCGCCTGGTTCGTGGTGAGCGAGACCGGCGGCGCGATCACCGACACCACGCCCTACGTGGTGGCCCGCAACGAAGCTGAAGCCCGCCAGAAGGCCGAAGCCCAGTTCAGCGGCGGCACCCACGCCCACCCGCTGGTTCTCGAGCAGGATCCCGACGCGCTCGACACCTGGTTCTCCAGCGGCCTCTGGCCCTTCTCCACCCTCGGCTGGCCCGATGCCGATGCCGCCGATCTGGCCCGTTGGTATCCCACCAGTGTGCTGGTGACGGGCTTCGACATCATCTTTTTCTGGGTAGCCCGGATGACGATGATGGCCGGCGCATTCACCGGCCAGATGCCCTTCCAGGACGTCTACATCCACGGCCTGGTGCGCGATGAAAACAACCGCAAGATGAGCAAATCGGCGGGCAATGGCATCGACCCGCTGCTGCTGATCGATCGCTACGGCGCGGATGCGTTGCGCTTCGCCCTGGTGCGCGAGGTGGCCGGTGCGGGTCAAGACATCCGCCTCGATTACGACCGCAAATCCGACACCTCCGCCACGGTGGAGGCCTCCCGCAACTTCGCTAACAAGCTCTGGAACGTCACGCGTTTTGCGCTGATGAACCTCGATGGCGAAACGCCGGCCTCGCTGGGGGAACCCGATCCCGCCGCGCTGCAGCTGGCCGATCGCTGGATCCTCTCGCGCCTGGCGCGGGTGAACCGCGAAACGACAGAGCGTTATGGCAACTACGGCCTCGGCGAAGCCGCCAAGGGGCTCTACGAGTTCGCCTGGAACGAGGTGTGTGATTGGTACGTGGAGCTGATCAAGCGGCGTCTGCAGGTGCCGGCTGAGCTGGAGGGCGCTGCCCGTGAGGCGGCGCTGGCCGATCAGCGCACCGCCCGTCAGGTGTTGGCCAAGGCGCTCAACGAGTTGCTGGTGATGCTGCAGCCGCTGATGCCGCACCTCACCGAAGAGCTCTGGCATGGCCTCACCGGCGCCGGCGAGGAGACGTTCCTTGCGCTACAGCCCTGGCCTCAGGTTGATGAAGCTGCCCTGAACGACGAACTTGAGTCGTCGTTTGCCGATTTGATCGAAGCGATCCGTGTTGTGCGCAACCTGCGGGCTGTGGCGGGCCTCAAGCCCAGCCAGAGCGTGCCCGTGCGTTTCGTCACCGGTCGCAGCGCGCTCGCCTCCGTGCTCAGCGCCGCCACCGCCGATATCACTGCCCTCACCCGTGCCGAGCGGGTGGAGGTGCTCGATCCGGCCGCGGCGGAGGCGAATCCCGCCACCAAGGCCCTGGCCGGTGTGAGCGGCGAGCTGCAGGTGCTGCTGCCGATCGAAGGCCTGGTGGATCTCGAGGCCCTGCGCGGCCGCCTGGAGAAAGACATCGCCAAGGCCGACAAGGAGATCAAGGGCCTGGCCGGCCGCCTCGCCAATCCCAACTTCGCCGACAAAGCCCCCCCTGAGGTGGTGGCGGAGTGCAAGGCCAACCTGGCCGAAGCGGAAGCCCAGGCGGAGCTGGCCCGCAAGCGGCT
>JBJOHA010000009.1:0-14775 GCA_046047935.1 Cyanobacteriota bacterium
TTCCGTTTCCTGGAGCGATCTCTGGAGAGGGGCCGGATCGGCAGGCCCTTGCTGGAGGCCCTCACCAGCCTCTAAGGCGGAGGAAACCGGCCGGATTCAACCGCCGCCCCTGGCCAGCCCGGCCTGCACCAGGTCATGCAAGCGCAGCAGACCCACCATGCGGGCCCCCTCTGCCACGACAGGCAACACCGCTATGGCCTTGCGATGATTGCGCTCCATCCGCTCCAGCGCCTGGATGGCCAGCAGATCCCCCGCGATGGTGATCGGATCGACCGTCATCAGGTCGCAGGCTCTCAGTTGGTTCCAGGCTTGGGGGGGGTGGCTCTGGAGGGCTCGGCGGAGGTCGCCATCGGTGATGAGTCCCCAGATCTGCTGGCGGTCGTGCTCGCGGGCCACCCAGCAAGCCCCGACGCCGTCGGCCGTCAGGTGACTGATCACCTCCGGCAAAGGGGTGGCCGCGGCCAGCGGCGCGAGCTGCGCCACGGGCACCATCAGATCAGCGGCGGTGAGAGTGAGCTGCTTGCCCAGGGAGCCGGCCGGATGGTTCAAGGCAAAGTCCTGGGGGGAGATGCCCCGCCGCTCCATCCAGACGGCCGCCAGGGCGTCACCGATGGCCATGGCCACCGCCGTGCTGGCCGTGGGGGCCAGATTGAGCGGGCACGCCTCCCGATCCACCGACCCGTCCAGCACCACGTCACAGCCCCTCCCCAAGCTGGAATCCACCCGGCCGACAAGGGCGATGCGGGCGGTGCCGCGGCGGCGCAGGTGGGGAAGAATCTCCAGCAGCTCCTGGGTCTCGCCACTGTTGGACAGCAGCAGGGTGACATCGTCAGGGGCCACCACTCCCAGATCCCCGTGGAGCGCGTCCAGGGGGTTGAGGTAGATGGCCATCAAGCCGATGGAGGCAAAGGTGGCGGCGATCTTGCGAGCCACGATGCCGCTCTTGCCCACGCCGGTGATCACCAGCTTGGAGCGTCGCTCCGCGCAACCATCCAGAAGGCGCAGGGCCGCTTCCACTTGATCGCTGTCCAGCCGGGTGGCCGTCGCGGCGATGGCGGACGCTTCCTCCAGCAGGCAGCGGGTGAGGGAGGACAATGGGCAGGGAGTGGAGGACAGGGGAATTATCCCTGCCATGGCCCGCCAGGCCTCGACGGGGACAGGCCAAGCGCCACGCTTTAGCTTGTATCCCTCCCAAGCCCTGGCGCCCTTGCCAAGTGTCGCTTCCCCCCTGGTGTGGCTGCTTGCCACAACCTTTCCCCTCGAGGCGCCATTTCGCATCGATCAGGTCACGGCGGCGCCCGCCTGGATGGCCACGATCGCCGCGATGCAGGTGGCCTTGGCCCTTGGCCTGGATGTGTGTGGCCGTCGCAGGGCGCAACGCCTGTGGTGGACCGGGGCGATCGCCTTCCTGCTGCTGACCCTGCTCTTTTTCACGCTTGCGACCTGGGGCACCAGCGACACCACCAAGATCAACCACTCCCTGACGATCCGTCCCACCTTGGGGACCGTCGGCGAGCCGCTCTGGTCGCTCATCGGCCCTCTGATCGTTCACCTGCCTTACCGCATGGCCTTTGTTCACGGGCTGGTGGCCAGTGCCTATGCAGGGTCGGCGATGGCCCTGGCTCGGTCCTTGGGGGTGCCCGCCTGGGCCGGCTGGTGGGCCTTGCTGCTGACGTGCAGCCCGCTGTTGCGCAGCTTCCTGCAAAACGGCATCACCCGCCAGGCGTTGTCGACACTCCTTCTTCTCCCCCTGTTCCTCCGCCTGTCCGGGCTCCTGCCCGTGCGCAAGCCCCTCGCGCTTCTCGGGGTTGGCGGCGCGGCCGTGACCCACACCACTTTCCCGTATTCTTTGGCCCTGGCCGCCTCCCCCCTGCTCGTACGGAACGGATCCGCTCGGGTGTTAACCGCGCTGCGCCAGCGCTGGAAATGGCTCTTGCTGCCCGGGATGGCGCTCCTGGCGGTTGTTGTGGGGGTGGTGTTGCCCGTGACCCTGCGGAAATTGACGATCTACGCCACTGAGGGAACCTTTTACAGCAGCTATTCCTTGTTGCCGGAGGTTGGGCGCTTGCAACTGGCCATGGCCCTTGGCCTGGCCGGCGCGTGCTGGCAGCGGCGCCTGGGGCCCGGGCTGCTGTTGCGCTGCCCCCTGAGCCGATTGCTCGTCCTGTTTGCCGGCTTGTACGCCCTCCTTCAATGGGCCGTGGCCAACCAATGGCTGGCGTCCATTGCCTTTCGGCTCAGCGACGGAGTGGGACTGTTTCTGATCGTGATCTTTCTCGCCTGGTTGACCCGCTACAACAGCCTGGGCTGGTTGTGGCCCGCCCTGCTGGTGAGTCTTCATTCCTGGTTGTTCATCCGGATCCTTCCCTCAGGCGAGCTGGCGTGCGGCCGAGACGACTCCTTTTTGTGCCTGCCCGACCGGTGGCCCTGGCAGGTGACCTATTGAGAAACGTCAGGGCCCCGAATCGCCTCCAAGGACCTCAGCTGGGTCAGATCGGTGCTTGTGGGGTCCGGGAATCAGCAATGGTCTCAGAAAATGGAATAGATGAAGGGGGCGACAACAGTGCCGTGCGTGAGCACAAGCAAAGCACCCATCAAGACAATCGTGAGGATCAAAGGAGCCAGCCAGAATTTCTTTCGCACTCTCAAAAAATCCCAGATGTCTCGAGCAAGATCCAGCAATGATTCCATGGTGATCTCGTGTGGTGAGAGGGATGACAGAATTTGGCTTCAGAAGATCTTTCGCAGATCCGTTGGCGTTGACGCGGGCGGTTCACGGTAACTTTCAACCGGCTGGCGTCGCCGTCGCAGGGGGTCATGGCCCATCAGCCGCATGATGGCGGCGATCGGTTGCAGCACCACCAGGTAGACCAACCCCAGGATCAGATGGCTGTTGATCCAGCCGAGAGCATGGCCCAGAGCCATCCAGCCGCGATAAGGCCAGGCCAGAACACGGGGCCACACCAGACCGAGAACGAGGGCGGGAATGCCGATCCAAAGGGTCCAGAAACGAAAGGCATGGCCATGCAGAGCAGGCAGCAGCCAGCCGAGCAAAAGGGGAAAGACAACACCGATCAGAAGGCCGAATTCCCGCAGTTGGCGGGGGCTGGGACGGGAGGCGGGGGAGCGAGCCATGGTGAAGGTGCGGGAGAGAACAAGGGATGAGGATTCAATCGAGTTCGAACGTCTCCATCCAGGACGGATCGTTCGCCTTGGCGGGTTGCTCTTCCTTCAACAACAATTGATTCTCCATCACCAGCACGTCCATTTCCGTGCGCATGAAGCAGCGATAAGCATCCGCTGGTGTGCAGACAATCGGTTCGCCTCGCACATTAAACGAGGTGTTCACAAGCGTGGGACAGCCGGTGCGGCGTTGGAACGCTTTGATCAAGCCATAAAAACGTGGGTTGGTTCGGCGACTCACCGTTTGCACCCGGGCGGAATAATCGACGTGAGTGATGGCGGGCAAGGATGAGCGAGGCACCTTCAGCTTGTCAATGCCAAAAAGATGCCGCTCGTGTTCCTTCAGGGGCAGGCGCAGCTCCTGACGAACCGGAGCCACCAAGAGCATGTAAGGACTGCTCACGCTCAAATCAAATTGACGACTCACATCCTCTTCCAACACAGCTGGCGCGAAGGGGCGGAAACTCTCGCGATACTTGATTTTCAGATTCATCACGCTTTGCATCTCCGCGTTGCGCGGGTCACCGATGATCGATCGCGCGCCCAGGGCACGGGGCCCGAATTCCATGGGTCCGTTGAACCAACCCACCACCTTGCCCTGCTCCAACAGCTCTGCCACGCGGGCAAACAGTGGAGCGTCTTCCAGGCTGTGAAACGGCGCCTGCGCCTGTGTCAAGAAAGCTTGCACGGCCGCATTGGAGAAGTGGGGACCCAGATACGTGCCACGCATCGCATCCTCCGGGTTGACATGGCGTGGCTGGCCGTAGTGTTGGTGCCAGGCCACCAGGGCGGCACCCAGCGCCGAACCAGCATCGCCAGAGGCAGGCTGAATCCAAATGCGCTCGAAAATCCCCTCGCGTTGCAATTTGCCATTCGCGACACAATTCAGTGCGACCCCGCCCGCCAGGCAGAGATTGGGCATCCCGGTTTCCCGCCGCAAGGTGCGGGCGAGTCGCAACACCACATCCTCCGTGACCTCTTGGATGGAGGCGGCCAGATCCATGTGGAACTGGGTCAGCGGAGATTCGGGCTTGCGCGGGGGTTGACCAAACAGCTTGTCAAAGCGGTTGCTGGTCATTCGAAAACCCCGGTGGAACTTGAAGTAGCTCAAATCAAGCCGAAATGTGCCATCAGGCTTGATATCAATCAGATGGTTTCGGATGGTTTCAGCATGGATGGGCTGGCCGTAAGGCGCCAACCCCATTAGCTTATATTCTCCTGAATTTACCTTGAATCCGCAATAATAGGTGAAAGCAGAATAAAGCAGACCAAGAGAGTGAGGGAAGTTGATGTCCCAGAGAGGTATGAGCGTATTGTCATCGCCGATCCAAGCAGAGGTGGTGGCCCATTCGCCAACGCCGTCCATGCAAAGGACAGCCGCCTTGTCGAAGGGACTTGGATAAAAGGCCGCTCCCGCATGGGAGAGGTGATGCTCAGAAAACAGGAGCGTCGGCAGGCTGGCGGCCCGCGCTCCATCCCCCTGCCCTCCCTCCTCCTTCGCTAGCCGAGACGGTGAAAGTTCATCACTCAGCTTTAAAAGTGATTTGCGAATTTCTGTTTTTAGAAAGAGCTTTTCCTTGAGCCAGACCTGCATGGCCGCAACAAATGATCGTCCGCCACGGGGAGCGGCACCGATATAGGTTTCCAGCAGGCGTTCAAACGTAAGCAGGGGTTTTTCGTAGTAAACAACGGCATCCACATCGGCCAAGGTTAGATCCTGGCTTTCCAAGCAAAAGCGCGCTGCCTCCAATGGGAAACGGGCGTCATGCTTCTTTCGCGTGAAACGTTCTTCCTGGGCAGCGGCAACCACTTGACCCTGATCAATCAAAGCGGCTGCACTGTCGTGATAATAAGCCGATATGCCTAGGATTTTCATGGGCGATCGGCAACAACATGGAATTATACGTGCTTCGCATGCGGATAAAGCGTGTTTTGGTCTCTCGGGCAGCTGTTCTCCCCAGCAGCCTAACAGCCTGTGAAAACAGATCCGCCAAGCACCTTGGCAAGGCAAAGAGATCGTCGCCTCCCTGTTGTCTTCATCCCCTTTCTCTCACGCCGACGCGAGAAGTTCTACCTCATCATTCTTGCTGAAAGGAAGAGGTTGTTGCAGGAGCTTGCATGGGAACGGCTCCCTCAGCACGAAAGACGAGCCGGATGGTTTTAATCAGAATAAAAGCATCAAGAAAGAGGTTGGCATTACGTAAATAAAAAATGTCATAACTCAGCTTCATGCGACTGTCTTCAAAACTTGCGCCATAGGGATAGCACACTTGAGCCCAACCGCTGAGGCCTGGCCTGACCCAGTGGCGGCAACGGTAGTGGGGGATCTTCTCCTCAAGATCCAGTTCGATTTCGGGGCGCTCAGGCCGAGGACCAATGAGGCTCATTTCCCCCTTCAACACAGAGACCAGCTGGGGGAGCTCATCGATTCTCGTCCGCCTCAGCCAGGCTCCAACTTTGGTGATGCGTGGGTCATTGCGTTTCGCCCACTGAGCACCTACAGCTTCCGCTTGCGTATGCATGGTGCGCAATTTCCATATTCTGACAATGTCGCCAAACAGGCCTGTGCGCTCCTGGCTGTAGAACACGGGGCCTCCATCCTCCAGAACGATCAGCAAAGCTGCCAGGGCAATCAAAGGAGAGGCCAACAACAGCAAAATGAGGGCAACAACCAAATCCCCCAACCTTTTGATTCGCCAGCCAAGGCGCCCTGGTTGCAGCTCAAATCCTTCCGCTTGAACAAGCCAGCGACTGGTGAAAAGCTCGGGGGGCACGCGCTGCAGATGGTGCTCAGCCCAGAGCATGAGGCTGCAGATGGAGGTGCCGCCGATGCGCAACTCCAACAGTTGCTGCAGTAAACGATCATCCAATACAGCGGAATCACTGATGGCAATCCCATCAAAATCCAGCGAACACCAATCATTATTCGACGGGACTTCCAAGCTTTCTTGAGCCTTCTGCAGCAAGCCATCCAGCAGGGGTGGATGCGCTTCGCTCAAAGAGGAATCCGTGGGGCAGAATGTCAACATCATGTCGCGACTCACCCGGCTCTGCATCAGTTCTTTCCTGAGGATATTCAGGAGGTTTTCCTCTCCCACAAGCAGGAAGGCTCGACGGTGACGCTGTTGGCGAAAAACCCAAATTTGCGCCAAGACTGACCCGCTGGTGACTGCGGTGATCAAGGGGATCAGAAAGCTGCGAAACGTGCGCGGGTCCTGGGCTCGCAGAGCCCAGTTCAGGATCAATACGACGACGACCACCACCACAAAGGCCACAGCCATGGTGAGGAGGATGCGGCGACGCAAGCTGCCCCTCTTTACCTTTTCATCTCTGGAGTAGCGACCGAGAAGATAGGAAAAACCCAGCCAGAGAATCAGCAGTGCCCAGACGGATCGTGTGACACCGGCCACTTCTCCAAATTGTCGAAGAAAAAGTAGGTTGTAAGCGCAGATCAGCAGAGCGGCATCAAAGATGGCGAGCGAAACCATCACCCAACGTGGACGAAGCCAAGGGTTGCGCCACCACATGCCGTAGACCTTCCGATCTGCAACTATATGGGGGTGTCAAGCCCCTACCCTCCTCCTTCAACCCCGAACGGACCGCGGGTTTCGGGCGGGGATCGCGCTTGGAAGATCGGACGCCGGGCCCCCAAGCCCCTGGGGTACGCCCTGGCGGACGCCCTCCTCCTTTCCGCGACTTGGACGGCGGTCTACGCCTGGAGGTATGGGATCTGGCCCACCCTCAGCGTCGGCCCCATCGCCATCACCGCCGCGTGGCTGGTGTTGCACTTTTTGCTCGGTACGTATACCTCCCTGGCCCGACGCCAACTCACTCCGGGACGGCAGTTGCGCAATTGCGTCGCGACAGCCATCGGTGTCTTCATGTTGGCCACGGCTGTCACCGCTCTCCGCGGCGAGCTCTTCAGCTCCACCATGGGGCGGCGCTTCCTCATCCCGGTACTGGCGATTGGCTTCGTCACCAACCAGCTCTTGCGCCTCAGCCAGATCAGTTCCCACCTCTGGCAACCCCAGGAGAACTGGCTGTTGATCACCTCTGCCGCCGAGCGGGCGGCCCTCTCCCATGCCATCGACTTCGGCGGCTGCGCCATTCCCTGTGGTCTGGAATGGCGCTCCTCCGATCGGATGCCATCGTTGCCCGAATCCCTGGCAGAGCTGCTCGACCTGGATGGCGTGGCGATCGGCTCCCAGCTCGATCCC
The DNA here is from genome assembly GCA_046047935.1 of Cyanobacteriota bacterium. GTDB lineage: Bacteria > Cyanobacteriota > Cyanobacteriia > PCC-6307 > Cyanobiaceae > Cyanobium. The sequence goes on from JBJOHA010000009.1 coordinate 7,401, forward strand.
TCCCCCCACGACCGCAAGGTCATGTTGGAGTGGCAGCAGAACGGGGTTCGCCTGCTCTCCATTCGCGGCTGGGCCGAAGCTTTCCTCCAGCGGCTGCCGCCGGAACTCGTGCCCGAGAGCTGGTCCGAGAGGGTGCAGGTGTTCAGCCATGCCCGCAGCGGTCCAACCGAGCGCTTGAAACGCATGGGCGATCTGATCGTCAGCGGTGGCCTGCTTCTCCTCCTTTGGCCCTTTGGAGCCATGGCCATCGCCAGCGGCTGCCTCGCGCTCACCACGGATGTTTGCAGTGGCCGCAATGGCCGCCCCTTTCACCGCATCCGGTTCGGCGGCGGCGGCGGACTGGCCGCCCTGCCGCAGCTCTGGAATGTCTGGCGCGGGGAGATGAGCCTGGTGGGTCCCCGGCCCCTCAGCCAGGCGCTGATGGACAAGCTGGAACAGCGCTTCCCTGGCGCCGAGCTGCGCCAATGGATGCGCCCGGGCATCACCGGTTGGGGGCGCATCGCCGGCCCGCCTCCCCAGGAACCGGATGCCATGGCCTGGGAGCTGGCCCGCGACCTGTACTACCTGCGCAACCACTCCCTCCCGTTGGACCTCCATCTCCTGCTCTTGTCCCTTCTGCAGCTGCCCCTTCAGCTGCTGCGACGCTGAGGAAGGGCGGTGCGAAAGTTGGAGGCTTGATTGCCAGCGTCCCGCCATCGTCATGCGCCCCGCTTCGGTCGCCCGTGTTGTGGGCTTCAACCTCGCTGTGCTGCTGGCGATGCTCGTGGCGATCGAGGTGGCGCTGCGCTTGGCCGGGGTGCGTTTCCCAGCGTTTTATCAACCCGACTGGGAGCGGGGCTACGCCCTGCGGCCCGGAGCCTCGGGCCTCTGGACCCGGGAGGGCCGCAGTCGGGTGAGGATCAATGCCGATGGTCTTCGGGATGGGCCGCACGCGAAGCGCCCCCCCGCCGGCTGGCTGCGGGTGGCCGTTCTTGGCGATTCGTTCAGCGAGGCCCTGCAGGTGGACCAGGAACAGACCTGGTGGCACCAGTTGGAGCAACGCCTCAACAGCCAGACCCCCTGCGCCTTGCGGGATGGCTTCCCGAAGGGCGTGGAAATGGTCAATTTCGGCGTGGGGGGGTATGGCACCGGCCAGCAACTGCTCACCTGGCGGCTCCAAGCCCGCGCCTTTCAACCGCAGATCGTTCTGCTGGCCATGTACCTCGGAAACGACATCCAGGACAACACTCCCCAACCCCGCAGGGACAAGCCGGTCTTTCGCCTCGGCCGGGAGGGTGGTCTGGTGGTCGACAACACCTTTCGCGCCTCCGCTGGGTCTCGCTTTCGCTTCTCCGCCCTTGGAGCCGCTCTGAATGAGGGCCTGAACCGTTCGGTCTTGCTCCAGCTGGCCAATGAAGCGAAAAACCGCTGGTCGGCTCGTCAACCCCTCCCCACGCCCAACCGCCCCACCATGCACCTGGAGCGCGACGATCCCAGCGGCTGGCGGGTCACGGAAGCTCTTCTGCGCCAGCTGCGCGACGAGGTTCAAGCCAGTGGCGCCACGCTCGTGGTGACCTCCCTCTCATCGCCTGAACAGCTCTGGCCGGATCGGGACGAACGGCAAAGGATGTTCCGAGAAGCGGGCCAGGATCCCTTGGCCAGGGAAAAGCGCCTCGCTGGCCTCCTCCGGGAGCTGCGGGTGCCCTACCACCCTCTGGCGGACGACCTGCGACGACAAGCGGATCAAGATGGCTTGGTCCTGCACGGTTTTCCGGGCCAGAACCTTGGAGTTGGCCACTGGAATGCCACGGGGCATCAGTGGGCGGCCACCCTGCTGGCGCGTCGGCTCTGCGGACCAGAGGAGAGTCCATGACACACCGCCTGGCCATCCTCGCCACCCATCCGGTGCAGTATTTCGTTCCGGTGTTTCGCGGTCTGGCCGCCTGTCGGGAATGGGACGTCCGCGTGTTTCTCGGCTGCCTGCACGGCGTGGACGCCTCCAGCTTGGATCCAGACTTCGGTTTGCGATTCGCCTGGGATTGCGATCTGCTCAGCGGCTACCCCCACACGCCTTTGACCCGCTCCCCGCTGGCTGCCCTTTCCGGCTGGCGAGGGGCGTTGGCCGCGCCGAGAGCCTTTCTCCAGCTGCTGCGCTGGAAGCCCGATGCGGTGTTGATCTTTGCCTACAGCCCCGCCTTCATCACGGTGGTGTCCCTGCTCCTCGCCCTGCGAGGGGTGCCGATCCTGTTGCGGGCGGATACGAGCGATGAGGCCTTCGATCGCAGCCCCCTCAAGGGCTGGCTGCGGGATCGCCTGCTGAAGCTCTATTACAGCCGTTGCAGCCGGTTCTATCCCATCGGCAGCGCGTCGTTGCGTCATTACCTGCGGCTCGGGGTGCCGCGCGAGCGCCTCGAAACCGTGCTTTACGCGGTGGATACCTCCGTGATATCGCCGGATCCTCCCGACCGGATCCAGCCAGCGCCACCGCCTTCCGCCCCCTTGCGCCTTGGTTATGTGGGCAAGTTCACGCCAGTGAAGGATCCCCTCATCCTGGCCCAAGCCTTGGGGCTCCTGGATCCAGCCCTCCGGGAGCGCCTGCGCTTCGATGCCGCAGGCGACGGCCCTTTGCTGACAGAGTGCCAGCGCGCCATCGAGGCGGTGCTCCCCGGCCGCGGCCATTTCCATGGCTTTCTCAACCAGAGCGCCCTGCCCGCGTTTTACCGACGTCTCGATCTGCTGATCCTTCCCTCCATCCAGGGCGAGGTGTGGGGCTTGGTGGTGAATGAGGCGCTCAGTCTCGGCGCGCGGGTGCTGGTCAGCGATCGGGTGGGCTGTCGCCATGATCTGGTGACCGATCCCCGCGCGGGCTGGGTGTTTCGCGCCGGCGACCCCGCCTCCCTGGCCGAGAGGTTGACCCTGGCCTTGGCGAGCTGGCCCTGGCCCCGATCCGCCCGCCCTGTGCCGGAACCCCGGGAGTTGGTGGACGCCGTGCGTCGCTGCCGGCTACCGGCCACCCTCGGGGGCTGGAGGGGTCGTGGAGACTGAGGGGAGGATCGCCTGCCGCAGCTCGGCGACGAATCGATTCCGGCCGAAGTGGGCCTCAGCGCGCCGCCGGGCTCGCGCCCCCATGGGCGCGAGGGTTTGCGGGTGGGACAGAACCTTCGCCAGAAGCTCAGCCAGGGCGGCGGGGTTGGGGTCGATCAGCCAGCCGGTCTCGCCATCGATGATGAGATCGCTCTGCCCCCCCTCGCGACAACCGATGGAGGGGCGTCCGGCCCAGGCCGCTTCGAGATAGACAATCCCGAATCCCTCCCCCTCGGCGCGGGAGCCGGGGCGGGCCGCGTAGGCGCTCGGCAGCAAAAGCAGACTGCAGTCCCGCAATTGATCCACCAGCTCCCGATCCTCAAGGGCGCCCAGAAAGCGAACCCAAGGCTGCAGGCCGAGGGCGGCGGTTTCGCGTTCCAGTTCTGGCCTGTCATCCCCCTCGCCCACCACATGCCAGCGCAGGTCCGGGGGAAGGCCACCGCAGGAGCGAAGCAGCGCCAGAGCCGCCAGCACCAAGCGATGCCCCTTATAGCGCTCCTGGCTGGCCAGCCGCGATACGGTGAGCAGCACCGGGGGCCAAGGCGGCGGCATGGGAGGCGCCTCCTCCGCCACCAGGTTGGCCATCGGGTGCACCACACGGATGGGGGGCCAGCGACCCGGTTGGTCGAGCACGCGATCGCGGGTGAAGCGACTGCTGGCGATCAACCCGTCGCAACGGCACAGGTCGTCCCGCACCCGAGGCAGGGCGTCCCCCCAGACCTCGAGGCCATGAAGCCAGCAGAGCCGTCGCGCAAGCGGCAGCCAGCGCAGCGGGGGCAACAGGAGGGCGTGCATGCTCAAGACGGTGTGGCAGCGGGGCGCCCAGAGACCCAGAGCCAGCAGAAACCCCAGGCGACCCAGCCAGCGGCCGAGCTGGCCCGATCCCCGCGCGCGCGGGCAGAGCACTTTGACCGCCAGTCCTTGCTGGAGAAGAGCGTCCCTCACCTGCAGGGTCAGGCGCTCGATGCCCCCGCGGCGGGTCACGTCGAAGCTCAACAGGAGGATCATCTGGAATGGGATCGCCCGGCCGCGAGGGTCGCCTGGCGCAGGATGGCGTCGTAGCGCCCCAGGGAACGCTCCAAGCCGAAGCGATCTCGATACAACTCCTCGGCCCGGCGTCCCATCGCGCTCACGCTCTCGGGATCGCGGGAGAGCGCCAGCAGGCGCTCCGCCAGCTCGGTGGCCTCCCCGGGCTCCACCACGATGCCGCAGCCCTCCTGGAGCACCATCTGGGACAGATCGCAGGTGCGTCGCGCCACCAGCACGATGCCGCGTCCACTGGCCAGGATCCCGTACAACTTGCAGGGCGCCACGGTGTCCTCGGCGCCGATCATCAGCCCGATGGCCGCCATGTCGCAGGCCCCCAGGCTCATGGGCAAGCTTTCACGCGGTTGATAAGGCAAACGCAAGACATTGGCCAGAGAGAAGGCGTTGACGTAGGCATCGATCTGGCTCTGCTTGGCGCCGCCACCGATGAAGACGAACTGGATGGGGTCCTGCTGCAGCACACGGGCGGCCTCCAGCAGGGTGAGGAGGTCATGCAGACGCCCGAAATTGCCGGAATACTGCAAGGTGAAGCGATGGGCGAAACCGTGCGCCCTGGCGAAGGGATTGATCGGCCGCGGACTCTCCCGGGCCTGCTCCACCGCCCAGTTCGGAATGACGACCACGGGGAGGTTCGCCCCCATGTCGTGCCGCAAACGCTGGGCCATGGCCTGGCTGAGCACGACGGTCTGGCTGCTGTCGCGGCACACCTGCCCCATGAGACCGCGCCAGAGGATGGCCAGGGGGCCGGCCCCCGGCAGCACCCCGCTGAGCACGGCGGAGCGGGGGAAAAGATCTTGGAAGAGAAAGACATAGGGCACCCCGCGCGCCAAACGGATCAAGGGCCCAAGGAGGCCGATGAACGGGGGATTCGAAACGATCAGCACAACATCGTCGCCTCGGCAGTGACGCAGGCACCAGACCAGGGAACCGAGCAGGAAGCCAACCCCGCGCAGGGCTTTCTCCAGCACATTGGTGGTGCTTCCCCGGGCTCGGGCCGCGCCCAGGCGAATCACGGGGAACTCCATGGCCCCCCCGGGAGAGGCCGTCAGCACGGTGACCGCCCAGCCGCGGCTCCAGAGCCCGGTGGCCAGATCCGTGAGCAACTGAGCGCTGGCGCTGATGCTGGGGGCGAAGTGTTCGCTGATGATCAACACCCGGCCCGACCCGCGACGCTGAGGGGACGCCACCGTTGGCGCGGTCAAAGCGGCAGCCCCCGGGCCTTGCGCTGACGCTCGATCACCTTCACCACGGTGATCAGTTCGTAGCAGGCCATCAACAAGGCGAACAGCAGACCCTGCCACCCCTCCCGGAAGCCGCCCTGCATCAGATATTTCTGTGTGAAGCGCAGCAGGGGCCGCAGGGGCCAGAGGCGGGCCGCCAGCCGGCGCAAGGCCAGGTGGCGTCGGGTGGCGAGGGCGTCGCTGCCGCCACGATCCAAAAAGGCCAGAATCGTCTCGGCGTCCCAGTCCGCATAGCGCTGGTGCCGCTCCAGCCAGTCGTCCATGCCTTTGCTGAAGGCGTAATGCTCATAGGGGCAGGCGATCCGCCCCACAGGGCTGCCCTCGGGAAAACTCTCCCAGACGCCGCCTTCAAAGTGCAGCAGGCCTCGCCGCACGAGCCGCGGATGCCAGTTGGGAAAGCCCTGGGTGTGCCGCAACCAGCGGCCGAGAAACCAGTAGCGCGGGGTGAGTTCGAAGCCGAGGCGAGTCGCGGCATTGTTGACGGTGGTGATGATGGCGTCGCGGCACGCGGGGCCGATCTCCTCATCGGCGTCCAGGAACAACACCCAATCGCTCCGCAGGCCTCCGTGCTCCAAGGCCCAGTTGCGCTGCTCGGTGATCAGGAACCGTCCTGGTTGCCGATGCTCCAGAACCCTGGCCCCATGGCGCAAAGCGACCCCCGGGCTGCCATCGCCGCTGCCGGAATCCACCACGAGCCGTTCATCACACCAGGAGAGGGAGCGCAGGCAGCGGGGGAGATTGGCGGCCTCATTCAGGGTGAGGACCACGGCGGCGATGCCCCCCCGGACCGCACCTTCGGCTGGGACGGATGTGGCGGCGATGGCGCTCAGAGAGGGTGTTGGTGCTGCGGCCAAGTATGAAGGATCTCCTCGTAGATCCCCAGCGCCTGCCGCGCCACGGCGTCCTGGCCGTAGCGGGACGCCGCCCAGTCCGCGCCGCGCCTCCCCGCCCGGCGGGGCTGGCGCAGCCAGATCGCCAGGGCCTCGCGCCAGCGCTTTGGATCTCGGGGAAGCACCTGGCCACAGCCCGCTGGAGCCTCCGCCAGCAGATCCCCTCCGACGCCGGTGCGGTCGCTCACCATCACCGCGGCGCCACAGGCCAGGGCCTCGATGACCACGTTGCCGAAATTTTCATGGCGGCTGGGAAGGAGCAGGAGGTCAGCGGCGTTGTAGATCCCGGCCAGCTCCACCGCGCCCCGCGTCGGCTGCCACAGCGCGCGGTGGCCCAAACCCTCGCGCTCGAGCCCGTCGCGCAACCGCCGGCCGCTGCCATCGTCATCCGCGCCCACGATGAGCAGGCGCCAGGGGCGATCCGCCAGGGGCGCCAGGGCGTGGGGCAGGAGATCCAGTCCCTTCTTGTGATGGAGGCGTCCGCAGATCAGGAACAGCGGCTCCGTGGCGGCGAGACCGAGCTCTTGGCGGGTCTGGAGCCGCAGGGCGGGATCCATCCCGAGAGCGTTGAGATCAACGGGGTTGGGCAGAATCCAGCGACGCGGGCGCAACCCTCGCCCCCGCAGCTCCCGCAACTCCTGGTGGCTCGTGAGATGGAGTCCAGCGGCCCGTTGCAGCAGCGGACGCTCGCGCAGCAGATACCAGGGCACCTTCTTCCACCACCCCCTTCGAAAGGAGTAGGGACCCAGGGCCCCCCGCAGGCTGTGCAGCACCGGGAGGCCCCGCTCCAGGGCGGCGCGCTGCACCGGCAGGCCCAGCGGTTGCCAGATCGCGCTGAGATGAAGCAGCTGGACGCCCTCCATGGCTCGATCCAACGAGCGTTCCAGCGCCCGAGAGCGGATGGTGCCCCCCTGGCGGTCGACAGGATGGCGAATCACCTCCACGCCATGGCGCCAGGTGACGCTCCCCTCCGGCGAGGGCAACGCCTCCGGCAGACCCGCGTCGGTGGTGAGCACCCGCACCTCCACCCCTTGGGCGGCCAGCCCTTCACAGAGGCGACTCACCGAGAGCACCGGCCCGCCGAACTGCCAGGCCGGCGCGTAGACCGGCAGGAAGTGGAGCACCCGCATCAGC
>JBJOHA010000010.1:0-3009 GCA_046047935.1 Cyanobacteriota bacterium
ATCCCAGTCTGCTTGGTGAATTGCTTGTAGAGCTCCTTGTCGGTGTTGTAATGCCGGCCGGAGTACACGCCGATTTCCTGGGCGAGCGAAGGAGAGGCGAGCAGTGCGGCGAGTGCGGCGAGTGCGGCGATCAGCGAAGAACGGTACAAGGTTGAGACAATCGACAACCGACCAAGCCTGCTTGACGAAGCCAACGCAAAGAGGAACGAAAGGAACCTTCGGATGCATCAAAAATCACAGGCCGGCACAACCAATCTGTCGCGGCTTGTGAATAAAAAAATCTCCCGCCAAGGGCAGGAAATCAGAGAGGCTTCACGGAATAAAACAATTCAAAAGCCAAGTGCTTGGCGTCACAATGCCCACAGGCCAAGGTGATTTTTGAAACCAATCAACCGCTCTAGCGAGCTCCCGTGACAGCAGTTCAGCTCAACGAGCAAGTCGCTCATCCGTGAGCTCAGGTTCAGAGTCTTCATCCACTGCCAAGCCGCAGAAGCGACCTCCCACCACGCTCTTGGATGCGTTGTAGCTGTAGTCGGCGATATCAACCTGAACGATCCTAGTCAGCCAAGCGAGAGAATCAATCGCCCTCCCTGATACACGATCAGCGCCAGAATCCAGGCCAGGCCGAGCGACCAGGCCAACGACATGATCGCAAAGTTGCGGCTCTTGGATTCCTGCAGCTGGGCGGCAATCGTGCCGAGGCAGGGGGTGTAAAGCAGCACGAAGGTCATGAAACTGAGGGATTGCAGTGGGGTGATGACGCTCTGAATCGCCCCTCCCAGGTTGGATTCGGTGGTTGTGTAGATCACGGCCATCGCCCCCAACAGAATCTCCTTGGCAATGAAACCGAAGAACAGGGACACCGTCAGTTCGGGGTTCATGCCGATTGGCCCCAAGATGGGCTGAAAGAAATGACCGATCGCATCGGCGTAGGTGCCACCGGATCCCTCCCGCGCACCCGGCGGCAAGTTGGTGAGCAGCCAGATCGCCGCCGCACCACCGATGATGAAAATGCGCGTGGTGAAGAGAAAGTTGAGCATCGACGACCATCCCCGCCGCAGGATCGTGATCTGGCTCGGCGCCCGATAGGGAGGCAGCTCCAGCACAAACGCCTCCTTGCTGGGATAGGCGCGCTTGAAGATCAGACCGGTGATGATCGCCGCCAGAAAACTCATCCAATAAAAACTGAACAGCACCAGCCCCGGCGCCCACCAGGGTTTCGGGAAAAACACACCGGCAAGAAACACAAACACCGTGAGCCGGGCCTGGCAGAGGGCAAAGGGAATGCAGAGCATCGCCAGCAGGCGCATGCCCCGGTCGCGGATCACGCGGGTGCCCATGATCGAGGGCACATTGCAGCCGAACCCCATCACCTGGAGCACAAAGGTGCGACCATCCAGCCCGAGCCAGCGCATGAAGCCATCCATCAGGAAGGCGGCGCGCGGCAGATAGCCCGAGTCTTCGATGATGCCGATCAACACATAAAACACAAAGATCAGAGGCAAGAAGGTGGCCACCGTGCTCACCCCCAGCCAGATGCCATCGAGCAGGAAGCGCTTCAACCAATCAGGCGAACCGAGCCACGTCAGCCCCGGCTCCAGCCAGCTGCCCTGGATCCAGTCGAGGCCGAAACCGAGCCAGTCCTGCAGTGGCGTGGTGACCGCATACAGCAGCTGGAACACCACCAGCACAATCGCCAGAAACAGCACCACCCCCACAAGGGGATGGAGCAGGATGCGGTCCACTGCCCTCGTGCGGCGATTGAGCAACCGCTCCGGCAGTTTCGTGAAGCGGGCGATCAGCTGCTCCTGCTCCTCGTCGGAGACATCCGGCTCCAGGTTGAGTGGCGGCTGAGCCCGGCCCAATCGGCAGTCCAAACGTTCACCCAGCTGGTGGACGCGATCAATCAGAGCGTGAATGCCCTGGTTGCGCTTGGCACTCACCGGCAACAGCGGCAAACCCAACGCCTGGGACAGGCCTTCATGGTTGATCTCAATCCCGAAGCGCTGCGCTTCATCGCTCATGTTGAGCGCCGCCACCACTGGCAGCCCCAGGGCCTGGATCTGCATCAATAAGCGCAGCTGACTGGTGATCTGGCTGGCATTGAGCACCACCAACATCAGGTCGGGCGGCGTGTTGCGCATGAAGCGCTGCACCACGGCCTCGTCTTCACTGCTGCCGCTGAAATCGTGGATGCCGGGGAGATCCACCAGTTCATAGGCGCGCCCCTGGCGATCCGCCGGCATCGCACCGCGCAGCAGCTCCACGGTGAGCCCAGGCCAGTTGGCGATCTGGGCATTGCCGCCGGTGAGGCGGTTGTAGAGGGTGGACTTGCCCGTGTTGGGCATACCGATGAGGGCCACATTGAGCGTGTCCTTCCCAACGACAGTCTGGTGTGACCCGTTGCCATGACAGGAACCCGTGCCGCCAAAGCGCCAACCGCGGCGGCGGCGACGTCCCGGCTCTCGCGGGGCTGAGTCGTCGCACTGGGGACAGGCGCCTGGATCGCCTGAATCAAACTCAGTCATTCACGGCCTCCATTGCATCACAGTAGCGTTGTGCGTTAATTCAAGCCCCAGCACCGCCACCGCAGCCCGCACCGCCGCCCGCACCAGCGCCGTTGCCTTTCACATAGCTCAGGGCCGTTCCTTCCAGGAATTGCTGATCCAGGAGCAGCAGGGCGGCGGAGTTGTCGCCGGCCAGGCGCAGCCGCTTGCGCACGAAGCGGGCTTCCGCTTCTTCTTGAAGCTGCTCGGCAATGAACCAATCGAGCATGGCGGTGGCGCTGCGCTCGCCCACCTGTTCGGCGAGGCTGTACAGGCGGTTGATGGACGCGGTGACCCCCTTCTCGAGGTCATAGACCACGTCGAAGAGAGTATTGACCGAGGGCCAGCCTCGCTCCGGCGCCTGCACCGTGGGCAGCTCCACTTCTTCATCGCTGTCCACCAGGTAGGCGATCATGCGGGAGGCATGGCCTCGCTCCTCGGTGCTCTTGTTGAGCATGTAGGT
>JBJOHA010000011.1:0-37121 GCA_046047935.1 Cyanobacteriota bacterium
GGGCGACTCGGGGCGGGCGGCGGCGGGGCGGAGGCCAGGGGATCAACGGCCGGGGGCGCTGGCTCCTGTCGTCGCCAGCGCGGCACGGTGAACACCTCTTCCTCTGGCCATTCCTCCGCCCTGTCGATCGTCTCTGATCCCTCCAGGGTCTCCCGCGCCCGCTCAGGTGTTGGCCGTCCCATGGCGGGCGGCTGGGGGGCTGGTGTCCGGACGGGGGGAGCGTCGACTGTGCCACGGCGCGAAATCGCTTGCAAGGGGAGCCGGGGCCGTTGGGGGGGCGAAGGCGCGGCGCTCGTCGCTGGCGTGACCGTTCTGTCGGTGTCCCAGGGTTCGCGCCAGTCGTCGCGGTCGTCCAGGAGCCAGTCGAGCTTTCCTTCCACCCAGCGGCCCAGGCCATCGCGTCGCCGGGTTGCGCTCCGGCCCGCTCCGCGGAGGTTGGCTCGGCTGCCCGGCCGCGTGCCGGCGACGCCATCGACCAATTCACGACCGCGACTCACCCACTGCTCCAGCCGCTCCTCCAAACCATTCCCCTGGACAGGGGGGGCGTAGGGGGCGGTGCCGTCGTCTTCAGCCCAGTCCATCGGTTCCATTCAACGGGGATGACGACGCAACCATTGTTCCCTCGCCAGGCCCAGCAGGGCGATGGACACGCCGCTCCACTCCAGGCTCCACAAAAACACGCCCATCGGCTTTCGCGCTTCTGGTGACCTTACGGCGTCAGAGGCTCAAACACCAGCAGGCAGTCGGCGTGCCAGTGGCCGCCATGGAAGCGCTCGCAGCAGAGGCGGCAGGCCAGCCCCTCGCGGCGTCGCTGGTAGGGGGAGCGAAGGCCGCAGCGGGGGCAGCGGGCCAGCCAGCGGGCCGGCCGGGCCGGCACCGGGAAGCGGTGCCGCAGGCTCACCTCAAACCCCGGCTGTCGGCTGTTGATCAGCGCCATGCGCGCCCGGAAGTTGGGGCCATGGGCCTCCCGGGCGCCCAGGACCCGATCCACCCAGGCGTGGATCATCTCGTGGCAGAGGGTGCTGAGGGTGGCCGAGCGCGGCAGGGGATCCAGCAGGGGACGCGACAAGAGGATCTCACTGCGCAAGACCTCCGCCCCGGAACTCCAGCGGCGATAGAGGCCGGCGGTGCGGGTGAGGCGGCCGTCGCTCCAGCGCAAAGCCACCAGGGGGCGGTTGTCGCGCGCCAGGCTGCCCTCGAAGTGCTCGCGGTTGAGCTGGTGGAAGAGGGGAAGCAGGGGTTCGAGGGGCAACGGCCGACGCGGGAGAGGGCTCCGTCCAGAGCGGTGCCATTGTGGCGAGTCGGGGTGGTTTGCCGGGTTCGCGCGGCAACGGGCCGTTTTCGGGCAGACTCAGGCGCTGTTCATCACGCGCGCATCCATGGATTGGGGACTGGCCCGGGAGATCGGCAGCAAGGCGCTTCTCGTCGGCGCTGGCGCCTTGCTGCTCTATTGGACGATCTCCGCGGTGCGTCTGGTGCTGAGCGCCCGCGGCATCAATCCATTGATCAAGCAGTTCTTCACCCAGGTGGCCTCGGGTCAGGTGGATGGCGCCTACCTGCTGACCACCAAGAATTACCGGTCTCACGTGAACCGCCAGCAGTTCATCCGCTTCCTGGCAGGGCTTCAGCTCAACAAATACCGCAACCTCCGCTCGGGTCGCCCGCGCCTGCAAGACGACCAGCTGATCCTGACGGTGAAGCTCAAGAGCGATGGCAAGGAGGAGCTCCCCTTGGATTTCACCTTTGTGAAGGTGGAGGAAGCTTGGCGGGTGGACCGCATCCAGAAGGTCGCCGCCGGCTGATCGCGCCGTGACGCCCGCCCAGACCCCTGCCCAGACCCCTGCCCAGACGCCCACCCCTGCCCAGCGGCGGCGCGCTGAAGAACTGGGTCAACTCCTCCAACGGGCCGCCCACGCCTATTACGTGCTGGATTCCCCCGTCATGGAGGACGCCGTCTACGACCAGCTCTTCCGCGAGCTGGTCGCGCTGGAGCAAGAGTTTCCAGAGCTGTGCCGCTTGGACAGTCCCACCCATCGGGTGGGGGGCTCCCCGGCGGAGAGCTTTCCCACGGTGACCCATCGCATCCCGCTGGCCAGCTTGCAGAACGGATTCAATCTCGCGGATCTGGAGGACTGGTACGGCAGGTTGGAGCGCCTGCTGTCTCGACCTCCAGGGGGAGGGAGGGATCCGTTCTCCCATGGCGCCACCCCGCTGGCCCTCGTGGGGGAGTTGAAGATTGATGGCAACGCCCTCGCCCTGAGCTACGCCAACGGAGTGCTGGTGCGCGCCGCCACCCGCGGCGATGGGGAGCGCGGCGAGGACATCACCGCCAATGTGCGCACCATCCAGAGCGTGCCCCTGCGGCTCACCCTCGATGACCCGCCGGAGTGGCTGGAGGTGCGGGGGGAGGCGCTGATCGCCAACGCCACCTTCGCGCGCATCAACAGCGAGCGAGAGGCCCGTGGCGAGCCGGCTTTCGCCAATCCGCGCAATGCTTGCGCCGGCACCTTGCGGCAGCTCGATCCGCGGGTCGTGGCAGAGCGCCAGCTCGATTTCTTCGCCTACACCCTTTATCTTCCCGACCCCTGGCAGTCCATCGCAGGCGTGGATCCCGCTCCGCCCCGGACGCAGTGGGAGGCCTTGCGCTGGCTGCGCGCCGCCGGCTTCCAGGTGAACCCGAACGCCGCGCCGTTGGCTGACCTGGCCGCTGCCGAGGCCTTCTTTGCCACCTGGGAGGAGGGGCGGAAGACGCTTCCGTTCGCCACCGATGGCGTCGTGTTGAAGCTCGATGATCTGGGTCTGCAGGCGCAATGCGGCAGCACGGAAACCCATCCGCGCTGGGCGATCGCCCTGAAATACGCCCCGGAGGAGGCCCCGAGCCGGCTGTTGCGGGTGGTGGCCCAGGTGGGGCTGACGGGCAAGGTGACCCCCGTGGCGGAATTCGAGCCCGTGCCCCTGGCGGGCACCACCGTGAGCCGGGCCACCCTGCACAACGCGGACCGCCTGGCGGAGCTGGATCTGCACCTGGGCGACACCATCGTGGTGCGCAAGGCTGGCGAGATCATCCCCCAGGTCGTGCGGGCGCTGCCGCAGCTGAGGCCGTTGGCGGCCATTCGGGCGGTGTTGCCTGAAACCTGCCCGGAGTGCGGTTCCCGGCTGGTGCGCGAGGAGGGGGAGGCGGCCACCCTGTGCGTCAACAGCAGTTGTCCGGCGATTCTGCTGGCGTCGCTGCGCCGCTGGGTGAGCAAAGGAGCCCTGGATGTGGAGGGAATCGGCAGCGCCTTGATCGAGCAGCTGGTGGAGAAGGGGCTCGTGCGGTCGATCGCGGAGTTGTATCAGCTGGATGGCGCCCTGCTCGCCAGCCTGGAGCGCATGGGCGACAAATCCGCCAGCAATCTCCTGGAGAGCCTGGAAGCCTCCAAGGAGCAGCCCTGGCATCGCCAGCTCCATGGGCTTGGCATCCATCACGTCGGCGAGGTGAACGCCAAGACGCTGGCCAAGGCCTTCCCCACGGCGGCCCGGCTCCAACACGCGGCCCTGGAGGAGCCAGCCGCGATCTCCGCCATCTTCAGCCTCGGGGAGGAGGTGGCCCAGTCGCTGCGGCAGTGGTTCGCGACGCCGGCCAACCGGGCCTTGCTCGATGCGCTGCGGGAATTGGGTTTCTCCCTGGGCCAGGAGGACGCCTCTCCGGAGGTTGGGACCCAGCCGGTGTCTGCCCCGCTGGCGGGGCAGACCTTCGTGTTGACGGGCGCCCTGCCCAACCTGAGTCGCCGTCAGGCCCAGGAGCGGATTGAGGCCGCTGGAGGCAAGGTGAGCGATTCCGTGAGCGGAAAAACCAGCTATCTGGTGGCGGGGGCGGCCACCGGGAGCAAGATGGACAAAGCCAGGCGCCTGGGGGTGCCCATTTTGGATGAGGCGCGGCTGCTGGAGCTGTTGGCTGGGAGCAGCCCGGCGACAGACGCTGGGACGCCATCCAGCTGAGCCACGGCCAAGGGGCCCGCCTCAGCGCTGGCCCGTGATGGCAAAACGCACAAAATCGTCCTGGGTCATGGTGAGTTCCTCGGGAGCCTGTGCGGAACCGGAGGAGCTCGCCGCATGAATGGCAAAGGAGACCATTCCAGGATGGCGGCGCAGGCCACGCTCGCCTGAGGCTTGCTCTTTGACCGTTTTCACCGTCACGGGCTTGGCCGCGTGGATGAGGATGTAAAAGTCAATGGCGGCCAGCTTGTCGCCCCATGTGTCCAGGGCTGAAACATCACGGTCATAAAGGAGGGAGCCTTCATTGAAATGAAATCTGCCGCCTTGAACCCACTCTTTCCATGTCGCCACAACAGTTTTATTCTTTGTCTTCTGCTTTTGCAGGAAGCGAAGATCAAGCGCTGAATTGAAATGTGCAGGCAGCCAGAGATGCCAGGTCGGATCGCTGGCGGACGCGGGCTCTTTCAAGAGACTTGTGCTGTTTTTTCCGGGGTTCTTTGTCAAGTCTTGAAGCACCTCCATCGCGCCATCGACCCCCATCGCTACCGTGAGTGGTTTGGATTTCATGAACGAAAAACAGACGGTGAAAAGCGAACTTCAGCGGAGAGCTGTGAATGGCACCCTAGAGCGGCGCGCTAAAGCCACAGAGCAGAGGTTTGTGCCAGAGAGCAGCGCCTTAACAATTGGACATTCGTTTGTTGACTGCCACGCCGATGCCAAATAAGCGTCTGCCTTGATTTTTGCGTGTCAACTCATGGTATTGATCGATGAATTCATGAAATTCATATCTGTCACCATGCTGCTCCTTGAGTTCCTGCCACGCCTCGATGGCGCCTGGCGTTTTGAAGTTGACAATGTCGTGGAAGGCGATGATTTTTGCCCTGTCCTTCACAAGGTGAAAATCGCTCATCGCTCCATGCTTGGAATGGTCGCCATCGACGAGCACCAAATCAAAGCAGGTGGTGGGGTCCAGATGGTTGAACAGCTCACAGCTTTTATCTGTGATGTACTGAAACGACCTGGCTGCAGCAAAGCGACTGATCAGCTGGCTGGGCTCGCGCACATCGATGCAGGTGGCCTTCAGACCAGGGTTGAATCGATCAAGATAGCTAACTGTAAAAACAAAAGTGCCGCCATAAGCCACGCCAATCTCCAGGTAGGAGCGAATCTGATGGTGGGATAAAAATGTTAAGTATTGACTGAATTGTGAGGGATATTGCCAGATTTTGAGTCCTTTGTTGGTATGGGCTTCAAGAGAGGCTGGCCATTCATATTCTTCGCCAACACCAATCGATTGGTGAAGGCCTGATTGGATGATCAACGCTTCGATGATCTGCGGTTGTTGCAGCGCTTGCGTCGTGGTTTGGCTCAGGGTTTCAAGCTTGGCGAGAGCGCGTTTCACATCCCGGTCTTCCTTGAGGCGAGCCAGGTTTTTCAAGCCACGAAAGAGGGCGGGAAAGCTCTGCCTCGTAAACTCTTTCAAAGAAAATGATCCACGCATTGATTCTGGTTGCAAAACATCAGATTTAATCAACGCAAGTCGTCAATGATTCGCGTTGGTAATATTAGCATCGATTCGAGACTCGGCGGGCGCAGGGCTGCCGGTTGCGCATGGAGGCCTCCTTACACCTGCGCGACACTGGCGTCGGCCCCTGCGGTTGCGGTCCAGCCCCCCGCGCTTGGCCCATCGCTGCCGCCGTCCGCTGGGGAAGGCCAATGCCCCTGGCCAGAATCATGCTCTGAAATCCCCGGCCATGGGTGGTCTCCATGCCGCTCACGGTTGCAGCACCTCCCGGGGAGACCCTTGGTCGAAGCGCGAACTCGAACACAAACAAGCTTGGATGGACGCGGCTCAGCTACTTTCACGCTGCGGTCTTCCCTGACACCAATTCGCTCTGCTCCTGTGCCTCCTGAGCCCGTCCCCCCCACCCCTGACGCCCCGGAGACCCTCTCGCGCGAGCCAATCGACTCTGCTTCTGCGGCGAGTTTCGACATCACCCTCAGCAGCACCCTGCCGTTGAGCGGCGGCTTCGGGGTTTCCCTTCCCCCGCTGGCGTCCCCCCCCATTGCCGCCTCGGAATCCCCAACCCGCGCGCCATCCGCCCCGGGAGAAGCCGCGGCCTTGGAGATCCCCGAACCCCTCTGGCGCCTGCTGGCCCGGCATCAACTCCTGCTCCCTTTCCTGCGCCAAAGCGTGATCGCCGAAGCCCTCGCGGGCGTGAGCTTGAGCGAGGAGGAGTGTCAGAAGGCGAGGAGTTTGTGGGCGCAACAGAAGGGAATCCAGGGGCCGCAGCAGCTGTGCGACCACCTGGCCAAGCACGGCATGGTGGAGGCGGATGCCCTCTGGCAGGCGGAACTGCCGTTGCGCGTTCGCCAGCACTGCCACGATCACTTCCTGCACCGGGCCGAGCAGCGCTTTCTCATGCGCAAGCAACAGCTGGATGTTGTGATTTACAGCTTGTTGCGCGTGCGTGGAGAAGCCCTCGCCCATGAGCTCTATCTGCGCATCGCCGAGGGGGAGGCCGACTTCGCCGAGCTGGCCACCACCTATGCCGAAGGACCGGAGCAGGCCACCCGGGGAGTGGTGGGCCCCGTTCCCCTGCTGCAGGCCCATCCGATCCTGGCCAACGTGCTCCGCACCTGCCAGCCGGGGGAGTTGCGCCCGCCTTTCGCGATCGAGCAATGGTGGCTGGTGGTGCGGCTGGAGTCGTTGCAGGCGGCCAGCTTTGATGACACCATGCAAAGCCGCATGACCCAGGAGCTTTTTGAGGAATGGGTTGACGAAGAGGTGCAGCGTCGGATCAAGGACCACCCGGCGACGGCCAGGCTCTGATGAACTCCATGGTTTCCCTTCCCCTCCATCCGAGCCAGAGCTGGCTTGCCCTGGCTCCCTTCTCCCTCCTCTCCCCGGAGGCGTCCCGTCGCTTGGAGCAGCAGAGCCAACGGCTGCGTTTCGCCGAGGGGCAGGTCATGAGCAGCGCCGGGGCCATCGGCGCTCAGATTTTGGTGTTGATCGAGGGGGAAGCCCGCCTGCTGGGGCAGCGGGAGGGCCGACCCTTCACCCTCCGCAAGCTCGGAGCAGGCGAGATCGTGGGGCTCGCTTCGCTGTTGCGGGCCGCCCCCTGCGAGCAGGTCAGCGCCGCCACGCCGGTGGCCTCCATCGCCATCCCGGATGCTCTGGTGTTGGAGCTGTTGCGCCAAGAGACGGCCTTTCGTGACTGGTGCGCCACGCACCTCTGGCTGGCGGAACTCCACGGCTTGCTTCAGAGCTTGGAAGATCGCAACGCCACCGCCGAACCCTTTGATCCCGCCCGCTGGCGGCAACGCTTGGAGCGGTTGGCCGAGAGAGCCCGGCTGGTCGCGCCGCAACGGGGCGTGGAGCCGGGAGCGAGCGAAACCCTGTATCTGGCCAGCGGAAATGTGCCCAGCTTTTCCATCGGCAGTCCCCTGCGCCCCGGCGACCCCCTGCCCACCCCTCTGCCCCCCCTCCCCCTGCGTCTGATCGCCCTTGGGGATCCCGTGGCGGGGGAAGCGCGGCCCAGCGAGGAGCCCCACTCGGCCCTGGCGGAGGCAGCCCCGGGGGAGGAGGCCTCCCTGCCGCCGCCCACCAGCTTGGATCTGGGCCAGGCCGGCCCGCAGCGGGGCTTCGTCCTTTTGCGGGCCAAGGGGGACGTGGCGGAAACCACGGCCTGCCTGCAGATGCTCGCCAAGGGACTCAACCTGCCCTTCCGCCGCGACGCGGTGGAGAAAATGCTCAGGGAAAAGGTGGCCCAGGGACAGCGGCCCAGCCTGCAGCTTTGCGCCCAGATCGCCTCGATGATGGGACTCCTGGTGAGCGGTGCCCGCGTGCGGGGCGAGGCCCTCACCCGCCTCATCACCCCGGCCCTGGTGCCCTGGAAGGAGAGCTTCGCCATCCTGGTGAGCAGTCACGACGGTGGCTGGACGCTGGCCTCTCCGCGGAATGGCTGGGTCCGGCTGACTCCGGCGGAGGTGCAGGCGACCTTCCCCGAGGGGCTGGAGGTGATGCTTGTGGAGCGCGGCATCACCACTCCGGAGGAGCGGTTCGGTCCAGGTTGGTTCTGGCCTGCCTTGAAGCGCTACCGAGGCATGTTGCTGCAGGTGCTGCTGGCCTCCTTCGTGGTGCAGCTGTTCAGCCTGGCCAATCCCCTGCTGATCCAGGTGATCATCGACAAGGTGATTGCCCAGCGCAGCCTCGACACCCTGCAGATTCTGGGCCTGGCCCTGGTGGTGGTCACCCTGATGGAAGGGGTGATCGGCACCCTGCGCACCTACCTCTTCACCGACACCACCAACCGGATCGATCTGCGACTGGGGGCGGAGGTGATCGATCATCTGCTGCGCCTGCCGCTGAATTATTTCGAACGCCGACCTGTTGGCGAGCTGGGGACGCGGATCGCCGAGCTGGAGAAAATCCGCAACTTCCTCACGGGCCAGGCGCTGATGACCGTGCTCGACGCCTGTTTCTCGGTGATTTACATCATCGTGATGGTGATCTACAGCTGGCTTCTCACCTTGATCGCCCTGGCGGTGCTGCCGATACAGATCGCCATCACCCTGGGTGGCGCGCCGTTGTTCCGCCGTCAATATCGCCAAGCGGCGGAAGAAAATGCCCGCACCCAGAGCCACCTGGTGGAGGTGATCAGCGGCATCCAGACGGTGAAGGCCCAGAATGTCGAGATGGTGAGCCGCTGGAAGTGGCAGGACTACTACGCCAAATACATTTCGCGCACCTTTGATAAAACCAAAACTGGCACCTTGCTCAATGAAAGCAGCCAGGTGTTGCAGAAATTGTCCCAATTGCTGGTGCTCTGGGTTGGGGCGGGGATGGTGCTCAACAGCGATCTCACCCTGGGCCAGTTGATCGCTTTCCGCATCATCAGTGGTTATGTCACCCAGCCCCTGCTGCGGCTCTCCTCCATCTGGCAGAGCATTCAAGAGTTGCGGGTGTCGTTTGAGCGACTCGCCGACGTGGTGGATACCCCAGAGGAATCCAATGAGGCCGACAAAGCCAACATCCCACTGCCGTCCATCGACGGACAGGTGGTGTTTGAAAATGTGAGTTTTTCCTTTGTGTCTGGTGGCGCCGAAGTGTTGAGCAACATCAACCTCACGGTGGAACCGGGAACCTTTGTTGGCGTGGTCGGGCAGAGTGGCAGTGGCAAGAGCACCCTGATGAAGCTTCTGCCCCGGCTCTACGCCCCGGACAAGGGACGGATCCTGGTGGATCAATACGACATCTCCAAGGTGGAGCTTTACTCCCTGCGCCGTCAGATCGGCATCGTTCCCCAGGAGCCTTTGTTGTTTTCCGGCACGATCAGCGACAACATCGCTTTGACCAATCCAGAGGCCAGCAGCGAAGCGATCGTGGCAGCCGCCAAGATCGCCGCCGCCCATTCGTTCATCATGGAATTGCCTGCGGGCTACAGCACGCCGGTGGGCGAGCGCGGCGCCGCCCTCTCCGGTGGGCAGCGTCAACGCATCGCCATCGCGCGCACGCTGCTGGCTCGGCCGCGGCTGATGGTGATGGACGAGGCCACCAGCGCCCTCGACTACGACACGGAGCGGCAGGTCTGCGACAACCTCCGGGACGCCATGCAGCACTGCACGGTGTTTTTCATCACCCATCGGCTGAGCACGATTCGCCGAGCCGACAGGATCATCATGTTGCATCAGGGGGCCTTGGTGGAATCCGGCACCCATGACGAACTGATGGCCCTCCGGGGTCGCTATTTCGCCCTTTATCGCCAACAGGAGGCCAGTTGATGATGTCACCCTCCGACTGGCGGCCGCCGGAAGATCCCCATTCCTCCACCGCAGAGCGCGAACGCGAGCGGCTGTTCGCCATTGGCGACAGTGAGGAGGTGGCATTGCGGCAGACGCGCTTCTGGGCGCGCAGCATCACCTGGACCTTGATGGGCGTCACCGCCTTTGCGCTTGGTTGGCTGGCTTTGGCCAAAACCGAGGAGATCGTCACGGCCCCGGGCAAGCTGGAGCCCCTGGGCGTGGTGAAGGAGATCCGCTTGCCCGTGGGCGGCGTGGTGGATGATCTGCTGGTGAAGGAGGGGGAGTCGGTCAAGAAGGGGCAGGTGTTGCTGCGGCTCGATACGGAAGCCACGAAAGATCGTCAGCAGAGCCTGCTCAGCAGTATCGCGTTCAAGCAGCAGCAGTTGCTGCTGAAAGCGGAGGAATTGAAGCGCTATCTCGATGTGAATGACACGGAACAGCGCATGCTTGCGCGCAGCCTTGGCTTGGAGCGGGAAGTGCTCGATCGCCTGGAGGTGCTCAACCGGGAGGGCGCCTCGGCGGAGCTGCAATTCCTCACGCAACGGAACAAGGTGCAGGAGGTGGAGAGCAAGTTGGAGCAGGCCAAGGTGGACCGGTTGCGGCAGCTGGCGATCCTCGGCCAGGGCATTCGGCAGTTGCAGACTGAGCTGGCGGATCTGCGCAGCAAGTTGATCGAAAACAATGTCAATCTCCGCTATCAGGCCCTCACCTCACCAGTGGATGGCGTGGTGTTTGAGCTCAAGCCGAGGGCCAGGGGTTTTGTGGCGCAGACCAGCGAACCGGTGCTGAAGGTGGTGCCCCGCGACAAGCTGGAGGCGCGGGTGGAGGTGCCCAGCAAGGACATTGGTTTTGTGAGTGTCAACAAGCCCGCAGACATCAGCGTTGATTCTTTCCCCTCTACTGATTTCGGCGTGATCAAGGGTCGGGTGCGGCGGATCGCCTCCGATTCCCTGCCGCCGGATCAGCTGAAAAACTTCTACCGAGTGCCTGTGGATATTGCTCTGGACTCGCAATATCTGCGCCTGAAGGACGGCACGCGCTTGCCCTTGCAGGTGGGCATGTCGATCACAGCCAATGTGAAATTGCGCAAGGTCACCTACCTGCAGCTGCTGCTGAGCGACTTCAAGAACAAAGCCGATGCCCTGCGCCGCATTTGATGTCGGCCCCAATGCACGAAAGGCCCCCTCTGACGTCTTGACGATGACTTCCGCCCCTGAAGCTGCATCCGGCGCCGTGCCAGCGGCCATCGCCCGTTGGGTGAAAACGCCCTGCGGTCGCGCCAAATATCTGGAGCTTGCCCAACGCCGTGGCTTTTGGGCCCGTCTGCGGCGCTGGTGGTTTGTGTGGATCGCCGCCCTGCGCGACTGGCGGCTGCCCGCCATGGACTGAGCAAAGACCTCCAGCGAACACCCGCTGCGCTCTGACACCCGGCGAACACCCGGCGCGACCAGACACCGGGATCAGCCCTGGTGGCGATCTTGAAATCCCGCGACACGCGGGTTCAGTCGTTCGACTGGGCTCGCAGGGCCTCGCGGGCGACCCGGTTGACGAGCCACACCACCCCAAGGGTGGCCGCCAGGCCGACCAGTCGCACGGTCCAGGTGAGGGGATCGGCGTCGCCGCTGAGCACCGTGGAGAAGCGGGCCACATCCCCCGCCAGGGCCCCGAGCCCGCAGAAGAGGATCGTGCCGGGAAGAATGCCGATCAGGCCGAGGGTGTAATCGCGCCAGCTCACATCGCTCAGGCCATAGGCCAGGTTGAGCAGGCTGAAGGGGAAGGCGGGGGAGAGACGCGTGAGCAGCACGAGGCGCAGACCCTCTCGACTGACGGCTTGTTCCACCGCCCGCAGTTTCGGGGCGGCGTCCAAGCGTCGGCGGGCCCAGCCCCGCAGCCAGGTGCGTCCCAACAGAAACACCAGCAGCGCCCCCAGCGAGGCTCCCACAAAGACCAGAGCGCTGCCCCACCAGGTGCCGTAGAGCACCCCGGCCAGCATGGAGGCCCACACGCCCGGAAGCAACAGCGTCACCCACAGCGCGTAGAGGGGAATGAACAGCAGCGCCCCCAGGGGGGTGCGCAGCAGGGGAAGGGTGGCGTCCAGCCAGTGGATGGGATCCAACCGAAGCGGGGGGTGGACGCACCCAAAAAATCAGCCTACGCCCTCGGCGCTCCCGCATGGGGAGAGCCAGCGGGCGCTGCCTGTCGCATCACGCCATTGGCGGAGGGAATGGCGCCTGGGCCAACAGCTCCGCCACCGCCAGAGGCGTCGCCCCCCCCGGTCCTTGGTCCCGCACTGCGCGGCAACCCGCCTGCGCATGGTCGAGGGCCGCCAGGGCCAACCAAAGGGCATCCGGCTGCCCGTCCCCGCTGCCCGCACGGCCTCCACACTCCCGATCCGCCACCACCCGCGCGCCGAGGCCAGCCGCATAGCCCGCCAGCCCATCCCCCAACCCCGCCCGAGCCGCCGCCCCGCAAGCCTCCAGCAGCTGCCAGCGGCGGCCATCGGCGGCGGCGATCACGCTGCGGGCTCCCTTGAGCAACACCGTCACCCCACAGAGCCGGGCGGCGGCGGCGGCGGCCTCCAGGGGGGGCCGATCCGCCAGATCTGGAAAGAGCCGGCGGAATTCCCCGGCATGGGGCGTGATCCAGGTGGGACCCTGTCGCCTCCGCAGCCATTCGGGGGTGACGCGGAGCAGCCCCTCCGCGTCCACCACCAGGAGCCCGCCGAAGGAGAGCAGGGCTTGCCACCAGGGCTCGCCGGGTTCCCCGCGCACGGGGGGCTCCCCGGGGGCGCCGCCCTGCCCCGCGGCCTCTGGCGCCGAGGCCGGCCCCAGGCCGGGCCCCACCAGCACCGCGTCCAGCCGCTCAAGGGCGCCGTCGGCCAGGGGGCGCGTCTCCAACACCACATGGGGCAGCACCATCCAGAGGTGCTCGGCCACGGTGGCGGGCACGATGGCCCGCAAGCTGCCCACCCCCGCGGAGGTGGCCCCGGCGAGGGCCAGGCGGGCGGCGCCCCGGTAGGCGGCGCTGCCGGCGATCACGAGCAGGCGACCGCGCTCGTATTTGGCGGCGGCGGGATCCGCCCGGGGCCTGGGCGCCTGGAGCGCGTCCAGTCGGCCGCCGCCGGGGCCGCCCAGGCCCAGGGGTTGCTCGGGGGGCAACCGTTGGAGCAGGGCGGCGGGCAACCCCAGCTCCACCCGCTCCAGGACACCCACCCAGCGCAGGGCGGCATCCTGCGCCAGCCCCTGTTTCCAGAGGCCGATGCAAAGGGTGAGCGCGGCGCGCGCGGCCCAGCGGCCCAGCGGTCGGCCGGTGTCGCCACAGAGGCCGGTGGGCACGTCGATGGCCACCAGGGAGCCCGCGCCGGCCGCCTCCCGCGCCTGAAGCAGGGTCTCGATCAACGCTCCCGGCGGGCGGGTCTGGCCGTTGCCGAAGAGCGCGTCGATCCAGAGGGCGGGATCGGACGGATCGGGTGGCCCCTCCAGGCGGGGAATCCCCAGCCAGCCGGCATGGCTCCAGTGGCGCTCTGTGAGGGGCTTGCGCCGCTCGAACGGACACCACAGCCGCACGGGCACTCCCGCCAGGTGCAGTTCCCGCGCCACCACCAGCCCATCGCCGCCGTTGTGCCCCGGACCCACCAGCACCACCACCCCTCGGGATCCCCCTCGCCCGGACCGATCGGGGTCGAGCACCCCCGCGTCCAGCCGGTGGAGCAGCCGCCGGCTCATGGCCAGGGCGGCCTTCTCCATCAGCGCCTCCACCGGCAGGCCACTGGCGAAGAGTTCGGCCTCCAGGGCGGCCATCTGCTCGCTGCGCACCAACAGGTGGTCGGCATCGCGGGCGGGCCACGCGGCGGCGGAGGGGGCCCCGAGGGGGGACGCTGGGTTGGGCGACCAGTCCGACACGGCGGAACACGGGGGCGGCGATCCATCATGGGAACACAACGCTCTGCCCAACGCGGCTCCCCACCTGCCGATGTCGGCGCCATGACGCTTTCCTCCGCCTGCTCCGAGCTTCCCGCCAGTCCCCTGTCGGGTCCCTGCACCCCTGCGGGGGCCGCCACCCTGGAGCGGCTGCGCCATTGGCCCGGAGACCATGGCGTGGTGGTGGGCCTCTCCGGCGGAGTGGACAGTTCCCTCACGGCGGCCTTGCTGGTGGAGGCCGGCTGGTCTGTGGAGGGGCTCACGCTCTGGCTGATGAGCGGCAAAGGGGCCTGCTGCGCGGAGGGGCTGGTGGACGCTGTCGCCATCTGCGAGCAACTGGGCATTCCCCACCACCTGATTGATTTCCGCGCCCGCTTTCAACAGGAGATCGTCTCTTTTCTGGTGGAGGGCTACGGGGCGGGCCTCACGCCCCTGCCATGCTCCCGTTGCAATCGGGCGGTGAAGTTCGGCCCCATGCTCGCCTGGGCCCGCAGCGAGCGCCGAATCGGCCGTCTGGCCACCGGGCATTACGCCCGGGTGCGCCATGCCGAGGGGAGCGACGCCCTGCCCGTGCCCGGCGACGGCCGGGGCCGCCACCAGCTGTTGCGAGGCCTCGATCGCCAGAAGGATCAGAGCTACTTCCTTTACGACCTCCCCCAGGACGTGTTGGGCGCTCTGGTGTTTCCCCTTGGCGAGATGGCCAAGGCGGACACCCGGCGCGAAGCGGCCCGGCTGGGGTTGCGGACCGCCACCAAACCCGAGAGCCAGGATCTCTGCTTGGCGGAACACCACGGCTCGATGAAGGCCTTCCTCGATGCCCATCTGCCGCCCAGGCCCGGGGAGATCGTCCTGGGGGACGGCACGGTGGTGGGGCACCACGACGGCATGGAGCACTTCACCATCGGCCAGCGCCGCGGCCTGGGGGTGGCCTGGCGGGAACCCTTGCACGTGGTGCGTCTGGATGCGGCGCTCAACCGGGTGGTGGTGGCGCCCCGGAACGAGGCCACGCGCGAGAGCTGCCGGGTGGGAGCCGTGAATTGGGTGTCGATCGCCCCGCCCCTGGAGCCGCTCGCCGTGGAGGTGCAGGTGCGGTACCGCACCGCGCCGGAGCCCGCCTGGCTGGTGCCCCTCGCCAGCGGGGGTGGGGCGGAGGGTTCTGGAGGGGCCGAGGTGCGGTTGGAGTTCGCCACGCCGCAGTTTTCCATCACGCCCGGCCAAGCGGCCGTCTTCTACGCCGGTGAAGTGGTGCTGGGGGGAGGTTTGATCACGCCGTCTGGCGATTAAGGTGAGAAATTGCCCGCCTTGTGGCAACACGACCCGCAAGTTCGATGATCCCCACCTCCGACCTCCACATCGTGGACACCCGGCCGCTGGTGCCACCGGAGGTGCTGCATCGGGAACTGCCGATCACGGAAGCCGCTGCACGCACGGTGCAATTGGCCCGGGAGCGGATCAAGGCGATTCTTCACGCGGGAGACCATCGCCTGCTGGTGATCGTGGGCCCCTGCTCCGTCCATGACGTGGAGGCCGCGAAGGACTATGCCGCCGCCATCTCCCAGGCTCGTCGCCAGCACGCCAACGAGCTGGAAGTGGTGATGCGGGTCTACTTTGAAAAGCCGCGCACCACCGTCGGCTGGAAGGGGATGATCAACGATCCCCACCTGGACGGGAGCTACGACATCAACACCGGCCTGCGGCGCGCTCGCGGCCTGCTGCTCCATCTCGCGGAGCTCGGGCTGCCCTCCGCCACTGAGCTTCTCGATCCGGTGGTGCCTCAATACATCGCGGACCTGATCAGTTGGACCGCCATCGGCGCCCGCACCACCGAAAGCCAAACCCACAGGGAAATGGCCTCCGGACTCTCCATGCCCATCGGTTTCAAGAACGGAACGGACGGCAGCGCCACCACCGCCATCAATGCCATGGAGGCGGCCGCCAAGCCCCATCATTTTCTCGGCATCAGCCAGCAAGGCCACGCGGCCATCGTCTCCACCACCGGCAATCCCGATGGCCATCTCGTGTTGCGGGGAGGCAAGGGAGGGCCCAACTACCAGCTGGAGGCCGTGGAAGCGGCGGCTGCCCAGTTGGCCCGTGAGGGCCTGCCGGCGCGCTTGCTGGTGGACTGCAGCCACGGCAACAGCAACAAGGACTACCGCCGCCAAGCCGATGTGCTGCGGGATGTGGCCGCACAGGTGGTGGCGGGCTCTGTTCACGTGATGGGCGTGATGTTGGAAAGCCATCTCGTGGCTGGCAACCAGAAGCTTCCCAACGACCTGTCCCAGTTGACCTACGGGCAGAGCATCACCGATGCCTGCATTGATCTGGCCACAACCCTGGAGCTCCTGGAGGAGCTGGCCGCTGCCGTGGGACGGGCCAGGGAGCGCCAGCTGGCAACGGTCTGAGAGCCCACAAGACACTGGGATTTCCTGCATCTGGCACTCCCCATTCGTGAGTGCCAGATTGTTCCCATCTCATCAAATTGTTTGGCTTGAACATCGGCCTGAGCCGGTCTTCTTAGGTTCTGAATCAGTTCAGAGCGTGGTCCATGACCTACCTGTTGCAGTTTTGTGGAGTGATCGATCCCCTGCAGCTCTTTTACCTGGAGCAACGCGACCGCGACCAGAACCCCCAGTCTTCCATGGAGGCCAACGCCCCCCTCGTGGGCCCCGCCTTCGGGGGGTTCCGCCCCTTTCAACTCGACAAGGTGCTGAACTGGGCCCAGGAGATTGCCTGCGGACGATCCTGGGATGGAGAAGCGATCCAGCGCACGGTGGTGGACGTCTGGATGGAGCGAGCGGAGGTGATTCGCCAGTGGCAGGCGCGCCTGCGGGAGGAGCCCGCCGATCGGCTTCTGGTGGCGGCGATCGGCACCCCGCTGGACTGGTCAGCGCGCTGCGAGCTCCTGATGCGCCGTTAGCCCGCTGCGAGCTTCCTGATGCGCCGTTAGCCCGGTGTGAGCTTCCTGATGCGGCGTCAGCTCGCGGTGGACGGCTCCAGCCACAGCCACAGCCCCGCCACCGCCAGCGGAACCGTGAGGTTGTCCACTCCGGCGGTGCCCCATTGCTCCAACATGGTCGCCAGGGCGGCGATCGCCACCATGGCCAGGGCCGGGGGGGCGGTGGCGGGGTGCAGGGCGGCGACCGCGAACAACACCGCAGTTGAACTGAGCCCCATGGTCGCGGTGCCCGCCAGGGAACGGGTCTGGCCCAACACCTGCCAACGGGGCGATGGCACCAAGGGACCCACCAGTCCAGCCAGACCATCGCCAAAGGCCATCACCAGAACCCCCGCCGCCACCGCCTGGGCTTGGCTTGGCCACAGCAGCGCGAAGAGCAGGGTGATCGAAGCGCCGTAAGCGATGGTTCCGTAGCTCTGGCGGTTGATGTCCTCAATACCAGGCAGCAGCCGCAGGCGATGGTTGAGGGCCGCCGCCAGGGTCACCACCGCCGCCACCGGCAGGGCGATCAACCGGTCGATGGCAAACCCCCAGGCGATCAACACCACCGGGCCGGTGCCGATGTGCACCAGCTTGCGGCTCCACTCCGGCTGGTCAGGCCAACGGCTCTGCACGATCCGGGCGAGCACCGCCAACAGGCTGAGCCAACTGGTCACCAAGACGGGGCCCAGCCAGGGAGCTGTCACGCGGCCTGCTGCATGTGGCTCATCACCCGCAACTTCATGATCGCCTTGGCCTCGAGTTGCCGCACCCGCTCACGGGACACATTGATCTGACGACCAATCTCCGCCAGGGTGAGGGGTTCCTGCCCTTCCAGGCCAAACCGCAAGCGCAGGATCTTCTGCTCGCGTTCGTTCAGCTGGGCCAGCCAGGTGACCAGGTGTTCCTTTTGCAAGTGGCTGTCCATGGATTCCAGATGGCCGTTGCTCGCTGGATCCGCAATCAGTTCCCCCAGGGTGCTGCGATCCTCCTCTCCCCTGGCATGGGCATCCAAAGAGGCGCAGGGTGCGGTCTGGGCCAGCAACTCCTCCAGCTCCTCCGGCTCCATGCCCATGCCGTGAGCCAGTTCCAAGCGATTGGGCTGGCGCCCGAGGCGGTGGGACAGTTCGCGCGTGATGCGGCGCAGTTTGGAGAGCTTCTCGCTGATGTGGATCGGCAGGCGAATGGTGCGGGCGCTGTTGTCAATGGCACGGGTCATGCCCTGGCGAATCCACCAATAGGCATAGGTGGAAAACTTGTAACCCATGCCGGGGTCGAACTTGTCGACGGCGCGCTCCAGACCAATCGCACCCTCTTGAACCAGATCCAGGAGCTCCAATCCCTGATTCTGATATTTTTTCGCCACGCTCACCACCAGACGCAGGTTGGCGGCCATCATGCGATCGCGGGCGCGCTGGCCCATGCGAATTTGACGCTTCTGACGGGAGGTGAGGCTCTCCGGGGGCAGCTGCAGGAGTTCTTTTCCCTGGCGCACATGGTGGGCCAACTCGATCTCCTCGGCTGGCGTGAGCAGGGGCACACGGCCGATGGTGCTCAAGTACCAGCCAATGGAGTCTGTGGCCAGACGGCCGGTGCCTTTGGTTGCCGTCGCACGAGGATTCGTGCGCTGGGCGCAGGAACCGCCCTCTTTGACAGACGTGATGCGCGGCTGGAGCCTGTCGGCGTCGTGGACGCCAGACGAGGCCCGAGCGGACTGCAGAGGGATCCCCATCACCCTGCTCCTCCGGTTGAATTTGGCCGGAACTTAGCAGAGCCGGCCAGGAAGAGTTGTATCAATTACGAGGATTTTCTGTAGTTTGTGGCTGGAACTCGGTGTACCGTGTCAGATCGCCCCAAGCGCAATCGCCTCAAGGGTTCCCGTCTGAGGCAGGGCCGCCTCCTCGGCTTGAGAGACCCCCCCGCCATTGTTTCATCAGGATCGCTTGGGCCAAGGCTGGCTCCCCCTCCCCGGGCTGGCGCACAAAGGTGCCGTCCGCCTGCATGTGCCAGGCGTCGCTGTCATTGAGATACAGCTCCAACAACGCCTCCAGCTCCTTCTGCAAGGCGCTCTCCTCAATTGGGGTCACCGCCTCCACCCGGCGATCCAGGTTGCGAGGCATCCAGTCGGCGCTGCCGATGTACACCTCCACCTGCCCCCCATTTCCGAACCAGAACAGGCGCGAATGCTCAAGAAACCGACCAATCACGCTCACCACGCGAATGCTCTCGCTGATGCCGGGCAACCCGGGCCTTAAACAACACATGCCGCGAATCACCAACTCGATCACCACACCAGCCTGAGAAGCCTCATAAAGAAGGGCGATGATGGCTGGATCCACCAAGGAATTCATCTTGGCGCGAATGTGACCTCCCCTGCCAGCTTTGGCATGCTCGATCTCCCGTCGAATCAAGGTCTCCATTCCCAGGCGCAAGGTGACGGGAGCGACAAGCAATTTGCGGAAGCTTTGTTGCTTGGAAAAACCCGTGAGGTAATTGAAAAGCTCCACCAGATCCTGGCCGAACTCTGGACGGCAGGTAAGGAGGCCAAGATCAGTATAGAGATTGGAAGTGCGCGAGTTATAGTTTCCAGTGCCAATGTGCACGTAGTTTCGCAGGCTCTTCTTCTCTCTTCGCACCACAAGGAGCACTTTGGTGTGGGTTTTCAGCCCCAGCACTCCATACACAACGTGCACCCCAGAACGCTCCAGCTGGCGTGCCCACTGGATGTTGTTATCTTCATCAAAGCGGGCTTTCAGCTCCACCAAGGCCAACACTTGCTTTCCATTTTCCGCCGCACGGATCAAAGCGGCAATCACCGCCGAATCCTTCGAGGTGCGGTAGAGCGTCATTTTGATGGCCAGCACCGAGGCGTCTTCCGCAGCCTGATTCAGGAATTCCTCCACCGAGGTGGAAAACAGATCGTAGGGGTGATGCAGAAGCACATCCCCACGCCGAATCACAGAGAAGATGCTCTGGAATTCCTCCGCTTTGATCGAGCCATCCTCCAGCAGGGTGGTCTGGGCGCGCATGAGCGG
This sequence comes from Cyanobacteriota bacterium, assembly GCA_046047935.1. Taxonomy (GTDB): domain Bacteria; phylum Cyanobacteriota; class Cyanobacteriia; order PCC-6307; family Cyanobiaceae; genus Cyanobium. The sequence continues at coordinate 19,674 of JBJOHA010000011.1, forward strand.
GGGTGAGGTGCGACCCTTGTAGGGGGTGTCCTTCAGTTCAGGCAGGGGGATGCTGAGCAGATGCATCAGGTCATCCAGGCCCAAGGGTCCGTTGATCCGATAGAGATCTTCCGGTTCCACATCGGTGCCCTCCATCAGCAGACGCACCATCTCCTCCGGCATCTCGTTGGCCACTTCCAGGCGCACGACCTCCCCACCGAGACGCCGCTTGCGCAGACCCTCCTGCAGGGCCTCCATCAGGTCGTCGGCCTCGAGGTCGCGCAACTCCAGATCGGCATCGCGCGTGATGCGAAAGAAGTAGTGCCCCTCGATCGTCATGCCGGGGAACAGCAACTCCAGATGAAAGGCCACCACTTGCTCCAAAGGCACAGCCGTGAAGACCGGTCGGGGGTGGCGGTCGCAAAGATTGTTGGGAAGGGGGACGAATCGTGGCAGGATTTTCTGGGGAACCTTCACGCGCGCGAACTGCCTCTGACCGGATTCGGGATCACGAATCAGGGCGGCCACGTTCAGGCTGAGGTTGCTCATGAACGGGAAAGGATGGGCGGGATCCACCGCCAAGGGGGTGAGAACAGGAAAAATCTCTGTTCGAAAATAAGCGCTCAACCATTCCTTCTGTCGCTTGTTGAGCTTCACATAATCCAGCAAGTAAATGCCATGGTCCGCCACGAGGCGTTTGAGCGACTGGCGGTAATGTTGTTGTTGCAATTCCAGCAGGGGACGCAACTCTTTCTGGATGGCCTCCAGCTGCTCCAATGGCGTGAGGCCGTCATCGCTGCGAACACTGATGCCAGCCTCTTGCTGGGATTTCAAGGAGGCGACGCGCACCATGAAGAATTCATCGAGATTATTGCTGAAAATCGCGCTAAATTTTGCTTGTTCCAATAGCGGAACCCGTGGATCCAATGCCTGGGCCAGCACCCGTTGATTGAAGGCGATCCAGCTCAGTTCCCGGTTGATGTAGAGCTCCTGAGGCACGGTGGCTGCCGGGATGGGCTGGTCCATGGAATCTTGCATTCTGCGGATGGATCAATCAGCCCGCGTTTGTCGCGAGCCATTCGGCAACTTAGCAATCATGCCGCGGTCCTCGGGTGTTCCTGCTCACGCGGATCTTGTGCGCCCGGGGCTGCGCGACACCAGCACACCCACAGCCAGGAGCACGCAGATTCCCAGCCAGAAGGGGCTCTGGCGCCCGACCGTCTCATAGGCCAACCCGGCCAGCGGCGGACCCAGAAAACTGCCCAGGCTTTGCAATCCCTGCAGGCTCCCCAGAGCGGCGCCCTGCCCCTCCTCCCCCAGGCGGCTGGAGACCATGGCCCGCAGGCAGGGCGTGATCAGCCCTGTGCCCAGGGCCAGAGACGCCACGGCCACAAAGGCCAGCGGCACGGCGGTGGCTCGCACGGTGAGCGGCAACAGGAGGCACCCCGCCAGGGCAAAACCCAGCCCCGCCATCGACAGGCGCCCTTCTCCGAAGCGCTTCACCAAAGGACCGATCAGGCCGCCCTGCACCACCATGGCCACCACCCCGACCACCAGAAAGGCGGTGGAGGCCAGCCGCGGTCCCCAGGCGAAGGCCTGCTTGAAATAGAGCACCAGGATGCCTGTGAAGCCGCTGAAGGCGAAAAAGAAAAGAAAAAACGCCAGGCACAGGCGACCCACTCGGGGGTGGCGCAACACCCGCATCAGCTGATGCCAGGGCTGCAGCTCCCGCGCTGCTGGCATGGGTTTGCGCGCTGCGGGGGGATGGGTTTCCGGCAGCAGGACGATCACCATCAGCAGATTGAACACCGCAAAAGCCACCCCCAGCGCCAGGGGCAGACGCACCGACACGCCGGAGAGCACACTGCCCAGGGCCGGACCAAGGATGAAACTCAGGCCGAAGGCCACGCCGATCAGTCCGAACGCCTTCGCCCGCTGCTCCGCCGGGGTGATGTCCGCGAGCACAGCGCCGGCGGTGGCGGCGGTGCCGCCGCTGACGCCGTCGATCAAGCGCGCCGCGAACAACAGGGCCAGGGGTGCGCCAGCCGCAGCGCCGCCCGGCCAGAGGCTCTGCCAGGGGAGGCTGAGGGTGAGGGCAAACAATCCCAATCCCACCACCGTGCCGGCGACGCAAGCCGTCATGACCGGCTTGCGACCGTGGCGGTCGCTCAGCGCGCCGATCAGGGGGGTGAACGCGAACTGCGCCAGGGCGTAGCTGCCCGCGAGAAGGCCCAGAATCCTCCCGTCACTGGTCAGGTTCGCGAGCAGGAAGGGGAGCAGGGGAAAGATCAGCGTTTCCCCCAGCCTGTCGTTGAGGAGGGTGAGGAAAGCGCTGAAGACGATCGTGCGGCGCGCGCGGCTCAGGGGATGGACAGGGAAGGAGGGCCCAGCCTCCCATGGCACCCCGCGCGCTTGGCCTTCCCGCTCCTGGCGATAATGCCCCCACATCGCGTTGTTCGGCCGCGTGGCCATCGCCGCCTCCGGGCTCCTGCTCGCCTTGTTTTCCATGGTCCACCTGGCGGGTCTGGGCTTGGCCTGGTGGGACCCCGGCGGCTTCGAGCGCTATGCCGCCGCCCTTCATCAGGCCTTCTGGTTGCCGGTGGTTGAGGCGTCTCTCCTCCTCCTCCTGCTCCTGCACCCCGCTCGGGCCCTCGCCCGCGCCCTGGCCAACCGGGCCGCCCGGGGCGGCGGCCCCGCGCCGCGCAGCCGACGGGGGGATGGGCTGGCGGCCCTCGCCGGGCGACTCATGCCCTGGAGCGGGGGGCTGCTGCTGCTCTTTCTCCTGGTCCACCTCGCCCAGCTGCGCCTGCGGCGGCCCGCCGACGGCAGCGAGCTCGCCGCCCTGCGGGCCGTGTTGGAGCAGCCTTCCTGGTTGGCCCTCTATGCCGCAGCCGGGGTGGCCCTGGCCCTCCACCTGCTCCACGGCCAGGAGAGCGCCTTCCGGACCCTGGGCCTGCTCACCCCCCGCCAGGCCCTTGCCATTCGCTGGGCTGGACGGGGCTTGGCCGTTCTTCTCGGCACAGGCTTCTCCCTGCTGCCCTTCGTCCTTGTCGGGGAGGCGGGGGCATGAGCGCTGCCCCAGGCTTGGATCCACGGCTGCCTGAGGGCCCGTTGAGCACGGCCTGGCAACGCACCCGTGACAGCCTGCCCTTGATCAGCCCGGCCAACCGACGCCACCTGCGCATCCTCGTGGTGGGGAGCGGCCTGGCGGGGGCGTCCGCGGCGGCGAGCCTGGCGGAGCAGGGGTATCCGGTGACGTTGATCACCTATCACGACAGTCCCCGCCGGGCCCATTCCGTGGCCGCCCAGGGGGGGATCAATGCCGCCAAGAACTATGCCAACGACGGCGACAGCGTGGAACGGCTCTTCCGCGACACGGTCAAGGGGGGGGATTTTCGCGCGCGGGAAGCGGGGTGCCACCGCCTCGCCGAGCTCAGCGGCGCCATCATTGACCAATGCGTGGCCCAGGGCGTGCCCTTCGCCCGGGAGTACGGCGGCACCCTGGCCACCCGAAGCTTCGGCGGCACCTTGGTCAGCCGCACGTTTTACGCTCGCGGCCAAACAGGCCAGCAGCTGCTCTACGGCGCCGTGCAGGCTTTGCTGCGCCAGGTGGCCCTGGGGCGCGTGACCCTGTTGCCCCGTCGCGACATGGTGGAGCTGATCACGGTGGATGGCGTGGCGCGTGGAGTGGTCTGTCGCCATCTCCTCAGCGGCGAGCTGGAGGCGCACACCGCCAACGCGGTGCTGTTGGCGAGCGGTGGCTATTCCAACGTCTACTTTCTGTCCACCAACGCGGTGAAGAGCAACGCCAGCGCCCTCTGGCGCGCCCATCGCAAGGGAGCCTTCTTCGCCAACCCCTGCTTCACCCAGATTCACCCCACCTGCATCCCCAGCGGCGACGCGCACCAGTGCAAGCTCACCTTGATGAGCGAAAGCCTGCGCAACGACGGCCGGGTGTGGCTGCCGGCCATCGCCGGCGATTCCCGCCCCCCCGAGGCCATACCGGAGGCGGAACGCGACTACTTCCTGGAGCGTCACTATCCCACCTACGGCAACATGGTTCCTCGGGATGTGGCCTCCCGCCGTGCTCGGGAGCTCTGCCTGGCCGGCCGCGGCGTCGGTCCGGGAGGGCGTTCGGTGTATCTCGATCTCTCTGACGCCATTCGCCGGGACGGGCAAGCCGCCATCGAGTCGCGCTACGGCAATCTCCTCCAGATGTATGAGCGCATCACCGGCGAGGATCCCCGTCTCACTCCCCTGCGCATCTATCCCGCTCCTCACTACACCATGGGCGGACTCTGGGTGGATTACCACCTGATGAGCACCATCCCGGGTTTGTTTGTGCTCGGGGAGGCCAATTTCTCCGAACACGGCGCCAACCGCCTGGGAGCCAGCGCCCTGATGCAGGGTTTGGCGGATGGCTATTTCATCGCGCCCGCCACGGTGCCCGCCTGGCTGGCGGGAGCGCCCCAACCCGACGTCGGAGCGGATCACCCCGCCTGTCGGGACGCTTTGGCCGCGGCGGCCACGCGACTGCGAGGCCTCCTCGCGCCCGCAGAGCGCGGCCGGAGCGCCCTGCCGGTGGATGGCTTTCACCGGGAGCTGGGGCTGTTGATGATCGCCGCCTGCGGCATCAGCCGTTCAGGGCCGGGGCTGCGACAGGCGCTGAGGCAGGTGGAGGAGCTGCGCCAGCGTTTTGCCGAGGAGGGTGGTGTGGCCGATTCGGCGGGTCGCGATGGCCCGGGCGGCGGCTTGAATGGCGAGCTGGAGAAGGCGTTGCGCTTGCAGGATTTCCTCGGCCTGGCGGATCTCATGCTGCGCGATGCCCTGGCACGGGAGGAATCCTGTGGCGCGCACTTCCGCGAGGAGCATCAAACCCCTGAGGGCGAGGCCCTGCGCGACGACGCTCGCTTCGCTCACATCGCCGCCTGGGAGCACCGGGACGACGCTCCCCCTCGTCGTCACGTCGAACCCCTCGTCTTCCACGCGCTCACGCCCACAGCCCGCTCCTACCGCTGATGGCCACCCCCCTGTCGCTCACGTTCAAGATCTGGCGCCAGGCCACGCCTGACGCGCCCGGCGCACTGGAAACACACCACGTGGAGGGCTTGAGCCCGGATCTCTCCCTCCTCGAGGCTTTGGATGTGCTCAACGAGCGGTTGATCGCCTGCGGCGTGCGGCCGATCACATTTGATCACGACTGCCGGGAGGGCATCTGCGGGTCCTGCGGCTTTCTGGTGAACGGCCAGGCCCATGGTCCCGCAGCGGAGACCACGGTGTGCCAGCTCTACCTGCGCCAGTTCCGCCCGGGTCAGGTGCTGGTGCTGGAGCCCTGGCGCGCCCGGGCCTTCCCCGTGCAGCAAGACCTGATGGTGGATCGCTCCGCCCTCGATCGACTCTTGGAAGCGGGGGGCTATTGCTCGGTGAACACCGGCAGCGCGCCGGAAGCCAACAGCCTGCTGGTGGGCCGGGAGACGGCCGCCAGCGCGTTCGATGCCGCCACCTGCATCGGTTGCGGCGCTTGTGTGGCCAGTTGCCCCAATGCCTCCGCCAGTCTCTTCGTGGCCGCCAAGCTGGCCCACCTCGGCCAGTTGCCCCAAGGCCAACCGGAACGGCGCGAGCGGGCGGCGGCCCTGCAACGGCGGATGGAGCGTGAGGGCTTCGGACACTGCGGCAGCCATCTGGAATGCGAGGCGGCCTGCCCGAAGGGCATCTCCGCCGACTGGATCAGTTGGATGCACAGGGAGCGCTGGGTCCGCTGAGGGTTCAGGCCCCCACTCCCCCGGCGGTGAACTGCGTGAGGGCGAGGGTGTCGCGCAGGCGCGTTCGGAAGCGTTGCCACTCCGCATGGACATAGCCAAAGGTGTGGGGGTTCTGTCGCGCCAACTCCTCCAGGTGAAGCGTCGTGGCCTCCTCGAAGGCCGCCATCATCCCGGGGGGGAAGCGGCGCAGCTTCACCCCTTGCCGTCGCAGCCGTTCCAACGCCGTGATGTTGCTGAGGTCATAGGCTCGCAACGTGCTGGCGTAGGTGTCGGCGCAAGCGGTTTCCAGGGCCGCCCGATCATTGTCAGGCAGGGCGGCCAGGGCCGCTTTGTTGATCATCAGCTCGGTGGTGGTGGCGGGCTCCCACCAGCCGGGGCTGTAGTAGTACACAAAGCCCTGCTCGCGCAGCAGGTGCAATCCCAGGGCTTCGTCGTCATGGGGTCCGATCCACTCAGCGGCATCGAGGCGGCCATCCCGCATGCGCGGCTCGATCTCCGAAGGGCCGATCACCCGACCGATGAGTTCCAGATCGGTGCGCACGCCAAAGCGGTTGAGCACCTCCGCTCCCAGGCCCGGGATCCGCATCCGCAGCCCCTTGAGATCCTCCACCGAGGTCAGTTCCTTCTTGAACCAGCCACCCATCTGGCCTCCGGTGCAGGTGATCGGGAAGGAGCACATCCCCTCCAGGGTGTCGTTTTGCACGCGGACTCGGGCATAGACGCTCTGGTGGAAGGGCCAGGGGTCATCCTTGTGACGGCGGTAGTGGAGCCAGGCCGTCTGCTCGCGCGGCGTGAGACCGAAAGGGATGGCCTTGGCGAAAAACAGGGGCGTCAGCAACGTGTCGTAGTAGACGTCGGCATAGGCGCAGGGGGCCTCTCCCCGGCTGACGCGACGGAACATCTCCGAGCTGGAGAGGTTGGGCTGGGGATCGACGCGGATCCGGAAGCGGCCATCCGTGAGCCGGGCCAGGCGCTCAGCCACCATGCGCGACGCTTGACCCACGATCAATTTGTCGTCCTGCCCACTGAGGTAGGTGAGCATTCGCCATTCACGCCGCTCCTCATTCCCCCGCGAGATGTAGCCAGCGGCGAGGCCCGAGAGGCCGGCGGCGCTGGTGCCGGCGGCGAGCAGGAGCAGTTCCCGTCGCTGCAGTCTCTGCTGGGGCTCAGGCAGTTGAAAGGGGCGGGCCTCCGGGTGGCAGAAGGCGCTCAGCAGGGCGTGGGCCCCCGTCCAGGATTCCCGGCGAAGGGCATGGGAGGCCTCCTCCAGAGCGGAGGCGAAGGGCTTGCCCGCCTCCATCGCCCGCAGAAGCGTGGTGAAGGCATGGGCCGCCGCTTCTGTGGGCACGGGTTCGCGAAAGCACTGCACCCAGGCGATGCCCGCCTCCAGGCAGCCATGGGCGAGATCCACGCCGCTGCAACTGTTGAGCATCACCAGCTGCAGCCCGTGATCCACCGCTTGACGCAGGGATGCGTCCAGGCTCGCGCCGCTGATCCAGGACCCATCTCCCAGTTGCAGACGGCCGCCGGCCCCCGGGTCGGCACGGGAGTGGCCAAGAAAGATCAAGGCGTCCCAGCCGGGAGCCTCCGCCAGCCGTTCCCGCAGACGGGCCAAGGTGCTCACCGGGCCTCGCAGGGTTTGCAGCAAGATGCGGCCGCGTTGCGCCAGGGCTTCCAGGGTCTGGATCTCCCGATCCAGCCGCAGCGCCTCTTCCTGGCCCACCACCAGCAACATGCGGGGACGGCGTTGGCGCTGGGTGGCGGTGGGCAGGGTCGGGTCTCTGGGCGGTAGACGCCAGAGGGCGCGATCCAGCGGCAGCTCTTCCCAGGGCCACCGCTCCATGGCCCGCAGGGTCTCACCCAGGCGCAGGCGGAGGGGAGCGCCGGGATGGCGTCGAAGAGCCCGATGCAGAGGAGCCCACTCCTGTCCGTTGAACCACTGCCGCAGCGCGGTGACCAGCCTCTGCCCCCAGTCGTCGACCACGGAATCCGGCACGATGGCCTCGCTGCCGCGGCTCAGGAGCTGGTGGTGTTGCAGAAAGCGGCCCAGCCAGGCTTGGTAGAGCCGTTCCAGATCCGCCGGGGGATGCAGCGCGAAGCTGGCCTGCAGGCTTGGGCTGACCAGAAGGGCCGCGAGCTCCGTCGGCTCTCCCCTCGGGGATCCCAAGGGCTGCAGGTTCAGATCAACGGTCTGCATGACCATCTGGAGGGCTCAGGGGGGATCGGAGGGACCAAGAAGCAAGGGAGGCAGACGCAGCTGCGTGCCCCCCCATTCCACGGCAATCGCGATCGGCGTCTCGCTGCCGCTCACCTCCAGCTCCAGCCCCTGGCTCATGGAGGACACCACCGCCATGGGGCCGGCCACCAGGCGCAGGCCATCGGGCAAGACATCACCCGCCAGGTGGGGCACCAGGCGCACGCAAAGGGTGAGGGCCGCTGCGGGGCTGTCGCCACAGGCGATCAACTGCAGCTGAAAGCGTTCGATCGCGTCTTTTCCCGCCTCGCCCCAGCAGAGCACATCGTTCACCACGCCCAGGGGAACCGCCAGCGTGGCCAGGGCGGAGCGGTCGATCGATGGTGGAGTGGCCCCCCGAAATCCTCCTCCCCCGATGGGCAACAGCCGGGCGTCGAGGGCCAGCAGGCTGTCGTCGATCCAACCAGCGAGCCAACGGGCAACAGGGAGGGGATCCAGCCCCATCGACGCCTCCGCGGCGGATTGCGGGGAGCGCAGGGAGAGGGAGCGCGGATCGAGCAGGCTGGCCAGGCTGAGCAAGCGATCCACCCCTCCTTGGAAGTGCTCCAGCCCCAGCGTGATCGCCCCGTCCGGACCGGCGGCCTTGGCCTGGTCGATCAGGTCGTCGCGCGTGAGCGCGCCCGGCATCCACACCACCTGCTGCTCCTCCTCGACGCAGGCCGCAAGCAGGAAATGGGGGGCCCGCTCGACGGGGTGCCAGGGGGTGCTGGACGCGCTCAGCCTGTCGGCGCCATAGGGAACGCACACCAGCTGCACGCGGAACCCGTTGAGGAGCAACAACCGTTCCGGATCCTCAAGGGCCAGGGTCGGCCCCAGGGGCAGCGAGTACCCGAGGGTGGCCATCTGCTCCCGCAGGGCTTGAACGGCCAGGGTGCGGGCTGTGGCCTGCGCGGGGGCGCGATCCGCGAGCGGCAGGGCATCGTCCGGGAGGGGAAGAACGAAGGGGTCGTCGTCGTTGGCGTGGAGAGGGCGCATGGGGTGAGGAAGCGAAGGTGTGAGACAACCGGGAGTGGAACGGGGCAATCAGGAGTCGCGGGCGGGGCTCAATGGCAACCACACCGCAAGGCGGGGACGAGGGTCTTCGGGGTGGGGTGCCAGTAGGTGGTTGGCCAAGGCCTCCACAAACCGCTCGCAGGTCGTGATGGAGGTGAGCCGGCTGGCAAAAACGGGATGGCGCCCCAGGGATTGCACGGCGCTGGTGGCGATGGCTCGCGCCAGGCGTCGAACTTGCAACCTGCGCGACACCATCGCCTGACTGCAGCCACAACGCTCGGCGCTGGCCCGCTGGCTGAGCCCTTCGCCATAGGCGCCCCAGAGGCAGCGCAACAATCGGGCCTCCGCTGAATTGGAAGGGACCAGAGCACCGCGCTGCCGGTCGCAGGCGCGGCGCAAAGCAGGCTCGATCAGCGTCGCGAGCTCCGACAGCGCGTCCCCGTCCCCGTCCCCGTAGTCGCCTTCGTCCCCTTCGACCGTGCCGGTGGCGACGACCGGGCCACAGCAGGCCAGGTCCTTGGGCGGGGGGCCCTCCAGACGCCAGCGCCGCAGGGCGGCGGCAAGGGCCAGCAGCCGCTCCAGGGTTTCGGACGCGGGAGCGCCGGGGCACAACCGTTCCAAAAAGTCCTGGTCGGGCAGCCAGCCCCTGCTGCGGCCGTGCTTTCGCCGGTGAAGCTCCTTGGCCTCGCCGTAGAGATCCCGATAAGCCGCGTGGAGCGCGATGGCACTCGCCCCGCTGATCGGACCTTGGCCGTAGGACCTCCAGGCCTCTTCCACCCGGGAGCGGCTCGCGCACGCCAGCAGCGCCCACGGGCTGATCAGCAGCAGCCCGTGGTTGAGCAGGAGCTGACGGAGGCTTGGATCGCTCTGCACCCGCACCCTGCACCAGCGATCAAGGCTGGCCAGATCCGGCCGCCACTGGCGCAGCACCGGCAGGCTGAAGGGCTCATGGATGGCGCGTCCACCAACCTGCGCTGTCCAGCCCCGGGGACGGCCATCGTCATCGAGCACCCGACTGGCCATCTCCAGCAGGTCGAGGCGATGGCTGGCGCCCCAGCGGCCATGGAGATGAAGCAGCTGTTGCTCGATCGGCTGGCTGGCGCGACAGCGGAGGGCAAGGAGGGCCTCCACATCTCCGCTGTCGCGGCTGGCCCGCAGGAGCAGGAGGTCTCTCGCGGGATCGGCTCCGGCGTTCGCCTCCAGGCCATGCCGCTTGAGGCCTTCCAGGGCCTGGGGCGGCTCAAGGTTGCCGATGGCGAGCCCCCGGGGAGAGCGGGGGGCGGGCACCAGGGCCCGCAGCGTGGCATAGGGACCGACCAAGGGGAGAGCTCGAACGCTCATGGGCAGGGATGGCGGATCGCGGCGGCTGGTGGGAGTCAGGGACGGCCAGGAGCTTCATGCCTCTGGTGTGGATCCAGGCGGGTGATTCAGGGAGGCGAGGCGGTCTGCCTCCAGCCGAAGGGTTGCGCCAGAGACTCCGGTTGCGCCAGAGACTCCGGTTGCGCCAGGGACTGAGATTGCCCCCGGAGGCTCCGATTGCGCCAGAGACTGAGATGGCTCCCGGAGACTCCGATTGCGCCCGGAGGCTCAGAGCTGATGCAGGCCAGCGTGAAGGCCCTCGCACACGGCCTTCAAGAAACGAAGATCGAGCGTCGAAAGATCATCACTCGGGCGATGGTAGTGAGGGTTGCGGAGAAAGGAGGTGTCCGTGACCATCAAGGCGTTGAAGCCTTGATCCCAGAAGGGACTGTGATCGCTACGGCGGGTGTCGGGCAAGGAGCGGCCACGCCAAGGCACGGGCAGGACCTTGGTCGTCACATGGCGCCCGACCTCCCTGGCCAGGCCGGGCAGAAGGGGGATGGCCCCAAGGTTTGACACCAAGGCGATGAAATCCCCCCGGGAGCCGTAGATCCAGCGCATGGCCGGGTGGGGATAGCGCTGAACAGGGCTGGTGAACGCGAGCATCTCCAGGCTCACCATCAGGTGCAGGCGCTCGCCGTCAGCGCGCATGCGCTGGGCCAGGGCCCGACTGCCGAGCAGGCCTTCCTCCTCCTGATCAAAGGCCACCAGCCACACGGGGCGACGGGGCGGATGATCTCGCCAACGGCGCGCCAACTCCAGCAGAGCCGCGACTCCACTGGCATTGTCGTCGGCCCCGGGCGTCTGTGGCGCCCCGTCGTAGTGGGCCCCGACCAGCAGAGGGGCCAGCTCCGGCCGTTGACCGGGCAACTTGAGCAGGAGGTTGGTTCCAGGGGCGCTGCCCAGCTGGAAGGTGTGCTCCTCCACAGGGCCGAGACGTCCCAATCGCTCCCGCAGAATGCTGCGCACGGCCAAGAGCCCCATCGGGTCCCAGTGGCAATGGCGCGGCCTGGCCAGCAGGTTCAGATCGTGCAGGAGGCGCTGGTGAAGGGTGCTGGGGACCGCCACGGTTGGCGCTGGCTCCACCGGAAGGAGGCTTGCGGCACGGGTGTGGAACGTTGCTTGCGGCATCGGGGGGGCGGGTGGGCACGAAGGATTGGCCGGGAGCCCGTTGCCTGCAGCCACAAGGCCCCAAGGCCTCATCTTGATCAGGGACGATCACGTTGGCATCGCCATCGGAGCCTTTTTTGACGCGGAGCTTGCGGGCCATTCGGCCTTGGCGGTCCAAATCCTTGGGAATGCGGCCTTGCGGAGTTGTCCCGTGATCGCGTGAGAGCGTCTCAGCGCGGCGGGTGAACGGTGATCCGGACCGAAGCCGCCCTTCAATCGTCACTGTGAATGGGGGATTCTGCGCCTTGGGGGAAGACGATCGACAGGTCACGCTCCGGCGCTGAAACTGTGTTCAAGGCCATGGGGCTTCTCCTCGCCGCGCATGCATGTTGGGACAGTTTTACCGTCACGTTGGATCGGTGCTCACAGCCCTGGCAAGGGTCAGTATCGGATGATCAAGATGGCGTTTTCTCCCAAGTCGTCAAACCCCTTTCTCTTTTTCCATTGGCCTCTCGGCCATCAGGGTGAGGAAGGCTTGGAGTCGGGCCCGGTTGCTGCCTGTGGGGTCAAGTTGGACTCGGGCTGAGAGAAAAACTGCTCGACGGATGTCCTCCAGGCTTTCTCTTTGGCTCGCTGCTGCCTCAGCCTGGCGTTCTCTTGCCTCAGCCGCTCGGTTTCGCTCTCGACCTGCAAGATTTCGTTCTCGAGCTGCTTCATCCGCTCCTCGTGCTGCATCTTGCGCTGCTCGTGCTGCATCTTGCGCTGCTCGTAGTCGGGATCTCGACGCCAATTCAGCATCGACAAGAACTGTCGCCAGCGAGGCAGCGATGAAAGGGATTCCCCATTGCCGCTGGAGCGCGATGCTGTGGCTGAAGAAGGTGATGTGGTCATAGGAGGAGAAGAGAGCGATCAGGCTGAGGGCGAGGCCGCCGAGCACCTGGAGCAGGCCCAGGCGATCGAGATCCAACCAGCGGCGGGGTGGTGGTGTTGATTCTGGTGGGTCTGGCCGCTCTGGGGCGCCTTTGGGCTGGGGCTGCGCAGCGGCTGGGGGTGGGGATGGCGACACGGCATCCGTGGGTGGGGCGTTGGCGGGCGGAGCCTGTCGGCGGCTCTCAGGAGGTCAATGCCACCACATGTCACACCTTCTGACGCAGGGACTCCAGCCCAGACAGCAGATCATCCTCGGCCCAGGTTCCTGACTAAGCCGGGTCGCTGGGACCGCGGCTAACGCCTCCCATGCCCTGCTCGTCTTCCAGAGGGCGCTGACCCATCAAGGCGAGGAAGGATTGGAGGCGGGCTCGGTTGCTGGCGCTGGGATCGAGCTGGACTCGGGCGGAAAGCAGAGCGCATCGATCGAGGCGAGCAGTTGCCTGCCTCTGGTGTTCTCTTGCCTCAGCCGCTCGGTTTCTTTCTCGATCTGCCTGCTGTCTTTCCTCAGCTGCTCGATCTCGTTCTTCAAGGCGTTCATGCGCCGCTCGTAGTCGGGATCCCGACGCCAATTCAGCATCGACAACAATTGTCGCCAGCGAGGCAGCGATGAAAAGAATTCCCCATTGCTGCTGGAGCTTGAGGGTGCGGCCGAGGATGGTGATGTGGTCATAGGAGGAAAAGAGGGCGATCAGGCTGATGGCAATGGCGCCGAGCACCTGGAGCACGCCGAGGCGATCGAGGCCCAGCCAGCATCGGAGTAGTGATTTCGATTCTGGCGCGTCGGGCTGCTGCGGGGCGTCAGTCGGCGACGGCTGGTTGGCGGGAGGGGATGGCGTCACGGCGTCCGGGGGGTGTGGCGGGTGCGGGTGGGGCTCTGCGGCAGGGCACGGGAGATCAATGCCACTCGTTGTCACACCGGCCGCCTCCACCCATCTGACGGGTGTCTTCCCCTATCCCTCCATCAGGGCTCTGTCGGCTTCCTGAGCCGTGGCGATAGCCCCGCACGCCTGATCGCGAAGGGTGGCGTAGAGCGGCCTGGAGTGCTGCTTCAGGGGAAAGCTCTACGTTGCCCCGGCCAATAGGTCGGCCAGCAGTTGCAGAGGGGCCAAGCGGGGCTGAGGGGTGTCTTGCCACCAGCTCGGGCCAGCGCGGGGCGAACCGCTTGAGGACATCACGAGAGTGGTGATCATCCAGGTTGGCTGGCGCCTGCAACAGCTGCAGATGCCGTTCGGCATCGGCCGGGCTGATCTGCTCCAGCGGGATGCCGTGCTCCTCATTCCCCAGCCAGAGCAGGATCTCGGCGGTTGCGTGGGTCCGTTGGTTGGTGGCTGACAGCAGATTGGCGTCACTGCAGGCGGCCTCGTGCACCTCTCGCATCGCCTTCGGTCCGCGCGCCGACCAGAAGGTGCTCAGGCTGCGCACGGCTTCAGCCTGCACGCTGCGGTGTGGTTGGCGAGCCACCAGCGCAAGGAACGCGAATGGCTATGCCGCACCAGCACCCGCCCAACCCTCGCCAACGAACGCCTGATCCGCCATCAGGGGGTGCTTGCCCCGAACGCGAAGCTGCGTGCGGCAGTGATCCCGCAGCCGGCGCGGAAGGACAGCGCACCGGCGCACGCGCACACACATGGCCAAGTGGCCCCGATGCGCTGGGCACGGCTGCCGAAGCGCGTGTTCGCCATCGACGTGGAGCGCTGCGCCTGCTGCGGTCAGCTGAAGATCTTCCCCGCGATCGAAGAGCCGGTGGTGAGCGTGAGGATCCTCACGCACCTGGGCCTGCCCACGCGGGCACCGCCGCGCGCAGCGGCGCGGGAGTTCTCGCTCGACTACGCAGCCTGACCCGAGAGCACGTCCGTCGGTTCCGCGAGAGAACCGACGGACGTGCTCGGCCTGTGATCGCGTGAGGGCGTCAAAGCGAGGCGGGTGAAGGCTGATCCGGGCCGAAGCCGCGCTTGAATCGTCACTGGGACGGGGGATTCCGGGGGATTCCGCGCCTTGCGGCGCACGGTTGCCTGCTCGAGGTACGGGGAATACGATGCCGGCTTGTGGGAAACATCGTTTGAAATACCTATATTCCCGCACGAGGGGCGCCGGATCAGGCGGACGGATAAGTGCCGCCTTGGATCATCGGCGCGGCGGATATTCCCCTGTCGCGAGTCCTCTCGCGATCAAGTCTCGTGAAAAGCGACTGGTGCTTGGGTCGTCAAAAGCGCTTGGGGGACCCTTAGGTTTTTCGGATTTGCTCTCTTCCTCCTTCGGCTCAGGGCAGTAGCAATGCCCTTTACCATCGTTCTGGACACAATCCTCGGTGCCTTGTTCCCCAGAACAATTGTAGGTCTTGTAATCTCTGAAATTGTGTTTACTCTGCGCATAAATCCGAGACCCTTGACAGTCGCTATTCTTGAAAAAATAGCAGCTCGCCAGTTGTGCTACATTACCGAGACCGCCTCGAAGCTGGTGTGGGAAGTATTCCCGGTTTCTCGATACGACACTCTCCGCTGGCGCCTTGCTTTCCTCTTCGCAGTCGCTACATTTTAATTGCACCGACGCAAGGCGCGTAACACCGCCGGACAGCGCCCTCCTGCCCATCACATCCGCCTCCCGCTCCAACCCAACATCGTCATTCACTAGTACGCCTCCCTTCATCTGCCTCGTGGGCTTCACCCGCCCCTGCTCCAGATGGATGGCGCTGCCTTGGGCGTAGGCCAGCGCGTTGAGCTGCGGCGGCTGCGATGAGTTGTCGTGCACCCGGACATGGTCCAGCGACAGGCCGGACAGCGATTCAACACCGCTGTTGAGCTTGTCCGGCAGGCCGGTGTTGTTGGCACGGGGCGCCTGCTGGAGCTGGGGCGGAGGCTCTGCGCTGGCGAATTTGCCCTGGAGGAGTTCTTCTTCCTCTGGGTCGCCCGCAAGCTGGGCCACCGGGGCGAAACGCCCATCGGCCAGCGCCTGCAGCCGCCGCAACTGCGCCACTCGGGGGCTGGCATCGGCCACTTGTTGCAGCCGGCTCAGGGAATCCAGCGCAGCGGATGAAGCTGTGGAGGCGGCGGTTGCCCCTTGCTGGGCCCGCTGGGGATCTGCGCTGGTGCGCCGAGCGCGGGCGGCTCTCTGTTGGCTGGTTTCCTCACGGGACGCGGTAGCGGCCTGATGGTCAGACGCGGCTCCAGCCATGGCCCATGCTCATGATGGTCCCATTCTGTCTCACCATTGCGACCCGCCGCCACCGGAGAGCTCGCGCCGTGCAGGGGCTTGGTCAGGGAGAGGCCATGGACGCGGGTGCAGGTGGCCGGGCCTCAGCCAGCCCAGCGGGTGTTGGCGACGCGTTGGTCGCGGTTTCGTGCGCCGAGCAGCGGCGATCACGGGCCCTGCTCCCTTCCGCCTCCGCAGCCGGTCCTCCCACCCGCTCCAGCCAGCTGCTGATCAGCCGTGAGCAGGCAGGCCCCGTAGCGGAGGGCCAAAGCCCGATCGGTGACCAAACATGCACGTGGCGCTCCCCCTGGAGCGTTGGCTCAACGCTCACGATCGGGCGCAGACCTTCCTGCAGCTGGGGCAGCAGCCGATCGCGCCTGCGCTCGCGCCAGCTCCGGGCACGCTCCATGGCACCGGGTTGATGCAGGCGCACCTCCCGTACGATCAGCAGCCTGGCCTGCATTTGCATGCTGCGGGGATTCTGGGCCGCGCTTTCCCTCTCACCCGCCGATCATCACCGTCGGCAGCCCGATCGCGATCGTGCCGCCGTGGGCGGTGGTGTCGCCCATGCGGGCGGCGGGCTTGCCGCCGATCAGCACGGTGGCCGAGCCCTTCGCCACCGAATCCGGCGGCCCCACGCACACGCAACTGTCGCCCACCACGGCCGCCGGCAGGCCGCCGATCAGCACCGTGGGGCAACCCGGACCCACGATCGGGCCGCCCACATGGGGGATTGGCACCGGCACCGCAGGGGTTTGCATCGGGCAGGTGTGCAGATCGGTGAGGCGGGCGGCGGGGGGCATCGGCGGATGGGCTCGGCACGGTCAGCGTTGTTGCATCCTGATCGCGTGGGCGCTCTTGCGCCGTTCGTCATCGGGATCCCGGCGCCAGTGGAGCACCTGCTTCGCAGAAGAACATCACAGCCTGCGGCGACGTCAACAACTGACGCCAGCGAGGCCACGATGAAGGGGATGCCCCATTGCTGCTGGAGCCGGACGGCGCGGCCGAAGACGCTGATGGGGGCATCGGAGGAAAAGAGAGCGATGAGGGTGATGCCGCCGTGCCCCTGGAACACGCCGAGGTGGTCGAGCGCGCCTACCGCCAGACCCACCGGGAACCCTTTGATCGGCTGCTGGCGGCCCAAGACGTCCAGGCCAATTTTTCATTCCATCGGCCGCTCGCCCATCAGGGAGAGGTAGGACTGGAGTCTGGCTCGGTTGCTGGCGCTGGGATCGAGCTGGACGCGGGCGGAAAGCAGAGCGCATCGATCGAGGCGAGCAGTTGCCTGCCTCTGGCGTTCTCTTGCCTCAGCCGCTCGGTTTCGCTCTCGATCTGCTTGGTTTCTCTCTCGATTCGCTCGCTGTCGCTCCTCACCCGCAAGATTTCGTTCTCGATCCATTCGTTGTCGTTCTCGATCCGCTCGCTGTCGCTCCTCACCCGCAAGATTTCGTTCTCGATCCATTCGCTGTCGTTCTCGATTCGCTCGCTGTCGCTCCTCGCGCGCAAAATATCGTTCTCGATTTGCAAAATATCGTTCTCGATCTTCAAGATTTCGTTGTCGAGCTCTTTCATCCGCTCTTCGTGCCGCATCTTGCGCCGCTCGTAGTCGGGATCCCGTCGCCAATTCAGCATCGATAAAAACTGTCGCCAGCGAGGCAGCGATGAAAGCGATTCCCCACTGTTGTTGGAGCTGGAGGGTGCGGCCGAGGAGGGTGATGTGGTCATAGGAGGAGAAGAGGGCGATCAGGCTGAGGGCAAGGCCGCCGAGCATCTGCAGGACGCCGAGGCGATCGAGGCCCAGCCAGCGGCAGGGGAGTTCTGTGGATTCTGGCGGTTCTGGCTGCTGCGGGGCGCCGTTGGGCTGGGGCTGCG
>JBJOHA010000012.1:0-5201 GCA_046047935.1 Cyanobacteriota bacterium
CTGCGGCGCCAGGGCGAACAGCCAACAGCCAGGGCCAAACCAACAGCCCAAGGGCCAAGGGCTCAAGGGCTCAAGCGCCAAGAAGGGAACCTGGGGGGAGGCAGCAGACACGGAACCCAACAACGTCGATGCGGAAGCCGGGGCGGTCGCAGTTCCGGTAGGCCGAGCGGCAGCCGTGGGGACCGCTGAACCAGGAGCCGCCGCGCAGCAGCCTGGGAGCCTCGTCAGGCGGCGCCTCGGACAGAGCAGGATCCGATCCCTCGCGGGGCCTGGCATCGGCGGGAGAGCCTTCGCCAGCGGGATCAGGACGCCACGGGTCGGCACACCACTCCCACACCTGCCCGTGCATCTCCGCCAGGCCCCAGCGGTTCACAAGGCCAAAGAAACCATTGGAGACCAGCCTCCGGCGAGACACTCCCGAGCGGCTGGGCCCATAAGGAATCTCAGCAAAGAAATTGGCCCAACTGGCATCCAGGATGTCGCCAAAATGGAACGGCGTGAGAGCCCCCGCCCGGCAGGCCGCCTCCCACTGGCTCTCCGTCGGCAAAGCCAGGCGCGGGGGCTCCCCCTGGCCGCCCAACCCCGACCATTCCCTCCCCAACCAGGCGTTCAACGCGTCCAGCCACTGGCGGCATGCCGTCCAGCTGACGCACTCCACAGGCAAGCTCCCCGGCTGCCCATGCCGTTCCCAGAGACCCTGCGGGCCGAACGCGGCAGGGAATGGATCGAGCCCCTCGCCGTCCATCGCCGTCTCCGCCACAGCGCGCCACTGGGCCTGACTGATCGGGTGGCGCGCCATCCAGCAGGGCGCCAGCCGCACCGTGCGGGGCACTTCTGCATCCACCTCCTCCGATTCCGAGGACATCCGGAACATGGCGCGACCCTCCTCCTCGACGGGCGAGCCGAGGCGGTGCTCCCCCTCTGGAATTTCCACCAACTCCAGCTGTTGCGGCGGAAGCCCCGGCACCCCCGGCAGCGGCAGCATCCACACCTCGCGCTCCACCAGCTCCGTGCGAAGGCGCATGCCCTCCCTACCCTTGCTGGCCGTGAGCGTGAGCATCACCACCGAGCGACCGGGGGAGCGGCCCAACAAGGGCAGCTCTGCGGAGGCCGCCAGTTGCGCCCCCCCTGGACAGCCCTTGCAGCAGGGGCAGCCGCCGGTCGTGATCCGCCCAGCCCTCCTCGTCAGACACCAGGCGATCCAGGGCATCGCCGCGCAACCCATCCTCCAGCTCGCGCTGGATCGCCTCGCGTTGCGTGACCTCCAGGCTGCGGCTGGCGAGCAGCCCAAGGCTTTCAGCGGCCCGCTGGCGCAAGAGCGCATGCTCTCCCTGATCCCGCCACACCGCCCGCAACGGCCGCTCCCTGCCGAACAAAGCCAGCAACACCAGCCCTTCGGCCCGCTCCGCCTCCGGCAACCGATCGTTGCGCACCAAGCGGGCCAACACCTGATCCTCCAAGGCGGAGAGGAGGGTCGGGCCAAGGGAGAACGAGGGTTGCTCCGCCGCCCAGGCCAAGGCTTCCCTGGCAGCGTTTCGGACGGGCGGATCGGGGTCGTCCAACCGCTCCAACAGGGGAACAAGAACCCGTGGACGGGCGGAAAGTCCCAAAAGGCCTGTGAGATGGCGCTTCAGGAGGGGTTCTGTTTCGGGCGCGCGCGCCAGCGCGGCAACCAACACCTCCACCGCCCGCTCCGAAGGGCGCCAGCCGCTCTCATTGGGCCCCGTCCCGGGGAGGGGGGGCAGGGGCGGCGTCAGACGGTTGGCGTGAGAGGCCCGATGGCGGCGGGAGAAGGCGCTGGAGGAAGCAACGCTCAGCCAAGCCAGGGCCCAGGCGGCGGCATGGGCCTCAGCTCCTCCCCGTCCGAGAAGGTCAACGAGAGCGTTGCCCATGGCCGCAGACTCCGGAGCCGAGCCCTGATGGCCAAGCTGCACCAGGGTGAGCGCCGCGCGGAGAACGTCAGAGGAATCGGCGGATCGCAGGCTGCTGATGAGGGCTGTGTCCAGGCCATCCCGTCCGTCGGGGTGTCTGGCCAGGGTGTCACCCAGGAGCTGGGCCAAGACCGCTCCACAGTTGGCGGCTGAGGTGGAGGTCTGCTCGCGAAACGACTCCAGCAGGCAGGTTTGCAACGTCTCGTTCCAGTTGGACCGCCAAACCTCCAGCGCCGTTGTCTCGAAGGCCGAGCGGATCGTCCCGACGCCGTCCTCCTGGCCAATCAAAGCCACAAAAGCGGCCAAAACGCGGCGTGCGGTGTCCTCCGAAACATTGGGCTCCTCGGCCAGGCATTGGGCCGCCAGCAGCGCTCGGGGCCGCTGCGCGTGGCTGGCGTCCTCCTCGGTGCCGGGCGTGAGAATCGCGAGGAGGACGTCATCCACATCGTCATCCCTGCAGTCGGCCACCAGCAGCCGGAGCGCCTCCCGCCAGGCATCTGGCACGGCATGCTCCTCCCCCTCCATCGGCCTGGTCATGCCTTGGGCACGGGGCTTGGGTTCGGGAGCGGCAAGGGGAGCCACCTGCTGCGCCAGCGATGTGGTTTTGTCGCGATCTTTGTATCGACCCTCCAATAACGCGCGACTGGCGAGGTATTCCTGGAAGGTCAAGTGGCGGAACTCCCAGACAGCCTTTTCTTCGGAGCGCTTGGCCTGCCAGACATCACCCGAGCGCATCAGGAGGCTGGAGCGTTCTTCCAGGCACAGCAGGAACTCTTGGGAGTTGCGAGCCCGCACGGCACGGATATTGGGATAGGCCTCGCGAAACGCATCCAGAACATCCAGCACCTCATCTCCCAGCAGGCTTTGCACGCCGCGACGACACATCTCATAGGCGAGAAAAGCGAGCTGAGGCAGGGCCTCCTCCTCATTCAATGGGTTGTAAATGACTGGATTCCAGTTCAGGAGAACGGACACAGCTTCGGCGTAGAGTTTGTTGCGTCGGGTGGGAAGTTTGCCCACTTTGCGCTTCACCAGCGCCAAGGTGGTCAACAGCATGGGATTGCCCGTCAGACGCTCGATGCGATCACTGGAGTGGAGGGCATCGATCAGGTCTTGCGCACTCTTGGCCCTGGCCGTGCTCGGTTGCGACGCCTCTGTCACCTCAATCCAGCGCCTGGCGAAGTGATCCTTGTCGTCGTGTTGCAAATCGCTGATGACACCATGGCTGAAGCCTGTTCGCATGCGATAGGGCATGTCCCGGTAGCCGACGATGCGGGAGGTGACAAGAATCGAAGCCTCGGGGTAGCGGGCGGCTGTGCGCTCCAACTCTTGGCAGAACATCATCCGCACCTGGCGGTCGCTGATCTCATCCAACCCATCGACCAACAGGAGAATGTCTCCCGCGGCAATCCGAGCGAGGATGACGGCGCCCATGATCTTGGCCACCTCCGGCCGCAGCTCCGTCTTGGCCAGATGCATCGCCAGCACGTCCGAAAAGGAGCGGCGCAGATCGTCGGGGCCGATGTCGCGGCAGCGGATGAGCACAGGGATCCAGTCACGCGGCGGCAGCGTTTGCACATCGGGGATCTGTTCCAGAGCGGGATCGTTGTTCTGGCGCAACAGGCAGGCTGTGGCCAGCCAACGCAGCATGGTGGTCTTGCCGCCGCCTGGATCCCCCAACACCACCAAGCGGCGCGACACGGCGAGTTTCTCCCCGATCGAAAGGGGAGCACCCAAGGCGTCGTTCTCCGTGTGAACGGCTCCACTGTCGCGCCCGGCCTCGCGGAGACGACGCGCGGAACGCGCCTCTTCCAGCGTGCTCACGATGGACTCTTGATCCGCATCCGCGAGAGCAGGCTCAAAGACGATGCGCAATGGCATGTAGAGCTGCCGCAGAAGCAGCTTCTGCGTGGCAATGTGCACGTCTCCTTCAGGCAGGTTGCTTAAATCAATGATGTCCCAAGCCGCCAAGGCTGATTGGCGGTAGGCCGTCAATGCCTCAGCTTGTCTTTGCTCGGAATAGAGACCTGCCGCCTCTTCCGCGAGACGTTGGAGCTCCGACGATTTCGCGCGCAGGTATTGAAGGCTGAGGTCGTGCCGCCAACTGGCGAGCAGCGGATCAGCAAAAACCGCTTTGTCCAGGGCATTAAAAAAATGCTCGCGCAGAAAAGTCTGTTGCTCAGCGTTCACCCCCGATGGCACCAACAGGGATTCCATGCGTTCAAGGAGACGTTGCTTCACGGCAGCGCCTTCCTCAATCCCTCCCGCCTGCAGCCACTCGACAAAATCGCTGTGAAAGGCCGGATCACGCAACAGAGGCCGCAGCGCCACCTGGGCAGGAGACACCCAAAGCCTTTCATGTTGATCAGCCAGTTTCAGGCAGGCCAGGCGCACGTCTTCAGAGACGGGGCGAAAGGCTTTCAAAGCCTGACGAGCCTCCTGCTCAGAGCGCAACTCAGCGGCCAATCTGTCCTGTTGTTCGGAACAGATCCAGTCCTTCAGTTGAGGCGCGAGGAGACCAATCCATTGGTCAAGGGCGTAATCAATAATGGCTTCCGTGACCACAGCGACCCCGAATCCCTCAAGGATTGGATGCTAACAGAAGCGCGAGGACACCACCAAGCACTCGAAGCGACTATGGCCTCATCCGGCCGCCAGCAGCCACCAGAAATCAGCAACGATTCGCTCTTCCTCCAGGGTCTGTGACCCGTCTTGCACTCCTGTTGGAATCCCATCCAAAAGCTCTAATGGTGGAGGGTGGTGGGGGAGAGAAACAGGCGGGGCGGACGCCCACAGCGGTACCGAGGCCGTCCGGGCGATAGCGGCCCCGCATGGCCGCGCGGGCGTTGTGAGGCCCGCTGGCCCGGGACCCCCCGCGCAACAGCTGAACGACCCGTCCGTATCACCCAATCAAGCGCACCGAACGGCGAGGGATGGGTGGTGAAGCAAAAAAATTTGGGCGCCTGACGGCGCCACAGCAAACAGCCTCAAACCAACAGCCAAGGGATAAAAAACAGCCGGCGGGCCAAGGGATAAAGGGCTCAAGACCCAAGAAGGGAACCTGGGGGGAGGAGACAGCAGGGGCGAAAACCAACGCTGGAGCTGATGTAGGCCGGGTGGAGGCTGTTCCGGGAGGCGGCGCGGCAGTCGTGGGGATCGTTGACCCAGGAACCGCCGCGCAGCAGCCTGTAGATCTGCTCCTGATTGCCCTCCAAACCAAGATCAGGGCGTTCCAGGGCACTCCCATCCCCCACAGCCCTCTCCACAGGA
>JBJOHA010000013.1:0-3974 GCA_046047935.1 Cyanobacteriota bacterium
TGCGCCAACTGGAGAAGCTCCACCGCACGATTCAAGACGGCGCCTTCCGCGCCAGCCTGCCCTCGGATCGCGGCTCCCTCTTCCGCTTGCTGCAAGACATGGAGCAGAGCGGCGGCTGGCCTTACATCCCACGCCTGCAGCTGCGCACCTTTCTGGACCTCTTGCAAACCGGCGCTCCCGCCGAATCTCAGAAGCCCCTTCCCCCTGTGGCGGATGATCAACCCCCCGAGGCTCGCGGCCCCGAGGCTCTCGGACCTGATGCTCGCGGCCCTGAGGCCGCCTGCCCTGAGGCCGCCTGCCCTGAGGCCGCCTGAAGAGAATGGGCGCTCAGCGGAAGTCGCCTGAGCCTGCGTTGGCGTGATGTCCGGGAGGATGTCCTCCCGATCGCGGACCTTGGTTGAGACGGAAGCCCCGAAGGAGTTGATTGGGGTTCAAATCTCGTCGGTGACCCGGAGATTCCATTCTCGTCGGTGACGCGAAGCCCATTCGCGTCGGCGAGGCGGGTTCAATTCGCGTCGGCTATGTGGATTCAATTCGCGTCAGCGAGGCGGATTCAATTCTCGTCGAAGGTTTCCTGGTCCACCAGATGCACATAGGGCTCCGCCAGGTCGGGCCGGTGGATGGCCAGGGCCCGCAGCAGGTGCCAGTCGCGCAGACCGGCGAAAGGCGTGGGGTAGTCGTCCTCCTCCAGGCGTCGCGCCAGTTCGGCGATGGCCGCCTCGTCAAAGGCCTCGAGCTGCTCGGAGGAAATCGGGGTGGCAGACACGCTGGTGGAGTGGGTCACGGGGGTGGGATAATTCAGAGAAAGGGGAATTAGCTCAGCTGGTAGAGCGCTGCGATCGCACCGCAGAGGTCAGGGGTTCGAGTCCCCTATTCTCCATTCATCGCTTGGTCATCCCTTCTCCTGTCGGGCCGACGGAATCCTGCCACCGCTCATCGCCTCCTGAAGCGGCCCATGGTCCACCTTCCAGCTGGCGGTGCCATGCGGAAAGCCATACAGGTCCGGGCGGGTGACGGGGTATATAAAGGGTTGTAACCCGACACAAGCGATGTCGCAGTCCAAGCGCGAGCAGGTGGTCAGTCATCTTCGCTACATCCGTCAAGAGCTTCGCGAGATGCACCAGGGTGTGATCGAGGACGGGTTGCTGCCGGAAGCGGGCGAGCTGCGCGGGGTGATGGCACAGATGGAAGCCTTGCTTGAACTCCTGGAAGGCAAGACGCCTCGGAAGAAAGAAGGTGAGATCTGACCTGGGACAGGCAAGGGGGAAGGGACGATCCGTGCGGCGGCTCCCTGCCCTTGCCTCCGGTGGGACCCGCTGGTTTCTTTGCAGCGACCCCATCACCCGCCCGAGGGTCAGCCTCGGGCTTTTTTATTGGGATCCCCTATGGGTGGTGGTCAAAAGGATGCCATACCCCCAGAAATGGTGTAGACAGGAGGCAGCAGGGTTCCGGGTCGGGTGATGGGGATCACCACCGGCGCCCAAGGCCTGACGGTCATCCGTAGGGCCTTGAGGGTTCGGCCAGTGGCAACCCTGCCCCTTTTCACACCCGTTCTACCCTTCAGAAGGCGAATCGTCGAGGCTGGACGCGCTTGTTCAAGCGTTCGGCCAAGCCTCCGCAGGTGTTCCCCCGCTCCAATTGGTCTGTTGCCTTACCAGAACACGCGCTTTCAAACTCGCATCGCTGAATTCGGCGCACGCTTGAGCGAGTGGTCCTTGAACCCCTGGCGCAAGTTGTCGCTTCTGGCGCTCACCTTTCTCTTCTTCTTTTTCAGCGGGGTGGGCCTGGGAAGCATCATCGGCGCGCTCAGCCTGATGGACCTGGTGGCCGCCGTGCTCTGCGTGCTCACCCTGGAGCTCGGCGTGCGGGCCCGAGGGGTTCTGCGCCGGGAAGGGGGGGATCGGCTGGCCATGCATCTCGTGGACATGGCCCGCATGGGTTTGCTCTACGGCCTGCTCCTGGAGGGATTCAAGCTTCTTTGACCTCCGGCAGCGCGGCGGCAAGGAGATACAGCAGCGCCATGCGGATGGGAACACCGTTGCGCACCTGTTCATCGACCAGGCAGCGCGCGCCATCATCGAGCAGATCGCCCGCCAGTTCCACGCCCCGGTTCACCGGCCCGGGATGCAGCACCGGCACGGGACGGCCACAGAGCGCCAGCACCTGGTGGTTGAGGCCATAGCGGCGGTGGTAGCTGTCGAAGCTCGTGAGCAGGTTCTGCCGCATGCGCTCCTTCTGCAGGCGCAAGGCCATCACGGCATCGGCCCCCGGCAGGGCCTCCGCCAAGTCGCGCACCACCCGAACCGATCCGCGCCTGGGCACCGGATCCACAGCCTGACCGGGGGGCGGGCCGCCGGTGAAGGCGTTGAAGAGCTCAGGCACAAGGGTGGCGGGACCACACAACACCACGTTGGCCCCGCAAGCGGTGAGCGCCCAAAGGTTGGAGCGGGCCACCCGTGAGTGGAGCACATCGCCGATGATCGCGATCGTTCGCCCGTCGAGGGCCGCGGGCGTGGGCTTCTCCGGATCGAAGTGGCGGGCCAGGGTGAAAAGATCCAGCAGGGCCTGGCTGGGATGGCTGTGGAGACCATCCCCCGCGTTGAGCACAGCCACACCGACGCCGAGGGTTTCCAGGTCGCGGGCGAGCTTCTGGGGCACCCCCGCGCAGCTGTGGCGCACCACGAGCACATTGCTGCCCATGGCGACGTAGGTGCGGGCTGTGTCGAGCAGGCTTTCCCCTTTGCTCAGGGAGCTGGAGGCCGGCGAAAAGCTCTGCACATCGGCGGAGAGCCGACGGGCGGCGAGCTCGAAGCTGCCGCGGGTGCGGGTGCTGGGTTCAAAGAAGAGGGTGGTCACCATCCGCCCCTGAAGGGCGGGCAGCTTGCGGGCGCCCACCACGGGCAGGGAGCGGAACCGTTGGGCCAGCTCCAGCACGGTGGCGTAATCCTCCAGGGCGAAGCTGGCCAGATCCAGCACGTGGGCATGGGGCCAGGGCGTCATGGCCTCCAGCCCTCCTCGGGCCACCAGGCTCGATCCCGGTGCGGCGTGGCGTCGCCCCGCGCCCGGCGGCTGACGCTGCGGCTCGGCGTCAGATACCAGCGCCAGGGAAGCTCCTGGCCCTCGCGGATGCCGATGCGCGTGGTTGCCGTCACCAGCGGTCGTCCCTCCCAAGTCGCCTGCGCCATCCGATCCTGCACCGCCGCCGGCCGCGGCGCCAGCCAAAGCCCCCGCTCGACCCGAGCCGGCAGGGCGTTGTGGCGGCGATCGAGGTCAAATCGACGGGCCAAGAGGCCGGGGCCGGCCGCCACCCGCTCCGGTTCGCCGGGCAGGGCGAGAGCGCGCAACAGCACTCCATTCGCCCACTCCGCGCGATCCGTCACCACATTGACGCAGTGATGGATGCCATAGCTCACGTAGACGTAGAAGCGGCCAGGGGCGCCGAAGAGGGTTTCGTTCTGCGGGGAGCGGCGCCTGTGGCCATGGCAGGCGGGCTCCGCTTGCGAGTAGGCCTCCGTTTCCACGATCCACCCCCAGAGGATGGCGCCGCCGGGTTGGCGTTTCACCAGCCGACAGCCGATCAGCTCCGGGGCGACCTCCTCCGCCGGCCGCGCGAAGAAGCCTTCGGGGAGAGCGGAGAGGTCGGCGGGGCGGGCGCTGCTGTTGGCGGGCTGGCCCATGCCGTCAGAGGGCCCGGGCCGCGCGGCGGTTGGCGGCGACAGCCACGCCTCCGAGGGCAAGCAGGCCGAGGGTGCCGGCCGCAGCCAGGAACACCAGCGTCTGCAAGGCCAACAGGGCAAATCCCACCGCCGAAGCGGCCTTGATTTGAATCCGAGCCTTGATCAGCAGCGTGAGGAGCAGCAGAACGGTGGCTTGCAACCCGGCGATTTTCGCGGCGGTGAGGGGACAGGCCAGGGGGCAGAAGGGATTGGGGAGGAGCATGGGGGGTGGGCCAAGGAGCCCATCCTGCCGGGGGG
>JBJOHA010000014.1:0-11110 GCA_046047935.1 Cyanobacteriota bacterium
CGGGCTGGCCAGGGGCGGCGGTTGAATCCGGCCGGTTTCCTCCGCCTTAGAGGCTGGTGAGGGCCTCCAGCAAGGGCCTGCCGATCCGGCCCCTCTCCAGAGATCGCTCCAGGAAACGGAAGTCGTCTCGGTAGATGCGACGGGCGGCGGCTTCGAGCGAGGGGTTGAAGAAACTGGCATAGGGCGGGGCGATCGCCGCTTCGAGACGCTGCCTCAACACATCTCTGGAGAGCTGCCAGGGAGGTGTGGTGTCGTCGTCGTCGGATGTCCTGATCACGGCCAGGGCATCTCGGGCGACGGCGGGCCGATTTGTCGCCACACGAAAGGGCATCTCCAGATCCGTGCCGAACAATGCGTTGACGAACAAGCGAAAGGGCTCAAGGTCATCGGCATCGAAGATCCTGTCAAAAGAGCCCCAGCGATAACGCGCCCGCTGCGGTTTGAAATGCACGGTGTCGATGCAGCGAAAGCGATGGCGGTCCAGCTCGTCCACGAAATCCGCGAAGGTGTCGAGGCGCGCCTCCGGGCACAGGGCCAGGGAGGCTTCTCTGTAGCGCGTGTGCTCGGCGTATTTGTTGAGATAGGCACTGATCAGTCGCCGGAAGGGATTGCGAAACACGATCAACCGCATCCGCATCCCCAGGCGCAACGGACGCTGCTGGTTCACGGCCCAGGCAAAGTCCGCGACGCTGCGGCACGACGCCTTGGGAGAGGCGCAGATCACGAGGGAATCGATCCTGCTGACCAACGCTCTTGGCGCCATGCGTCTTGCCTCCCACGGATGTGCAACGTATCAGCCCGCTCAGGGGGCGGGAGGGGGCTCCCGTTGGGCCGCCAGGGCCCTGGCCTGCTCCAGTTGCTCGGGCGTGTCCACCGAGAGAAAGTCGCCGGCCACCTCAAAGGTGCCGATTCCGATTCCCGCCTCCAGCAGCCGCAGCTGTTCCAGCTTTTCGATGTGCTCCAGGGGCGAGGGCGGCAGGTGCGACCAGCGCGCCAGCACATCCGCCCGATACCCGTAGAGCCCCACATGGCCCCAGAAGGGCGCATGGGCATGCCAGGCGTCGGGGTCCACGCCACGCACGTGGGGAAGGGCGGAGCGGGAGAAGTACAACGCCCGCCCATCGGCGCTCACCAGGGTCTTCACCACATTGGGGTTGTGCAGGGCTTCCGCCCCGAGGCGGTAGATGGGGGTGAGCACCTCCGGGGTGGGATGGCGCGTCTCGAATTCCCCGGCCATGGCGTCGATCAGGCCTGGATCGATGAAGGGCTGGTCGCCCTGCACGTTGAGGATCACCGTGGCGGCGAGATCGCCTGCGCCTGCCCCGGAGGCGAGGGCCGTGAGCGCCGGGAGCGCCTCCGCCAGGCGCTCGCTGCCCGACGCGCACGCTGGCGAGGTGAGCAGGGCGGGGAACCCCCAGGCGGCTGCGGCCTCCATCAGGTCCCGGCTGTCGGTGCAAAGGGCCACGGCGGCGGGCCGTTGGGCCCGCGCGCAGCGCTCGAGCACCCGGCGCAGCATCGGGCGACCGCCGATGTCCGCCATCACCTTGCCAGGCAGGCGAGCCGAGTCGAGACGAGCCGGCACCGCCACCACAAATCGCATCGCTGGCCTGTGGAAAGGCCGGAGCCTATCGCCGGGCCCCTCTGCGGGCATGCTGGCCCCACGGCTTGGGACAGGACCCAGGGTGACGCGCGTACCACTCCCCGCCAGTTCAGCGGTCCGCAGGGATGGCCCCCTGCCGAGCGGAGGAGGCGTCGTGGTGGTCACCGTCGCGCATCACAGTGGCGCCGTGCTGCCTGCGCTGGCGGGCGACCTGGCGCGCCAGGCGGAGGCTCCGGCCCTCTGGCTGGTGGTGGACAACAGTCCGCAGACCAGCCCCGTCGCGCTCGCCGCCCTGGCGCCCGAGGGGCCAGACGCCCTCGGGTGCCAGGTGCGGCTGCTTTGCGGGGAGGAGGGCGAGGGGTTCGGGGCGGGCTGCAACCGCGCCCTGGATTGGCTGGACGACCACGGCTGGGTTGGCTGGGTGTGGTTGCTCAATCCAGACACCGAGCTCCCCCGAGGAGATGAGCTGCGGCGCTTGGCGGAGGCTCTGGCGGGGGTGGACCCGCGCAGCCTCGTGGGCACGGCCGTGGAGGACGCCGGCGGAGCGCTGGAGGCCAGCGGTGGCTGGTTCAGCCCTGGCCTGCGCTTTCGCTCCCGACGGCTGGACCGCCGCGAGGCCGCTGCAGCTGAACCGCGGCGCCTCGACTGGTTGAGCGGCTGCAGCCTGGCCCTGCGTCCTCGCGCCCACCGGCCCGCGGCCCGCTTTGATCCCGCCTTTCCGCTCTATTACGAAGACATGGATCTCTGCTTGCGGCTCAGCCGCCTCGGCGCGCCGGTGCTCTGGCTGCCCGAGCCCCGCATCCGGCACCGGCGCGGCCAGGGAAGCGGCAGCGCCTCCCCCCGCCGCTGGCGCCTGTCCACGGTCAGCTACCTCCGTTTTGTGCAAAGGCACTGTCCGGCCTGGGTGCTGGGGCTGCGCACCCTGCGATTGCTGGCGGTGACCACCCTGCGCCTTCCCCTCCAGCCGGGCCGCGCCGGGGCCGTGCTGGCCGGAGCGGTGGAGGCCTGGGGGGGATGCGGCAGCGGGGGCCGAAAGCCATGACCACCCCCCTGGCGCTCTTCAATGGCAGCTACCTGGGCGAGCGGCCGACGGGCATCGGCGTGGTGGCTCGCGATCTGGTGGCGGCCCTGGATCCCGAGCGGGTGCCCCTGCTCGATCCCCTCGGCGGGGGGCGACCCGGCAGCCTGCCCATCCCGGCCACCCTGTCTCCCGCCCATGGCCGTCGCGGCCACCTGGCGCGGCTGCTTTGGACTCAAAACCAGGTGCCCCGGCTGCTGAAGGCCAGCGGTGCCCCCCTGCTGCTTTCCCCCTTGCCGGAGGCTCCCCTGCTGCGGGGCGTGCGCTCTGTGGTGCTCGCCCATGATCTGCTTCCCCTGCGCCATCCCCAACCCGGCCCGCTGCTGGCTTACCACCTGGCCTATGTGCCCCTGGTGCTGCATCGGGCGGTGCGTGTGCTGTGCAATTCCGAAGCCACCGCCAGGGAGGTGCGCGAGCGGTTGGGTGTGCCGACACGCCGGCTGGTGCCGATCCGGCTCGGGTTCGATCCCGGGCGGTTGCGGCCCCTGGGGAGTCCTCGGCAGCCGTTCTTTCTGGTTCTGGGCCGCCATGACCCGCACAAGAACCTGGCCCGTCTGCTGCGGGCCTTCGCCGCCCTGAGGGATCCCGGCGGCGAGACGCGCCTGCGGCTGGTGGGGCCCCATGACGCCCGTACCACTCCACGCCTCCAGGCCCTGGCTCGGGAGCTGGGGATTGCGTCGCGCTGCGATTGGATTCCCTGGGTGAGCGACGACGAGCGCCTGGCGCTGCTCAATCGCTGTCGCGGCCTGCTGATGGTGAGCCTGTGGGAGGGCTTCGGGCTTCCGGCCCTGGAGGCGATGGCCTGCGCCACCCCGGTGATTGCCGCCAGGGCCGGTGCGTTGCCGGAGGTGGTGGGGGATGCGGCCCTGCTGGTCGATCCGCGCGACCCTGCGGCGATCGCGGCGGCCATGGCGCAGTTGGAACGGGAGCCGGGCCTGACTGCGGCGTTGGGCCAGGCGGGGCTGGAGCGCGCTGGCGCCTTTCGCTGGGAGCGAACGGCTGCGGAGGTGATGGCCGTGCTGGAGGCGCTGGCCTGAGGGGGCGTCCCTCGCTCACCCCTCCTGGAGGACGACCAGAGGCTCCCGCGCGGCCTCCCGCGCCACCTGCGCGCGCAGGTGGGCATCGGTGGTCGGTGGCAGGGCGATGATGAGCCGGGTGCCCGGGGCCCGCAGGCGCAAAGCCGCCAGCAGCAGCAGGCTTTCGCCCACCACCACGGTGCCCTGCCACCGGGGCAGGAGGTCTTCCGGGGCCCCGGGGCGGCAACGGTCGCCGGCCTCCAGGGGGAGCGGCCAGGAGCGTTTGCCGACCACGGGATGGGGCACGAGACACCAGGGCCGGGGAAGGGGGCGGCCCTGGTCCGCCAGGCCCTCCAGCCCTGGAGAATCGAGGATCAGGGTGCCGCTGGCGGGGGCTGAGGAGGGGAGCGCTGGCGGGGGGCTGGCGGGGTAGAGGGGGCCCAGCTCGCGGCAGCGGAAGCGCGCGCACCAGGACGCTCGCCAAGCTGGCGCGTCCGAGAAGAGCCAGCAGGTGAGACCCGCCGGGAAGGCCAGGGGATCGAGGGCCCTGGGCCGAGCCCGGTAGGGATCGAGGCCATCGTCGAGGAGGGTGAGATTGCGGGCCCGGGAGAGGAGCAGCCGCAGGCCCTGGCCTGCGCCTCGTCGGTGGGCCAGGCGCAGGTCGCCAACCAGGCCGAGCAGGGCCCAGGGCGCCAGGAGGGCATAGCTCCAGGGCCGCGCTGGCAGCCGCAGGGGCCAGCGGCAACGGTCTGCGGGGGTGAGCTGGAAGCGATTGGGTTCCCACAGCAGGATCTCCAGGGCGGCATGGCAGGGGGAGAGCCCATCGTGCAAGCGTCGGGCGGCCTCCAGATGGATCGCGTTCGAGGCCAGGGTGACCTGAATCACGGCTGGCGGGAGGCCCGGCGCCCGCGAGCCGCCAGCCGCTCCCGCCCCGCCACGAGCAGCGCCACCGGCAACGCCAGCAGCCGCCGACCGGTGTGCCACCAGAGCCGGTGCCACCAGCGCACCTCCCAGCGCCCCCCCCGGGCGGGGGGGAACAGGCTGAAGGGAAGCACCTCCAGGAACACTTCCGGGATGGCGAGGAAATGGCCCCAAAAGGTCATGCGGCGCACGTGCTCCAATTCAGCGGCCACGGCATGGGGCGGCTCCGGCAGGCTGGATGCGTCGAGGCGCCACACGCCTGGCCGCTCCTCCAGGTAGCAGGAGCGGGGGGAGTGGGGTCCCCAGGGGCAGTGGGCGGCCACGAGGCGATTGGCCAACCGGGTGGCGCGCATGGCGGCCAGGCCATGGCTGGCCGCCAACCCGTCCCGTTTCGCCCCCAGCTCCGCTCGCTCCGCGTCGGAATGGGAGATCACGCCGAGCCAGGGCTCGGGAATCAGCCCGGCGCGCAGGCCAGCCCAGTGGTGCAGCCGGGCGAGCAGATCCTTGTCATCAAAGCCGTATCCCACCAGCAGTTCGTTGAAGCCTCCCACCGCGTCCAGCAGGGCGTGGTCGATCAGGAACTGCCCCTTGCGCCCTTCCGGCCCGCTGCCGAAGGCGCACACCGGGGCCGGGCGCTCCGGGGAGGCCGCAGGGGGGGGCTCCAGGGAGGGATCCCCGAGCGCAAAGGCTTCCGTGGGCCAGGCGTCGGCGTCCAGCTTCAGCAGCCGGGTGCCCCGCGCTCGGGCGAAGGCGAAGTTGTAGGCCCGACAGAGCGACCAGCGGCTCTCCCCCTCCACCCGCAGCAGCCGCACCCGCGGATCAGGGGGCAATTCCTCCCGCCGCAGGGGCCTGGTGCTGCTCCAATCGACGATCAGGTGCTCCTGATGGTGGGGCCAGGCGGCCACGCGGGGGGCGGTGGCCAGCAGATGGTCCCGCCGGTTCATGCACACCGTGACGATGCTCAGTCCCACAAACGAAGCGCGTCATCCCTGGCGCTGAACCATTCCGCCGCCAGAGCCGCCCCCATGGTGCGCTGCTCGCGGAACCAGGGGCCTCCCAGGGTCCAGTGGAGGAGGGTGGGGCCGCCATCGCTCGCGGGTTGGAGGGGAGCCGGCTGCACGTCCACGAGATGGTTCCAGCGATCGGGCAGGGCGCCGATGAGGTGATCCCCGGCGAGCCAGTGGAAGCGATGGAGATCCAAGCCGCTGGCCGTGTTGACGTAGTCGGGCGTCAGGGCGGTGCAGCGGGCGCAGTTGAGAAGCATCAGGGAGCTCCAATTTTTTTTGGCATAGGGGCTCTGCACCTCGCCAAGAAATTTCTGGGTCTCCCGGGGCACATGGTCGTGCTGCACGCAAAGGAGGGCGTAGCTGTCGTCGCGCAGGGCCCACAGCTCGCTGATGTCGCCCCGGCAGAGCATGTCGCAATCCATGAAGATCGCCCAGCCCTGGTAGCCCATCAACCAGGGTACGAGGAAGCGGGTGAAGGAGAAGGCGGTGCTCTGCCTGGGATCCCGTTCCCGCTGAAACACGCCCTTCAACTGGGGGGAGACGATCGGTGAGATCGCCAGGGGTTGGCTGCTGTGTTGATAGAGGCTGTCGATCAACACGTTGGTGGCTGCCCGCTCGCGGGGATCAAAGCCAATGAAGATCGGGATCGGTCGGAAGGAGTGAGCAGCGTCCAAACGCGACAGGCCCTGTGGAATGGCCGGTCAGCTTAAGGCGGAGGAGGGGGGATGGCCGCACCAGGCAGGCGGCGCCTGGATACCATCCAGCCATGAGCTTTCTTGCCGGTCTCAATGACGCCCAGCGCCGGGCGGTGGATCACGCCAGTGGCCCCCTGCTGGTGGTGGCAGGGGCGGGCAGCGGCAAAACCCGTGCCCTCACCCACCGCATCGCCCACCTCATCGGCCACCACGGAGTCGATCCGGGCACCCTGCTGGCGGTGACCTTCACCAACAAGGCGTCGCGGGAGATGAAGGAGCGGCTGGAGCAGCTTTTGGCTCAGTCGTTGGCCCAGCGCCAGTTCGGCCAGCCTTGGAGCACCCTGCCGCTGGTGGAGCAGAAGCAGCTGCGCAGCCGCGTCTATCGCGAGGTGATCAAAGACCTGTGGATCGGCACGTTCCACGCCCTGTTCGCCCGGCTGTTGCGATTCGATATTGATAAATACAAGGATCCTGAGGGGTTGAGCTGGACGCGTCAGTTCACGATCTACGACGAGAACGACGCCCAAAGCCTGGTCAAGGAGATCGTCACCCAGGAGTTGGGCTTGGATCCGAAGCGGTTCGAGCCGAAGAAGGTGCGCTGGGCGATCAGCAATGCCAAGAACCAGGGTTGGCTGCCGGATCAACTGGAGGCGAAGGGCGAGGGACAGCGGGATCGGAAGGTGGCGGAGGCCTATCGGCTCTATCGCCGCGCCCTGGCGGCGAATAACGCCCTCGATTTCGATGATCTGCTGCTCTTGCCGGTGGAGCTGCTGAAGCAGAACGGCGAGATTCGCCAGTACTGGCATCGGCGCTTCCGCCACGTGCTGGTGGATGAGTATCAGGACACCAATCGCACGCAATACGAGCTGCTGAAACTGCTGGTGGCGAATGGCCAGGACCCCGGGGCGATCAGCGACTGGAGCGATCGTTCGGTGTTTGTGGTGGGCGACGCGGATCAGAGCATCTACAGCTTCCGCGCCGCAGATTTCAAGATCTTGATGGGCTTCCAGTCCGACTTCGGCGATGGCGCAGCCGATGAGGCCACCCGCACGATGGTGAAGCTGGAGGACAACTACCGCTCCACCGCCACGATCCTGCAGGCGGCCAATGCCTTGATCGCCCACAACAGCGAGCGGATCGACAAGGTGTTGCGCCCCACCCGCGGGGAGGGCGAACCGATCAGCCTCACCCGCTGCGACGACGAGATTGCGGAGGCGGAGGCGGTGGTGCATCGCATGCGGATGCTGTCGGCCGCCAACCCCGAGTTGGCCTGGGGGGATTTGGCGGTGCTCTATCGCACGAACGCCCAGTCGCGAGCTTTGGAGGAAGCGCTGGTGCGCTGGGGGATTCCCTATCTGGTGGTGGGGGGGCTGCGCTTCTACGACCGGCGGGAGATCAAGGACATCGTCGCCTACCTGCGTCTGCTGGTGAACCCGGCGGACAGCGTCAGCCTGCTGCGGGTGCTGAATGTGCCCCGACGCGGGATCGGCAAGACCACGATCGAGCGTCTCAGCGACGCGGCCAACCAGCTGGGGGTGCCCCTTTGGGAGGTGGTGAGCGACGCGGAGGCGGTGCGCTCCCTGGCGGGGCGGTCGGCGAAGGGGCTGCTGCAATTCGGCGAGCTGGTGCGGGATCTGCGGGGGCGGCTGGAGGGCAGCCCGCCAGCGGAACTGGTGCAGCGGGTGATGGAGCAGAGCGGCTACCTGGCGGAGCTGATCGCGGAAGCCAGCGATGAGGCGGAAGACAGGCGCCGCAATCTCAACGAGCTGGTGAACGCCGCCCTGCAATACCAGGAGGAGAACGAGGAGGGCTCGCTGGAGGGCTTTCTGGCGAGCGCCGCCTTGGCCAGTGATGCCGATGACAAGAACACCGCTGCGGAGAAGGTGGTGCTGATGACGTTGCACGCCAGCAAGGGGCTGGAGTTTCCGGTGGTGTTCCTGGTGGGGATGGAGCAGGGATTGTTTCCGAGTTACCGCTCGCTGGATGATCCCGCCGCCCTGGAGGAGGAGCGCCGGCTTTGTTACGTGGGCCTCACCCGCGCGCGGGAGCGGTTGTTTCTCTCCCATGCCTGCGAGCGGCGCCTGTGGGGCGGCATGCGGGAGCCGGCGGTGCCTTCGGTGTTTCTGTCGGAGCTGCCGGAGGAGTTGCTGCAGGGCGATGTGCCCCGCACGGGCGGCGCGGCCCTGCGGCGGGAGCAAAGGCTGGATCGCCTCACCCGGGTGGATCGGGCCGAGAGCCGCCAGGTGGCCGCCGGTGGCGCGGCGGGAACCCCGAGCAACGCCGTGCGACGCCGAGCGGCGTCGGCCCACCCCTGGGCGGTGGGTGATCTTCTGCGCCACAGCTCCTTCGGGGTGGGCACGGTGACGCACCTGTTTGGCTCCGGGGAGAAGATCTCGCTGGCGGTGAAGTTCAGCGGCATGGGCGCGAAGATTTTGGATCCACGCCTGGCGCCGATCGAGCCCCTTCCCGGCCCGCCCCCGCCCCCTTGACCGCTGTGCCCCCGTCCCGGATCCTCGTGCTCAGCGGGGGGGTGATCCATCTGGTGCACCAGTTGGCTGTGGCGCGCGCGCTGCTGTTGCCGGCGGCTGGGGAGGGATGCGGGCCGGGCGAGCGGCATTTCCCGACGGATGAGCCAGCGCCGATCGCGATCCTGATCACCGGCGTCTTGCGCCAGCAGCCCGCCGCTTTGGCCGCTCTCCATGGGGAGATCGAACGCTGGTTGGTTGTGCTGCGGCGCCAGCGGTCGGAATGGGCGGGGATTCGCCTGGTCGCCGAACCCGATGCCCTCTTTCCCGGCGATTGGGAGGTGGCCGTGCTCAACAACCAATGGCTGGGGGGGCAGCGGGAGGTGGTGGAGCGGTTGGGGATCCGGGATCTGGTGGTATGCGGCGACGGGTTGGGGGTGTACTACCGCTGTGCAAGGGAACTGCGAGCGATTGTGCCCAGCCTGCTGGGTCTTCCCATCCCCGAGCCCGGCCGCCACGTGCGCTATGGGCTCAGCGGCCGCCAACCCCGCTGGCATCGCCCCCCTCGGCCTCCCGAACCGATTCCGGTGGCTGCCCGCCTGGAGCTCTTCGCCACCCTGGTGGAGGCGCTGCGGGAGCGGGGCCGGGTGGAGCTGGAGCAGGCCCTGACGCAGGCCGTTCCCGGTCGTCCCCTCTGGCTCTGTTCCGTGCCCAACCTGGCCCATCAGTTTCCGGGCCAACGGATGCCCCAAGAGGTGTTGCGCCTCTGGACCGAGGGGCTGCGGCGGGAGGGCTTCGATCCCGTCCGCGATCGCCTCCTGTTGATCGACCATCCCAAGGCCCCCCCCGGCGGCAGCTTCGGCACCCTGCGGGAGCCCTGGTTAGCCGCTCCATTGCGCTCCAGCCTGCCCCTGGAGGTGTTGATCCAGCTGCTGGCGGACGCCCGGCCGGAGGGCGAGATTCGTCTCTGCGGCATGACCTCCGCTCTTTACGGTGCCCGGGCTCTCACGGGGGTGCGGGTGTGCTGGCTGGGGCTGGCTCCCTTGTGGCACACCAATCCCCACTACCGCCGCCGCCCCCTGGAATGGCTGCACCGCTGGCTGCGTCAACGGCGCATGGCGCTGCTCACGGGGCAGTTGCCCGGGGGATGAGGGGGGGCTCAACGGCGGAGCTCTACGTCTTGGGACGTCAAGGGAACTCTTCAGACAGGTGAACCCGAGAATCTCCATGGCATCCGCTCACACTCCTGGGCTGATCCAGCGCTACCGATAAGAACTGCAATCCCGGCGTGACGCCCGCCGCACCGTGAACACGTACAAGCAGTGGTTACGGCGCTTCCTGCGCTTCCATCGCCTGCGTCATCCTCTCGCGAGAGGAGCCCTGCGGAGATGAACGCCTTCCTGACGCACCTGGCGGTGGCTCTCCAGGTGAGCGCATCGACGCAGAACCAAGCGCTTGCGGCGCTGTTATTTCTTTACCGTGATCTCCTTGGGCAAGTCCTTCCACTGGAAGTGGTCATCAGGGCGAGAACACGCAAGCGCCTTCCTGTTGTGGTGACGGTGAAAGAGGTGCGAGCCGTGTTGGAACGCCTGGATGGGGTCGAGGCTCTGATCGCAGGCATCCTCTACGGAAGTGGATTGCGCATGATGGAAAGGTTGAGACTGCGGGTGCATGACCTGGATTTCGAGCGTTGGCAGATCACCGTGCGCGATGGCAAGGGCGGAAAGGACCGTCGCACCATGTTTCTCTCTCGCCTGGGGAAAACGATGCGGCTTCATCTGGAGGAAGTGAAGAAGCTGCACCATCTGGATCGCGCCGAGGGCTGCGACCGAGTTCGGTTGCCCAA
Source organism: Cyanobacteriota bacterium (assembly GCA_046047935.1). Lineage (GTDB taxonomy): Bacteria > Cyanobacteriota > Cyanobacteriia > PCC-6307 > Cyanobiaceae > Cyanobium. Next base: position 10,629 of record JBJOHA010000014.1, read on the forward strand.
TGCGTTGGCGTGAACATATCCGAATGCGCCTTTGGAGTGGGGCTGGCAATGGGTCTTTCCACAACAGCACCGCTGGCACAACTCCACCAAAGGCGAGCGGGGTCGTCACCAATTTGATCCGAGCGTGATGAAAAAAGCCATGCGAAAAGCCGTGATGGCCTCGGGTATCACAACACCAGCAACACCGCACTTTCCGTTGTTCCTCCGCCACGCATTTACCGGACCGCGGACATGACATCCGCACCATCCAGTAATTGGGGAGTCCTGAAAAATCCAGAAGCAAGCCTTCTCGATTTCGAGCAATGATCAGGGTGGTAGCCAGCTCGCAAGTTTGTCTATGCAGAGAGCAACAAATCTGCTGTCTCTTCTCTCCATAAGTCCCTGAGCGCCATCCAAAGGCAACCGGGCCGTTTAACAGCGTAAAACCAGGCAAGAATGATGACAAAAAAGAGGCGGAGTAGCCTCCGAATCTTCTCCGCGCA
>JBJOHA010000015.1:0-18504 GCA_046047935.1 Cyanobacteriota bacterium
CCTGCAGCGCATGACAACATCCCCTGACACCCCTGGCAGGATCGCGGTGGCCCCCAGCAGCCCGGCACCCTCCCCCCACCCGACCGTTCACGACGGCGGAGCCCAGCGTCCATGAAGCGCCGGCATCCGCTCCTGCTGCTCGCCCTCTGCGCCGCTCCTGGCGCCCTGGCGGCCGGCCTGCGGGGCACCCCCACCCAGCCGTTGCCGGACAGCAGCGAGGCCCTCGCCAGCCGCTCGCCTTGGAGCCGGCCGGAGAGCTATCCCCTCGACCTGCGCCCCCGCTCCGATCTCTACCGCCCCAGCGCCGACTGGATCGGCCGGCTCGTGCTGCCCAGCGCCTCGGAGATCGCCGCGCCCGATGCGCCGGAGGACGACTGGGTGTGGATCGTGGTGGAGCAGGCCCCGGCGACCCGGCGGAACCTGGTGGGGCAACGGCAGCGGCTGCGCTGGGCGGCGCTTCCCCACCTGAGGGGGCTGGTGGAGGCGGTCAGCACCGACATCCGACTCGGAGCGGCGGCCCGACAGGCGGCCGCCGAGGGCAATGTGGTTCCCACCCGCCTGAATGGACGCCGCGTCGGACCGCTGCAATCCCTGGCGGGAAGTCGGCCCGCCAACGACGTCACCGTGCTCCTGGAAGGGGTGACGGTGGAGCCGGACGGGCTGCGCATCGCCCAGCCCCCCACCCAGATCAGCGGACGCTGGCAGGGCTTGGTGACAGTGGTGGGGCCCGCCGGCGGCGAGGGCTTGTTTCGCGTGCGCCATTACCGGGGCGGTGAGCGAGCAGCCCTCGCCAAAGGCGTTGGCTTCGTCGGTCCGGAGGAGACGATTCGCCTTCCCTCGCTCCCTCCTGATCGCTACGGCCGCCGCCTCCTGGACCCCTCCGGCCTGGCGAGCTCACCCCTCAACAACCAGGGCTGGTTGATCCAGGGCGCGCCCGCCACCGATGGCATCTTCACGGCACAGGCGATCCTCCCCTACGCCGTGCTGCGGCTCACCACCGAGCGACGGGTGAAGGGCACTGATCCCGCCCTGGCTTTCGTGCAGCGCGACAATTGGAGTCCGGCCGCGCTCCAGCGTGGCAGCACGCGCCACACCGCCCTGATCCCGGGTCGGGAGCCGCCACCGCGCTGGCAGCTGGGGGAGCGGGCGCTGCTGCTGCACCTCTTCGGCGGCATCGGCGGCGCGGATGGCGAACCTGTGGCGGGATGGACCGTCACAGGCCACTTTTCCTTCGGAGAGGCGCGCGTGGTGCGCGATGCCTTCACGGGCGAAGCGCGGCTGGCGATCCGCTATCACCAGATCTATGCGAGCAATCCCAACGGCATCGTCTCCGGCAGCCAGGATTGGAGCGCCTATGCCGGCAGCCTCCAACGGGGCTGGGTTGGCCTGCGCCCCTTCTCCGATGTGCTGGTGCCGATCGGCGGCGCGACCTTGGAGGCCATCGCCCTGCAAGCGGAGATCATGGCGGCCCGCTATCGCAGTGGCGATGGGAGCGGCGTCGCCCTGGTCACCCCCTCCACCTCCTGCGTGCAGGATTCAGGCCAGGCCCTCTGGATCGCCATCCGCCAGTTGCGGGAGCAGGGGGAGGCGCAGCCGATGACGACGGCGGATCGAGAGCGCTTGCGCAAGCTCGGCCGCGCCCTCGACCGCCTGCTCAAACCCTTTGGCCAGGTGCGCGGCGACTGGGCCCACAACGCCCGACGATCCCTGGCCGCTGGCACAGGTCTCAGCGCCCCGGCCGCTGCGGGCGGCGCGGGCAGCGGAGGCGGCGACCTGTTTGCCACCAGCCAGAGCCTCAAAGACGCCCTGCTGAGCTGGCGCTCCATCCTTCCCCGCGCCGCCCACGATCAGTTCGCCGCCGCCTTTCTGCAGGCCGACCTCCCCCTGCTGGTGGTGCGCACCAACCAGATCCCGGGCGCCAATCCCCTCCAGGAACCCGTCGCCCCAACGGTGCTCTTCGGGCAGGCGCCCTGGGTTCCCACCCTCCTCGGCCGCCTAGGCGACAGCCTCTTCCCAACCGGCAACGGGGCTGGGGCGGCGGGTGTGCTGGCGGTGGGCCTGGCTCTCGGAGCCGTCGCCGTGGGTCTGCGCCAGGGGTGGAAACGGGGCTGGCTGCTCCTGCCGGCGATCGCCGAGGAGCTGGTCTTCCGCGTCCTGCTCCTTCCCAGCGCCCTGGAGGGGGTGCCGCTGTTGGCGATGAGCCCCTGGATTGCCTTGAGCGTGGGCCTGTTCGTCGCCTGGCACGGCATCTGGATCCAACGCCAGAGCGGGCCGCGCCGAGGAATGCCCCCGACGGCTCCCGCCGCCCTGGTCCGCCTGACACTGCTGGGCACCGCTTGCGCCTTGGCCTATGGCCTGAGCGGCTCCCTTTGGCCACCTGTGTGGATCCACTGGCTGGCGCTGCTGGGAGGGCACCTGAGGGACAAGCGGAACGGCGACGCGGTCGGCTGACGGCGAAGGGGCGAGGTCGCGCGGGACGGCGATCAGGCCGGCCGTCGGCAATCGAAGCCAATGCCCTCCTTCCAGCGGATGCGTTCCTCCGCATGGGCAAACATGGGATCGCTGGCGTCGCCATGGACCGCCGGTCGAATGTTCACGAATCCCGCTTCCTCCAGAGCATCGGTCATCGACCTGGCATCCCACATCCAGAGGTGGGAAGAATTGCCAAGCCAGGAGCGCAACATCCCCTTGAACCCCCGAGGCCGAGACTCCAGACCCAAGGAGGTGGCGCGCATGAAATCCGAAGCGGCTCGGGGGGAGGGGTTGGCGACGTACGTCTCCACAAGCACCCGCAGGTCGGGGATCACCAGCCGGAAGGTGCCGCCCGGCACAAGGAGAGCCCAGCTGTTGCGCAGGGCCCGCTGGCAATCAGCGAAGCAGAGGTGCTCCAACACGTGGGAGCAGTAGAGGCCCTTGCAGGACCCCTCCGGCACGGGCAGGCCGGCCACGATGTCTCCGAATTCCACCTCCGGGGGGAAAAGGGGTCGGTTGCGGGTGAGCAGGGAGCCCAACACAGGGAGTCTTTCCAACCGCAAACGGGGGGAACCGTCAAAGTTGCGCCAGCCCTGCGCCACCGAAAGGCCACACCCGTATTGGACATACGGTGTCAAAGAATCGGTGGCGCGCCTCAAACGGAGTCAAGCGGATGGGGCGGATGGTAAGGCAGGCGTCGCAAGACGCCGTTGGCAAAGGGAAACCAGCTGAAGGAGGTCAAGACCGGTCCCGACAGCGGCGGCGGAGGTTCCGCGAAACATTCCAGCCCGCGAGCGCGGCGGCCACAGGCAGGGGGCCGGGCACTGGCGTGCCAGGAGACCCGACCAGGGGGGGATCGCTGAACCAAGGATCGAAGAGGGGGAAGTTTCTGCCCATCCCTGGAGATGGCTCCCCGCCAAAGAGGGGGGGCGGGTCGAATGGCAAGGGGTCTGGAGGAGGGGGAGACACCGGCGGAGGCTCGACGACGGGCGAAGTAAGCAGCGTGAGCGGGAAGTCGGAGTTGATGCGCAAGCTCCCCCTGTTCCACCAGTCATCGATATCCTCGTCATACTGAGTGAAATCAGCGGCAAAGGAGAGGATGGTGCCATCCGGGTTGGCCACCAACTCAAAAATTTCAAACGAACCCGTCACCGTGCTGTTGCTTCGTCCATTACCCTCGAAATTGATGCCTGGGAAGGACTCCCCTTGAAAGGGATAATGTTTGGCGTTTTGATAGAAGCCAACCGTGAGTGGGCTATAATCTGGCGCGGCGAGATCAAGGGTCCACCAAGTAGGGATTGGCTGTTCTGTTCGCCAATCCAAACCATTGATTGAGAGGGAGGCGGTGGTTCCGGAGTCGAGATAGCCGTTGAAAGAAAAGCCATCCTCCTGACTCACCAGGAAGGAATTGCCACCGCCAATCCAGCTCTGGGGACTGCTGATGATGGAAAAGGCGCTGGCCGACTGGACCGCAGAAAAACCTCCAACCACAGGCCAAACAATGGACAGCGAGAGGAGACAGCGGGTCAGCGACAGAACAATCGAAGACCTGTCCATGGCGAAGAAGTAGACAAAGAATTAAACAGAAACACATTTGCAAATTACTTAACAGCCGTGCTGCTCCGCAATTCATATTTGTGCGTTAATCCCGCTGAATGTACAAGGCGCGTCAAGCACCTTCACGCCTGATGGCGCCTGCGCAACGATGATCTTGACAACCAATGATTGATGTGCATATCCATCGCTCAAGTACACAACCTTGTCCTGCCTGCCTTGGAGATGGTCATGGCGGCTGCAGGACCCATCGCCGTGCCGTCCGATCGCCAGGCGCATTGTCTGGATTTGCCGATGATTCGTGCCAAGATGTCGCTGACGAGGCAGGGGTGGACGCTGCTCGGGCGGCGTGGGCTCAGCCCTTCTCCAAGCGCACGGCCGCCGCCTTGAGTTCCGGCTGTTTCGACAGGGGGCACCCCAGCTCGTGCATCAAGCGGTTGGCCTCGCACGCCTCAGGTTGAGACGCGCCCCAGTGCATCGGCAGAAACACCACCCCCGGACGGATCGCTGTGGTCAGCCGCACGGGCACCCACACACAGCCTCGCCGGGAACACACCTTGGCCATGGCGCCATCCTCCAACCCCAACGGCTGGGCATCGCGGGGATTCACCTCCAGCACGGGGCCAGGGTGGTGCTGCCGAGCCCGCGCCACATGCACGGTGCGCGTGAGCGTGTGCCAGTGGGCCAGATAGCGGCCCACCGTGAGCACGAGGGGATGGGCGGCATCAGGCGGCTCGGCCAGGCCCAAGGGCTCCTCGGCGATCAAGCGGGCGCGGCCGCTGGGGGTGGGGAAGCGTCGGTCGCCGTACAGACGCGCGCCTCCCGCGCCAGGCGCGGTTCCCTCCGGGAAGGGCCACTGCTGGGGACCATGGACGGCAAGGACGTCATGGCTGAGACCAGCCATGTCGCAAAGGCGACCGCGAGTGAGCCCCACAAAGTCCCTGTGCACCTCAGCTGCGGAGGTCCAGGCGAACTGCCGTTCAAACCCCAACCGGCGACCCACTTCCGCGAAGATGGCCCAATCCGGCCGCGCGAGACCGGGCGGTGGACGAAAAGCGGGGCAAAGGGTCACGCGCCGCTCGGAATTGGTCATCGTTCCGGCCTTCTCGCTCCATTGGGCGGCGGGGAGCACCAGGTGGGCCACGTCAGCGGTTTCCGTGTTGGCGTAGGCCTCGCTGAGCACCACCATGGGGCAACGGGCCACAGCGGCGCGCACCCGATCCAGCCACGGCAGGCTCACCAGCGGGTTGGTGGCCGCCACCCACCAGAGGTCCAGCTCCCCCCGCTCCATCGCCTCGATCTGCTCCCACACCGTCAGCCCCGGCCGGGCGCTGATGGCTCCGGGCGGGAAGCCCCAATGGGCCTCCACCTCCGCCCGATGCGCGGCATTGGCCACAAAGCGATAGCCCGGCAGCAGCTGGGCCAGGCCGCCCACCTCGCGGCCGCCCATGGCGTTGGGCTGGCCGGTGAGAGAGAAGGGCCCAGCCCCGGGACGGCCGATCTGCCCTGTGAGCAGGTGGAGGTTGAGGATGCCGGCCACCGTGGCGGTGCCCTCCCGCCGCTGGTTCACCCCCATCGACCACAGGCTCAGCACGGCTCCGCTCTCCGCCCACCATCGAGCCAGCTGACGCACGCTCTCCTCCTCGATGCCGCACGCCGCCGCGACACGCTCGGGCGTCCAAGCGTCAAGCAACGGTTCGAGCGCCTCCCAACCCTCGGTGTGGCCGGCGAGAAAGGCCGCATCCAGTCCACCGTTGCGACAGAGCAGATGACCCACGCCATGCAGCAGGGCCAGATCGGTGCCGGAGCGGATGGGCAGGTGGAGATCCGCAGCGGCGGCGGTGGCGGTGGCGCGGGGATCGACGACCACCAGGCGTGGGGCGCCCCCCTGCTTTCGCCGACGTTTGAGGAGACGCTGGAAAAGAACCGGGTGGCACTCGGCGGTGTTCGTGCCGATGAGCACCACCAGATCGGCGAGATCCAGATCGTCGTAGCAGCAGGGCGGGCCATCGGAGCCGAGGCTGCGGGTGTAGCCCGCCACCGCCGAACTCATGCACAACCGCGAATTGGCATCAAAGTTGTTGCTGCCCAAGGCGCCCTTGAGCAACTTGTTGGCCACGTAGTAGTCCTCGCTGAGAAATTGGCCCGAGCCATAGAACGCCAACGCCTCCGGTCCGCGACGGGAAAGGGTGCTCTGGATGTGGGCCACCAGCAGATCCAGGGCCCGCTCCCAGGAGATCGGCGCGAAGGGTTGGTCGGAGCTTGGTCGCCAGAGGGGCGTGGTGAGCCGATTCCGGTGGAGGGTTTCGCCCACCGTGGCGCCCTTGACGCACACCTGGCCGAGGGAGGAGGGGTGATGGCGATCGCCACGAGCGATCCAGAGCGCTTCGGAGGGTGCTTGCGCGGGATCGGAAGACGCTTCGGCGGGATCGGAGGGGCGGAGGTCCAGGCCGCAACCCACGCCGCAGTAGGGGCACTGGGCCCGGGCGGCAGGGGGGGGAAAGATCGTCAAGGGAAACCGGCCTGAGCGTCAAGAGCGAAATCCCCTGGCTTCACAAGCCTGCGCCGGGGCTGACCACCGGCGACAACGCAAGCCGGCACCACCATCACAACAGGGGAGAGAGCGCAGATGTGTCGCATCGACTACGGAGTGCTTCGGGTCATCCAGCAACGGAGCCATGCGTCGACCCCGTGGAGGATGTCCTCGCCGCCCGCCAGCGTTTCACAATCTCCTCGCACCGCTCGCACCGGCCAACGCCACACCAGCGCGCAATCGTGCGGCGAAATCATTCAACGGAAACGCCAGGCGAAAAGGGACGGCGGAGGCGCCAGGCGGAAAGTGGCGGCGGTGGCGCCAGGCGAAAAGGGACGGCTGTGGCGCGAGGCGGAAAGGGGCGGCGGTGGCGCGAGGCTCAAAGGGCATCCAACAGATTGAGCAAGGCGGAAAGAACCGTTGTGAAGAACAGAAAACTCACGAGGGAATGAAACAGCACAATCCGTCGCACACCGCTGGACTCCAAAGCGGTGTCACTCGTGGAATACGTGAGACCAACAGTGTAGGACACATACAAGAAATCACTGAACATTGGTTCCTCATCACCAGAAAATATAAAGCCATGGGGCATGACACCCTCGGAGCAAGGTTGAGGATTAAGTCGGTAATAATGCTTGGCATAAAGCATGGCAAAACTGTTGTGCAGCTGCAGCCACGTGCCAAACAGACAGCCGAAGAAGAGCAGTGTCCGAAGGGCGAAAGGCAGGGGCCCATTCTTGCTTTGTAAATCATTCACGCAAAGACTCAGCAAACCGATGCTGATGAAGCTGAAGACGATCGAACCGCGCAGCAACAACCATCGACCGCCTGGCAAGCGCGAGAAGGCTTTGCGAGTGGCGGCCTCGTCGAGGCGGAGCCCTTCTCGAACAAAAAGCCACTGATCCTGACTGATGGCCACGAGGAAGGCGATCGGGAAGGCCTCCTGAAGTCGCAGCCAACGCAACAACAGGGCGGTGAGCGCCACACCGATGAGCAAGGCCCGAACAAGGCGGCGGCGTTCCTCGAAAAACCTCGCCCGTTCAGCCATGAACCGTCCGGTCGGCCACCGACGCGTGATGACTGTGCCACACACAACCCCCCTTCCGAAAGGGTGCCGCTACGGTCAGAGCACCATTCGTCTGCGCCATGTTCGAGCTGGAAACTCTTGCGGCCTTCTGTCTGGGCGCTGGCCTGATGGCCGTGGTTCCCGCCCTCTCCGCCGTCGCTGGCAAGGACAGCAAACTCACCACCGCCGTCTCCAACACGGGACGCCGCATCACGAAACAAAGCCTCAAAATGGGTCTCGTGGTGGCTGACACAACCTCCGGGGTGGTGAAAAGCATGGGTCGCGGTCTTGCCGAAGTGGGAGAGAGCTTCAGCGATGTGCTGGCAGAGGCGAAGGCGGACTTGGCAAAGCCCCACACCACCGACACCGCCGCCTCTCCCGACACCAGCGCCTGATCGCGACAGGGCTTCCGGCAAGGAGAGAACCCTTCTCAGCCCCCCCCCGTTCAGCGATCGACGCGCCAGTGGCTCAGGGGTCCTGAACACGCAGCTCCAAGCGACCTCCCTCCGACTTGGCGCCCTCCTGCTCACTCCTGATGCGGCGTCTCACCGTGAAGAGGCCGTCGGAAGGGAAGACACCCCGACGGGCGAGGCAACCGCTCCAACAGGCCTCGCCAGCCTCCCGAGTGCGCCCTGCGACTCACGGATGCGGTCCCACCGGCGCAGCAATGGATCGAGCACCACCGTCAGCCTTTGACGGCAGGTCTCCTGATCCGCCAACTGCGCCGCCAGACAGGCTTCACTGCCAGAAAGCAGGTGTTGGTTCACGGCATGACCCCCAGGTGCGGGAGGATCAAGTGGCGGAGCTCGCAGACGCCTGGCCACAGGAAGCGCCTGTGCCACTTGCCCGCCCGTCAAGGCGAGTTCAGGGACAAGAACCCTTCGTCATAAGGTAATATTCTTTCCAAATCTTAACGGTGTTCGAGTTCGAGACCCTTCTGGCCTTCGGCGTCGGGGCCAGCCTGGTTGCTCTGGCACCTCTTGTGCGCAAATACGGCAACCAACAGGTCGGAGATTCGATGAGCTCCACCGGCCGCTCCCTCGCCAAGCGCGGCATCAAGATGGGCGTCGCCGTGGCGGGTGTCGCCTCAACCGCAGCGCAATCGGTCGCCCGTGGCGCGGCGGAAGCCGCCGAATCCTTCACCGATCTGGTCGCCGAAGCCAGAGCCGAGATGAACGCCACCGCCAGCACGTCCAACGATCCGGAGGCTGCTGAAACCCGCGACGCGGCCGCGACGGTCTCCGAGGACAGCCTCGACTGACCCCATGCTGGCCCCTCGGACCCACGCCCCACCCAGCCCGCGCCTGCGCCTCGCCCCATCTTCCCGCCCAGCGCTGCCTCGCTACGTGAGGGCGGTGCTCCACCACTGCGCAGGCCGCCTGCGCCTGCGGCTGCAGCCCTCCAGCCAGATCGCGGAAGAGGAGGACATCGAAGCCCTCCTGCGCGAGGTGCCGGGGGTGCGACATCTGCGTTGGAATCGACTGGCCAACTGTTGCGTCATCACGCTGGAGCCCGAGGCCGCCAACCGCCCACTGGACTGGCTGATCCAGTTGCCAGTCGACCTTGTCAGCTTGAAGCGCCTGGCGGCGGCACGGCGCGATCGCCGCTCCCCGTCCGCCAACGGCGATGGAACGGCGAACGAGACCGCCGGCCAAGAAGCGGCGGATGACGAGCGCTTCGTCCCCTCCAGGGTGATCCTGCCCGTGGGCTCCCTGGTCCTGGCCCTTCTGGCGACCCCTCTGGAGCTGCCCCCCTTGGCGGTGGCGGCCTTCATCCTGCTCGCAGCTCGACTCACCTTTCAACGGGCCTGGCAGGGCCTTGCCGTCGATCGCTCGATCAACGTCGACGCTCTCGATGCCCTGGCCGTCACCCTCCACAGCCTGGAGGGCTTCCTGGTGGGGCCGGCACTGATGATCAGCATGATCGAAGGGGGAGAGGCGGTGCGCGACGCCACCCAGCGCATCGCCCGTTCCGCCAGCGACGACCTCCTCGCCAGCCTGCACACCGATGCGCGCCTGCTCGTCGATGGAGCCGAGGTGATCGTGCCGAGCCTCAGCCTCAAGACCGGGGATCGCATCGCGCTGTTTCCCGGGGATCAGGTTCCCGTCGATGGCCGCATCGAGTCGGGAGAGGGATCCCTCGATGTGGTGAAGCTCACCGGTGAGTCCGTGCCGCGCCATGCCGTTCCTGGCGACGGGGTGTGGGCCGGATCGCTGCTCATCGAGGGGCATCTCGTCGTGGAGACCCTCGCCGTGGGAGACGACACCCGCGTCGGACAGATCACAGCCATGATCGATGCCGCCCCGGTGTACGACACGCGCGTGGGCAACGTCGCGGCCAGGGTCGCCAATCGCTTCGTTCTTCCCACCCTGGCCCTGTCCGGACTGTCTCTCCTTTTGAGCGGCGGCAACCTGGCCCAGGCCGCCTCCCTGTTGATGTTCGATCTCGGCACCGGTCTGCGGGTGTCGGTGCCGACGGCGATCATGGCGGCGCTCACCCGCGCGGGCTCCCACGGCCTGTTGATCCGCAGCGGCCGCAGCCTGGAGCTGCTCGCCGAGCTCGATGTGGTGGTCTTCGACAAGACCGGCACCCTCACCCTCGGCCACCCCTCTGTGCTCGCCGTGGAGCGTCAAGGCTGCGCCGACTCCGAGGAGGAGCTGCTGCGGCTGGCCGCCTCCGCCGAGCAGGGCCTCAACCACCCGGTGGCCCGGGCGATCGTGCGGTGCGCCGAGGAGCGCGACCTCTCCCCGCTGCCCTGCGACGCGTGGGAGTACCGCATCGGTCGCGGCGTGTGCGCCGTGATCGGCGGGCGCCAGGTGCTCGTCGGCAATGGCCGGATGATGGAGGAGGCGGGCGTCTCCCTGCCCCCCGCCAGCGACGATCCCCGGCTGGAGGCCTCCACCCCGGTTCATTTGGTGGTGGACGGCGAGGCGCGAGCGGTGATTCATGTCGCCGATGACCTCCGACCGGACAGCGCGGCCCTCGTGGCGGAACTGCACCGCCGCGGGCTGCAGGCGCACATGCTCACCGGGGATGTGGCCCCTGTCGCCCATGCGGTGGCCCGGCGTCTGGGCCTCCGCCCCGAAGAGGTGCACGCCAACGCCCTGCCCGACGAGAAGGCCCGCGTGGTGCGTCAGCTCTCAGACCAGGGGTTGCGCGTGGCCTTCGTGGGGGATGGCATCAACGACTCGGCCGCCCTGGCCTATGCCGATGTGTCGGTGTCGTTCGCCTCCGGCAGCGACCTGGCCCGGGAAACCGCCGACATCGTCCTCACAAATGACACCGTCTCGGATCTGCTGGTGGCGATCGACCTGGCGCAACGCACCTTCGCCTTGGTGAAGCAGAACATCGGCATCGTCGGCGTTCCCAATCTCTCCGCCCTCGTGCTGGGCACCGTTCTGCCAGTGAGTCCGATCGCCGCTGTGCTGCTCAACAACGGCTCCTGCCTGCTGGCCGCCGCCAATGCTCTGCGCGTGCTCGCCTTTCGACCCGGACGCCGGGATCATCAACCGCCATCCGCGGCAACGCCTGCCGCTCCCGCCGAGCCCGTCGCCCCAGCGCCCTTGACGGTGGTGGCCCTGGCACGGCGCCTGGGGGTGAGCCATCAAGCGATCACGGCGCGTCGCTCCCGCGGAGACTTCCACGCGTGGATCCAGGCCCATGATCCCGAGGGCCATGCCTGGTCCTATTGCAAGGCCGAGCGCGCCTATCGTCCTCTCGTCGCCTGATCAGCATGGATCCCGCCTGCGCGGAATTGGTGCACGCCACCCCGGATCGCTGGCGCTATCGCCTGCACAGCGCCCGCCCCATCGACGAGGAGCGCCTGAAGTCGGCCCTCCAGGAGCGGCTGCCCGCCACCCACTGGACCTGGCGGCTCAACCCCCGCTGCCAGGCGCTGGTGCTCTCCCTTCGTCCCGGAGCCCTCTGGCTGCCGGAGGAGGCCCGCATCAGGGGGTGGCAATCCGTGCTGGCCGCCCTGGAAAGCGCGGGCGCCACGCCCCCGCCCCCGCCCGTGGTGCGCGTGGCGGTGCGCACGGTGCAACATCCGCCCCGTCTTCCCTTGGGCTGGCTTCATGCACCGTTGAACTGGGCCACGCTTGGCCTGTCTCTTGGACTGCTGGCCCTGGCCGCGCTGCTGGCCCTGGTGGGCGCCCTTGGCCTCCTCCTGCCCCTGCTGCCGGGAACACCCTTCCTTCTGCTGGCCTTCCTCCTGGCGGAACTGGCCTTTCGCCTGCGGCGCCCCTTCGTCGCCCCCGCTCACGCCTGAGCCATGGGGGCACGCGCAGCCGCGGCGATGGACTGGGACATCCGCAGCGATCTTCCCGGGCGCTTGCGCCTCAACCTGGAAGACCTGCGCCACTCCATGGCCCTGCGACGCCATTGCGACAGGGTGCTCACAGCTTGCCACTGGCTGCATGGCTTTCGTCTGAACCGTCTGGCTGGTTCCTTGAGCGTGCGGTTCCCGGAGGCCCGCCGCGCCGAGGTGCTCCACCTGCTGCGCGAGGCGCTGGCGCCACCAGCCAGCGACGTGGAAGCCGATGCGGCGCGTTCGGCCGGGGGAGCCGTCAGCCTGCGGCCATCGCCGCCGCTCCTCTTGCGCCACGGCGCCCTGTGCAGCCTGGCATTGGCGCTTGATCTCTGGATCGGCCTGCCGGCCCTCCTGATCAATGGCGCCGCCGCCCTGCTCACCCTGCCGCTGCTGACCCATGCCTGGAAGGAGTTGCGACGCCGCCCGCCGCAGTTCACGGAGGTGCTGGATGTGGGGCTGTCCGCCCTGCTGCTCCGCCAGGGTCTCGGCCGGGAGGTCCTCGTCGATCAGCTGTTGGAGGACGGCAGCGAGGCACTGCAACGCGTGGAGGAGGAGGAGACGCGCGAGCCCGCCCCCTCGGATGTGCTCCGCCGCCTGGGGAGCGCAGCGCGGGTGCTGCCCGCCGATGGCCAGGCCCCCCGGCCCCTGTCAGCCGTGGAGATCGGCGACCGCATGCGCCTGGCGCCCGGCAGTCGGGTGTGGTTGAGCCTGGAGCTGGTGGAGGGGCAGCTGGGGGTGATCCGTCCTGCGGAGGCCGGACTGTGGAGCCCGAGGGCCATCGAACCGGGACAGCGCCTGGAGCCGGGCTGGCTGGTGGTGACGGGCGAGGGCGTGGCGCGCGTGGAGTCGACGTTGGCCGAGGAAGCGCGCTTTCAGCTCCCTCCAGCCCTCGCGGCTCCCGCAACGGAGACCACCCTGCCGCAACGTCTCCTCCGTCTCCAGGAGCTGTTGGACCCGCTGTTGCTGGCGCTGGGCGGCGTCTGGGCCGTGACAGGGGCGATGGAGCGGGCCATGGCCGCCTTCCAGTTCAACCCGCTGAGCGACTGGCGCACGAGCGAGGTGGCCTTGCGGCTGGCGACGCGGGCCGACATGCGTCACCATGGCCTCCATCTGGCCCATCCCCGCGTGCTGGTGGATCTGGCCCGGGTGGATCATCTGCTCGTCAGCCCCGACTGCCTCGACCGGCTGGGTCGCCAGGTGCCCCGCGAGCGCCTGCGGCGGGGCGGCGGCCTGCGGCGGGGTGATCTGCTCCGCTTGGTGGCCAACCTGCGCCATCACCTCCTCCAACCCACCCGCGAAGCCAACTGGCGGCCCCTCCCGCGGGAGGGTTGGCCCGCCCTCGCGACCGCCGACACCCCGGATCCCTGGCGGCCTGTTGCGGTGCGCTGCGCTGCCGAGGGCCGGGGTTGGCGGGTGGAACTGGAGGGAGGCCGTCAGCTGGCGGTGGTCCACGCCAACGCTCGCGCCAACGCCCGAGGGGCGGAGACCTTGGAGGTGCGCGACGGGGATGGGGTGCTGGGCACCGTCACCCTGGATCGTCAGGTCGATCCCGCCTGGCGGGAGGCGTGCGAGCACCTGGGGCGGATGGGGATCACGGTGGTGCCACTCGAACCACCGGACGACGCGGGCGACGATGTCGGCTGGCGGCTGGAGGCGGTGATGGCGCTGCAACGCCAGGGCCGAGTGGTGGCCTGGCTTGGCGATGACCTCGCCGACATTCCCGCCATGACGCGGGCGGACGTGGCCATCGGATTGCCCTCCGCCAACAGCCACCTGCTCCCCTCTCCTCTTCTCGATCTGACCGTGGGCGAGGATCCGCGCTGGGTGCCGCGGCTCGTGGCGCTGAGCCGAGAGCTGGCGAGGGCATCCCGCGCCAATCTCTGGCTGATCGGACTCACCCATCTCCTCTCCTCCCTGGCGTCCGCCGGCCTGGCGGTCACCCCCTTGCAAATGGTGCTGTTGGCGGACCTGCCGCTGGTGCTGGCCGAACTCAACAACCGCGGGGCCAGCCTGCGGAGGAGGCAGCGCATGCCGGCGTTGTCTCCGTCCGGCGGCGCCACCGCCTGAGCCGAAAGCCCCGCGCCCTCCCGTCCCCCATGCCACCGCCATCGACCCTGCCCCTGCGGAGCTGCCTCCTCAGCGGAGGCGCCAGCCGGCGCATGGGCCGCGACAAGGCCCTTCTGCCCCACCCCGAGGGGGGCACCTGGCTGGAGCGACAGCTGCGGCTTCTCGGTGGGCTCGGCGCGCCGGTGTCCCTCCTCAGCGGCTGGCCCTCCCATCTGGCGCTGGCCAACGCCCTGGCCGCTCCCCTCGCGGCCCTGGGGGTGGAGCTGGATCTCCTGCCTGAGCGGCGCCCCGAGGGCCGCGAGGGACCCGAAGGACCGTTGGTTGCCCTCGGCCGCCTGCTGGAGGCCCACCCCGACGAGCGGCTCCTTCTCTGCCCGATCGACATGCCAGCCCTCACGCCCGCCTGCCTGGAAGCGCTTCTGGAGGCCGCCCGCTCCGACGGCGATGCCATCTGGATCGCCCGTCCGGAGGGCTCCAAAGACCAGCCGACACCGCAGCCTCAACCTCTGCTGGGCCTCTACCCCGGGAACGCCGGCCGTCGCCGCAGCCTGGCGGCGGCCCTGGCCCGGGGCGAGCGAAGCCTGCAGCGCTGGCTGGCCGACGAGGCCGTGCGCACCGTCGCCCTGCCCGCCCGGGTCCTGGCCAATGTCAACACCCCGCAAGACCTCGAGGCCTGGCGCGCCCCGTTCCCACAGATCCTGGAGGGGGAAGCCAACCACCGCAGGCGTTGACGGCTTCTAGGCTCAACCTCGCGCCCTGCGGCCCATGCAGCCTGCCCCCCATGACCGCCACGGCCGCCCCCTGGGGGTGGTGCGGCTGTCGCTGACGGCCCGCTGCAACCTGGCCTGCCCCTACTGCCTGCCCGACGGCCGAGAGCCCCCGGGGCTGCTCAACCAGAACCAGCGCCTGGCGGTGGTGCGGGCGGCTGTGGCCCTGGGGGCCCGTCGTCTGCGGCTCACGGGCGGCGAACCGCTTCTGCACCCTGGGCTGGAGGCCCTGATCGCCGCCGCCGCCCCCTTGCGGGAGGAAGGCTTGGAGGAGATCAGCCTCACCAGCAACGGAGCCCTGCTCACCGCCGAGCGAGCCCGTGCCCTGCGGGACGCTGGCCTCGATCGGCTCACCCTCAGCCTCGATGGCGCCAGCGGCGAGGCCGTGGCGACGATGGCGGGGCTGGCGGGAGGCACAGCAGCGGGCGAGGCCCTGCTGGCCAAGGTGCTCGCCGCGATCGAGCAGGCTCGCGCCGTCGGATTCGATCCCGCCACCGGGCAACTCAAGCTCAACGCTGTGATCCAGCGGGGCCGCAACGACGATCAGCTGCTGCCCCTGGCCGCCCTGGCCAGGGAGCGGGGGGTGGAGCTGCGGTTGATCGAGTTCATGGATGTGGGCAACCGCAACGGCTGGCGGCCCGAGGCCGTGCTGAGCGCCGCGGAGATGGTGGAGCGCATTAGCGCCCGTTGGCCCCTGGAGCCCCGGGGCCGCGCGCCCCACGGCACCGCGAGCCGTTGGCGCTACCACGATGGCGCCGGCCAGATCGCGATGGTGGCGTCTGTGAGCCAACCCTTCTGCGGCGATTGCGACCGCCTGCGCGTCACCGCCGATGGCATCGCCTACACCTGCCTCTTCGCCGCCCCGGCCAGTGGCCGTGATCTGCGCCCCTGGCTCCAGCCGGGGGTGCCTGGAGAGGCGTTGCAGGAGGCGTTGGCCGCGTTGTGGCGGGCTCGTGCCGATCGCTGGAGCGAGGAGCGGCAAGAGGCCTGGCGCCGTGGAACTGCCCCGCCGACACCGCATGCGGAGATGGCTTACCTCGGGGGGTGAGGGCCCAAGCCGGGAGCTGTGGGGTGGGTGGCGGGTTTGATTCGCATTTGCTCTCGCATCCCTGCCGCTCCTTCCCATCACCAACCATGCGCTCCTGACAATGAATCTCCCCCGGGTTGCCAAGCTGCCTCCAAGCCTCACCCCACATAAGCTGATATAAGTCAGGCGCCAGCCATGTCCCTGGCCTCCCCGGCCCCAGCCCGAACTTCTGGCCAGACCCCGCTGGAAACAGCGTTGGAGCCACTGCGGCTGCCCTGGGATCTGCGGCTGACGCCCGAGCAGTTCGAGCGGGTCTGCCAGGCCAATCCCGAGGCTGTGCTGGAGCTGGACGCCGCTGGTCACGTGATCGCCATGACGCCGACGGGAGGAGAAACAGGCGCCAGGAACCTCCGCCTTGGCCAGCGGCTTTTGCTCTGGGCCGATGGTGCTGGCGCAGGCGGATGGCGGGTGTTCGACAGTTCCACAGGCTTCCGCCTGCCCGATGGCTCCGTGCTCAGCCCCGATGCCGCGTTGGTGCGTCTCGACCGCTGGCAAGCCCTCACGGCGGAGGAGCGCCGCAGCTTCCCGCCCCTTTGCCCCGATCTCCTCGTTGAGCTCGCCAGTCCCGGCGACGGGGGGCCCCGCGGCGTGACGGCTCTCCGTCGCAAGATGAATCTCTACCAAGCCAATGGGGCCTGCCTGGGCTGGCTGCTGCTGCCGGAGGAGCGGGCCGTCGAGATCTGGAAGAGCGGCGAAAAGGGCATGGCGGTGCGACTGGACAACCCTGACCGTCTGGAGGCTGGTGAACCGTTTGCAGGCTTGGTTGTGCAGCTGCAGGACATCTGGTCCGTTTGAGCCCACCCTTCATCAGCCCGACTTCATCAGCCCCCCTCCATCCGCGTCTGGCCTGGAGCACTGACGGCGACCCTCAACAGTTCGAACGGAATCGCTCGCGGCTTGTCCGCGCCTGAGGTCGGCTCCATTCTCAACATCTTCTCCTTCACCGCCAACAGCTCACGCGCGTTCACTGCCATCGGCTTCTCGGGAACGTTCATCGCCTTCAATGACAATATTGCCGGCTTCAACGAGTCCACCGACAGCATCATTCACCTTCCCTCCTTTAACATCACGTTCACAAATGCGATTTCAATCGTATAACCGTCCTCATCGCTTACCGCACCCTCCATGGGCTGTGCTGTTCCCCAGCACAGTTGCGGTCCGCCCACATGGGGAATGGGCACATGGGGAATGGGCACTGGGACGGGAGGCGTCTGCACACGGGTCTGCTGCAGACGGCTCGCCAGTCGCAGAGGGCTGCGACCTCAACGCAGGAGCAGGCGATAGGCGGCCTCAACGCGATGGAACGCCTCCGCGTCCCCTCCGAGATCCGGATGGTGAGCCTTGGCCAGGTGGCGATAAGCCCGTTTGATGGCCTGCGGTGAGGCGTCCGGGTCGAGGCCCAGCAGGTTCAGGGCCTGATGGCGCAGGGGATCCAGCGGTGAGCCCTTCCGGGCGCCAGATCCAACCTCCGCCCCTCTCCTTGAGCGCGAGCCGGTGGCCTCGCTGTGGTTGGCGGTGCGCGTGCCGCGTCGTCGCTCCTGTCCATGCCGCGACGCCTGTTCTTGCCCCCCCGTCTGCGCAGGGCCTTGGCGGTGCTGGGGATCCGGGCCCTGGCGACGGTCAAGCCGCTCCACGCGACGAGCCAGTTCCTCCACCACGCGCAAGGGCTCCTCATCCAGCCACTCCATCGCACGGGGGCCGTAGAGGGCAAAGGCAGCCCGCACGGCCCAGCGGCCTCGGCTGTGGGGACCGCGCAGGGCGCGCTCCAAGGCCTGGCCAAGGCCAGGACTTTGGCGATCGATCTCCTGCTCCAGGGTGAGCGCGGGATTCCACCAGTGGCGCCGCAAGGCCTCCACGAGACCCCGCAGACCACCAGGAGGCCCCAACCGCAGAGCGGTCCAAGCGGGGTGGCGCGCCATGACCTGGCTCCAGCGCTCCACCTGCTCCACCGTGAGGACGAGCGCCCCGTCACTGCTGCCCCGGCTGGCGGCCTGCGCGCGCAGCCGCTCCAGCTGCTGCCGCAACGCCCAGACCTCTTGGCGCAGGGCCTCGTTCTCCGCCAGGATCGCGTCCACGTTGGCGGTGATCGGCCGGCCGCGGGGGGGCGTCTGCCAGCGGCGGGGATCAAAGCCCATCCAAAGGAGAAGGCCAGGGGAACGCCATTGTGACGGGCGGCCGTCGCTGGAGGCGGCAGGGCGGCTCAGCTGAGCTGAATCCCCAGGAACGAGCTCAGCAAAGAGCAGGCTCACCAAGCCCGCTGATGGGATCCTGAACCCACTCCAGTTCGGATCGCCCCCGTGAGCGCCAGCGACAAGCTTTTCTACTGGCTCTTTCAACAGCACCCCGATCGCATTCTTGAGCTGCAGAAGGATTTGCCGCCGGAGGCCCTCGGTTGGCGTTTTTCGGCGCCGGTGGTGAAAGAGCGGGAACATCGCCTTGATGGCGTGGTCCACCCGCCAGCGCAGGCGGCGGAATTGCCGGTGGTGATGCTGGAGGCGCAGATGGCGGCGGATCCGCGCTTCCTGCGCCGGCTCTATGCCCAGAGCGCGAGGGTGGTGGAGCAGGAGAGCGCGATCGAGCACTGGCGGGTGCTTGTGATCTGCCCCCACCGGCGCTTGAACTTTGGCGGCGTCACAGCAGTGGCGGAAT
>JBJOHA010000016.1:0-41204 GCA_046047935.1 Cyanobacteriota bacterium
AGCGATCCAGTGTGTTACGCGAGATCCCCAGCTCCGCCGCGATCCGCCGGCGGCTCCAACCACGCTCCAATAGCTGCCGCATCACAAGCACGTCCTCCGGGGTCTGCATCGCGCCCTCCAGAGCTGCCAGACCCCGTGGTGCTCCAGACCGGTTCGTCCGGGCCACGCCAAAGCCGACGCCGCCGGTTGATGGCATCCGTGTGTCGGTCTCGCCAGGGGCCAGTGGACCCTGGTCGGCGGTCGCTGGCGTCAATCGCTCGGCCTCCATATGGCTCAGTTTTCGTGTCGCCTCTGGCTCAGTTTTCGCTGTCGCCCGACAAGCCATGGAGCCCGGCCGGTGGATGGTTTCCGCCGGGAGCTGGGCTTGCTGATGATCGAGGCCTGCGGCATCAGCCGTTCAGAGCCTGGTCTGCGCCAGGCGCTCACGGCGGTGGAGGATCTGCGCCAGCGCTTTGCGGAGGAGGGCGGCGTGAGCGATGCCGAGGGCGGTGGCCTGAATGGCGAGCTGGAGAAGGCCCTGCGATTGGAGGATTTCTTCGGTTTGGCCGATCTGATGCTGCGCGATGCCCTGGCCCGGGAGGAATCCTGTGGCGCCCACTTCCGCGAGGAACACCAGACCCCGGAAGGCGAGGCCCTCCGCGACGACGGGCGCTTCAGCCACATCGCCGCCTGGGAGCACGTCGGCGGCTCTCCCCCGCGTCGCCATGCCGAACCCCTCACCTACACCGCGCTCACGCCCACAGCGCGCTCCTATCGCTGATGGCCACGCCCCTGTCGCTCACCTTCAAGATCTGGCGCCAGGCCGCGGCTGACGCGCCCGGCGCTCTGGAAACCCACCATCTGGAGGGATTGAGCTCGGATCTCTCCCTCCTGGAGGCCCTGGATGTGCTCAACGAGCGGCTGATCGCCCGTGGAGAGCGGCCCATCACCTTTGATCACGACTGCCGGGAGGGCATCTGCGGGTCCTGCGGCTTTCTGGTGAACGGCCAGGCCCATGGTCCTGCTGCGGAGACCACGGTGTGCCAGCTCTACCTGCGCCAGTTCCGCGAGGGTCAGGTGCTGGTGCTGGAGCCATGGCGTGCCCGGGCCTTCCCGGTTCAGCAGGACCTGATGGTGGATCGCTCCGCCTTTGATCGGATTCTGGAGGCGGGGGCCTACTGCTCGGTGAACACGGGCAGTGCGCCGGAAGCCAACAGCCTCCAGGTGGGCCGCGAGACGGCCGCCAGCGCCTTTGATGCCGCCACTTGCATAGGTTGCGGTGCCTGTGTGGCCAGTTGCCCCAATGCCTCCGCCAGCCTCTTCGTGGCCGCCAAGCTGGCCCACCTCGGCCAGCTGCCCCAGGGCCAGCCGGAACGGCGCCTGCGGGCGGAGGCTCTGCAACAGCAGATGGAGCGCGAGGGCTTCGGACACTGCGGCAATCATCTGGAGTGCGAGGCCGACTGCCCGAAGGGCATCTCCGCCGATTGGATCAGCTGGATGCGCAGGGAGCGCCGGAGAGGCTGAGGCTTGCGAACCCCAACCCCTCCGGGGTCAACGGCGCGACGGTGAGGGTGTGGCGGAGGGAGAGGCGGGTTTGGGAGGTCAGAGGGAATCCAGGCCCGCGTGAAGGCCTTCGCACACCGCCGTCAGGAAGGGAAAATCCAGGGTGTGGAGGCCATCGCTGGGCTGGTGGTAGTGGGGGTTGCGGAGGAAGGACGTGTCCGTGACCATCAAGGCATTGAAGCCCTGATCCCAGAAGGGACTGTGATCGCTGCGGCGGGTGTCGGGCAAGGAGCGGCCCCGCAGGGGCACAGGGAGCACCTTGGTGGTCACGTGACGGCCGACCTTCCTGGCCAGTCCGGGCAGAAGGGGGATCGCGCCGAGGTTGGACACCAAGGCGATGAAATCCCCGCGGTTGCCGTAGATCCAGCCCATGGCCGGGTGGGGATAGCGCTGTGTCGCGCTCGTGAAGGCCAGCATTTCCAGGCTCACCATCAGTTGGAGGCGCTGCCCGGCGGTACGCAATTGCTGGGCCATGGCCCGGCTGCCGAGCAGACCTTCCTCCTCCTGATCGAAGGCCACCAGCCACACGGGCCGGCGGGGGGGATGGGCTCGCCAGCGACGTGCCAACCCCAGCAGGGCCGCCATGCCACTGGCATTGTCGTCCGCCCCCGGAGTTTGCGGCGCTCTGTCGTAGTGCGCGCCCACCAGCAGGGGGGGCAGTCCGGGATTCTGGCCGGGCAGCTTGAGGAGAAAATTCAATCCCTGGCTGCCGCCCAGCTGGAAGGGTGCTCCTCCAGGGTGCCGAGGGCCTCCAGGCGTTCCCGCAGGAAGGCGCTCACCGCCAGGAGGCCTATCGGGTCCCATTGGGCATGGCGGGGCTTGGCCAGCAGGGTCAGGTCGTCCCAAAGGCGCTGTTGGAGGGTGTGGGGGGCCGCCACGGATGGGGCGGGCTCCGTCAGGAAGGGGCTCGGTTCAACCGTGGTGACTTTGGCTGGCGGCATCAGGGGGTGGGGAGCATAAATGACTTGGTAGCGCTGCTGTGGGGCGTGTGCCAACCAAAAAGGCCGAGTCTCTTCATTTTCCGAAATGGCCCCTAGGCCCACCCCCATCTTGATATCGATGGATCATCGCTGACCATGGACAGCGACATGGCAACTGAAGAAAAGAAGACATTGTATCGATCAAGGGAGATGTGGCCTCCCTTGGGAGTAAAGTCCAGCTCTGTCTTTCGGGCAGACCTCTTGACGCCTTTGAACTGGATTGTGTGGCATTTGGTGTCCACAATCCATTCTACACAGTCAATCGTTTTGCCCGTGTTAGATGTGGCAAAGGTTGGGATCAATCGCGCCTAGAGATAGGCCATCTTCTCGGCAATCAATATCCCTGGAAACGTCTGCAGAATCAAGCCGTTTTCTTCGTGAAATACCAAGAAACTCTTCTGGTCATGAATTTCGTCTTTGCGCGCGTCTCTATTCTGGTCATGGCAGGCTTGTCCCGATCTGAGGTTGGCTGACCGTAAGGGAGGAAGCCATTAGAGTTGGCAACGTGTTTGTTGTTTTCAGATGCAACGAGCCGGTCAGCCGGACGGGGCCGTGTTCGGCTTATCCATTGAGATCGCTTCAGCGCTGCTCTTGGCAGCGATGTCAGGTTCTGCCCCCAAGAGGGGCTAGAAATGCTGAATGTGGATGTCTTGGACCTCCCCAAAATGTTCAGCGGGGAATCAGGTGGCTTTCCAGCCCTTGTCGCTGCGGTGGCTTGATAGAAGTTGGTTGGCCCACCAAAAGTTGGCTCGTGCTCTCATGCTATAGCAGGGCTGATTTAAAGTGCGTCACAAGAGCCCTGGCATGAGACTTCACCTTGCGGTGTCCTTTGTAGGACCGCTCCGTTCTTATGCTCGAAACGCAAGCTCCCACAACCGATCTCGATCTGATCAGCTTCCTGCGCTCCATCCCGGACACTCGAATGCGGCGTGGCATCCGCATTCCCACCTGGTACCTGCTGTTGGTCGCGGTCCTCGGCATCCTCAGCGGTTGCCAGAGCCTTCGTGATTTTGAGCGGTTCGCCAACCGACACCACACGGCTCTAACCACCGCCCTTGGGATTGAACTGAAGCGATCACCATCGGATACGGCGTTCCGGTACTTCTTCCTGCAGATGGACGTCGCGTCGCTCTGCGCGGCCATTCGTGATTGGACCATCGCTCAGATCCCAGACGGCGCAGAGGGTTTGGATCAACTCATCTGCGACGGTAAAGCCCTGCGCGGTTCGGTCACACCCACAGCGGGCGGCGGATCGACGTTCATTGCCCAGGTGACGCTCTACTCAGCGGCGTTGGGTTTGGCGATCAGCCAGGCCTGCTATGCCACGGGCGAGAACCATGAGCGGGCTGTACTCAAAAAGCTGCTGGGTGAGCTGGATCTGGAAGGCCTTCTGATCCAGGCGGATGCCTTGCACACCCAGAAACCGTTTTTCAACAGCTCAAGGAGCAGGGCGCCGACTTCCTGCTGACGGTAAAGGCCAACCAGCGGACCTTGCATCGCGAGATCCAGCGCCAATTCGAGGGGAAACGCCAAATCTCTTTTCTGGCAACGGATCATGAGCTCAGCCATGGCCGAGACATCACCTGGACGCTGCAGGCGAAAGAGGCACCTGAGCACATCCGCCAGGCCTGGCTCGGCACAAGCTGGATCGTTGAGGTCGCCACCACAGGAACCCGCGACGGCAAGCCGTTCAACGCGAAACACCCCTTTCTCACAAGCATCAGGACAACCCCAGAAGCACTGCTGCAACTGGTGAGAGACCGCTGGAGTATCGAGGGGTGGCATTGGATCCGCGACACGCAACTCAAGGAGGACGCCCATCGCTACCGAGGCAATGGAGCTGGTGTGATGGGATGTCTCCGAACTGTCGCATTGAACCTGTTGCGTCTGAGGGGATTTGCATCAATCCGCGCTGGAATGCAGAGGGTGTCCCACGACATCACGACGGTGCTGGAGATGGCAAGACGAAGGCCTGAGCCATCGACTGGATAACACTCTGAATCAGCCCTGCATGCTATAGTGAGAAACTGAAACAATTGCATAGGAAAAATGATCTAATGCAAGGGATAAAGGGTGGCATGCGCCCCTACTAGAGATAACCAAACCTTCATCATCCTTTCGATCATGACAAGCATAACCAGCTTAAAGTCTCGGCGCTTAGATTTTGATCCTCAGATTTATACCCAACATCTGTTGCATCAAAGTTGCGTTGATATATCAAGCCTCGATGCTGATTTTGATTCGCTCTATGCTCACTGGGTGAAGCTGGGCCTTGATCATTCCATTCTCGCCTCTTCTATTGATACGCGCCAAGCCTTCTTGGAACTGCTTGATCCACGCCAAAGCAGGCTGATTGAGATCGGCCCATTTTATAATCCTGCCTACCGGTGCTCGGATCAAAGCATAAAGTATGCCGACGTTCTAACTACAGAGCAATTGACTCAGCGTGCGATTGCCATGGGAGGATCAACAGAAAATATTCCTAACATTGATTACATTTATAGAGACGGATTGATTGATGCTCGTGGTGCCAAGTTTGATGCTGTTTTCTCGTCCCATGTTCTCGAACATCAGCCGAATTTGATCGGCCATCTCTTAAATGTCATCGATCTTCTGGATGCAGGTGGAAAATATCATGCGATTGTCCCGGATTATCGCTTCTGCTTTGACCGGTTTATGACGCCATCTTCCCTGGCAGAAGTCCTCGCGGCTCACTTTGAATCCCGTACCAAGCCAACACTGAAAAGTGTTTTTGAACACAGACTTTTTACCATCGCCTATGATCAACTCCCTCACGTAAATCCTTACGAAAAATTAGTGGCACATGCCAAGCCTGGACTTCAGGCAGCGCTGCAAGAATTTGCGAGCAGCGACTATGTTGATGTACACTGCTGGTACTTTACACCTAAAACCCTGAAAGTTATTCTTGAACAGTGTATTGAATTTAGTTTGCTCCCAGGCACTCTTGATGTGCAAATCTTTCCATTGAAGGGAGAGATTGGTTGCATTATTCAACATCAAATCGCCTAGATTGATCCCAGTTCTTCAACATGGCTCTTATTTCTGATCTCAACAACGCACTTCGGGCTTCAGACCACGCGCAAGCGATAAAAATTTGTACCGATCTCCTGGCCATAACAGAATATCCAGCCACCCTCCGCACTTATGCCTCCGACATTCTCAGGCAATTGGGTGAGCCGTTAGAGGAAGAAGATCGTAGCCGCTCGCTTGGTAAGCGACTTGTCTGCGGATCTTTTTTTGAAGAGTTTGAAGAACGCTATACAAAAGATACGTACGTCAAACTCTTTGCTTTTTATCTTCCGCAATTCCATCGAATTCCAGAGAACGATTTGTGGTGGGGGGATGGATTTACAGAATGGTCAAATACAAGCAAGTCAAAAGTGCGTTTTGATGGTCATTACCAGCCGAGAATTCCCCATGATTCCATCGGCTACTACGATTTGAGCGAGGCATCTACATTAGAGCGTCAGGCGGAACTTGCTCAAAAGGCAAATATTAATGGTTTTTGTTTCTATTACTATTGGTTCGCTGGCAAGCGCCTGCTTGAGACGCCCATTGAAAATCTCTATGCGAACCCACACATTCCCCTTGAATACGTCATCTGTTGGGCCAATGAAAACTGGACACGCAAATGGGATGGCTTAGATCATCATATTCTCATTGGACAAGACTATAATAAAGGTTGGGAGATTGGCTTCATTCAAGATGTGGCGAAATTCTTCTCTGATCCAAGATATGTCCGATTGAACGGCGATCCGGTTCTTATTGTCTACAAGCTACTGGACATCCCTGACCCGGAGAGAGTCATCTCATCTTGGCGTGATTGGTGTGCAAATAATGGAATTGGCAAAATAAGTGTTTGGGCGGTTTATGATGTCCAATTTACTACGCTTGAATTGCCATATATTGACAGATTTATTGAGTTTCCCCCTCGTCAAGTTGGCGCTTTAAAGAAGCTGGACGAAAAAAACTATCACTCCAATGCCTCAGACTTTCACCTTTATGATTACAAGACCTTGGTGGAAAGTATCACCCATAGTCAATCAATTGCTGATTCTCTCCCTTTTCCAATCTATCGAACAGCCATGATGAGCTGGGATAATTCTGCAAGAAGGCAAGAGGGATTCTCTGTATGGGTCAATTATAGTATTGATCGATTTTATGCTTGGTGTAGACACATTTGGCAGTACACAATCGATCGGCAGCCGGTTGATGAGCGATTTATTTTTATCAATGCTTGGAACGAATGGGCAGAAGGTACTTATCTCGAGCCCGATCAACGTTTTGGCTTTGCTAATATCAATGCATTGTCACGCGCCATGGCGCACATTCCATCTGAGAGGAGGCCATGCATCTTCCGGACGGGATTAAACAATACCACCAATTTAGGCCAAGAGAACGCTCTACAGAAGAAAATAAGTGTAGCCGTTCACCTGCACCTCTACTACATTGATGCGATTGACCAAATTTATTCTTACCTGGAGAATATACCAGTCCCGTTTGATTTATATCTTACGATTGTTAATCCCAAGGTCGAAGAGTTGGTCTCGGCATGCTTCGCTAAAGTTGCATTTGCAAAGAGAGTGAATGTTATCCATGTACCGAATATTGGCATGGATATTGCTCCTTTTCTGATTGAGCTTGTTGACTATGTGGATCAATATGATGTTCTTTTGCATTTGCACGGTAAACGATCGGGATCTGTATGGTGGGGGCACTTGTGGAGAGAATATCTGCTGGATCACTGCTTAGGCTCACCTGAACATGTTGCAAATATCCTGACCAACTTTGCTGACAATGCAACGCTTGGTTTGGTGAGTCCCCCGATCTATCCCCCTTTGAAGCCGCATGCTGGTTGGGGAGATCATGAGCAAATGAACTGGTGTCAGGATTTTCTTGATCGTTTGTTTGCAGAAGCGGATGCGGTACCCTCGCTGCCAGATACTCCTTATTTCCCAGCAGGAAGTTTCTATTGGGTTCGCGCAAGCGCACTCAAGCCATTATTTGCAATGAAGCTTACATATGAAAAATTCAAGGAAAATCATGGCGAATCAAACTATCGGCTTGAGCATGTGATTGAACGCGTTTTGCCCTATGTTGTGCGCAACAACACCTATAATTATGAGACATTCTTTCGCTACGCATCCTCCAAGCCAACAGAGACGAAAACGAAGCGTCTCTGTATTTATGTGAGCTACACTCCTAATTCTCACATCTCAGCCGAGGCCTTGCACTATATTCAGTCGTTGCATGAGTTCGTAGATGAACTGGTGTTTGTTAGTAATTCGCCTATCCACTCAGACCAACAATCAATCATCGCCCAGCATTGCTCCAGGCTCATTGTTCGAGATAATCTTGGCTATGATTTTGGGGCATGGCGCGATGCATTGCAAGAGATTGGTGATGATAACTTAAATCAATATGATGAGCTTGTTCTTGCTAACTCCAGCTGCCTAGGCCCATTCGTTCCCTGGAATCGTGTTTTTTCCTCCATGGAAAGCGAACAATGTGATTTTTGGGGCTTGACTATTTTCCCGGAAATCTCCAACTCCAATCGGCCGGAAGCGCAATCCCTTTCGCAACAAAAGATTCCGCGTCATATACAGTCATTCTTTATGGTTTTCAAGAAACATGTTTTTCAATCCAGTGCATTTAAGGGCTTCTGGTATGCCATTGCCGATGAGGACAAGCTGTTGAACGTTGTTGTAGGATATGAAACGCAATTGACGCGTATGTTGGAGTCTTACGGGTTTAAGTGTTCAGCCTACTGTAAAGGACATGAAGCTATGCAGAGTCATAATAACGACTGCAACTATAACGCCATTTACAATCAGCCCTATGATTTGCTGTTGCTTGGCAGTCCTGTGATTAAAAATAAATTCGAAGCCATGTGGCCTGGGCAAATTCAACTGGTTAAAGAATATATTGTCGCTTCATCATGCTATCCAGTGGCACTCTCGTCCCATTGGCATTAAGCTGAATTGGGGTTGATTTGTTGGCAGGCTTTGCTTTCGTTGATCCACCATCGTGGCATCATCTTTAGGGTCTTCTTTCCTCGGTACAGCGGCTCTTTTCTATCCTCATGACAACTTGGACAATGGGATCAAAGATCTTTTCGTGAGATCCTTCTCGCTCCCCTGGTTAAAATCCCCCCCCCCTGCCAATAGGGTATTCAATCGGCGCTGAGCACTGAGGTTGTGATCCGTGCCAATCCGCGCATCGTTGGCCACGGCACAAGACGACCCTCTATGTTGTTACTTTATGCAACCCCTGCGATGCATGGCCTGCTCAGCCCGTATGGCTTGAATTTATGCTTAAAGGTCATCAAGGATCTTTTCGATGTTTTTTGACGATCTCACCCGCCTGAACATCGCCGGGGTAAAATATAATACTAACAAAGCGACCACCTGGCTGCATCCCTCTGGAGCGGCATGCAAGGGAGGCGATCTTCTGAAAAAATATCAATTTTTTCTTGATCGCTTTTTGAGTCTGGTCCCGGCGGGTCAACAAATATCCATTTTGGAGCTTGGAGCGGGACCCGACGACAACATTGGAGCATCGATTCGAGCCTGGAAAGAGTATTTTCCCGCTGGAACAAATATCCATGTTGCTGATATTAAGGAATCCGCGATGAACCTTAGTCAAGAGGGTTTCCTTGTTCATGTTGGCGACTTGGGCAGCCAGGCGTTCTTGGATGGATTAAGTGCTATCGATTATGATTTTGTTATCGACGATGCGTCGCATTTTTGGTTGCATCAGATCATGAGTTTTAGAAGTCTATTTCCAAGGGTCAAGCCGGGAGGCTTGTTTATTATGGAAGATCTATGCACCTCGACGGATGCAAGCGTGCGAGACAGCTACTCTCTGAATCTTGACATGAAAGATGCGCTGGATTTCTTTGCTGCTCTATCGAGATGCGTGGTGGGCGAATCTTGGTTGGCCTACCCGAGTCCCTCGATCCAAGAACTCTACAATCTTTCTGAATCTGACTATCAACTTGCGTCCAGTATTGAGGGAATCTTCTGGATGGGGAATAGCTGTGTCTGCATCAAGAAATAGGCCTCGCATCTCGCATCCCCTCCATGGCCAGCTGCTGCTCGTTGTGGCTCCCGGCTTCCCCCTGCACTCAGGCCCCAATCCGACGCGCATTTGAGGCGCATCTCATGGAGGTCCAACGGCCCTGCGGGCACAGGAGCGGCCCAGGCCAACGGGCAGGCTTCCCGCCGCGAGATGGCTTCACCTCCAGCCCCACCACGAGCTGGCGTGTGCCTACAGCCCCACCGCTGTGGTTTCTTCCCTGAAAACCCCAGCAACGGCAGCCGGTCTGGTCGCGGATTCTCAGCCTCTTGGCTGTCCCCGTCATGCCGAGATGGCTGACGTGCGATCGCTCAGACCTCGTCATCGCTCTGCGAATCGCCGTACCCTGGACTCGGTTGGGAAGGTTGTCCATGCCCCCAGATTCCAGCAGCCCGCCAACCCCGGAGGACGCCAGCAGCGGCGGCGGCTGGCCCCTGATCGATGGCTGGGCGCGGGCTACTTTGTCTCCCACAGGACCGCGACTCTGGCAGACCCTGACGCATAAAAGTGCCTGTCTCTCCTGCGCCTGGGGAACCGGGGGGCAGAATGGCGGATTTCGCGATGAATTGGGGGAGCCGCTGCAACGCTGTCTGAAGAGCGTGGAGGCCATCAGTGCCGAATTGCAGCCGGCCGTCTCCGGAGACGTCTTCTCCGGAAGACATTTGGACGTTCTGCGCCAGCTCACATCAGCGGAATGCGATCGGCTGGGACGCCTTGATCGGCCCCTCATCCTCCGGGAAGGCCATTCACATTACGAACCCTTGTCGTGGGATGAGGTCCACGACCTTGCCGGCGCCGCCTTCCGCAAGCCAGCGCCCGAGCGGGTGGCTTCCTACAGCTCCGGACGCTCTTCCAACGAGGCGGCCTGGTTGCTGCAGCTGTTGCTGCGCGCGCTGGGGTCCAACAATTTGGCCGATTGTTCCGACCTCTGCCACGCCCCCTCCACTGTCGGTCTGACGGAGGTGTTCGGAAGCGGCACGTCGAATGTCAGCCTCGAGAGCCTCCAGCAGGCGGATGGGGTGGTGCTCGTGGGGTCCAACGCACCGGCCAACCACCCACGCCTGATGAATGAGCTGATCCGCTTGCGCGAGCGCGGTGGCACGGTCATTGTCATCAATCCCCTGTTGGAAGGGGGCCTTCTTCGCTTCGGCTCACCGGCCTTCCCGATCCGGTCCATGTTGGGCGGTGGCAGCGCGATCGCCTCTCTCTTCCTGCAACCGACCCCCGGCTCGGATGTGGCCGTGTTCCTCGGCATCCAAAAAGCCCTGTTGGAGAGCGGCGCCATCGCCTGGGACTTTCTGAAGGCCCATGCCGAGGGCTGGCAGGACCTCATCGGCCAGATTGAGAGGACCTCCTGGCAAGCGATCACCACCTGTTGCGGTCTCAGTCGTGAGGAGTTGGCCCACACCGCCAGCCGCTTGGCTGCCTGCCGGGCTGTGGTGTTTGCCTGGGCGATGGGCATCACCCACCACGCCAATGGCACGGACAACGTGCGAGCCATTGCCAACACCGCTGTGCTCACAGGCCATGTCGGTCGGCCGGGAGCAGGAACCATGCCGATTCGCGGCCATTCGAACGTGCAAGGTTTTGGCTCGATGGGCGTGACCATCCGCCTGCGAGAGCCCATGCGCCAAGCCCTGGAGAAACTGCTTGGCAAACCTCTCAGCCCTGTGCGCGGATACGACACGCGCGCCTTGGTGGAAGCGGCGGATCGTGGCGCCGTAGACACCCTGCTGTGCCTCGGAGGCAACTTGTATGGAGCGAACCCAGACAGCGCCCAGGCCCGCCGCGCCCTTGCCAAGATCGACACCATTTTCTATCTGGCCACCAAACCCAACACCGGTCATTTCCATGGGGTGGCGGGCCGCCAAACGCTTCTCTTGCCCGTCTTCAACCGATTTGAAACCCCCCATCGCACCACGGTGGAATCAGGTAACAACTGGGTTCGCCTCAATGAGCCTGGCAGCAGCCATCTCCGGAGTGGTCAATTGATCAGTGAAGTGGCCTTTCTCGCCGAATTGGCCCACCGTCTTCATGGCGATGCACCGATCGATTGGCGGCGGCTGCACGATGCCACCTACGTTCGTGCGCTGATTGCCCGCACCGTTCCAGGTTATGAAGCTCTGGCCAACATTGATGAGGATCGGCGCGAATTTGAAGTGGGTGGTCGGGTGTTTCACGAACCTCGCTTTGCCACCGCCACGGGTCGGGCGCGGTTGGCGATCACCCCCCTGCCAGATCTGACCTTGCCGGAGGCCGAGCACTTTGGTGGCTTGGCAGAGGGAGAACACGGGCTGGTGTTGAGCCTGATCACCGCCCGCAGCTACGGTCAGCACAACACCGTTGTCTACAAGAACTTTGACAAAACACGAGGCATGCTGCACCGCCAGACGATCCTGATGAATCCAGAAGACATCACCAGCAGCGGCCTGAGGGCTCATGCTCGCGTGCAGGTGCAGGGTGAAGCCGGGGCCTTGGAGGACATCGAGGTGATACCTGGCTCGATCCGCCGTGGCGCGGCGTTGATGTTCTATCCGGAAGCGAATGTGCTCATGCGGCCTGTGATCGATCCCGACAGTGGCACACCCGCCTTCAAGCGTGTTCCGGTGCTGGTCAGGGAACAACGAGCGAGGCGAGCGTCATGAAAACGGTCTGGATCATCGATGGCGCGTATCTCTTCAATCACAATCGTCTGCAACCCTTCGACTATCTCAAACTGCGCCTGGAACTGGAGCGCCTGAATGGGGGAGTCATCCACGAAGCGTTTTATCTGAATTCCACGCGAGATCCCGCCACCGAGGCACAAAATGCATTCCACACCTGGCTGAAATCCGCCCCTCCGCGCGGACCAAAAATTCGCGTTCAGCTTTATCGCTTGAAGGAGCTTCACGTCCACTGCAAGCATTGTGGTGAGGAATTTATACGCGAGGTACAAAAAGGTGTCGATGTGGGGATCGCCACGCTGATGGTCAAGATGGCCGCGCAAGTAGCCTATGACCGACTGATCCTTTCAGCTGGGGATGGCGATTTTGAAGATGCGATCTCTTATGTCAAGTCGGATCGGCTCAAAGAGGTTTGGATTTGTGGCTCTCAGGAGAATTTATCTCCCGATCTTCAGTCCTATGCCGATAAAGTAATTTGGTTGGAGGATCTGCATCCCGCCATTGACAAGGACGCGCATAGAGAAACACATGAAGCCCTACAGGCGTGAGTCAAGATGGCTTCGTTGCTGACGATCCGTCCCCTTTCGCCGGCAGACATTCCAACGGTCACAACTTGGGCACGGCAAGAGGGATTTGCCCCGGGTTCAGGGGATGTGGCGATTTATCGCCAAACCGATCGACAGGGGGTGTGGGTGGGCTGGCTGGGGTGCGTGCCGGTCGGCTGCATCGCTGGCGTCCGATACAACGCCTCTTACGGCTTCATCGGCTTGTTCCTCGTGGTGCCGGACCAGCGAGGCCAGGGCTATGGAATCCAGCTCTGGCGCCATGCCCTGAACCATCTGGCTGATCTGCCCTGCATCGGACTCGAGGCGGCATTGGACCGGGCGGAGGATTACGCGGGATGGGGGTTCGTGCCCGCCTCTCCCACGACCCGGTGGCAGCGGCTCGGTGGCGCAGCCGCGAGCGTGGTGGATCCGCTCCCGGCTCCAACCTCCGGCTCCACCTGGTGTCTGCTGGCGAAAGACGCCATTCCGGATCGCGCCGTTCAGCGCTTTGATGCCCAGCGAGAAGCCACGCCACGCCCCCACTTCCTGCGCCAGTGGCTCCACCACCCGATCGGCACGGTGCAGGCGCTGGTGGATCGGCAGGGCACCTGCCATGGCTTCGGGCGCATCCGTCCCTGCCTGCTGAAGCGCGGTGAAGGTTGGCGGATCGGTCCTCTTGTGGCGGATTACCCCGCTGCGGCCCGCGCCTTGCTGGAGGGGCTGTTGCAGGACCACCCCGGCCTTGTGTTGATCGATGCGCCAGGCACCAATCCCCATGCCCCTGAGGTTTTGGAGTCTCTGGGTTTCGCTCCCCTGTCCCGCACGGTGCGCATGTATCGGGGCCGGGCTCCGGCGATGTCCTCAACCGAGGTCTACGGCCTGGCCTGCCTGGAGCTGGGGTGACGTCCTCAAGCCGGTGGGCATCCCCGGGCTGAGGAGCCGCGCCTCGCGCCCCTCTCCCGCTACCTTCAGTTCCACCTGCCAGCAGGGCTGCGGAAGGACCGCAAGCCGCTCCGGCCATTCCACGGCCAACACCGCGCCCAATGTGCGCGCCTCCTCCTCCTCCTGGGCAAAGAGTTCGGCGGCGGCGGCGGGCTGCTCCAGGCGATACAGGTCGAGGTGCACCAGGGCGGTCGGCACGTGGATCCAGGTGTCCGTCGCAGAGGCCTGGGCGCTGAGCGGGGCGCCGTTGGTCGAGCGCTGGATCCTTGTCTCTCCTCGGTAATGGTGGGCCAACGCGAACGTGGGGCTCGTGATCGGTTCCTCGATGCCGAGTCCCTCCGCCAGTCCTTGCACCAGACAAGTCTTGCCCGCGCCCAGGTCGCCGCGCAACAGCAGCAGCGGTGGCAGCGCCGTCGCAGGCTCCTCCAGCGCCTGCGTCAGCAGCCGCCTGGCCAGCCTGCGGCCCAGGGCCCGGGTGGCGTCCGCATCCACCAGATGGCACACCTCGGTCGCGTTAATCCCATCCATGCCTGTAGATTTCCCCCTCAGCGAGCCCGAAGCCTCGGCGTCTCCGCAGATATTGCCATCCCACTCTTAAGGAGTTTTTTCATGGTCGCGACGCCCGTGGCTCCCGCCCAGGCCTTTCCCCACTTGCAGGCCACCAGCTCTTATGTGATTGCCGACATCGGTTTGGCCGACTTTGGCCGCAAGGAGTTGGCCATCGCTGAAACTGAAATGCCGGGCCTGATGGCCCTGCGCGCCAAATATGGAGCCGAGCAGCCCCTCAAGGGAGCTCGCATCGCCGGCTCCCTGCACATGACGGTGCAGACCGCCGTTCTCATCGAGACCCTGGTTGCCCTCGGCGCGGAAGTGCGCTGGGCCAGCTGCAACATCTTCTCCACCCAGGATCACGCCGCAGCCGCCATTGCCGCCGCCGGCATCCCTGTTTTTGCTTACAAGGGCGAAAACCTGGATGAATATTGGGCCTTCACCCACCGCATCCTCGAGTGGGGCGATGGCGGCACGCCCAACATGATTTTGGATGATGGTGGTGATGCCACCGGTCTGGTGATCCTTGGCAGCAAGGCTGAAAAAGATTTGTCGGTTCTTGACCATCCAGGAAGCGAAGAGGAGATTGCGCTGTTCAAATCCATTCGTGCCAAGTTGGCCGTGGATTCGACCTTCTATTCCCGCATTCGCGCCACTATCCAGGGTGTGACCGAAGAAACCACAACAGGTGTGGCTCGGCTGTACCAGCTTCAGAAGAGCGGTGAACTTCCCTTCCCTGCCATCAACGTCAACGATTCCGTCACCAAGAGCAAGTTCGATAACCTTTACGGTTGCCGTGAATCCCTCGTTGACAGCATCAAGCGCGCCACCGATGTGATGGTTGCCGGCAAGGTGGCCCTGGTCATGGGTTATGGCGATGTGGGCAAGGGTTCGGCCCAATCGTTGCGGGGACTTGGCGCCACCGTGATGATCGCCGAGATCGATCCGATCTGCGCCCTGCAGGCGGCCATGGAGGGCTATCGCGTCGTTCGTCTCGACGACGTGGTGAACGATGTGGACATCTTTGTGACCGCCACGGGGAACTTCCAGGTGATCCGCCATGAACACCTGGTTCAAATGAAGGATCAGGCCATCGTTTGCAACATCGGCCACTTCGACAATGAAATCGACGTTGCCTCCCTCAAGCAGTACACCTGGGAAAACATCAAACCCCAAGTGGATCATGTGATTCTGCCCAGCGGCAATCGCATCCTGCTGCTCGCCGAAGGACGTTTGGTCAACCTCGGTTGCGCCACCGGTCATCCCAGCTTCGTGATGAGCAACTCCTTCACCAATCAGGTGTTGGCTCAGATTGAGCTCTATTCCAAGGGGGCTCAATACGATAAGCAGGTTTACGTGCTTCCCAAGCACCTCGATGAAATGGTGGCCCGGCTCCACCTCGACAAGATCGGCGCCAAGCTCACCGAGCTGACCCCCGAACAAGCCGCCTACATCAACGTCCCGGTTGAAGGCCCCTATAAGCTCGAGCATTATCGCTACTGATTCCCATCAGTTTCAACCCTGTTCAGTTCAAGGCTTCTCCACGGAGAAGCCTTTTTTTATCTTTTCGACTGCTTCTGGCCGACGACAAGCCAACCTCCTCGACACGCCACCCTCGACGACAAACCAACCAGTTTCAGGGATTGGCCCGAAAAAGCCGTTCTTCCTTGGCGTGTTTGATTTTTGCCGAAACAGGTATTTCTAGCAGAAAGACATAGAGGTAGTAGGAGACTTTCCTGATCACTTCAACCAATGTGATGGCTTTTGATCGCTGTTGCCCCTTGAAGTTAAGGCCATATTCCACAATGGCCACATGTTTCAGGGAATGATTGAATACATAGTTGTAATAACCCCAAAGCGTTTCTCTCTTGGCATTGAGGTAGTGATAGTTGAGATAGCTGCTCAGGGGGACCTGTCTGCGGTATGCAGCGGCTTCCACATAGTGCTTTGCAAGGGCTTTCTTAGCAATCACGCGCCGGTATCCATGGGCGAGAATGCGCCCGATCAGATCCGTCTCGTCAGCATAGTGAGAATATTTCAGCCCGGTATCAAAGCGAAACCTTTTGAAAATAGAAGCCCTGAATGACATATTGCATCCCCAGGCGTGACGATCATTAATATAAATCTCTTGGCTATCACCGCGAAAGCTTACTCCTCCAACAACGGCGATGTCGTCTGCGGAGTAGGCCTGCACCAACTCATGCATCCAGCTGGGGGAAACGGCGCAATCATCATCAATGAAAGCAATGATTTCGCCTTTGCTGTTGGCGATGCCGACGTTTCTGGCGTTACACAATCCCTTGGCCTGCGGGTTGCGAACTGTCTTGACGTTATCAACGGTTTGGCAATAATGACGCAGAAAGTCAGCTGTTCCATCCGTGGATGCATCATCGACGATGACCACCTCAAACGAGGGATAGTCCAGAGCCTCAAGGGATGGCAGGGCATAGTTCTGCAGGGCTTGGAGACGATTCCGCGTGCAAATCACGATGGACGTGAAGGGGGGCGTGCAGAGCGTCGTGGACGGCATCATCTGTCCATCTCTTGGGCTGTTTAGAGAAGATTGCCTCCCTCAACTTTAGCCAGAGCGGTCAGCCGTCCCAGCCCCTGCGCCCAGCTGTTGGGCTGGTGGGACCTCTCCGGAGGTGCCGCGCCCCCCATGGAACAATCAAACAAACAGGCTGCTCGTCGTGGCAATTGAACTGGTCCAGAAGCTTCCCGAGTTCATCAGTGAAGCGGTGGAAGCCAACCCCCTGGCCGGGTACGGGGCCATTTTCGGGGCCATGTTTCTGGAAAACCTGTTCCCACCGATCCCCTCCGAGTTGATCATGCCGCTGGGAGGGTTCTACGTGCAGCAGGGCAAACTTGCCCTGATTCCCGTGGTCCTGGCTGGCTTGCTTGGTACCGTCCTCGGGGCGCTCCCCTGGTACGGGATCGGGCGCCTCGTGAATGAGGAGCGGATCGAGGAATGGCTGGGACGCCATGGCCGCTGGCTGGGGATCAGCCCCAAGGAGTTGCATCGCAGTCGCCAATGGTTCAACCGCCACGGCACCGCCCTGGTGTTCTGGGGACGGCTGATCCCCGGCATCCGCACCCTGATCTCCGTGCCCGCCGGCATTGAACTGATGCCCTTGGCCCCCTTTCTTTTGTGGACCACGGCAGGAAGCCTGATCTGGACTCTGCTGCTGACCGTGGCGGGCCTGTTGCTCGGCGAGGGATACAGCCGAGTGGAGCAGTGGATCGAGCCGGTCTCCAAGGTGGTGAAGGTGCTGTTGCTGGTGGCGGCGTTGGCTGGAGCGGTCGCGTTGGCGCTTCGCCTTTGGAAGCGGCGGGCCGATTCCCATTGAGCCACCGACCCCCGGGCTGGCAAACCAGGGCCCCCAACTTGACCCTGGCCCCCGAACGAGCGCGAAGCACCAACCGTTGATCGTTTGCTGGAGGCCGATCCGCTCCTGCGGGGCTCAGAAGGGCACTTCCTCCTCACTGGGCTCCCCGCCCCCGAAGCCGCTGTCCCCGCTGTCAGCGTCCCGCCGGCTGCCAAGAAGTTCCAGCCGATCGACGCGGATCACGGGTTTGCTGCGCTCCTCGCCGCTCGTGCGGTCCGTCCAGCGGTCAAGCTTGAACGATCCGATGATTCCGAGCAGGGAGCCCTTGCGGACATAATCCGCCGCCACCTGGGCCTGCTTGCCCCAGATCTCAAGATTGAACCAGTCGGGTTCGTCGTCTCGCGAGCGGCGGTTGACGGCAAGGGTGAGATTGGCGACCACACTTCCGGATTCGAAATAACGAACTTCCGGGTCGCGACCGGCACGGCCGACGAGAGTGATGGAGTTGACGCCCATGGCGGAGTCTCCTGGGAATGAATGGATCAAGTTTGGCCTCCCTCCCGGGGGGCTTGCTTTTCCAGTTCCACCCTCGATCCCGGTTGTCACACACAGGTGTCAGGGTTGTTCGGAGCGCTGGATTCTCAACCTTATGATCCGGCCTGACTTCCAGTGGTCGCGTGCTTTTCAATCGCCTTCAGATCACCCGTGATCGCGACATCGGCATCGATCTCGGCACGGCCAACACGCTGGTCTGGATTGAGGGGGCGGACAAAACGGCGGTCCTCAACGAGCCCTCCGTGGTCGCTGTGGACCTGAAGCGCAACACCACCCTTGTGGGTCAGGTCGCCAAGACCATGCTCGGACGCACCCCCGGGGATGTCACGACAGGCCTTAACCGCAAAGCCAGCGACATCATTGCCGTGCGCCCTTTGAGCGATGGCGTGATCTCCGACACGGACGCGGCCGCGCGCATGCTCCAGGCGCTGCTCCAACAGGCGCACAACGGGGAGGAGGTGCTGGCCTCGCGCCTGCTCATCGCCATTCCTGGCGGCGTCACCCCCGGGGAGCGGCGGGAGTTGCGGGCAGCGGGCGAGGCTCATGCCCGCCAGGTGTTCCTGGTGGATGAGGCCTTGGCGGCGGCCTTGGGCGCGGACATGCCTGTGATGGAGCCCAAGGGCACCATGATTGTGGACATCGGGGGGGGCACCACCGAGGTGGCTGTCTTCAGCTACGGCCGGGCCGTGCTCAGCGAGTCGCTGCGGGTGGCGGGCGATGAATTCACCGCCGCAGTGAGCATGCATCTGAAAAAGGTGCACAATCTCGTTGTCGGCGAACAAACGGCGGAGGAGATCAAGATCGAGATCGGGTCGGTTCATCCCGACGAGAGTCACGATCAGCTCAGCAAGGATGTGCGCGGCCAACACCTGCTCACAGGTTTGCCGCGCACCGTGCAGGTGCGGGGCCAGGAGATCCGTGAGGCCATGGCCGACACCGCTTCGGTGATCGTTGAGGCGGTGCGACGCACCCTGGAGCGGGTGCCCCCCGAGCTCGCTTCCGACATCGTGGATCGGGGCATCATGTTCGCCGGTGGTGGATCCCTCGTGCGCGGCCTCTGCGATCTGGTGAGCCAGGAAACCGGCATCCTCAGCCACCTGGCGGATGATCCGTTGTTCTGTGTGGTGCGCGGCACCCGCCTGATCCTGGACGATTTTCCCCGGTACGAGTGGCTCCTGGAGGGTCCGGACGAGTCCAGGCCAGCCACCTGATTCGATGCCGGTCCCTTGGCGACGCGCCAGCCTCTCCCGCAGGAGGCCGCGGCGTTGGCCTGCCCTGCTCTCGCTGATCCTGCTCCTGCTGGTCGTGCGCTTGAGCAAGGGGGCTCTCCTCAATGACGCGTACGCCTTGTTGAGCTTCCCCTTCTGGCCGGGCCCGGCTCAGTCGGAATGGCTGCGATCAGCGCGAACGGCGGAAGATCAAGCCAAGCTTCAGGCCCTCGCCAGCGACAACGATCGCCTGCGCCAGCTTCTCGGCCTGCAACGCTCCAACGCGGAGCGGGCCGTTTCCGCGCCCGTGATCTCCCGCCAAGCCGGAGGGTGGTGGCAGCAGCTGGTGATCGGCAGGGGAGCGCTGGCCGGCGTGCGGGCCGGTCAAGCTGTGGTGGGCCCGGGCGGATTGATCGGGCTGGTGGCCAGCGTCACCCCGGCCACGGCGACCATCACGCTTCTCACCGATCCGTCCAGTCGCGTGGGCGTCTGGGTGAACCGGACGCGCAACCAGGGGCTGCTGTCCGGTGTGGGCAGCGCCCGCCCGCTGCTGCGCTTCCTGGACAAGGATCCCGAGGCCAGGCCCGGCGATCTGGTGGTGACCTCCCCCGCCAGCACCCTGGTGCCCCCCAATCTGCCCGTCGGCGTGATCCAGGCGGTGGATGCTTCCGCCGACCCCGCTCCCGTCGCCGTGGTTCAGTTGATCGCCCCCATCCAGGCGGTCGACTGGGTGCAGGTGTTGCGTCCCTGATGGATCTTCTCCAGCGCCAACCCCTGCTGGCGACCAGTCTTCTGGTTGTGCCCCTCGTTGGCCTCGCCGCTCCCTCCTGGCTCACCCTGGCGGGGGTTCCGCCCTGCTGGCCCGTGTTGTGGCTGCTGCCCTGGGCTCTGGCCGATGGCCGCCGTTCAGCGCTTGTGCTGGGGCTGGTCCTTGGCCTGCTGATGGACGCTCAGCACCCCGGATTGGAGAGCTGGATCCCTGGCCTGCTTCTTCTGGCGCGCTGGTGGGGGCCTCTCCGCTCCCGTCGCCCCGCCATCGAGCGCCCCCTCAGCCTGGGACTGCTGGCCTTGGGGGGCACGGCCCTGCTCAACCTCACCTTGATGCTGCAGTGGTTGGCTTTGGGGTGGCGGCCCCCCCTCGCTGACGGAGATGGTCGACCAGGGCCAGATCCGAGCCTGCTGGCGCAGCCAGGATGGACCTGGCAGGATCTGACCACGGTTGGCATCCATGTGATGTTGGCCCAAACCCTTCTGACCGCCCTCCTGGCCCCCTTGGTCTGCTCCCTTCTGCTGCTGCTCTGGAAACGGGCCGACCCGGACTGGCGTGGTTGAGCCCTCCCCTTCCCTGACGCGCCGCGCGCTCCTCAAACGCCTGAGCCAGGCGGGTCTTGCCTTGGGGGCCAGCGCCTGCGCGCCCCTCCCGCGCCGGACTGGCTCACCCCCCTCCCCGGCCCTGCAGCTTTGGACCCTGGATCTGGCTCCCCGGTTCCAAACGTGGATGGACAACGTGCTCTCGGCCTGGAGCCGCCAGCGCCCCCCGGGCAGCCCGCTGTCGGTCCGCTGGACGGATGTGCCTTGGAGCTCGGTGGAGCGCAAGCTGCTGGCCTCTGTTTTCGCGCGAACGGCCCCTGATCTGGTGAATCTCAACCCCCTCTTCGCCGCTGGTTTGGCCAGCCGGGGGGGCCTCCTTGATCTCAACAGCGTGCTGCCGCCGGACGCCGGGCAGGCCTACCTCCCCGGGGTCTGGTCCTCCGGCCGGCTGGGGAGCCGGCAATTCGCCATTCCCTGGTATCTCACCACCCGCCTGACGATGGCGAACGGTCGTCTGCTGCGCCAGGCCGGCTTGAGGAGGCCCCCCGGGAGCTGGGAGGAGGTGCCGGCCTATGCCGAGGCCATCCGTCGCCGCACCGGTCGCTACGCCCTGTTCGTGACGGTGGTGCCCGAAGACTCAGCGGAGCTGCTGGAGTCGCTGGTGCAAATGGGGGTGCGCCTGCTCGATGATCGGCGTCAGGCCGCCTTCTGGAGCCCGGCGGGGCGACGGGCTTTCGCCTTTTGGGCCGATTTGTATCAGCGCGGACTGCTGCCTCGGGAGGTCGTCAGCCAAGGGTATCGGCGGGCCATCGAGCTTTATCAGGCAGGCGATCTGGCGCAGGTGGCCACCGGGCCCGATTTCCTGCGCAACCTGCAGACGAATGCGCCCGGCATCGCCGTTGTCACCACCCCGCACCCTCCGCTGCGGGGCCTGAGCGGGGTCACCAACGTGGCGGTCATGAACCTTGTTGTGCCGCGCGGCAGCACGCGGCCTGAGGCGGCGGTGGATCTGGCTTTGTTCCTGACCAACGGGCCCAATCAGCTCCGGTTTGCGGAAGCCGCGCGGGTGCTTCCCTCCTCGCGAACGGCGCTGAGGGAGATGGAGCGACGCCTGCGGATGGAGAAGGCGATGGATCCCGGAGAGCGGCTGGTGCGGGACGCGCGGCTGCTGGCGCTGCGCTCCCTGGAGACGGCGCGGGTGCTGGTGCCACCCACCCCGGGTCTGAAGCGGCTGCAGACCATTCTCTACACCCAGCTCCAGAGAGCCATGCTGGGGCAAACCTCCAGTGATGACGCTCTGGAGACGGCGGCCCGGGAGTGGAACCGTTACGCGGCGGCCCGCTGGCCGATGGAAGCAGGGCCTGGCGCCGGGAACGCCCGCTCCGGAAAGCCCTCTGCCTAGGACTTCGTTATAGGACTTCGTTCGGCTAGCAGCTCGGGCCGGCGCTGTCTGTTTCCGTGGAAATGCTTAAAAAATAATAAAACCCCACAGGACCGGGCGGGGCGGGGGATGACCCGAGGAGCCGCTCAAGGGTATGGTTGCGATTCTTCATCATGTGTCGCACTCATGAGTTTGGAGGATTTCCCACCTTCGCTGGCCCTCTCCACCGCGACCTCCTCCCGACAAGGCCGGCGAGAGGCCTCCCCTCCTGACTCCGTGAACGACGCACCCCCAGCCGGGCAGGCGAACGACGCGCCCAAGCCCACTTTGCTGGTCGTCGATGACGAAGCGGCCGTCCGACGCGTTTTGGTGATGCG
This sequence comes from Cyanobacteriota bacterium, assembly GCA_046047935.1. Lineage (GTDB taxonomy): Bacteria > Cyanobacteriota > Cyanobacteriia > PCC-6307 > Cyanobiaceae > Cyanobium. The sequence continues at coordinate 22,478 of JBJOHA010000016.1, forward strand.
GCTGCAGCTGGCCGGCTATCGCGTGGTCTGCGCGGAGGATGGAGAGCAGGCCCTGGAGGTTTTCCACCAGGAGCAACCCGATCTGGTGGTGCTCGATGTGATGCTTCCCAAGCTCGATGGCTTTGCGGTGTGCCGTCGCCTGCGCGCTGAATCCTGTGTGCCGATCATCTTCCTCTCCGCCCTCGATGCCATCGCCGAGCGCGTGGCGGGTCTGGATCTCGGCGCCGACGACTACCTGCCGAAGCCCTTCAGCCCCAAGGAGCTGGAGGTGCGCATCGCCACCATCCTGCGCCGTGTTGGTCGGGGCTCCACCCAAGCGGAGCCGCGGGAGGTGCCCGTTGGCAGCGGCGTGCTGCGCCTCGGCGACCTGGTGGTCGACACCAACCGTCGCCAGGTCACCCGCGACGGCCAGCGGATCGCTCTCACCTACACCGAATTCAGCCTGTTGGAGCTCCTGTTCCGAGAGCCGGGGCGGGTGGTGCCGCGGGCGGAGATCCTCGAACAACTCTGGGGTTATCCCCCCCGCCGCGCCGCTGATCTGCGGGTTGTGGATGTTTATGTGGCCCGCCTGCGCGGCAAGCTGGAACCCGACCCCCGCAACCCCGAGTTGATCCTCACCGTTCGGGGCACCGGCTACGCCTCCCAGCGGATGGTGGAGGGCCCCCTGGCTGCGGCTGGCTGACCATCCTTCAGGATGGCAAGCATCTGTTGACACCCCTGCCCGCCTTGTCGGATCTGCGCGCGACCCGCCTGGAAAAGGCCCGAGCCCTGGAAGCCCACGGCCATCTCCCCTACGCCTTCCACTATTCCCCCACGGATCGGGCGGAGGATCTGCAGCGCCAACATGCCGCCCTGGGCAAAGGGGAAGAGAGCTCCGAGCGGGCGTGTCTGGCGGGACGGATCCTGGCCCGCCGGGTGATGGGCAAGCTGGCCTTCTTCACCCTGGCCGATGAAAGCGGGACGATTCAGCTTTACATCGACCGCGCCACGCTGCTGGAAGCCCATCCCGACCAGCCCGATGGTTTCGCCCAACTCACCACCTTGACGGACATCGGTGATTGGATCGGCGTGGAGGGCAACCTGCGGCGCACGGATCGCGGAGAGCTGTCCGTCAAGGTGAGCGAGTGGCGGATGCTCTGCAAAGCGCTGCAACCCCTGCCAGACAAGTGGCATGGTCTGGCGGATGTGGAGAAGCGCTATCGCCAGCGCCACCTTGACCTCATCGTTTCCCCCCACACCCGCGACACCTTTCGCAAGCGTGCCCAGTTGGTGAGCGGGTTGCGGCGCTGGCTGGATGAGCGCGGCTTCCTGGAGATCGAAACGCCGGTGTTGCAGACGCAGGCGGGTGGGGCCGACGCCAAGCCGTTTGAAACCCACCACAACGCCCTGGATCTGCCGCTCACCCTGCGAATCGCCACGGAGCTGCACCTCAAACGCCTTGTGGTCGGGGGTTTTGAGCGGGTCTATGAACTGGGGCGCATCTTCCGCAATGAGGGCATCAGCACCCGCCACAACCCTGAATTCACATCGGTGGAGATCTACCAAGCCTATGCCGATTACCACACGATGATGGAGCTCACGGAAGAGATGATCGCCTCCGTCACCGAGACGGTCTGCGGCGCAAGCACGATCACCTACCAGGGAACACCGATCGCACTCGCGCCCCCTTGGCGAAAGGAAACGATGCATGCGCTGGTGCGGGAGGCCACGGGCCTGGATTTCAATGCCTTTGCCAGCCGCGAGGAAGCCGCCGCCGCGATGGAGGACGTCGGGCTGGAGGTGCCGGACACGGCGGACAGCGTCGGCCGCTTGCTGGTGGAGGTTTTCGAGCAGCGGGTGGAGAGCTCTCTGATCCAACCCACCTTTGTGCTCGACTATCCGGTGGAGACCTCGCCTTTGGCCCGCGCCCACCGCTCCAAGCCGGGGCTGGTGGAGCGATTTGAGCTCTTCATCGCCGGGAGGGAGACCGCCAATGCGTTTTCCGAGCTGATCGACCCGGTGGATCAGCGGCGGCGCCTGGAACATCAGCAGGAACGTCGCCATGCCGGTGATCTCGAGGCGCAGAGGGTGGATGAGGACTTCCTCGCCGCCCTGGAGGTGGGGATGCCGCCCACCGGCGGCTTGGGCATCGGCGTTGACCGTCTGGCCATGCTGCTCACCGACAGCCCCTCGATCCGCGATGTGATCGCTTTCCCCCTGCTGCGTCCAGAGGCGCTGCGGAACGATCAGGGCGAGGACGCGCTTGGCCTTTGACTCCCGGGCAACGATCGGGCAGCGATGGCGACCGATGCAGTGGAATAATGGTCACAGTAGGTTCTCACACCCAGAATGAGTGGCGAGCGGGTCGGTTTTCGCTTCAAGCACGCCGATGCGGTTGTGAAGCGCAACCCCCAGGGGCGTTCGCGTCGCGGTTGGGTCATGGAACCCGTGGAACAGACCACAAGCCGTGGCACAAAGATGCCGGCGTATCGGATTCGCTGGCGCGACAGTGAGCGGCCTGAAATCGTGCTGCAACACATGCTGATCGCTGATCCCGATCCCACCCCGCCCCCTGAGGGCGTCAGTTTGGTGCCCCCAGCGCCCAAAGGGTGAGGCCGATCCCCCTCGCGCTTCCAGTCTCCCTCCGCTGCGCGATCCCTCAACCTTGTCTCTTTCGGCGCAGTTCCTCCAGCTCCTGTTGGGTTTCGAAGGCCGCCCAATCCGCCTCCAGAGTTCCGGTCTCGGACCTCGTGCTGTCGGCCTGCGCCTGCTGGTTGGTTGACCGGTCCCGGGTGGCGACCGGATCAACCGCCAGCTCCTGAAGATCCCGTTCCACCGCTGCAAACCGTTCTCCAAGCTCCGCCAGCGTCTGCCAGCGGGCTCGGCCCTGGTCCATCAACGTGGCCACGTGCGCCTCGGCGCGCCCGGCCAGATCCAAAGCGCCTGCCGCCTTGGCGCGCTCCACCCGAGCCTGCCAGGAACGAATGTCCTCCGCCAGGCGCAGGAGGCCTTGGCGCTGCAGTTCAGCCTCTGTTTTCAGCGTGAGCCGATCCCGCCGCAAGCGCTGCTGGCGCTCGCGGGCCTCCTGCTGGGAGAGCAGGGCCTCCTGTTGCGGATTGGCCTTGAGAAACCCCTCGAGCGTGGCGTCGAGCCGGGCCTCCAGCTGATCCAACCAGTTTCCCGCAGCAGTCATCAGGGTTCTTCCCCATGACGCTCGGAGGGAGCTTGGGTGATCAGGGGCGCCTCGATCTCCTCCTGGAGGGGGGTGAGCGCACCTTCACGGGAGCGCAGGAGCAGCTGGGTGAGGCGGGCAATCGCCCCCTCGCCGAGCTCAAGATCGCTGAGGCGTTCGAAGGACCGCAGGAAGAGCCCCTCCAGCTCCTCGATCAGCCCCTCCCTCACCTGGCGCATGGCCTGTCGTTGGTCCTCGCGGCTCCTGTCGTCACGGCTCATGGGAGAGTCCCGGGGGGTTCACGCTGTCCCACCGTCCTCCAGTTTGCCCGCTCCAGTCGCCAGGAGGTGCAGAGACAGGTCGCCGGCCGGGTCGCTCCAGCGAGCCAGGGGGTGCCAACCCGCGTCGCGGGCCAAGGCTTGGAAGCGCTCCGGGGAATATTTCACGCTGTATTCCGTGACCAGGGGCTCGCCAGCCTCGAAGTGGATCCGCACCCCTGCCACCTGCACGCTTTGGGGCCGCTGGCTTACCAGAGCCATGGCGATGCGGCTTGGCTCCTTTTCCCAGCGCGCCTGGTAGCGAAAGGCTGCGGGGTTGAAATCGCCCTCCAGCTCCCGGTTCAGCCGCTGCAGCAGGTTGAGGGCGAAGGCGGCCGACCAGCCCGCCGCATCGTCATAGGCGGCTTCCAGGCGATCCACGGCTTTGGGCTGATCGATGCCGATCAACAGACGGCTGCCCTCCCCCAGCAGGGTGGCGAAGCGGCGCAACAGGACGGTCGCCTCCAGGGGATCGAAATTGCCGAGGGAGCTCCCCGGGAAGAAGCCGATGCGGGGCTGGTGCAGCAGGGGATGATCAGGCAGGGCAGGCAGAGTGCTGTAGTCACAGCAGATGCCGAGGATCGGGAGGGTTGGATGGCGCGCCCGCAATCCCGCGCAGGCGCGGCGAAGGTGGTCGGCGCTGATGTCGAGAGCCGCGTAAGCGTTCTGGCGACCGGCGGCCAGCAGCGGACTCACCTTGCGACCATTGCCCGCGCCGAATTCCACCAACACCCCGGGCCCGAGGGCGGCGGCCATGTCCGGCCCCCTGCGCGTCAGCAGCTCCGTCTCCGTGCGGGTGAGGCTGTATTCGGGTTGCTCACAGATCCGCTCGAAGAGTTCGGATCCGACGTCGTCGTAGAGCAGCCAGGCGGGCAACTGCTTCGGGGTTCGGGCCAGTCCCTGGCGCACCAGCCGGACCATGTCCGCCGGCGCGGGGTGGAGATCCAGGACGGTGGGGACGCGCGCCGAGCGGTCGGTCGGGGGGGAGGTGGTCATGGGGCGCTGTCTCGGGCCAGGCGCACCCCGCTCGCCATCCAGCGGCTGGCGGGGCTGAAGAAATTGCGATAGGTGAGCCTGGCGTGGCCGGGAGGGGTGAGGGTGGCACTGCCGCGAAGCACGAACTGGGAGCTCATGAACTTGCCGTTGTACTCGCCAACCGCTCCGGCCTCCGCCTGAAAGCCGGGATAGGGCCGATAGGGAGTGGCCGTCCACTGCCAGAGGCTGTCGAAGGCCGCAGGCAGGGCGCCGCCGGCCGCGATCACTTCCCATTCCGCCTCGGTGGGGAGCCGAGCCCCGGCCCAGCGGGCGTAGGCATCCGCCTCGAACCAGCTGAGATGGCGCACGGGAGCGTCGGCGCGCAGGGGCTGGCGACCGGCCAGGGTGAACTCCCATGTCTGCTCACGCCAGTAGCGCGGGGCGTTCCATCCCCGCTCCCGCGCGATCGACCATCCCTCGCTCATCCACAGCTCGGGCCGGCGGTAGCCCCCGTCGGCGATGAAGGCGGCATAGTCAGCGTTGCTCACCAACCGGCGCGAGAGGGCGAAGGGCTCCAGCCACTCGCGATGCCGAGGTCCTTCGTTGTCAAACGCGAAGCTCTCCGGATCGCTGTGGCCAATCTCCACCAGGCCCCCGGGGTGGGTCAACCAGCCCGGCTCCACCACTGCCGCCTCTGGATCGCGCGGCCCCTCCTCCAGGTGGAGCCGATAGGCCGGCTCAAGGGGGTTGCGACTGAAGCCATCCAGCACATCCATCAGCAGCAGCTCCTGGTGTTGCTGCTCATGCTGCAAGCCAAGCTCCACCAGGGCCAGGGGTCGGGCGGACCGCTCCGGAGGCAGTCCCTCGAGCCGGGCCAGCAACCGCTCCAGCCCCTCGTCCACCCGGTGGCGCCAACGCAGCACGGCGGCCATGGGCGGACGGGTGAGCAGGCCCCGCTCAGGCCGCGGATGGCGGGCGCCCATGGCCTCGTAATAGGAATTGAACAGGTAACCCCAGACCGGATCGAGGGGGGGCCAATCCTTGAGGTGGAGGGAGAGCGGGAACGTGTCGAAAAACCAGGTGGTGTGCCCCAGATGCCATTTGGGTGGGCTGGCATCCGCCATCCCCTGGAGGCAAAGATCCTCAGGCTCCAGCGGCGCAATCAACGCCTCGCTGTGACGACGCACAGCCCGCAGGCGCTCAAGCAGGCAGGAGACCTCCCCGCCGCGCGAGGGGGCCATCGCAGCCGCTCCAGCGGGAGGGGCGCCCGACGTGGGGGGGGCAGGGCCGATCGCTGGCACCGTGGCTGGCGGAGAGCTTAAGGGCTGTGCCTACGATCCAGCGCAAGCATTCGCGGGGTCAGGCCACCGGCATGGGGAACATCACTGAAGGGTTTTCCGGCGCCGTCGGCCGCACGCCCTTGATCCGTCTCCGATCCCTGAGTGCGCTCACCGGCTGCGAGATCCTCGGAAAGGCGGAATTCATGAATCCTGGCGGTTCGGTGAAGGACCGGGCGGCCCTGGGCATCCTTCAGGAGGCGGAGGCCAGTGGCCAACTCCGCCCCGGGGGCACGGTGGTGGAGGGAACGGCGGGCAACACCGGCATCGGCCTCACTCATCTCTGCAACGCCCGGGGCTATCGCGCGTTGATCGTGATCCCTGAAACCCAGTCTGCGGAGAAGATCGGACTGCTGCGCAGCCTCGGGGCGGAGGTGCGCACCGTGCCAGCCGTTCCCTATGCCAACCCCGACAACTATGTGAAATTGTCGGGTCGCCTCGCGCAGGAGATCCCCGGAGCGCTGTGGGCCAACCAGTTTGACAATCTGGCCAACCGGCGGGCCCACTACGCCAGCACGGGCCCGGAGATTTGGGAGCAGTGTGAGGGTCGTGTGGATGCCTGGGTGGCCGCCACGGGCACGGGGGGGACCTATGCGGGCGTGGCGCTGTTCCTGAAGGAGCGCAATCCAGCCATTCGCTGCGTGTTGGCGGATCCCTACGGCAGTGCGCTGTTTCACTGGGCGACCTCCGGCGAATTGCGCAGCGAGGGGAATTCGATCACCGAGGGGATTGGCAACAGCCGCATCACCGCCAACCTGCAGGGGGCGCCGGTGGACGAGGCGGTTCGGATTGACGATGCCAGCGCCCTGCAGACCATCCATGCCCTGCTCTGGGAGGAGGGCCTTTTCATGGGGGGGTCCGTGGGGATCAACGTCGCGGCGGCGGTGGAGACCGCCCGGCGCCTGGGCCCCGGCCATCGGATTGTCACTGTGCTGTGCGACAGCGGTGACCGCTACCGCTCCCGGCTGTACAACCCGGATTGGCTGCGCTCCAAGGGTCTGCATCAACCCCAGCGTCCTGCGCAGGCTCCCATCTCATGATGCGGAACGCTCCCGAGGCCGGGCAGTTGATCGGGGGGCGGTATCGCCTGGAGTCCCCCCTCGGGAAGGGCGGGGGACTCCAGGGCGACCTCTGGTTGGCCCGCGACACCCTGGCTGGCGAGGCGCCAGCGGCGTTGCGCCGCCTTGGCCCGGATCGGGATCAACCCCGCGCGCGTCAGCTCTGGGCCCGCCTCCAGGGGGTGTTGCATCCTCAGGTGCCACGGGTGGGCGCAGCGATCAGCGACGGCGATCAGCTTTGGCTCGTGCGCGAATGGCAGGCCGGTCGCACCTATCAACAGTTGCTGGAAGCCCGCCAGGAGCGCCAGCTGGTGTTCGGCGCCGGGGAGGTGCTGTTGCTGTTGCGTCAACTGCTGCCGGTGCTCGCGGCCTTGCACAGCCAGGATCTGCTCCATGGAGACCTGACTCCCGCCAATGTGCTGCGGCGGGACAGTGACGGTCTGCCTGTGCTGCTCGACTTCGGCTTGCTCTGCGGGCCGGAGGGTGGGGCGATGGGCGCGACGCCCGGCTACGCCCCCCCGGAGCTTCTCCGGGGGGAGCCACCCCAGCCCTGGATGGATCTTCACGCTCTGGGGGTGATGGCCCTGGTTTTGCTCAGCGGCGATGGTCCTGAGCGGTTGCTGGACCCCGCCTCGATGGAGTGGCGCTGGCCCTCAGCCTTGGATGGGGAACCGGATTTGCGGCGGCAGCTGGAACGGCTCCTCGGTCAGGACCCGAGCCAGCGACCGGCCACCGCCGCTCAAGCCCTCAGCGCGTTTCAAGCCCTGCCGATGCCGGAAAGCACCGGACCTGTTCCCCGGTCCGATCGCACCGTCGTGCTGGTGCCCGCCGCGCCGCCCCCAGCCACGGCCACGCCCCCGCCTGCTTCCTCCCTCTCCGACGTGGACCGGCCCGCCCCAGACCCGCCCGCTGCGGACCCCACCACCGCGACAGAGGCCGCGAGCTCCGCCCGGGAGGCGTCACCGGCCTCTGCGAACGCAGCCACCACCTTGCCCGAGAACGCGGAAGAGCCGGCAACCGTCCGTCCACTCCGTCCCGCCCCCCCACCGTCCCGACGCACGGTCACCCCCGTCCGCGCGCGTCAGCTGGAACGGGAGGAGCAAGCCGAGGGTGGCCTTTGGACCGTGCTCCTCGCCTTGGTGGTGTCTGCCGTGGTGGGCACGGCGGCGGGCTGGTGGTGGCTCGGCCGCGGCGACACCTCCGCCAACCCCCCGCAAGGGGCCGCCCCGGCGCTGGAGTCGTCCCCGAGCCTGCCGCCGGGAGAAGTGGATCAGCGGGAGCAGCTCATGAGTCGCCTGCGGGCGCTGCAGGTGGATCGCGCCTGGTTCCTGGAACTGGTGAACACCAGCTTGCTGGCCCAGTATCCAGAACGGCGCGGCCGCTTGCCGTCCGATTCCCTGGAAGATGCCCCCCTGCGCAAGGCATGGAATGCGTTGGCGGAAGACTGGCTCGCGCGGGTGGAGCAACTTCCTCTGGCGCTCCGCCGCCGGCTCGGCAGCTTCACCGCAGCCGACTGGGAGGAGCGGCAGGGGAGCCTGGCTCGCCAGGGCCTGAGCGCGGATGTGTTGCGGCAGCTTGTCTCTGGCAGCGCTCAGAGTCTCCTGCCCTCCCGCGCCAACGATCGGATGCCCGAGGAGCCCTACCGCCAGCTCTGGTATGCCGCAGCGGTGCAGACCCTGGAGAATCTCACCATCGAGCCGATCGAGGCCAGGCCCCAGGTCACTCAGATTCTTTCGGCGGACGTTCCGGCCAATGGCGCCAGGCTCTTCCCCATCCGCCTGCCCGTGGGCCACTCCCTCGTGATGGGGGTGAACGGCACCCCCCTGTTGCAGATGAGCGTCTACGGCGCCGATGGCCGCGCCCTCGCCCCCCGCGGCCCCCTGCGAGTGGTCAATCTGGGCCTGCAGCAAGGGTCGCCCGTGCAACTTCTCATCACCAATGAGGGGGTGGCGGCCTCTCGCATCAGCCTGTCGCTGCGGGCCGATCCGCCGCCGCCCGCAGCCGAGCCCCCCCCCTCTCCCGAGGAGGCCGACAGCCCACCCCCAAAAGAGGCAGAACCTCCTCAGTCGCCGAAGGAGGAGATTCCCTCCCCCCCCATGCCTCCCGGGTCAACGCCGGCCCTGCCGCCGACGGCCCCCCCGGCCCTCACGCCAGCGACCGGGGCGGACGCCAACACCACGCCTTGACCCGCCGAGGGATCAGAAGCGGGCGATGGCGGCGCGAGTTTCTTTGGCCTCCTGCCGTCGCTTTTCCTCATGGCGCTTGTCGTGCAGCTTGCGGCCACGGCCGAGACCCAGGGTCACCTTGATCCAGGACCCTTTGAGGTGCATGTTGAGCGGAATCAAGGTCAGTCCCTTCTGCTCCAGGGCCGTGCGCAGTTTTTCAATCTCGCGGCGGTGGGCCAGGAGACGACGCACCCGCAGGGGTTCATGGTTGAAAAATCGACCCGCGTGGCTGTGGGGGGAGATGTGCACATTGTGAAGCTGCAATTCTCCCTGGCGGATCAGGCAGAACCCATCCCGGAGATTGCAATGCCCGGCACGGATCGACTTCACCTCCGTTCCCAAGAGTTCGATGCCGGTTTCCAGGGTTTCCAGAATCTCGTATTGATGGCGAGCAAAGCGGTTGTCAGCCAGGAGCTTCTGGGAAGCGGTCCCTTTGGCGCCGCCACCCCGTCGTCCTGGCCCTTTGGCCATCTCGCCTCCTTTGCTGTCTCGACGTTAAGGGGTGTCCGCCCCCCTGGCGGGGCCCGGTACCCTCCCACCATGGCCATCGTCTCCTCCAAAGCCACCCCCTCCTCAGACGCCGAGGCTCCGCGTCCGCCGCGACGGCGAAAGGCGGTGGCACCCCTTGATGCCCCACGCTCCGAACGGTTGCTCGATCCCAGTGCGCGGCTGGAGGCGGAGGAGGGGGTCGAGGCGGAGGAGGCGCAACGGGAAGACGGTCTGCGCCCTCGCCGCCTGTCGGACTACATCGGACAGCGGGAGCTCAAGGAGGTGCTGGCGATCGCCGTGGCGGCCACCCGCGGCCGCGGGGAGGCTTTGGACCACGTGCTGCTCCACGGGCCGCCGGGGCTGGGGAAAACCACCATGGCGCTCGTGCTCGCGGAAGAGCTGGGCGTGCGCTGTCGCATCACAAGCGCCCCAGCCCTGGAGCGCCCGCGCGACATCGTCGGCCTCCTGGTGAATCTGCAGCCGAACGACCTGCTCTTCATCGATGAGATCCATCGTCTGAACAGGGTGGCGGAAGAGATCCTCTACCCGGCGATGGAAGATTTTCGACTCGATCTCACCGTCGGCAAAGGCACGACCGCGCGCACCCGCAGCCTCGCTCTCGCCCCCTTCACCCTGGTGGGGGCCACCACCAGGGCGGGATCGCTCAGCTCTCCCTTGCGCGATCGGTTCGGACTGATCCAGCGTCTGGAGTTCTACCAATTGGAGGATCTGCAAGCCATCGTCGCGCGGGCCGCCCGCTTGCTCGCCCTGGATCTCGAGGAGGCGGCGGCTTGGGAAGTGGCCCGCCGCTGCCGCGGCACGCCACGCATTGCCAATCGCCTGCTGCGCCGCGTGCGGGATTACGCCACGGTGCGCGGCTCAGGGCGGATTGGATTGGAGGTGGTGACTTCGGCCCTTCAGCTTCACCGGGTGGACGCTCAGGGCCTGGATGCCAGCGACCGGCAACTGTTGCGGCAGTTGCTGGATTCCCACGACGGTGGGCCCGCCGGACTGGATACTCTGGCGGCGAGTCTCGGCGAAGATCCCGCCACCCTGGAAACCGTCGTGGAGCCTTTCCTGTTGCAGCTTGGTTTCTTGCGGCGCACTCCCCGCGGCCGGGTGATCACCGAAGCGGGGCGGGCCCATCTCCTGCGCCCCGAGGACCACCTGTCGTGATTCCACGCGCACGAGCGGTCGGGTTGGTTTTGGCCCTGGCACTGATGCTGGTGTCTTGCCTCCTGCCGTTGCCGGTGGTGGCGGACGATACCCTGGCCCGGTCCCGTGCCCGCTTCGAGCAGGCGCTGAAGGCCACCCAAGAGGGTCGGCTCGACGAGGCCCTCGATCTCTGGACGCAGGTGGTGGAGGCGACGCCGCTGGATGGGGCGGCTTGGAGCAATCGTGGCAACGTTCGCTTGCTGCTGGGAGATCCGCAGGGGGCGATCGCGGATCAGAGCCAGGCCATGGCTGTCGAGCCCGAGCAGCCGGATCCCCATCTCAACCGCGGCACCGCCGAGGAGGCTCTCGGCCTTTGGGAAGAAGCCGCAGCGGACTACCGCTGGATCCTTGAGCGCGAGCCCGGGGAGGCCGCAGCGCTTTACAACCTGGGCAATGTGCGGGGCTCCGAGGGAGATTGGGAGGCGGCACGGGCTTGCTTCAATGCTGCCGCCGAGGCTCGGCCGGGCTTGGCCATGGCCCGATCCAGCTCAGCCTTGGCGGCCTTCCAGCTGGGCGATGCCTCCGGGGCTGAGCGTGAATTGCGCGCCTTGATCCGTCGCCATCCTCTCTTCGCCGATGCCCGTGCCGCCCTGACGGCAGTGCTTTGGCGGGAAGGCTCCCGAGGGGAGGCGGAAAGCCATTGGGCGGCGGCCTCAGGCCTCGATCCGCGCTACCGCCAGCAGGAATGGCTGCGGCAGATACGCCGCTGGCCACCCCTGGCGGTGCAGGCTCTCGGAGAATTTCTTGCCCTTGCCGCCTGATAGGACGGCAGACTGCCTCGGTGACGACCTCCTCCCCCGACCCTGCCATGCAGGCCCCCCCCGCTGATTGTCTCGCCCCGGGACTGGACAGCGAACTTGAGGCGGCCCTGCCCGAGCTCATCCGCCTGCGCCGCCACCTCCATCGCCATCCTGAGCTGAGCGGCCATGAGCAGCAGACGGCGGCGCTTGTGGCTGGCGAGCTGCGTCGCTGGGGCTGGGAGGTGCGCGAAGGGGTGGGGCGCACAGGCGTCACTGCGGAGTTGGGACCGCGCGAAGCCCCGCTTGTGGCGCTCCGCACTGACATGGACGCCCTGCCGATCGAGGAGCGCACGCATCTTCCCTACGCCTCCAGCCAGCAAGGCCTGATGCATGCCTGCGGCCATGACATCCACACCACCCTGGGGCTGGGGGTGGCTCGCCTGCTGGGGGCGCACCCCGAGGTGTTGCCCTGTCGGGTGCGCCTTCTGTTCCAACCGGCGGAGGAGACCGCCCAGGGGGCCCGCTGGATGCGAGAGGCCGGGGCCATGGAGGGGGTGAGGGCTCTCTTCGGCGTGCATGTGTTCCCCAGCCTGCCGGTGGGTTCCATCGGCGTGCGCACAGGCAGCCTCACCTCCGCCGCCGGGGAAGTGGAGATCGAGGTGCTGGGGAAGAGCGGCCATGGCGCCCGTCCGCACCAGAGCACCGATGCGATCTGGATTGCCGCTCGCGTGGTGAGCGGCTTGCAAGAAGCGATCAGTCGCTGCCTGGATCCCCTGCATCCCGTGGTGGTGAGCTTCGGCAAAATCGAGGGAGGAAGGGCTTACAACGTCATCGCCGACCACGTTCGCCTGCTGGGCACGGTGCGCTGCCTCGACATGGAGGTGCACGACCGACTGCCGAGCTGGATTGAGGACACCGTCCAGGCCCTCTGCCGATGTCACGGAGGCGAGGCGCGCGTTCATTACCGCTGCATCTCCCCGCCCGTGCGCAATGCGCCAGCCCTCACCCAACTGGTGGCGGAGGCCGCAGAAGACCTGCTGGGTCGCCAGAAGGTCTTCTGGCTGGATCAGCCGTCCCTGGGGGCGGAGGATTTCGCCGAGCTGCTGCAAACGACAGAGGGCACCATGTTTCGCCTCGGGGTCGCCGGTCCCGACGGATGCACGCCCCTTCACAGCAACACCTTTGCGCCGGATGAGGGTTGTCTGTCGGTGGGGGTGAAAGTGCTCGCCCTGAGTTTGCTGCGCTGGGGCGCGCGGCATGGCGCCACAGCCGCGACAACGGCCGAAGGGTTCGCGACGCCCCATCCATGAGTCGCCTCCATGAGGGCATGCCCGAGGTGGCGCGTGTGGCTCCCTCGTGTCGAACCGCGAATCTGCTGGCCCTGTCCTCGCCGCTGCTGATCCTGTTGGCGCTCCTGTCCTTCTTCAACAGGAGTCCGGCAACGCGCCTCCAGGCAGTGCCAGCCCTGCTCATCGGCGGTGGACTGCTGGTGTTCAGCTTGGTGCGCCGTCGCCGACGTCGGGCCAGGATGCTGCGCGTTTTGCGCGACCCCGGCACGGGAACGCCATGATCGGGTCAAGACCCGATTTGGATGAAAGCGAGGTTCTGCCCGCACCTCGGGGATCCCTGGCTGTCGGAACGCCATTGCTAACGTTCCGTCTTCAACATGCTTGACCCACGTTGCCGCCTGATCTTGAAGCCATCCGGCGGGCGATTGCCACGGGTGACCCGGCCCTAGCCATGCCTGCCTTGGTGCGCCTGAGAGAGTGCGACTTGGAGGACGCCACGCCGCTGTTGCTCCTGGGGTTGGAGCAATCGCCGTTTGTGATTCGCTCCATGAGCTGCGCTGGTTTGGGAATCAAGCGCAGTCCCCAAGGGTGGCAGGCTCTCGAGCGAGTGCTCCAGGACGATGGCGATGCCAACGTGCGGGCGGAAGCGGCCAACGCCTTGGCCAGCTACGGGGTGGAAGAGGCCTGGCCTGTGTTGCGCCATGTGTTCGCGGCAGACGGCCAGTGGCTGGTGCGCTGCAGCATCCTGGCGGCCCTGGCGGAACAGCCGGGGATGAGCACGGACCGTCTGCTGGAGTTGGCCCGCATGGCCCTGGCTGACACCGACGGCACGGTGCGGGTGGGGGGAGCGGAGATTCTCGGCCGCATCCTCCACGAATCCATGGACCCCGAGGACACCATCACTGTGGCGGCTCGTGAGGCCATGACGGATCTTCAGAAGGATGCGGATCACCGGGTCGTGGCGGTTGCTCTCAATTCCATCGCAGGCATGACCAGCCATTGAAGGGTGCTTCGTGTCCCGAGGGTCGCGAGATGGGGCGCGGCAAACTTCGACGCAAAAACCAGCCTGTTGAGAATGTCATCTTCTGTCTGTTGAGTTCTGTCTGTTGATGGCGTCATGTCATCCCCGGTGCTGCGCCTCGCCGGTCAGGGATGTTCATGCGCCTGACGACGGCTCTCCAAGAGCGCGATGCGGGCCTGGTCCTCCTTGTGGATGATACCGTAATACTCCTGCTTGTTGAGCAGCCATAGCAGTTCGAAATGAATCGCATCTAGGAGCGCTTGCGAAAGATTTGGCAAATCGAGAGCCCCTCCCTGAAAAACCACTTTGCGCGTTTCAAATCGATCAAGGTGAATTGCCTTGAAGCGTTGCAGATTTGGCAAGGCAAGAATAGAGACCCCTCCGCCAACCACGAATTGCAGATGATGGGTCATGCAGGCCTTTGCGATCGCCTCGCCAGCGACTGTGACCGCTTCCGATTCAACCCCCTTTTGTCCCGTGCCCAAGGAACCACTGAAATCGGTCCGACCAAATACCAGTCCGTCACACCCTGGCGCGCCTGCCGCCAAAGCAACCATTTCATCCAAATGATGATAGGCGGTTATGGTTTCCAGGTTAAACAAAAAAGAAACATCTTCTTGTTCTTCCCTGGAATAGACCCTATCTTTGGCAGCGATAAACTTCGAGAGAGCGTAAGGCGTCTCCACCATGGGAGCGATGATAAATTGCACGCCAAATTGCTTGGCCTCTAACAAATCCCTGATCGCCTCACACCCGCCAATCTTCAAGGCCAGACCAAGATCTGCTTTATGAGCAATTTCCAGCAGCCTCAAAAGCTCGTCCGTGCGATTTCCCTCCGCTTCAAACTCAGCTTTTGCAGCTACCACCCCGAATTCATTCCTGCCTTTTCTAAGAATTTCAAGCATGACTTTTTCATGAGCGTTCATGGCAATAGGGAAGAGCTGAAGATCGGCTATTCATTGTCATTAGCTTATATCCCGCTCCTTTCTTGTGTCAACAAGGATATGGATCTTTTCAGATCTCCTTGACCATCAACGCATCAATGCTTGACCCAAAAGACCGCAGGGCACTGCGATCATTGACCACCATGGAGAAGCGAATCGTTGCGACGGCCACCACTCATCGAGCCTCCCCCTCAGGCTGCCAGGCCACCGGAATCAGGGGAGAGCAAAAAGTTCCGAGGGCAGGGGGCATGGATGGCAACCTCCCCTTGGAGATCTTTGTTGAGGACAACCAACCCTTCACGGGGCGGCGCTCCAATAAGCCGCCAGATCCGCTTGACAGCACTCCTCTGAACTGGAACCGGAGACGAGAAGGCGCCGGTACCAGTTCACCGTCCGCTCCACAGTCGTCGCGAAGTCCCAGCGGGGCGCCCAGTCCAGCTCGTGGTGGGCTTTGTCAATCACCAGATGAAGCAGGTTGGCCTCGTGGGGAGCTTGGGGATCCCTTTGATCCTCCCAGCGGCCTGGCCAATGGCGCAGGACCTGCTCCACCAGTTCCCGAACGCTGCGGTTGGCCTCCAGTTGCGGTCCGAAGTTGTAAGCGCTGGCCAAGGATGGATCTTCGCTCAGCCGTTCAGCCAGGCGCAGATAACCCCCAAGGGGTTCAAGGACGTGTTGCCAGGGGCGTGTGGCCGCAGGATTGCGCACGCCGATGGCGTCTCCCTTCGCCAGAGCGCGCATGGCATCGGGGACGATCCGATCGGACGCCCAGTCGCCCCCTCCGATGACATTGCCCGCCCGCGCGCTGGCGATGCGCAATTGGGACGTCTGGTAAGGAAGGCTGCCACAGAAGCTCGAGCGCCAGCTACCGATGGCAATCTCAGCCGCCGCTTTGCTGCTGCTATAGGGATCATGGCCGCCAAGAGGATCGATTTCCCGATAGCCATAAAGCCACTCCTTGTTGCGATAGACCTTGTCTGTTGTGATCATCACCGCAGTGCAGGACTGCTTCAGAGGCCGCAAAGCTTCCAACAGATGCAGTGTTCCCATGACGTTGGTCTCCCACGTGAGCAACGGCTCGGCGTAGCTGCGCCGCACCAATGGCTGAGCCGCCAAATGCAGCACCACTTCCGGCTGACATTGAGCCACCAGCCTCCGCACCAGGGCACCATCGCGGAGATCGGCAATGCAGTGATGGAGGCGCTTCGCCAGGCCAAGCTGCTCAAAGAGGCTGGGGCCGGGCTCGGGCGGCAGGGCGATGCCCGTCAGATCCGCTCCCAACTCCAGCAACCAGAAGGCCAGCCAGCTGCCCTTGAAGCCGGTGTGACCGGTGAGCAAGACGGTTCTGCCGCGCCAGAAGTTGACAGACGGGTTGGGGGAAGCAGCGCAAGGGGAAGGCGCCATGGTCATGAATCAAGCCCAGATTTTCCAGGGAGCCTTGCCGCTTTGCCACAGCTCCTCCAATAAAAGCTTGTCCCGGAGCGTATCCATCGGTTGCCAGAACCCTCTGTGGAGGAAAGCGGAGAGCTGGCCGGTCCTGGCGAGGGTCTGCAAAGGCTGTTGTTCCCAACTGCACTGATCACCCTCCACCAACGCAATCACAGCTGGATCGAGCACGAAGAAACCTCCATTGATCCAACCGCCATCGCCTTGCGGCTTCTCCTCAAAAGCTAGAACCTGGCCACGCTCGAAGGCCAGAAAGCCAAACCGCCCTGGAGGTTGCACAGCTGTGAGCGTGGCCAGTCGCCCTTCGGCATGGTGAAAGGCGATGAGTTCAGCAATGTTGACATCAGCAACACCATCACCATACGTGAAGCAGAAGGGCTGACCATCAAGATGGTGCCTCACGCGGGCCAGACGCCCCCCTGTGAGCGTGGTCTCCCCGGTATCCACAAGGGTCACCTTCCATGGCTCGGCATTGCGGGCATGAACGAGCATGGTGTTGTCAGTCATATCAAAGGTGACATCACTGGTATGCAAAAAATAATTGGCAAAGTATTCCTTGATCACATATCCTTTGTAGCCACAACAGATGATGAAGTCTCCAATGCCGTAGTGGCTGAAGATCTTCATGATGTGCCAAAGGATCGGCTTGCCGCCCACTTCCACCATGGGCTTTGGGCGGCTGCCGGTTTCCTCAGCAATACGAGTGCCGAGGCCCCCGGCAAGGATGACGGCTTTCATTTCCGCTGCAGACGGCCGGGCTGTCGACTGTAAAGGTCCGGGAGAGGTCAACCTGGATCCTGAAGTCCTGCCGCCTCGATACGGACAGTCCCTGCTGGAGCGCGAGACGATCCCTGCTGGAGTGTGCGGGGGAGGGAACCTGACCAACCTTCCAAGGGTTCGGGTGCAATCCTGAGGGGAAACCTAAGGGAAACCCTCCGTCAAGGGTCCTTGCTAGGATGGCTGTGACACTAGGGGTGCCCGAAGCGGGCTGAGATCACACCCTCTGAACCTGATCCGGGTCATGCCGGTGCAGGGAAGTGCGGCCAACCTCCTCGCACGGCATCCCCTCTTCTTCCCCCAAGCCGTCATGCGCAGCTCCTGGATTGAGAATCGTCGTGGCGCCGCCAATGTGACGCAATTGCATTACGCCCGAGCCGGGAAGATCACGGAGGAAATGGCCCATGTCGCCCGTCGGGAAAACCTTCCGGAAACGCTGGTGAGGGAAGAGGTGGCTCGCGGGCGCATGATCATTCCAGCCAACATTAATCATCCCAATCTGGAGCCGATGGCCATCGGCATTGCCAGCCGTTGCAAAGTGAATGCCAATATTGGCGCTTCACCCAATGCCAGTGATGTGGCCGAGGAGTTGGAGAAGCTTGAGTTGGCTGTGAAATACGGGGCCGACACGGTGATGGATCTTTCCACGGGAGGAGTCAATCTTGATGAAGTGCGCACAGCCATCATCCAGGCATCGCCTGTGCCGATTGGCACCGTGCCCGTTTATCAGGCGTTAGAGAGTGTGCATGGACGCATTGAAAGTCTTACGGAGGATGATTTTCTTCACATCATTGAGAAACATTGTCAGCAGGGAGTGGACTATCAAACGATTCATGCCGGTCTGCTGATTGAGCACCTTCCCAAGGTGAAGGGCCGCCTCACTGGCATCGTCAGTCGCGGGGGAGGGATACTGGCCCAGTGGATGTTGCACCACCATCGACAAAATCCTCTCTATACGCGCTTTGATGATATTTGTGAGATTTTCAAGCGCTATGACTGCACGTTTTCTTTGGGGGATTCTCTGCGTCCCGGCTGTTTGCATGATGCTTCGGATGAGGCCCAGCTTGCAGAACTTAAAACCTTAGGTGAACTCACACGTCGTGCCTGGGCTCATGACGTGCAGGTCATGGTGGAAGGGCCAGGTCATGTGCCGATGGACCAGATTGAGTTCAATGTGCGCAAGCAGATGGAAGAATGTTCTGAAGCTCCTTTCTACGTACTGGGTCCCCTGGTCACCGATATTGCCCCCGGTTATGACCACATCACCAGTGCCATCGGAGCCGCCTTGGCCGGCTGGCACGGAACAGCCATGCTCTGCTATGTCACGCCGAAGGAACATCTCGGCTTGCCCAACCCCGAAGATGTCCGAAATGGCCTAATTGCTTACAAGATTGCAGCACACGCTGCTGATATCGCCCGTCATCGTCCCGGCGCGCGTGATCGGGACGACGAACTCAGCCGGGCGCGTTACGCCTTCGATTGGAACAAGCAATTCTCCCTCAGCCTCGATCCTGAACGTGCGCGCGACTATCACGATGAAACTCTGCCGGCTGATATCTACAAGCAGGCCGAGTTTTGTTCGATGTGTGGTCCAAAGCATTGCCCAATGCAAACAAAAATCACAGATCAGGATCTTGACCAGCTCAAGGAGGTGTTGGCGACCCAAGCCGCATCCTTGAACTGAAAGGAGCATTCCTCCAGGCAAAGAAGGATTTTTAGCCTGCCAGCCACCAAGCAACGTGGTGC
>JBJOHA010000017.1:0-5548 GCA_046047935.1 Cyanobacteriota bacterium
CGCGCAGCTCCTCGGGCCCCATCTCTGCGGCCAGGCCGCCATGGCCGATCACCGCCGCAAGGAGTCGCTCCCCCTCCGCCCGCCACTCCGCAGGCAGGGGCTCCTCCAGCAACCAGGGGGCCAGGGGCGAGCGTCCGCCAAGCACCTTGGGCAGCGGGAGACGCCACTCCGGCGGCTCCGGATCGGGTTCCACCAGATCGGAGAGCAAGGCGATGGCTTGGCAACAGGCTGCGTCGTCGCGGAACGCCTGGCCCTTGGGCTCCAGCAGCTCCAGACGCTGGAACAGCACCCGCAGAAACGGCCAGAGGATCACCAGCCCCCCGTCGTTGACGTCCAGGGCCTCGGGATCAGCGGGATCTGCCTGCTGCTTGTTCCGCGTGGGCCAGGGTGGCCCAACTCTTTCGCGCGCCGTGGGGGGGGCGGTCAGCGATGCGGGGGAGGGGCTGGCTGGCTTATCGCGCGGAATGGCGGGGGAGATGGCCACCGGGGCGGAGTAGGCGGTTGGAGGAGCGAGGTTGGCGGCCACCGGGGCGGGGGATTGAGGCGGAGCGTCAACGCTCTGGCCTGGTGGGGTGGTGGCCGTGTCTGGCGTGTCGGGGAGGGGCTCGGGTGCCTCACCCGCCTGCCGGGAGTCGAGACCCGACTGCGCGGTCCGGGGGGGGGGACCTGGCGCCGAGGGGGTGAGGCGTTGGAGCAGACCCTCCGCCAGGGCGGATCCCGTCAGGCCCCGCGCCCCCGCCTGCAGCAGCCAACGCACCGCCTCGCCGCCACCCTGGCCCTGACACAGCGCTTGGAGCGCCTGCTCCGGATCTGCCGGGATCCTGTCTTCACGGGTCTGCCCGTCAAGGGGGGGCTCCTCGACCTGCTGCCCGTCCTGTGGCGGCGGCGCGATCAGCGGCTCAGCGAGAGAGGGCTGGTCGGGTGAGCGCTCCGGCGAGGCCGACCTGGCCCGGCGCCACACGGACCCCTCCATGGCGTTGCGCTCCGCCAGCAACGCCGTCAGGGTCGGCGCATCACAGGCTGCGGCCAGGCGGCCCAGCGCCACCGGGTTGGCCGCCAGGTCCACCACCAAACTCCACCACGCCTGTGGCGCCAGGGTGAGCACCGCGCGAATCTCGCGCCCCACCCGATCGCGCGCCCCCGGCTCGGCCCACCAGGGGAGGGCGCCGGTGCGGGCAAACACCCGCAGCAGCTCCAGGGAGCGCCCTTCCGGCGGTTCGGCCGGCAACGCGCGCAAGCGCCGCTCCAGATCTTGGCGCAAGGCCTCCTCCAGTCGCTCCAGGAAGGCCCGCTCGAAATCCTTCTGGGGCAAGCGGCCAAGGTCGATGCGCACGGTGTCGAGCCGGTGGTGGTGTCCCGGCGGACTCAGCTCCGCGAACACCCGCTCCAGCATGGATTCCAAACGCGGGGCGCGCAGGTGCGACACCCTGTCGAGCAGGGGTTGGGCCTGCTCGCGCTGGCGGAGCCGCAAGCTGACCTCCAAGGAACCGATGCGGTGGTCGGATGGGGCCAAGGCTCAACCCTCCACGGGCACGATCACCGGAACCCGCCACCGTTCTCCCTCCGGTGGCGTGATCACCAGCTCCAGGGGGGTGGTGGCCTCCAGGGGATCCGTCGGCAAGGTCAAGTCGCCGCCATCGCCCTCCTGTGGCGCGCCGATGACGGAGCCTCGCGACTCCAGGGCGTACGACTCCTGCGGGCGGCTGGTCAGCACAATCTTGGCCGCCTCCCCCTTCGGCACGATGGCTGGCTCCACGCGCACCAGCAGCGGAGGCGCATCCAGATCAGCCAGGAGCCCGCTCATCGCCCGCCGCCCGCGAACCCGCAACTTGGCGGGCAGATCCCCAGCGGCCAGATCCAGGGTCACCAGGGGGACCGGCAACCCATCCTGCCGGCCGGGCGCTTGGAGAAGCGGGTCGGCGGCGATCGCCAGGTTGAGGGCGATCCGCAACCGCCCCAGACCCCTCAAGTGGAACGGGGGCTGAGCGTCTCGCTGATGGGCGTAGGCCTCCAAGCCAAGGAGGGTGTCCTCCAGGAAGAAGCTGTGGAACACACCGGGTTCACCGCCGAACACCCGCCACAGCCCGCTCTTCTCCTCCTGTTGCCAGCGCACCAAAAGGAGGCGCGTGGCGGGATCGGGACGCACGAGCTGGGCGACCGCCTCCTCCAGCTGCACGACGCTGCGGCCAACGAGCGGCGTGGGGCCATCGAGGGGGTCGAGCCGATGGGTTTTGGTCGCCAGCACCACCAGGGTGGCGTCGAAGCGCGCGGGACCCGGGGCAAAGGCCAGGAGGTTGGCGTCCCCCTCTCGGGGGGTGTCGAGAGGGGTGAAGCCCGCAGCGGCAAGGTCCGCAGCCTCCGCCGTCGTCAAGGGACGGGCGACACGAATGGTGCGGCCCGCGTCCACCACCGCCAGGTCAGGCACCCCTGCAGGCGGCGGCGGCTGGAACGGTTCCGTGAAAAAGGCCTCATCAACGATCCGCTGGCTCCAAACCTGATACGACACACCTTGTTGCGCCTTGCTGGCGCCATTGCCGACGCGGAGGACTCCCTCCTCGCCGACGTTGAGCACAGGGGCGTCCAAGGCGACGGGGATCGCTCGATCCGCCCGCACCCGCAGGGGCAGGATCGTGGAGAGCAGGGCGATCTGCAATCCGGTGGCGGTCGGCTGGGAGCGGCGGGCGCGCACCTGCAGATCGCGATCCTCCGCCGCGAAGGGATAGGTCAGGCTCACCGTTCCACCGTTGCCGTCGACGCTGGTGGCGGAGCGGCTGCGCTGTTGCGCCACCCCCTGGTCGCGATCGACGCGATCGACGAGGTCGTAGGTGATGCCGTTCTGGCTGTCGGGGATGTCGATGATCACCGCCTCGCCATGGGAGCAGAGGCAGGCGCTCGCCTCTGCCGAGGCCTCAGGCGCCAGCCGGGGCAGATCCCGAAAGAACGGGACCAGGGTGGTGTCGATCCCCTCGATCACGCGGATCTCCCCCCGCAACCAGGTGGCGCGCGGCACTGCGGCGGTCTCGACCTTCACAGCCCGAACCCGCAGGGTGAGATCGTTTTGGACCACTGGCGTGGAGAGCGTCAGCAGCGAGCCGTTGCCCTCCCGCCCCAGCTCCCCCCCCTGCGCCAGGGGAGCGGTGCCGTCCTTCTCCCAAAGCTCGTAGCGCACGCCGCGCTGGCTGAACGGAAGGGTGATCACGGCCGCCAGACCCTGGGTCACGACGAGCTCGGCGGGGAGGGGGATGTCGCGCAGGGGCCAGGGGCGACCGATCGCCAGCAGTTCGAGCACCGCATCGCGCGCGTCGCGGAAGGCCAGGCGCGCCAGGGTGTCCTCCGAGGCGGAGAGGGCCGGGCGGGAGCGATCCTCCGCAAGAAGGCGCTGAAAGCGGCGCCAGGCCTGCAAGGTGTCCGTCCACAGCCTCGGCTCCTCCGAGGGCGATCCCCCATCCCCGAACCAGAGCAGACGAGCGTGGAGGCGCACTGGCAGCTCGGCGGCGAACACCCCCGCCACACGCCGCTCGAAGTTGTCGGCCGCGTCGGGATCCTTCGCCGTGTTGGCGGGGACGAGGGCCTCGTTCATCACCAGGCTGACCTGCAGCGACCAGGGATCGGCGGAGGACGCCTCCGACAGGAAGGGCAGGGCGCCATCCCCCTCGTCGATCAGTTGAAGCGCGTCGTCGGGTCGGGGGCGCAGCAGGATGTGTTCGATCAGGAGGAAGGGTGGCTCGCTGGAGCCGTCGGGAAACACGGCGGGCAGCCCCAGCTTGCGCCGCAAGCGCTCGGCGAAGCCTCCGCTGTCGTCCTGCGGATCCAGGAGACTCACCCCCGACCCCCGCGCGCCCCCCATGCGGGCGATGTCGGCGAGAAACGCCCGCCGTGCCGCCAGCAACGCCTCGGGGGTGGCATCGGCGGGGAGCAGCTCTTCGCCAAAGCGGGCCAGCAGATGGGCCTGAAAGCGCAGGCAGCGCTGCCGGGGGTCGGCGGGCTCCGCGATCTGCCGCAACCAGGCCCCGTAGTCGCTGCCGGGGGGATCCAGCAGGGCGGTGAGGGCCAGGGGGGGATCGGCCAGCGGCAAACTGCCGTAGCTTTGCTCCCCCTCTCCTGGCGAGGGGGGAGTGGGGGAGAGCAGGCGGGGGGCGAGGGCGAGCTGGGCGAGCCCGTTGGCCAACAGCTGGTCAAAAATGAGCAGATAGGCCTCGAGTTGCTGGGCCAGGGCGCGACGCTCCGCTGAAACCCCCAGTCCCAAGCCCGCCGGGCCGACGCCATAGGCCGCCGGCAGCTGACGGCGCAGGCTGTGGAAGCGGGTGAGGTCGCGGCGCCGACCCGGCGCCGGAGCAGGGGGAGGTTCAGGGGCTGCGGGAGTGAGGGGGGCGGAGGCCGACGCAGGAATGGGCGCCGGCATCGCGGGCGCTGGAGGCAGGGGCCCATCGGGCGGGCGCAGGGGCAGCCCATCGCGAAACAAGCGAATGGGCGAGGCCCGATCCACCACCGCCACATGCTCCGCCGGAATCGGCAGCAGCCAGACCTCTTCGTCGTCTGTCGCGGCCGACGGGCCGGCGCTCAACCGGAGGGAGCGCACGGCGCGCACGGCCGGCAGATCGAGCAGGGCGTGGAGAAGATCGGAGCAGCGAATCTCCGCCATCGGCTGGCGCGGCGACGGGGTGACCGTGGCCTGCAGGCGATCGAGCACAAGGGCGAGCAGCGCCGCCGGATCATCCACCGCCTCCACCTCCAGCTCCGCCGCCACGGACACCACAAACGGCGTGAGCGACTCCACGAGGAGCTCCTCCCCCAAAAGCCGAACGCCATCGAGACGCTTGCGGGCCGCAAGGAGCAGCGCGGCGGGTTGCAGGCGCACCTGTCGCAACCCCAGGAGGCGAATGGGATCGGCCAGGGGATCCCAAGGAGGAGGCGTGCCCAGCACATCACCCCGCCCGGAGCCGACGTCGGTTTCATGGAACCAGAGGGGCGGATCGCTCGTCTCCAGGGGGGTGATGCGCAACGCCGTGGCGCCCTCCTCTTCCAACAGGGCGGCCATGTCGTCGTCTGTCACCGGATCGCCGCGCAGCAGCGCCGAAGCAGGTGGGGGCCAGGAGGGATCGCCGGCGCTGGCGATCAGATCGGCGATGGGGACGTTGGCGCGGTAGGCCAGCTCTGTGATCGCGAAACACAGCTGCTCCAGGATCGTGATGCCCGGGTCGTGGCTGTTGTGATCGGTCCACTGGCTGCCGCTCAGCCGGCCCAGCACAGCCAGAGCCTCGGCGCGCAGGGCCTCGAAGTCCATCGCCACCGTGGGCGGTGGACCGTTGGACAGCGTGGCGGGGGTGTTGGTCATGGCAGGGATGGCAGGCGCCAGGGCTCAGGGGTAGGTGAGGCGATTGGATCCAGAGGCTGAGGCATTGAAACGCGCGATGACCCGCTCAGGAGACGGGGGCTGCCCGAGGAGCTGAACCTGTGGAGGCGCATGAACAAGCTCAAGCACATTGCCATTGGTACGCAACAGCCAATCTCCAAGCCGGATGGTGCCAACGCCTGGTGGATTGGGTTG
>JBJOHA010000018.1:0-20599 GCA_046047935.1 Cyanobacteriota bacterium
AGTAACAGTGATTCAGGCGGGAAGAGGTGCCATGGAATCTGGCTGGTGGCAAGGTCAGGAGATGTTCAGTAATCCCAATGGTTGATCCCTCACACCTCCAACCCCGCCAACCACTCCCCCGCCGGCACGATCGTGATCGCCCCGCGCGCCTCCACCTGCCTGGCCTCCCTCACCAGCTGCACCGCCTCCGCGTGAGGAAACTGCTTCGCAAACCGCGCCAGGGCTCGATGGGGGCAGGCGTCGGCGAGCTTGCATTCCACCAGGGTGGATAATTCCCCCTCCAGGCTCAGGCAGAAGTCGACCTCGGCGCCATCTTTGGTGCGGATGAAGTGAAGCTTCATCTCGCGGCCGCTGGTGTCGCTGATGAAGTGGGCCTGCTTGTGGAGCATCACGGCGACGGCATTTTCAAACCGCAGTCCGTCGTCGCCCTTCACCAAACCGGTGTCGGTGAAGTAGACCTTCGGCGCCTGCAGCAGGGCCCGCGCAATGTTGCGATGCCATGGCGGCACCACGATCACCACATAGAGAGCCTGCAGGATGTCGAGATAGCGCCGCAGGGTGGTGGGCGACACGGCCAGATCGCGGGCCAGGGAGGCGAGCGAGAGGGGAGAGCCCACCCGCTCTCGCAACAGCTCAAAGAACACCCGCATGGTGTTGATCTCCTGCAGGCGTGAAAACTCGAGCACGTCTTCTCGGATCAAATCGGTGGCGTATTGACGTCGCCAGCGCCGAGCGTCGTCGGAGTGTTCGGCCAGGCAGGGTTCGGGGAAGCCGCCGCGCTCGATCAAGCGCTCCAGGGCCGCGTCTGGCGAGCATCCGGCATGGGCGCACCATTCCCGCACGGAGATCGGGTCGAGATGCAGATGCAAATAGCGGCCCGCGAGCGATTCGCCGGATTGGCGGAAGGTGTCCATGCGGGCGCTTCCGGTCACGAGCAACGCCTGCTCGGGTGGCTTGGCGTCAATCACACCTTTGAGCCAGGCCTTCCACTTGGGTTTCTTATGGATCTCGTCGAACACCAGCAGGCCGGCCCTGGGATTCCACGACTGCCGGTTCAGCACAGCCCGATCCGCAGGCACATCCCAATTCAGGACTTGCCCCTGCGGGTGACGCTCCATCAGTTGCCGGGCCAGGGTGGTCTTGCCCACCTGCCGCGCGCCGGTGAGCACCACGGTTTTTCGCTTCAGATCCCGCAACAGCTGGGGTTCCAGGTAGCGTTGAAGGCGACCAATGTCCAGCACTTTGGCAGAAAGTCGCGACGAATCGCCAAAGTAGGGCAAGGCAGACGGGTTTTGGCGTCAGCCCCGCGGCCCGCAGCTCCCCTGCCCCCCGGGTTTGGGCATGCACCTGCAGGCCCGATGGCTTCAAGGGCCAGCGATCACCCGCTCCGCCAAATCCAGAGCGTCCCGCGCCGCCGCCAGCGCACGCTCACCTTCCAAGGGTCCATGGCGCTCTGTGGGAATCCATTCCACCTCGCCGGAGCAGGCCAGTTCGCGCTGGGCGCGAAGCCACTGGGAGTGTTCCGCCAACGCCCCGAGGCGGCCGTGGGCCTCGGGGGGGAAGCGCTCCAGCTCCGCCAGCAGCACCGGGCCCACATCATGCAGGCGCGGCGGGTCGATGCCCACTTCGGTCACCAGATCACTCCACCCCTGCCGAGCCGTCAGCAGCTCCAATACCTCCATGCGCAGGCGGGCCTTGGCGAGATAGGCCTGGCAGAGTTCGGCGCCGGTCAAAACCACACCTCCTCCGCTGGCCGCACGCGGGGGGTGAGGCGCCAATACCAGCCCTCGCCCCAGGGCACCCGCACGCTGCCCTGGGCCGCCAACCGCTCCCGGTAGCGCGCCATGAACCGAGTGGCCCAGCCATCGGGGTCGTGGAGAATCTGTCCGTTGTGGCAGAGGTCGAGGAAGAGGGGGCCAGCGCCCGTCTCGCCTCCTCACAACTGCGGTGATCCAGGCGCGGTTCAGCGCTGCGCTGGCGCAGCACCACCAGCCAGTCGGTGTCGGAACAGGGATGGGGCGTGCCACGGGCCACGGAGCCAAACAACACAACGCCGCAACGATCGACTCCATGGCCTGCTGTTGCGCTGGCGTGAGGCGCGGCCGGGCAGCTGGCGGTGAGCAGGTGCTGCCGGTTCGCTCGATGGCCATGGCGGGAGATGAATCTGGCCGGCTTTGGGAGATTGCGGCAAGTGGCGGGGTCGGCCTCCAAGCGGCGGCCTGGTGTTCAGCCCGGGGGCACCCCCCGCCGCCGGCTCCACCACCCCACGAGAAACACCAGCGCCATCGCCAGGTATCCCAACGCCCAGGCGGCGCCCGCCCCCCAGCCCAGCTGGAACACCGTGTCGGCGGGAGTGAAGCGCCAGGCGTGCAGGAGGCCCACCCAGGAGCAGGCGGCGGCGATCAGGGCGCAGAGGGCGGCGGCGCGAAAGCGCTGATCAATCACGTAGACCAGCATCGCCGCCAGGAGCATGGCGGCCACGATCTGCCCCTGCTCCAGGGCAAAGGCTCCAGCGGCCCAGACATCCGCCTGCTTCAAGCGCTCGATGAGGAGCGGAGAGAAGGGAGCCGCGGCGGTGCCCATTCCGCCGGCGCGCAGGCCGGCTTTCAACAGCAGGGCGCCCCAGCCCGCCAGCCCTGGCATCAATCCGAGGGCCACGGCGGGGGCGTGGCGGCTGGGCGTCACCTGGAAGGCCTGGGCGGCGATCACCAGGGCGATGTAGAGCACGATCGCCATCCCCGCCTCGATCGGCACGATCTGCCCCACCAGGCCAAACACGCCGAACAGACACCCGGCCCCCATCACCAGACCGTTGAGCCAGGAGTAGCCCAGGCGAGCGCCCATGGCCTTCCAACCGGGATGGCCGATGTAGATCGTGGTGGGGAAGCAGGAGCCGAGCAGGGCCGCCACAGCGGTGCCGATGCCATTGATCAGCAGGGAGGGGCGCTCGGGGTAGCGATCACCGGCCGCTTCGGCGCTTTCCAGGTTTTGCAGGGAGCCGAGCACGTTAAAAAGGCCCATGGGGATCGTGATGCCAAGCCAGGGCACAAGCTGGGAACGCCCCTCCCACAACGCGCCGAGTTGCGACCGCGGCAGGTGAAAGCCCACGGAGGCGAGATTGGCCTGCCAGGTGGCGCCATCCACTTGAAGCAGGCCGGTGCTCCACGCCAGGGCGATGCCCACCAGCACAGCGAGCAGGCCCCCCGGGATGGGCAGCTTGATCTGGCCGTAGTAGGCCACCAGGATCACGGCGAGCACCGCCAGGCCAACGACAGGGTGGGCGTAGGTGCGCAGGAGGAAGCCCAGGGCGATGTAGCCGAGGGCGATGCCCGCCAAGGTGGCGAGCAGGGCGGCGCGGGGAAGCCAGCGGCGCAGGGCGGCGGCGCCAAAGGCCCCCGCCGATTCGATCAGGCCCGATCCCAGGCAGGCGAGCAGCCCCGCCTGCCAGGAGAGGCGCACCGCCGCCTCCGGGCTGGCGCCAGCCCCCAGGGCGCTGAGCTTCACCGGCAGCATCACCAGGAAGACATAGGCAAAGAGGCTCACCGTGTTGATGCCGTACGGGAGCGCCGTGCGGCGGTCGGTGCCCTCCGCCAGGTCGAGCCGATGGGCCTGGATCGCATAGGCCACGTTGCCCGCCACCAGGCTCAGGCCCGTGGCGGGAAGAATCACCCCGAAGATCAAGGCATCGGGGTAGCCGAGCACGCCCCGGCAGAGGGCAAGGATCAACAGGATCTGAATCAGGTTGTCGAGGCCCAGGCCGAGGAAGCCGTCAAGATCTCCGCCGACCCACCAGCGGGGCGCGGGGACAGGAGCGGCGGAGTTGTGTTGGGGGACCATGCCGCTCAGAACACCGCACGACCCTCCATGCTGCCAGGCGGGGCATGGGCGGGCAGCAGTCCCCGCCCTGCCAGCGGGCCGTGGTGGCCGACCACTGGTCTCAAGATGAGTCGAATCAATGCGATCTCAAGGAATCCTTCAGTTTTAGGGGAACAAGATGGCTGGGCGACAACAAGCGATCACTGACCAAAATAATGATTTCTTCAACTTGTTTTGCCAGAACAATGCTTGTCTGCGTGTTTATGTCATTCGAGGTGCCTGCGAAACGCGCGATGACACGCAGAAAGCCCAAGATCCTTAATTGAAAGTGACGAGCAGGATGCGCTCGATTGCGTGTTGGCTGGCTTTCCTGTGGGCGCCTTACTTGCAAAGTCGTCCCCCATAACGCCATCTTTTATTCTCATGTCCCAACTTAAGTCTTATCTGGGTCGAGCTAGTCGTCGCCTGCCTCGCGCGCTGGCCTCCGCAGGCCTGCTGCTCTCCGCCGCTGCTGGCAGCGCCATCCTTATGGGCGGGGAAGCCAAAGCATTGATTTGTTACGGGCCAGGACCGTTTGCTCCTCCTGTCCCACCTCCGTTTTCTTGTACGGATGGCGATTTCACAATGGACTGGCGTTCAGGTCCAGCCCCTGGGGTGAACATGACCATGAATAACGAAATCAATCTTAATGACATCGGCGTTCAATTACCTATTCCAGGTGACACAGCCAGCGTCCAGGTTGTCTGGGAACCGGATGAAGACTATCCTGCGTCACCTACGCCAAGTGTCTACGAGTACAAAATCACTCACAATCCAGGCGAATTTTTTGGCTATTCAAAGCTTGATCCCGCTGGATTGATGTATGACATCACCAAAGAATTATCCTACGACGAAAACTTTAGCACTATTTTTGCGACCCTTCGCGCCGACACAGATCCATTGACGCCAATCAATGAAACGGATGAGGTGTTTTACCCGTTCCAGAACAATTTCCTTTATTCACGGGTCACCATCAACTCCGCCAGTGCCTTGAACAACATCGACGACTTTCATCAAACCCCCGGCCCCCTGCCCATCCTCGGCGCTGGCACCGCGTTCGGCCTGAGCCGCAAGCTGCGCAGCCGCATCAAGGCCTCCCGCGCCGCTTGAGCCAGCCCCGCTCACGCACCGGCCTCATCGGCCCGCTCAAAAGCCCCTGCCCCTGGCAGGGGCTTTTTCGTCTGTCCCGTGCCAGGCGCCTGACGCCGGATCACCCCTCCCACCCCTCCAATCCCTCCTCCTCCTCCGGCGGCCAGGCCAGGCGCGCCACAACGGGCGCATGGTCGCTCGGCTGCGGTTGGCCGCGCAGGCTTTGGTGGATCACGCAACCCATGGCGCAATCGCGCAACACCGCATCGAGGTAGATGTGGTCGATGCGCCAGCCGCGCCCGGTCTCCCAGCCACCGGTTCGATAATCCCACCAGCTCCAGTGGCCGCTCGCAGGCTCGAACAGGCGGAAGGCATCGCTCAGCTCCTCCCCCAACACCTCCCGCAGGGCCTCGCGTTCGGCGTCACTCGCCATGATGCCGCCGGTGAGGCGCTCCGGATCATGGATGTCGCGCGCCTCCGGAGCGATGTTGAAATCGCCCACCATGCACAGGGGCTCACCCTCCTGCGCCCGCGCCTCCAGATAACGCCGCAGACAGGCCAGCCAACGGAGCTTGGCGACGTATTTCTCCGAACCCACGGCCGAGCCGTTCGGCACATAGAGATTGAGCACGCGCACCCCCTCCACCACGGCGCTGATCACCCGCTTCTGCCCATCGAGCTCCAGAGCGTCGGCATCGCCTGGCAACAGGGCCTCCAGCCCCACCCGCACATCCTCCAGGGGCAACCGGCTGAGGATCGCCACGCCGTTGTAGGCCTTCTGGCCGCTGATCGCCGCCTCATAGCCCAGCTCTGCCAGGGGTGCCCGGGGGAAGAGGTCGTCGGCCACCTTCGTCTCCTGCAGGCACACCACCTCCGGCCGCTCCGCCTCCAGCCAGGCGCGCAGCTGCGCCAGGCGCGTGCGCACGGAGTTGACGTTCCAGGTGGCGATCCGCATGGGCTGGGGAGGTGATCGGGCGCGTCCGGCCAGACCGGACACCTGCCAGGTCCCTTAGCATGCAAGGGGCCAACGGCAGCGTTCGTCCCCTCGGGCTCCCACCCATATCCGGTTGACTCCTTTCCACCTGGCTGACTCCTTCCCACCGGCTGTCCCCATGCACCGCTCCTACACCCCTCGCCTCTGGGCCGCCCTTCCCCTCTCCCTCACCTGCGGCCTGGCCCTCGCTCTGCCCCCCGCCCTGGCGCAGCAGAGCGGCTACGGGCAGACCATGGGCAGCTCGCCGATGGAACAGCAGCTCTACAACTACGACCCCGGCAGCGGCAGTCGTCCCGGTGGGGCCTCCTCGGGCCTCAATCCCGCCAATCCCCTGGATTTGATCAACAAGATCCGCAAGGGCTCCGCCATGGACAACGCCACCCCGCCCGGTGATGCCGTCGACCAGGCCCTCAAGGAGCTGGAGGCCCAGAACCCTCCCCAGCGGACCCCGACGACGGGGGCGCTGGTGACGGTGCCTTAGCCGGCGACTGGCGCTGGGCCTTGAGGCGCCAGCTGGCCGCCAGCCCATCGAGGGCGGCGCGATTGGCGGCGTCCGGACCGCCCCGATCCCGAGCCTGGTCGAGTGCTTCGATAGCCTCGTCGAGCTGGCCCCGCTGCTGCCGCAACAACGCCAGAGCCAGCGCGGGCCGCTGGTCTGAAGGAAACGCCAGCAGCAGCGCTTTGTAGGTGCTCTCGGCGGCATCGGAAGAGCCGCGCCGCTGGCGAATCTCCGCCAGCAGCATCCCGTGGTCCAACGACCCCGCCGTGCCGGAGGCCTTGCCGCTCGCCTCATGGGCGGCCTTCACCAGGTCTTCCGCCTCCCCGCCGCGCCCCTGCTCCAGCAACAGCAGGCTCATCAACTGCAACGCCTCGATCTGCGTGGGCCGTTGATGCAGGATCTGGCGAAGCTCCCGCTCTGCGCCGCGCCGATCCCCCTGATCCCGCCGCAATTCCGCGAGCATCAGCCGCAGGCTCCAGCGCTTGGGCTCCCGATCCGCCCATCCCTCCAGCAGCGCGATGGCCTCCGGCTTGCGGTCGAAGCCCACCAGGAGTTCCAGGAGGCGCTGCCGATCTTGCGTGGTGTCGCGCAGGGTGCGCACCCGCTCCCGCAGGCCATCGGCCTCCCGGGTCAGGGACGCCCGCCGGGGATCCACGGGCGCGGCCCGCTGGGTCCTCTGCCCCACGCCCAACCACCACCCCGCGCCGACGGACAGGGCCACCACGGGAAGGGCCGGCAGCAGCCAGCGCAGCAGGGTCGATCGCAGGGCGGGGGTCGGCATCCGAGCACAAAAAAAGGTGGCGGAGCGCCTTTGAGGACACTACCGTTTGCCCTCATACTCAGCGACATCGCCTTCTCGCCGCTTCCGGCCCAAACCCAACCCATGCGTCAGCATCCGATTCCACCGGTCAGCGAACCTCAGCAATACCGGGCCATCGGGCTGGTGCGCGGCGTGTTCGTGCCCGATGACAGCGCAGTGCCCACCCGGGGGCATGTGCGCACCAGCGATGGCTGCGAGCTGGAAGCCGTTGTGTTGGGCCGCTTGCTCACCCTCCTGCGCCGCCATCTGGACATCAGCCAACCCCACCTCTGGGTCGTGTATCCCCGCAGCCGGGATGATCACAGCCTCCATCTGCAACTGATGGGGGTCTGGGAACCGAGCACCCTCTCCAAAGACGACAGCGCGGTCGCGCCCCCCCCGGAGGACACCCTGCCCGAGGGGGATGATTACTTCTCCCTGCGCGGCGAGTTGATCTACACCCGGCCGGAAACAGGCGATGTGGTGGTCAAGGTGCGCCAGCTGGCCCGCGCCGATGGCACCCGGCCGGCGCCGTTCAAGCTCCACCTCAGCGGCACCATTCCCATCGAGCATCTGCGCCATTTCGTGTCCATCGACGGTCGGCGGCAGGGCCCCTTGCTCACGGTGGAGCGCTTCGAGGTGATCGCCGAGATGCCCCAGCGCGGCAATCGGGGCGGCAAGGCGAAGAGGGGCGGCCGCGAGGGTGGCCGCGAGGGCGGCGAACGGCGGGGGGGCGGAGAGCGGCGGGCCGCAAGCGAGCGGGCCGGCCGGCCCGAGGGCCGCGCCACCGCGCTGGAGGCCCGCGGGGGGTCGTCCGGATCGCCCGCCCGCAGCCACAATCGGGCGGTGATCCGCCCTCGCCCCTGAACCCATGGCCATGCCCCGGGAAACCGGCGCCCTCACGGCGGGGGTGGCCGTTCTGGTGGTCAGCCTGACAGCGGTGGTCGGCCCCCTGGTGGGCATCCCCCCCTGGTTGATCGCCCTGCTGGCCGGAGGTCTGCTGGCCGCCCTGACGGCGGACGCGGCCCTGTTCAACGGGCGGGGGGGCCACCTGCTGGCGGAAACCCTGCCCGGCGGCGCGGCGCGGCTCCGCCGCATCGCCCTCCACGAAGCGGCCCATGGACTCGTGGCTCAAGAGGAGGCTGTTCCCGTGCGCCGGGTGCTGGTGGGCACCTGGGCCGCCCTCCAGGCCGGCGTCTCCAGCGGTGGCTGCACGGAATTCGATGAGCCCGCCAAAGCCAAGCTCTCGCTCAGCGAGCTGCGGCGCTGGAGCCGCGTGCTGCTCGCCGGACTGGTGGCGGAGGAACTGGTCTATGGCGACAGCCTCGGCGGCGCCGACGACCGTGCCCAGCTGGGACGCCTCTGGGGCCTTTCCGGCCACGACGTGGCCACAGCCCAGCGGGAACAGCGCCAGGCGCGCCGCGAGGTGAAACGCTGGCTGAGCGAGCGCCGCCAGGAGCTGGAGGAACAGGCCGAGACCCTGCTCCAGGCCGCCCCTCGCTTCGGCCGGCCATGACCTTGGTGGTGATCGATTGTCCGACCGGCTTGGCGGGCAACATGCTCCTGGCTGCTCTCCTGGATGCGGGCGTGCCGGAGGAGGTGATCCAGCGGCCCCTGGAGGCCCTTGGCCTGGAGGGGCTTTACAGGCTCGTGCGGGAGGAGCGGCACAGCGGCGGTCTGCGCGGGGTCCACGTCAGCGTGATCCCCTTGGAGGATCAACCCCACCACCGTCCCTGGGGCCCCTTGCGGGAGCGGATCCAGCGGGCGCCCTGGCCCGAGGCCTTGCGAGAGCGGGTGCTGGCGGTGTTCGCTCAGCTGGCGGCGGCCGAGGCGGCGGTGCATGGCCACCCCATCGACGCGGTGGAGTTCCACGAGGTGGGGGCTCTCGACGCCCTGGTGGATGTGGTGGGCGTCTGCGCCGGCTTGCTCCACCTCGGCGTGGAGCGGCTGCTGTGCGCCGTTCCCCCCGCGGGCCATGGCAGCGTGCGCACCGCCCATGGCCCCTTGCCGCTGCCCGCGCCAGCGGTTCTGGAGATCGCGCGGCAGCGGGCTGTGCCCCTGGCCAGCAGCGCCGACTTCCCCCCCGGCGAGCTCACCACCCCCACCGGCCTGGCCCTGATGGCCTGCTGGGCGGAGTCCTTCGGCCCGCCGCCGGCTCTGGTGCCCCTGGCGGTGGGGGTGGGTCTGGGCAGCCGCGCGCTGGATCGGCCCAACCTGCTGCGGTTGATTCAGGCCCGGCCCCTCGGCGACGACGCTGGGGGAGCGCCCGTCTGGGAAACGCTGCTGGTGCAACAGGCCCAGATCGATGACGCCACGGCGGAGGATCTGGCCTTCCTGGCGGAGTCGCTGCGGCAGGGCGGGGCGCTGGAGGTGTTCAGCCAGGCGGTGGTCATGAAGAAGGGTCGCGCCGGCACGCTGCTCACCGCCCTGGCCCCCCCGGAGCGGGCCGAGGCCCTCCGCGCCCTCTGGTGGAGGCACAGCACCACCCTCGGGCTGCGCGAGGAATGGCAGCGGCGCTGGCGCCTCCCGCGAGCCGAGGAGGCGGTCGACACCCGCTGGGGAGCGGTGCGTCTCAAGCGCGCCTCCCTCCCCGATGGCCGGCGGCGGTTCAAGCTGGAACACGACGACCTGGCGGCCCTGGCCCGTCAGCACAACCTGTCTCTGGACGACATGCGTGAGCTGTTGCGCGCGGCCCTGGACCCCGCCCCCCTCCCCGCGCCCGACGGCGGGCCGGACGGAGAGAAGCGATGAGGGCGGTCGGGCGGAAGCGTTGGTGGCGGGCGGCCCGGACCCGCCTGAAGGGCTGGCTGCGCCGCCTGCGGCCCCACCAGCCGTCCGCGCTTCCTGGAGAGAACGCCCTTGCAAGAGCGAGCGCGCCCGCCGAAGGGATCCCGCCTGCCGCGCCCGCGCCCGCCTGCGAAGCACCCTCGCCGCCTGAGCCGCCTGCGCCATCTGAGCTGCCCACGCGCTCTGAGCCGTCGGGGGTGTCAGGGCCTCCTGAGCCGTCTCCTCCAGGCGCTGCGGAAGCTTCGCCGGCCATGGAGCCGCGCGCTCCGCGGGCTCGGGCCTGGAGGCGCTGGCGGCCGCCCGGCGGTTTGCGGCCCTGGGTCACCTGCTTGAGCCTGGGGTTCCTCCTGGCGGCTCTCCTCAGTCACGGCCGTCAGATGCGCCAATACACCCTGGATCCCCAGGGTTGGCTCTGGCTCGCGCTGGGGCTCGGCTTCTCCCTGCTCAGCCTGGTGGTGAGCGGCTTGGCCTGGGTGGTGATCCTGCGCTGGCTCGGCCTGCGGCCCCGCTCCACGCCACTGGTCGCCCTCTACATCCACACCAACCTGCGGAAGTTCCTGCCGGGAGGCATCTGGCACCTGGCCAGCCGGGTGCGGGCCTTGCGGCAACCCAACGCCGCCCTCGCTGCCCCCGCCAGCACGGCCACCGCCCTGTTGAGCGTGCTGATCGAACCCCTGCTGGCGGCCACAGCGGCCCTGGCCCTGGTGAGCGCGGGGGGATGGCAGAACGGGCTGGGGGCGCTCACCCTGGTGCCCTTGCTTCTGTTGGCGCCCCGCTGGCTCAATCCCCTGCTGCGCCGCCTGGAACGGGGCAAAGCCTCCCTGCTGGGACTGGACGGCGGCGCCACGGAAGCGGCGGATCCCGAGATGGCAGCCCCCGCTGCGGCGGCCGACACCGCCCCAACGCTGCGCGCTGGTCCGGTCAACGCCTATCCATGGAAGCCCCTGCTGGCCCAGGCGGTCTTCGTGCTGTTGCGCTTCGCTGGACTGGCCTGCTGCGTGTGGGCCTTTGACCTGCAGCAGGCCCTGCCCTGGCCCACCTGGCTGAGCGCCTTCGCCCTGGCCTGGACCGCCGGCCTGGTGGTGCCTGGCGCCCCGGGGGGGCTGGGGGTGTTCGAGGCGGCGCTGCTGCTGCGTCTCAGCGGAGTGCTGCCGGAACCCCCCGTGCTGGCTGTGGCTTTGAGCTACCGGCTGGTGGTCACCAGCGCCGACCTGCTGGCCGCCGGGCTGGTGGGTTTGGATGAGAAGATGTCTGCCTTGGCCGCTGGCGTGTCCGACCCCGGTAGACCCCTGCCGCCGCCCCCCTCCGCCCCCCTGGACGGACCCAGCGCATGAGCCAACGCCCACCGGACGCCCCGGCCGGCCTCGATCCATCGGCAACCCCTCTCCCGCCGGAGGCCAAAGAGGTCCCCGGGCTGAGCGAGGGATCGAGCCGCGGACTGCGCAGCAGCCTCCACGATCGCGGCCAGCGCCTCACCCCCCAGCGGGAGCGCATGCTCGCCTTGTTCCAACACCTGGGGGAGGGGCGCCACCTCAGCGCGGAGGAAGCCCACCAGCGCTTGCGGGAGCAAGGCGAGCAGGTGTCGCTGGCGACGGTGTATCGCACCCTGCGCTTGTTGAGCGGCATGGCTCTGCTCAAGGAACTGGAGCTTGCCGAGGGGGGGCGACGCTTCGAGCTGGCGGGCGGGGAGCATCGCCACCATCACCATTTGGTGTGCGTGCGCTGTGGCCGGATCGAGGAATTCGAGAATGCCGCCGTGCAGGCGGCAGCGGAGGACGCAGCGACGCGGCACGGGTTCCGCCTGTTGGAGCAAGGGGTGCTGAACGTGCGCGCCCTCTGTCCGGCCTGCGCCGCGCGCTAGGACTCTTCGCCGGGATCGAGCCGCAACCCCGGCACCAGGGCCAGGGCGGAGACCAATCCCAGCGCCACGATCAACAGGGCGGGAAGGAGAGCCGCCCCCACCCGCTCGTCGCTGGCGTATTGGAAAACCCGCACGGCGAGGGTGTCGAAATCAAAGGGACGCAGGGCAAAGGTGAGGGGGAGCTCCTTCACCACATCCACAAACACCAGCAGGAGTCCCACCAGAAGGGGACCGCGCAGCAGGGGAAGGTGCACGCGCCGCAACACGCCCCACCAGCCCGTGCCCAGGGAGGTGGCCGCTTCATCCAGGCTCGGTGGGAGCCGTTCGAGGGCCGCGTCGAGGCCTTGCTTGGACACCGCCAGGAAGCGATCGCCATACCCCCACAGCAGCAGCGCCACCGGCGCCAGCAGGCCGCCGCCGCCGAGAAGCATCAAGCCGAGGGCGAGAACGGCGCCCGGCACGGCATAGCCCATCCCGGCCAGGAGGGCGAGCGGAGGCCAGGGGCCGTGGGGAAGCCAGCGCCGCGCGATCGCGAGCACCAGCGCGAAGACCAGCGTGAGCGTGGCGGCCGCCAGGGCCAGGCCCAAGGTGCGGCTCGCGAGGGTGAGCAGTTCGAGGGGATCCTGGGAGGGGATCTGGTCCCAGCTGAGGAGGAGCCAGAGGAGCGGCAGGCCGAGGGTGAGCAGGGGCGGCAGGAGCGCGAGCCCCTGGGCAGCCAGAGCCCGCCAGCCCCGCAGCGCATGGGCGGGGGCGCGATCCTCCGGGCCACCGCCCGCGTTCCAGCGGCGCCCGCGGCGGCGGAAGTGGCGCTCCGCAGCCACGAGAACAGCGACGATCAGCAGGGCCAGCAAGGCCAGGCCTGCAGCGGCGCGGGGCTCCCCATCCACCTGCCAGCGCTGCAGGATCGCCGAGGACAGCGTCGGCACGCCAAGCAGCTCCACGGCGCCGAGTTCATTCACCACCTCCATGCCGCTGAGGGCGACCCCGGCGCCGATGGCGGGCACGGCCAGGGGAAGCGCCACCCGGAAGAAGCCTCCCCAAGGACCAACCCCCAGACTGAGCGCGGCTTCCAGGGGGCGGCGGCCAAGGGCCGCGAAGCTCTCGGAGGCCAACAGGAACACGTAGCTGTACGTGCTGAGGCTGAGGCTGAGGATGGCCCATCCCAGCCCGTGGATCGTCCAGCCCAGCCGGCTGCCGAGATCCATGGCGATGGCGGCCAGGAGATAGGCCGGGGTGGCCAGGGGGAGCACCTGGGCCAGGCGCAGCCAGCGGCGCCCGGGAAAAGCGCAGGTGGCGGTCAACCAGCCATTGGCGGTTCCCCACAGGGCGACCACCACGCCCACCCCCGAAACGAGGGCCAGGGTGTGGGCGACGGCGCTCCAGCCCCCCGGGCCCAGATCGAACACGCCGCGCGGGGCCAGGCCCGGGAAGGCGAACAGAAAAAGCGCCACCAAGGGCGCTGCGGCCAGGGCGACCAGAACCAGGATCAACAGGGCCAGAAGCGGCGTGGAAGCTGCGGATCTGGCAGAACGGACAAAGGGCGAACCGAAACCGGCAAAAGCCATGGGGGGCGGAGACCGCAGGCGGGGAACCCGCGAATGGGATCAGCGCCGGCGGATGGGGATGGGCACCAGGGCGGGCTCCATCAAGCCACCGCCGCCGTTGTCGTCATCGGATCCCATTCCCAACCAGACCAAGACTCCAAGCAGAGCCAAAAGGCCGACCGTGAGGAGCAACTCAGTCATGGGCGGAATACGAGTAGTCAAAACATAGCGGCAAAGTTCTCGCCTGCCGTAGCAACCGCGTCGAATCGTTTCCTTGTCGCCTGCTGCGGTGGCCAGCCGCGGCCTGAGAGCGGGGGAGGGCCGCCATCGGCCCAACGGCCAAACAGCTCATCGGCTCCTCAGCCGAAACCCTTGCCCGCGTCCCGCGCCACGCAGGCCTGGAGCTGGCGACGCAGCTCGGCGTGGTTGAGATCGCGCCCGATCAAAACGAGTTGGTTCTTGCGCGGACCGGTCCAGTCGCCGTCATCGATGGAGAAGCGCTTGCCCGCCAGGTGAAACACGTGGCGCCGCTCGCTCTCGTTGAACCAGAGGATGCCTTTGGCGCGATAGACGCCGGCGGGCAGCTGGTGATCGAGGAAGGTCTGAAACTTCCGCAGGGAAAAGGGTCCGTCGCTGGCAAAGGAGAGGGAGGTGAACCCCTCGATGGCGTGGGCCTGGGCGTGATCGTGGTCGTGGGCCTCGTGGGAATGGGAGTGGCCCTCGTGGGAATGGGAGTGGTCGTGGCCCTCGTGGGCGCAGACGCCATGGTCGTGATCGCAGCCACTGTGGTCGTGATCGGCATCCGGCGCCGCCGGGGCGTTCTCCTGACGGGCCGCCACCTTGTCGCTCTCGAACAGGCCCACGCTGAGCAGCAGGGCCAGGGGCACCTCCCCGCGCACGGAACGCAGGATGCGCGCATCGCTCTTGATCTGCCGCAGGGTCGTTTCCAGGGCGTTCAGGCGGTCGTCGTCCACCAGATCGCACTTGTTCAACAGCAGCAGATCGCCATAGAGAATCTGAGCGCGGGCCACCTCCCCTTGCAGCAGCTCGTCGTCGAAGTTCTCCGCATCCACCAGGGTGATGATCGAATCCAGGCGGGTGAGGTCTCGAAGATCGCTGCCCAGGAAGGTCATCGCCACGGGCAGCGGATCGGCCAGGCCCGTGGTTTCCACCACCAGATAGTCGAGCGGCTCCGGTCGCTCGAGGATTCGATAGACCGCATCGAGAAGCTCGCCGTTGATGGTGCAGCACACGCAGCCATTGCTGAGCTCCACCATCGCGTCGCTGGTGCTCACCACCAGGTCGTTGTCGATGCCGATCTCCCCGAATTCATTCACCAGCACCGCCGTGCGCAAGCCTTGCTGATTGGTGAGGATGTGGTTGAGCAGGGTGGTCTTGCCCGCGCCGAGGAAGCCGGACAGGATTGTCACCGGCAGGGGCGCGCGGCTGGTGCTCGCCTCCAGGGACTGATCCAGGGACTGAGCTTCGGTGGGGCTGGCGGAGGGCGGTGAGCTGATGGCGGACATGGCGAGCGCGAGGCGCGAGGGGAAGATTAAGAAGCGGGGGAGTCAGTCCGCTCTGTGGGCGGCCCCGGCCTGGCGCTGCTGGCAGTTGGCGCACAAGCCGAAGAATTCCAGGGTGTGAAACAGGGGACGGAAGCCCCTCAGATGGGCTGTGGGCAACTCCAGGCCATGCACCGGGCAATGGGGCAGACGCAGGGTGTGGCCACAATCCACGCAGGTGAGGTGGTGCTCATCGCGCTCCGTGGGAGCGAAGAGAGCCTCGCCGCTGGGGAGATGGCGACAGCGCACCAATCCGCGTTGCTGCAGCTGACGCAGATGGCGATAGACCGTGGCCAGGCCCATCGCCCCCTCCCCCGCCCGCAAGCGGGCATGAAGATCCTGCCCGGAGAGCTCGTCATCGGCCTGACGCAACACCTCCAGCAGGTGCTCCTGGCGGGCTGACAGGGCCAGGCCAGCGGAGGTGGGAGGGGAGGAGGGGGTCATCGCGGCGGCGGCGGCAGGGTGCGGGAAGCGGTAGAGCGCGGTGGGAGAGCGGGGTGGCGGCTTCTGAATTCATTGTGAAGCAGCCGCGCCGGGGGGGAGCCAGAGCACTTGCCGCACCGGTGGACCGGGATCCTGCGCTGGACGGGAGCTCTCCCCTGCGGCAAGGGCGGCAGTGGCAGGGGCGGTGTCCAGGACGCGCGGGACCGCAGGGTTGGCGGTCTCATCTCCAGAAGCCAGCACCATCGCCCGCGCGGGAGGCGGAGGCGCCATTCCCTCCCGCCCCGCGATCGGCAAGGGTCTCAGGGCCGCCACCAGCCGATCGGTGGTGGGATCCTCGTGGAGCAGGGTGCCGGGTTCCAGCTCCCAGTCGTGGAGGGCGACGCGCCGCAGCGGGCGGCCCTGCCGATCGAGGGCCAGCAGGCTGAGGCGGGGGCGACGATCGCCGCTCAGCAGCGCCACCCACAGGCGCTCGCCGCTCCCCTGGCAGGTGGCCGCCAGCAAGGCCTCGCTCCCGCGCCAGATCTCCCGCGGCGGCTGCCCCGGTTCGAGCCACTCCAGGGAGCGGCGGTAGTCGGGCCAGTGGCGGCGCAACAGGGCCCGGCCCGAGCGGGGGCAGAAGGCGAGCAGGTCGCGGCTGCCCGGCAGGATCTGCCGGCGCGGGGGGCGGGGAGGCAGGGTCTCCAGGGTGAGGCCCTCCGCCCGGGGGACGAC
This sequence comes from Cyanobacteriota bacterium, assembly GCA_046047935.1. Lineage (GTDB taxonomy): Bacteria > Cyanobacteriota > Cyanobacteriia > PCC-6307 > Cyanobiaceae > Cyanobium. The sequence continues at coordinate 16,146 of JBJOHA010000018.1, forward strand.
CAGGGCGCCGCCCTCCGGCAGGAGGCTGGCCGTGCCGGCGGCCTCCAGGGGGAGCGGCCGGGCGGAGCCGGCGGGGGGCCACAGGAGGGTCTCCACCCGATCCTCCCCCATCCCCCCGGCTTGCACGAGCAACTCGCCGCGACGGTTGCCACTGATGTGGGCAAAGAGCATGGGCGCGGGCAGCAGGGGCTCCGGCGGGCCCGCGCTCACCGGCGCCAGACCCTGCCGCTCGCTGGCGAGATTGCGCTGCCGCAGCGGCAGCCGCCACACCTGTTGCAGCCCGCCCTCCTCCCGGCTCACGAGGGCCAGGGCGGCGCCATCTCCCAGAGCCTCCACCGCCACGATCTGCCGCCAGATCTTCGGCAGGAGGGGGCTCCAGCGGCCGTCATGGTCGCGCAACCAGAGCTGTTCGCCCCCGCTGACGGGCACGACGGCCAGCAGCCGGGGGCGGGGATCCCAGAGCCAGCGGCGGGGCGGCAGGGGCACCCCCGCTTGATCGCGTCCCTTCAGGGTGAGCCGCAGGGGTCCCGGGGGCCGCTGGCCGGGATCCAGGCTGAGCAGGAGGCTGTCGCCCTCTCCCAGCCAGCGGTGGGCCAGGGGCGGATCGAGGCGGCTGGCGGCCAGGCTGGAGAGATCCATCGGTCGGCTGAAGCGCAGGCGCAGGGCCGCGGGGCCGGAGCTGGCGGGCGCCTGGCTCAGCCGCAGCAGCCGCGGCGGTTGGCGCAGGAGCACCTGCTGGAGCGCCACCGCCACCAGCAGCAGCCCACCCAGGGTGTAAAAGGGGCCGCGGGCGCTCATGGCTCCAGGGGCCTCGCCGGGCGCGGGATCGGCCGGATCACCCGAGGCACCACCACCAGGCGCTCCTCGCCACCGGCTTCGGACGGGGCCTCCACGGCCATCACCCCCTCGACGGCCACCCACTGGTCGGCCGGGGGAGGCGGGCCAAGGGCCGACCAGCGCACGGGCAGGCCGATCGGCGACGCATCCGCCAGGCAGCAGCGCACCAGCAGCCGAGCCAGCTGGGGAGCCTCGCCAGGGATGGGCAGCACGAAGCCGCTGATGCGAACGGGGTCGCCCGCGAACAGGCGCGGATCGGGCTGGGCCCGGAGCAGGCGCACCCAATCGGTGAGGCTCCGCTGGGCGGGGGGGAGCACAAAGGACAGCTCCTCCTCCGCCGTCTGATCGCGGGGGCGCTGGCTGGCGAGATCGGCGAAGGAGGGGGCGGGGGGCAAGAGCATCACGGCGGCGGCGAGCAGGGCGGTGAGCCCCACCAGCCAGCGTTCCGCAGGCCGCACGCGCTCCCGCGCCCCGGCGGCGCCGGGGCGGGCCTGGGAGAGCTGGGCCAGGGCGACAACCGCCAGGGCCAACCCGGCGAAGGCCACCAGGGGGTGGAAGACGGCCCGCAAGAGCAGGTCGAGGCGCCCATCCACGAAGGAGCGCAGGAGCAGGAGGCTCCAGAGCGCCAGAGCCGCGCCCCGCCAGAGGGCCGCCCGGCGCGGCAGCGGCACGGGGCCAGGCGCGCCCGGGGAGCGCGGCGGAGATCCAGGGGATCCAGGGGATCCGCCGGCGGCGGGGGGGCGGGGGCCAGGAGAGGGGGTCATCGGCGCCACAGGTTGACCAGCTGTCCGATCAGCAACACCATCAGCCCACTGCCCGCCAGGGTGAGCAGCAGGGCGCGGGGGCGGAAGAGCTGCCCGAGGAGGCCGAACAGTTTGAGATCGATCACCGGGCCCAGCAGCAGGAAGGCCAGCAGCGCCCCCGGCGTGATCTGGGCGGCAAAGCCCAGGGCCAGAAACGCATCCACGCTGGAGCAGACCGACACCACCAAGGCGAAGGCCATCAACGCCAGGATCGAGAGGGTGGGCTGGCCGCCGAGGGTGAGAAACCACTGGCGAGGCAGCAGGGTTTGCACGAGGGCGGCGATGGCGCAGCCGGCGACGAGCACCAGGGCGAGGGAAAGGAATTCGTTGCCGCCATGGCGCAGCAGCTCCGCCGCCGTGGGCCGACTGGGGGTGGGCGGCGGCAGGGAGGCGGGCAGCGCCGGCCCCCCGAGCAGGCCACTGCGGCGCTCCAGCAGGCTGAGCTCCGCCAGGGGGCGGCTGAGGCGCCGCTCCTCGAGCAGGTCGCCGGTGAGCAGGGCCCCCTCCCCCACCATGCCCAGCAGCAGGGCCAGGCCCACGGCCACCACCACCGCCCCGAGGGGGCGCAGGAGGAGCAGCCAGGGGCGATCGGGGAAGGCGGCCCAGGTGCTGGCGATCACGATCGGGTTGAGCACGGGCGCCGCGAAGAGGAAGCCGAGGGCGGCGCCCACCGGCGCGCCAGCCGCCAGCATGCGGCGGGCGACGGGCACGTTGCCGCACTCGCAGGCGGGCAAGGCGAGACCAAGGCCAGCGCCGGTGAGCGGTCCCAGCAGCGGATGGCCCGGCAACCGCCGCAGCCAACTCCCCCCGGGGGCGAACCAGCGGGCCGCCGTGGCGATCAGCACCCCGAGGAGGAGGAAGGGGAGCGCTTCGATCAGCAGGCCTTGAAACAGGGCCCAGGCCGTCGCCAGCCGCTGCGGCAGCCCGACCACGCTCACGGCGCCTCCCACGGCTCCAGCGCAGTTGGCTCCAGCGCGGCCGGCTCCAGCGCGGCCGGTTCCCGCGCCTCGGCCGGTGCCGCGAACCAGTCCGGCATGGCGGTGTAGGCGCCGGCGTTGACCGCGTTCTCCCGCGCCTCCACCCTCCAGCAGCAGGCCCTCCCCCCCTCGCGCTCGCGCAGCAGCGCGTTCGCCCAATCCCACACCAAGCGGGCGGAGGCCTCCATCCCCACGTTGTCCATCACGCGCAGGTCGAGTCCTCCCAGGTCGTGCAGCTCCCGCCAGCGGGGCAGGAGCGGGTCATCGGCGCTGGCCAGAAAGGTGTGGTCGAACTGCGCCGCCAGCCGCTCGCGCAGGGGCTGGAGGCTGGAGAAATCCACGACGAAGCCGCAGTCATCGAGCCCGTGGGCCGCGAACCAGACCGTGAAGCCGCGGCTGTAGCCATGCACGAAGCGGCAATGGCCGCCATGACGCCATTGGCGATGGGTGCAGGGGAAGCCGTCAAACGACTTGCAGCAGGAGTAGGCCGTGGGGAAGGGCGTGGGGAAGGGCATGGGGGAGGATCGCTTCAGCTGGACATGCGCCCGTCGTGGCCTCCTCCCCATCTTTCCATCCCCCGGCACCGGCGGCGTTGGCGGCGGTGTTGCGCTGGGACGGGGCCGGCTTGATCCCGGCCATCGCCCAGGACTGGCTCGATGGCGCCGTGTTGATGCTGGCCTGGATGAATGCCGAGGCCCTGCAACGCACCCTCGACACCGGCGAGGTGCACTACTGGAGCCGCTCGCGTCAAGCGTTGTGGCACAAGGGCGCCACCAGCGGCCACATCCAGCGGCTGCGGGGCTTGCGCTACGACTGCGACGCCGACGTCCTGCTGCTCACCGTGGAGCAGAGCGGCGACGTGGCCTGCCACACCGGCGCCCGCAGCTGCTTCTACGACACCGAGCCCCCCCCGAGCGGTGGCGGTCCCGCAGCCGCCGCGCCGCCCGCAGAGGTGTGCGCGGAGCTGGCGCAGCTGATCGCCCGCCGCCGCGACCAGCCCGAGGAGGGCAGCTACACCAACAGCCTGCTGGCCGGCGGCGACAACCGCATCTTGAAAAAGATCGGCGAGGAGAGCGCCGAATTCGTCATGGCCTGCAAGGACGACGACAAGGAGGCCATCGCCGCCGAGGCCGCCGACCTGGTGTTTCACCTGCAGGTGGCCCTGGCCCACCACGGCGTGGCCTGGCGGGAGGTGCAACGGGTGTTGGCCGATCGCCGCGGCGCCCCCCGCCGGGCGGCGCCATGAGCCGCGCCGACCGCGACAGCGCCTTCCGCCGCCGCCTGCGGGACAGCCCCTCCCAGCGCTGGGCCTGGGCCGCGGGCAGCGCCGTGCCGCTCCTCGGCCTGCCGCTGCTCCTCAAGCATGCCCTCAGCCGCCGCACCCTCACCCCCGCCGTGTTCGGCCTGACGGCCCTCGGGGCGGCCAGCTTCGCCCTGGCGGTCACCGTGCCGGTGATCCTGCCCAGTGGTCCCCTCCCCGCCCGCCGCCCCGGCGCCGGGATGGCCTTCAGCGTCGCCCTGGCCGCAGCGGCCTTCGCCCTCGGCCACCGGGCCGGCCAGGAACGCGACGCCCGCGAGGCGCGCAAGTGGCTGGAGCTGGAGGGCTGAGGGGGCGGGAAGGCTTGAAGGGGCTGAAGGGTTGAAGAGGCTGAAGGGGTGAAGGGGCTGAAGGGGTGAAGGGGCTGAAGGGCGTGGGAGCTGGAGGGCTGAGACGGCCGCAAGGGTTTTGCCGGGGGATGGCCAGCGCTGTCAGCGAGGCATCATTCTGGTGCTGAATTAGCCGCACCCTGCGCAGCTCGTTGGACTTCCGCCAGCTCTTCAAGCTCCGCCTGGTGGT
>JBJOHA010000019.1:0-24750 GCA_046047935.1 Cyanobacteriota bacterium
CAAGGGGCGGAAGGTGTAAGCGCTCTCGCCGGGCAGCTCGACCTCAGCCGTCAGCTCCGGCAGGAGATGGCGCACCAGATCGGGCATGGCGCGGAACAGATCGTGAAACCAGTGATCGCTCCTCACGGAATTGGGGGGACCCCAGTGGGGCCAGGGGGTGAGCGGAGGGGTCCGCCTTCTGCTCAGTGCCACCGCCTGCCGCCCCCTGTCACCGCCTGCCGCCCCCTGCCGCCCCTTGACACACCCTGTCATCGCGACGATGGCTGCTCAGATCGCTGAGGATCCGGGCAAAGCGGAAGGGCGGCTGACCTCCCTCCGCCATGCCGACAACCGCTCCCGTCCACAGGAGGACGGCGCCAACTCCTGCAGGAAGCGGAGCGGCTCGTTCAAGACATCCGTGACGAAGAAGGCGTTACTTCCAGTTCTGAGCGACGATCTCCGCCAGATCCACGACGCGCTGGCTGTAGCCCCACTCGTTGTCGTACCAGGCGATCACCTTCAGCATGTTGCCACCCATCACCAGGGTGAGCTCGGAATCCACGATGGTGGATTCATCGGTTCCGGCGTGGTCGGAGGAGACCAGGGGCAGATCGCAATACTTGATGATCCCCTTCATGCCATTGTCCGCAGCTTCTTTGAGCACACTGTTCACCTCCTCCTTGGTGGTGTCGCGGCCGATCTCCAACACCATGTCCACCACCGATACATTCGGGGTGGGCACCCGCAGAGCGATGCCGCTCAGCTTTCCCTTCACCGGCGGATAGACCAAAGCGACCGCCTTGGCAGCGCCGGTGCTGGTGGGCACGATGTTCACAGCGGCGGCGCGGGCCCGACGCAGGTCGCGGTGGGAAGCATCGAGAATGCGCTGATCACCCGTGTAGCTGTGAGTGGTCGTCATCGTTCCCTTCACGATGCCAAAGGCCTGATCGAGCACCTTCACGATTGGAGCCATGCAGTTGGTGGTGCAGCTGGCATTGCTGAGAATGTCCCAATCCTCATGGCGGTATTCATGGGCATTGACGCCCACCACAAAGGTGCCAACCTTTGCCCCCTTCCCGGGAGCCGTCAATATCACCTTCTTGGCACCAGCCTCAAAATGCTTGCTTGCGCCAACATCATCATTGAAAACACCAGTGGATTCGATCACCAGATCCACACCCCAGTCCTTCCAGGGAAGGTTGGCCGGATTGCGATCGTAGAACACCTTGATCTGCTTTCCATTCAGCGTGATGGAATCATCGGTGTAAGACACATCCACGCCCCTCAGAGGGCCCAACATCGAGTCGTATTTCAACAAGTGAGCATTGGTGGAAGTATCGCCGGAGCCATTCAGACCCACGATCTCCAGGTTGGTGTTGGCTCCCCGGCTCAACCAACAGCGCATGAAGTTGCGCCCAATTCGACCGAATCCGTTGATTGCGACGCGCAAAGCCATGGCAAGGAGCGGCGTGAGCCGCCGGCAAGGGAGTTTTTCGGCTGCTGATCATACAGAAATCGAAATCGCCCTCCAGAGCCGCCCCATGAACCTCCTGGCGCGAGGGCTTGCAGCCGAAGCAACTCGTAAACAAAGCCAGGGCGCAGGGGGGGGCCTCGGCCTTATTTTCAACGGGATGCCGGAGACGCTCTTGGACCTCGTGCTGGACCGCGATCAGCCTCTCCACTTCATCGGGGTTGGTGGCATCGGCATGTCGGCCCTGGCCGGAATCCTGGTGGAGCGAGGGTTCTCCGTGAGTGGCTCCGACCCCAAAACCTCTCCCGTGGTCCGGAGCCTGGCCTCTCGCGGGGTGAGGGTGTTCAGTGAACAGAACGAAACCACCATCCAGCGGGTGTTGGCGCAGGGGGGACGGCGCCCCTCCGTGGTGCTGAGTTCCGCCGTGCGGCCGACCAATCCGGAGGTGGCCGAAGCCCTGCGCCAGGGGCTGGAGCTCTGCCATCGCTCCGATGTGCTCGCGGCCCTGATCAACAGCCAACCCTCCATCGCCGTGGCCGGCAGCCACGGCAAAACCACCACGAGCACCCTGATCGCCACCCTTCTGGAGGCCACAGGACAAGACCCGACAGCGGTGATTGGCGGCATTGTCCCCGCCTTCGACAGCAACGGCCGTCAAGGCGCAGGCCGCCTGCTGGTGGCGGAAGCGGATGAATCCGATGGCTCTCTGGTGAAGTTCAGGCCCTCCTTGGCCGTGCTCACCAACATCGAGCTGGATCACACGGATCACTATCCCGATCTCGCCTCCCTCATCGCCACCCTGCAGCGCTTCGCGAGTGGGAGTGCCGCGCTCCTGGCCAATCGCGACTGCCCGGTTCTTCGCGAGCATTTCCAGGCCGACGCCTGGTGGTCGACTGAAGCCAGCGAGGGGGTGGCCTTCGCCGCCCTGGCCACCCAGGAGCGCGGGGACGGCACTGCGGCCGACTTCTTTGAAAACGGGGTGCCCGTCGGCACCCTCGACGTGCCTCTCCCGGGTCGGCACAACCTGAGCAATGTCACCGGCGCCCTGGCAGCCTGCCGCTTGGAGGGCATCCCCTTTGAGGACCTGCGCCGGGCCATCGGCAACCTGCGGCCTCCCGGCCGTCGCTTCGACTGCCGCGGGCTGTGGCGCGAGCGGATTGTGGTCGACGACTATGCCCATCACCCGAGCGAGGTGGCCGCCACCCTCTCCATGGCTCGCTTGATGGTGGAGAGCGGGCGCAGTCCCCTCCCCTCTCAGCCGCGCCGGTTGCTGGCGGTGTTTCAACCCCATCGCTACAGCCGCACCGCCCAGTTTCTCAGCGAATTCGCCCGTGCCCTCACCCTGGCCGACCACGTGATCATCGCGCCCCTCTACAGCGCCGGGGAAGCCCCGATCGAGGGCGTGTCCAGCGAATCGCTCGCGGCGGCCGTGCAGGCGCTCGCGCCCTCCCTTCCCGTGCGGGCCAGCACGAGCCTCGACCACCTCGCCGCCCAGGTGGCCGCCCTCAGCGAACCCGGAGATCTGGTGCTGGCCATGGGCGCTGGCGACGTGAACAGCCTTTGGGAGCGGCTGAGCACCCACGATGACCCCGGGCGCCCCGACGCCCTGGTGGCGTGAGTTGGCCGCCATGAACGCTCCGCCCTCTGCAATCCGGGAGGGAGTGACCCTCCGGGACTACACCACCTGGCGGGTCGGCGGGCCAGCGGAATGGTTCGCCGAACCAGGCCAGCAGGAGGAATTGATTGCCCTGGCCTCCTGGGCTGTGGCCGAGGGTCTCCCGTTTCGCTGCATCGGCGCCGGCTCGAATCTGCTGATCGCGGATGAAGGCCTGACAGGCCTCACCCTCTGCAATCGACGCCTTCAAGGCTGCGTGCTCGACCCAACCGAGGGCTGGGTGGACGCGGAAGCCGGGGAACCCATTCCCACCCTGGCTCGGCGGGTGGGCCGAGCGGGCCTGAGTGGCCTGGAATGGAGCGTGGGCATTCCCGGCACCGTCGGCGGCGCGGTGGTGATGAATGCGGGAGCCCAGGGGGGCTGCACGGCGGAATGGCTCCATTCCGTGCGGGTGATCGATCCAGCCCGGCCCCAAGAGCCGTTCACCCTGCGGGCCAGCGACCTTGACTTCGCCTACCGCCACAGTCGTCTCCAAGAGGAACCGCTGCTGGTGCTCGCCGCCCGCTTCCGCCTGAACGCGGGCCACGATCCAGCGGCGGTGAGTGCCCGCACCAGCGCCAACCTGCAGAGTCGCACCAGCAGTCAGCCCTACCAGCAACCCAGCTGCGGCAGTGTGTTTCGCAACCCTGAGCCGGAAAAGGCCGGGCGCCTGATCGAAGGGCTCGGTCTCAAAGGCCTTCAGGTCGGCGAGGCCCAGGTTTCCACCCTGCACGCCAACTTCATCGTCAATCTCGGGGGCGCCCTGGCCAGCGACATCGATCGCTTGATTGCCCTGGTGCGCCAACGGGTGCTGGAGGCCCATCAGATCGCCCTGCAACCGGAGGTGAAGCGCCTGGGTTTCGAAGCCGGGTCCCGGTGGGATCTACCCTGACCTCCTGTCTCCTCCACTCCTGGCAATATGGCTGGCTTCGGTCTTCCCAACTTCGGTCAGCTCACCGAAGCGTTTCGCAAAGCCCAGCAGATCCAGCAAGACGCCCAAAAGCTCCAGGAAGAGCTGGACGCCATGGAGCTGGAGGGCCGCAGCGCCGATGGACGGGTGAGCGTGTGGCTCTCCGGCAACCAGCTGCCCCTCAAAGTTCGGGTGGAGCCCGCGCTGCTGGGAGATGGTCAGGCCGTTGTGGAAACAGCGGTGCTTGAGGCCCTCAAAAATGCCTATGAGCTGTCCACCAGCACGATGAAGGAGCGCATGGACACCCTGACGGGCGGATTGGATCTCAATCTTCCAGGTCTGGGGGGCTGAGCGCTCCCTGCCAGTGGAGCTGCCGGCGACGCCGGGAGGCTTCCCGCAGGGCGGTCTCCCGGGTGGATCCTTTGTCCCGCTCGTCCGCCATGCGGGCCTCCACCTCCGCCAGGCACTGCCGATACAACTCCAAACGGGGCCACGCGGTCGAGGCCGCGCAACCCGGGTCCCCGTCATGGCGACAATCGGGAAACCGACAAGGCTCCCGCGTGAGATGGCGCAACTCGGGGAAACAGCGGGCCAGATCCGCAGGGCTCTTCGGGAGTGCGGGCCGGTTGAAGCCTGGCGTGTCCGCCACCAGGGCCCCTGGCGCTCCAGGAAGGGCCACAAGCTCCACATGGCGGGTGGTGTGACGACCGCGGCGCAAGCGTCCTGACACAGGCGCCACCCGCAGTTCCAGGCCGGGCACCAAGGCATTGAGCAGGCTGCTCTTGCCCACCCCGGAAGGCCCGCACAGCACCGTGATGCCGGGCTGCGCCAACCGATGGGCCAAGGCCTGGAGCCCGCGTCCCTCCCGGGTGGAGACGACCACGGGGGTGTAACCCCAGGTGGCCAGCCGCTCGCGCCAATCCGCCAACCAGGCCTGAGGAAGGCCATCGGCCTTGGAGAGCACCAACTCCACCGGCAGGTTCAGATCCTCGGCATTCACCAGAAAGCGCGTGATCTGCAACGGGTCTGGCCGGGGGTCCTTGAGAGACATCACCACCGCCACGCGGCTCACATTCGCCACAGGGGGGCGGATCAGCAGATTGCGACGGGGGCCGCGGCTGGCGATCACCCCGCGCCGTTCAGTCCAATCAATCGCCTCCACCTCAACGCGATCCCCCACAGCGATCAGCCATCCGTCCTTGGCCAAGCGGGTGCGCCGGGTGCAAAGCAGCCGTTGGTCACCAGCGGGTCCCGGACGATCGAGCTCCACGCGGCAGTAGTTGGCCTCCAACGCCACCACGCGGCCCTGTTCGGGCACCGCGCGGCTCTGTTCAGCCACCGCGCTGAATGAGCAAGCGCACTGAGGAGGCGCCTGCGGGAGGGGACTCAGCCCGCAGCACGTGGTGGCCCTCTCCTTCCAAGCCCTGGCTGACCATCGCGTCTGGTTCGCCAGCATCCAGATCCACTTGCAGCCAGTCGCCTTGGCGCAAGCGCTCCAAGGCGAGGCGGGCGCGCACGTAGTTCAGGGGGCAGGGCGTGCCCCGCAGATCCAGGGCGGCGTCGGGGGCTGGAGTTGTCATCCGCCCCCGAACAGCCCGCCGAAGAGGCCGCTCTTGTGATGCGGGCGGTTGCCCTTGCGGGTGTGGTGTCCAGCGAGCTGTTCCAACAGCTCCCGTTCATCACCGCTCAGTTTCGTGGGAAGCTGCACCTTGATGAGAAAGTCGTGGTTTCCGCGCGCCACCGGATTGCCAAGCCGGGGCACGCCCTTGCCCTTGATCGTGAGCACGGCGCCGGGCTGGGTGCCGGCGGGAATCTCCAGCTTCTCACTGCCATCGACGGTCTCCACCTCCACCGTGTCTCCCAGGATCGCCTGCAGGTAGCTGATCGGCAATTCCGAGGAGATCGTCACGCCATCGCGCCGGAGGTGGGGATGGGGTTTGACATTGAGCACCACGTAGAGGTCGCCAGGGCCTCCACCCCGCTGCCCGGCGTTGCCCTCCCCTGGCACCCGCAGGCGCGTGCCGCTGTCGACTCCGCCCGGAATCTTGATGCGTTGTTTCTTCATGACCTCTTGCACCCCTTGGCCCTGGCAGGCGGTGCAGGGGTCCGCGATCATCTGGCCGCTGCCTTCGCAGGTCGGGCAGGGGGCCACTTGGGTGAAACTGCCAAAGGGCGTGCGGGTGGCCCGTCGCACCTGGCCCGCGCCTCCGCAGGTGGAGCAGGTTGTGGGGCCGCTGCCTTGGCGAGCGCCGGATCCCTGACAGGACTGACAGGTCTCCAAATGTCGGAATTGCACCTCCTTCTCGATGCCAAAGACGGCTTCATTGAACCCGATGGTGAGTTCCAGGCCGAGATCATCTCCTTTTCGCGGGCCACGGCGCCGTTGGCCGCCACCCCCCATTCCACCACCGCCAAACCCACTGAAAAACGTTTCAAAAAGATCAGCAAACCCGCCCATGTCACCCATGTCGGGCATGCCGCCGCCACCCAGGCCAGCCTCTCCAAACTGGTCGTAGCGCTCACGGGTTTGAGGATCGCTCAAGACCTCGTAGGCCCGCCCGATTTCCTTGAAGCGCTCCTCTGCGCCTGGATCCCTGTTGACATCGGGATGGTACTGACGTGCCAAGCGACGATAGGCACGCTTGAGGGTGTCCGCATCGGCATCACGACCCACTCCCAATACTTGGTAGAAGTCCGCCATCAGCCTGCATTCTCCTGATCGGCATGGGTGCCGGGGTCAACTGGCGAGGGCTGCGGTCCCGGACCCATCGAGACCTTGACCAGCGCGTGACGCAACACCTTTCCCTGCAATTGATAACCGCGTTGGAGTTCTTCAATCACCACGTCTTCAGGATGCTCCTCGCTTGGCTCGCGCATCACAGCCTCGTGGAGATTGGGATCAAAAGGCTCCCCTTCTACGCGCATGGGTGAAACACCCAACTGTTTGAACACATCCACCAATTGCTTATAGAGCCCCTGATAACTGCGATGCAGGGCTTGCGCCTCTTCGCCCTGAGGATTCAACTGTTGACGGGCACGGTCAAAGTTGTCAACAACCGGCAGGATTTCGCTCAGGGTGTTGCCGGTGATTTGCAACCGCTGATCCTCTTGATCCCTCGACTGACGTTTGCGGAAATTGTCAAAGTCGGCTGCGATGCGCATGTATTGACTGCGCAGCGCCTCATGCTCGCTCTGCAGGGCGGCCAGCTTGGCCTGAGCCGCAGCGAGCTGATCGGCCGTGGAGGCGGGGGCCTCCTCTCCTGGCCCTTCAGCGGTGTGCGAGGGAGCGTGGGGATCGGCGTCCAGGGTTGGCCCTTCGCCTGCGGCCATGGCCGCAGCGGACTCCTGAACGCATTCCGGGGAGGTGGGGCTTGAAGGGGTGTCGCCAATCATGCTGCCGATCACTGAGGATTTGGGCTATATTCCTTCTAATACCTGGCCATCCACAAGCGGCGGAAGCCCGCACCTCCTGACACGATTCTGATTCGGAGCGCTTGGTCCCCCCGGGCCAGACAACCGAATCTCAATCCAGGAGACGCGTGGTGGGAATTCAACGACACCTCTCTTAATCTTCACAACAATGGACACCGAGATCCTGTCGCCCCAAAACGGCGCAGCAGCGCCACCCATCGGGTCTTCCATCTTTGCTGATCTCGATCTCGGCGTCTCTACTTCCGCGCCAACCTCCCCTCAAACCATCGAGGATCTGGATGCTGCTCCATCCGAGGAAAATGCATCGCCCATTCTCGGTCTCGTCAACCGCATCCTGTCCGAGGCCATCAAGGCCGGCGCCAGCGACATCCACGTGGAACCGCAACAGGAGGGCATGCTTGTGCGCTTCCGACAGGACGGCGTGCTGCGCTCCATCGACAACCTGCCGAAGAGCCTGGTTCCAGCCGTGACCTCTCGCTTCAAGATCATGGCTGATCTGGACATCGCCGAACGGCGACTTCCCCAGGATGGACGCATCCGCCGCCTGTTTCGCGGTCAAATCGTTGATTTTCGCGTCAGCACCCTGCCGGGTCGCTACGGCGAGAAGGTGGTGTTGCGACTGCTCGACAACAGCGCCACCAAACTGGGCCTGGACACTCTGGTCACCGACCTGACGGCCCGCGCCAAGGTGCGAGACATGGGTGGCAAGCCTTTTGGCATGTTGCTGGTGACCGGCCCGACGGGATCGGGGAAATCCACCACGCTGTACTCCCTTCTCTCGGAACGGAACGACCCGCGGATCAACATCTCCACCGTGGAGGATCCAATTGAGTATGGCTTGCACGGCATCACGCAAACCCAGGTCAATCGGGAGAAGGGCTACGACTTCGCCTCCGCCCTGAGAGCGTTCATGCGGCAGGACCCTGACGTGCTGCTGGTGGGGGAAACGCGCGACCTGGAGACAGCCCGCACCGCCATTGAGGCCGCCCTCACCGGCCACCTCGTGATGACCACCTTGCATTGCAATGACGCCGTGGGCGCCTTCGCCCGCCTGGACGAAATGGGGGTGGAACCCTTTCTGGTGAGCTCCTCCCTCCTCGGGATCGTCTCCCAGCGCCTGGTGCGTCGCCTTTGCCCCGATTGCCGCGTCCCCCACACGCCCGATCAAGAGGAGCTGGCCCACTTCGGCCTGCTCGCCAGCGACGAGGGAGCCATTACGTTTTACCGAGCCCACACCGTCTCCGCCGACGCCCCCGATCGCTGCCCCAGCTGCCTTGGACGGGGTTATCGGGGCCGCGTGGGGGTCTACGAGGTGTTGGTGATGAACGAAACCATTTCCGCCGCCGTGGCCAAGCGGGCCAGCACCCATGAATTGCGTCGATTGGCCCTGGAGTCCGGAATGAAAACGCTGCTTGGCTACGGCCTTGATTTGGTGCGTGAAGGCCTCACCAGCTTGGAAGAGGTGGAGCGGATGTTGCTGACCGACACGGGATTGGAATCGGAGCGTCGCGCGAGGGCCCTCAACAGCCTGACCTGTCGCGGTTGTGGTGCTGGCTTGAACGACGAGTGGCTCGAATGCCCCTACTGTTTGAAGGTTCGTCGCTAGGGCAGAGTCGTCGCCATGATGATTGAGGATTTGATGACAGACCTTGTGAAGGCCGGCGGCAGCGACCTTCATCTGGCGGCCCATCAACCTCCCTATGGCCGCTTCAACGGCCAATTGCGCCCGATGGAGGAAACGGTTGTGCTGTCTGAGGAGCAATGCAACAAGCTGATCTTCTCCTTGCTCAACAACTCACAACGCAAACAATTAGAGCAGAACTGGGAGCTGGATTGCTCTTATGGCCTCAAGGGCGTGGCCCGTTTTCGCGTCAACGTCTATCGACAGCGGGGCAGCTACGCGGCCTGTCTCAGGGCGTTGGGAGACAGCATCCCCAACCTGTCTGTTCTGGGCTTGCCCGAGGTGATTGAGGAGACCAGCCGCAAGCCCAAGGGGCTGATCTTGGTGACGGGTCCGACGGGTTCTGGAAAGACGACCACGTTGGCAGCCTTGCTGAACCACATCAATCAAACCCGATCTGAACATATTCTCACGATTGAAGATCCCATCGAATTCACCTATAAAAATAATAAATCCATCTTCCATCAACGGGAGGTCAACGAGGACACGCGCAGCTTTTCCGCCGCTCTGCGCGCCGCATTGCGTGAAGATCCCGATGTCATTCTTGTTGGAGAGATGCGAGATCTTGAGACCATTCAATTGGCCATCAGCGCGGCTGAAACCGGACACCTCGTGTTCGGCACCTTGCACACCAGCTCTGCCGCTCAGACGGTGGACCGCATGGTGGACGTCTTTCCTCCTGCCCAGCAAACCCAGATTCGCGTTCAGCTCAGTGGCAGCTTGCTGGCCGTGTTTTCGCAGACCTTGTGCAAACGCGTTCGCCCCTTGCCTGGTCAGTTTGGTCGCGTGATCGCCCAGGAAATCATGATCAATACGCCAGCGATCGCCAACCTGATTCGCGAAGGCAAAACCGCCCAGATTTATTCGCAGATTCAAACGGGAGCCAAAGAGGGAATGGTCACCCTGGAGCGTTCCCTGGCCAATCTCCTCAACGAGGATGCCATCAGCAAAACGGAAGCCATGTTGAAAACCACCCGGCCTGAGGAGTTGGAGCGTTTGCTGGGTCAAGCATGAAAGCTTTCACAGTCACCTATACAACCCGCTCGGGCCAGAGCAAGCAGCTGACGCTGGAGGCGGAAACCATTGAAGCGGCTCGGCGCACCCTTCGGCGGCGGCGGATTCTCTATACCAATGTCGCGCTCCAAGAGGGAGGAGCGTCGAAGGGCGCCTCCCCGGCCGGCCGCGACCCGGCCAAGGGTGCTGGGCCGGCCTCCTCCAGATCCCCCGCCAGCGGCGTTTCGCGATCGGGGAGCTCGACCGCGCGAGCTCCGGTTCCCGTCAAACCCAGATCCGCTTTCCTGGCCAGTTTGCTGGAGAGCCCTCCCACGGTCAAAGACAAGGCGGTTTTCGCCAGCAAGCTGGCGGTGCTCATCAACGCGGGTGTGCCCATCCTGCGCAGCATTGATCTGGTGCAAAGCCAGCAAAAGTCGCCATTGTTCAAGCGTGCGCTGGCCGCGATGGTGTTTGAGGTGAATCAAGGGGAAAACCTGGCGACAGCCATGCGGCGCTGGCCAAAGGTTTTCGACAAACTCATGATTGCCATGGTCGAAGCAGGCGAAGCGGGTGGCGTTCTGGATGAAACGCTCACGCGATTGGCGAAGCTGCTCGAAGACAATGCGAAATTGCAAAACCAGATCAAAGGAGCGCTGAGCTATCCCGTTGCTGTTTTAGTTCTTGCCATCTTGGTCTTCCTGGGCATGACCATTTTCATCATCCCCACATTTGCAGGAATATTTGAACAACTCGGCGCTGACTTGCCAGCCTTCACTCAATTGCTGGTCAATCTGAGCAGCACGCTGAGATCACCCGTCTCCATCTTTATTGTTGCCATCATTGTTGCTTCCGTCATTCTCTTTACGCAGTATTACAAGACCCCAGTAGGTCGCCGTCAGGTGGATCAATTGATTCTCAAGCTGCCCCTGTTCGGCGACCTGATCCAGAAAACGGCCACCGCGCAATTCAGCCGCACTTTGGCTTCTCTCTCCAGGGCTGGCGTGCCGATCATGATGGCTCTGGACATTCTCACGGAAACAGCGTCCAACACCATTTTTTCGGATGCGATCAACCAATCCAGGCAGGATGTCAGCGAAGGCATTCCGCTGAGCATCGCCCTGGGTGCCAAAAAAGTGTTTCCCGAGCTCTCCATCAACATGTTGATGGTGGGTGAGGAGACGGGAAACATGGATGCCATGCTGTCCAAGGTGGCCGACTTTTACGAAGATGAGGTCAGCTCCACGGCCAAGATGCTCACCTCCCTGATTGAACCCTTCATGATCGTTTTCGTGGGTGGCATCGTGGCGTCCATCCTGGTGGCGATGTATCTGCCCATGTTCTCCGTGTTTGAGAAAATCCGCTGACCTCTCCCACCCCGAATCAGCACCTCATGTCGCGCTGGCAAAGGACGCCGAGGCCATCGCGCGACCGGCCTGCCAGCCGCTGGTCCAACAGTGCTGGAAGTTGAAGCCACCGGTCACCCCATCCACGTCGAGCAGCTCCCCCACCAGAAACAGACCCGGCCGCAACCGGCTTTCCATCGTTGTCGCCTCCACCTCCCGGAGGGGCACCCCGCCGGCCGTGACGAATTCCTCCCCGAAGGGTCCCCGCCCCACCACCGGGTAGCGACTGGCCACCAGAACCTCCCCGAGAGTCCGCTGGGTTTGACGGTCCAGGTCCGCCCAGCGTCCGTCGGCTGGCACTCCTGCATCGGAAACAAGGGCCGCCCAAAGCCGGCGGCTCAGGGTTGGAAGCGGCGCCGCACCACGGATCTGCCGCCGGGCCTGGCCGGCACGGGCCTCCGCCAGACACGCCTCCACCTCCTGGCGGGCCAGCCCGCCCGTCCAATCCACCTTCAACCCTGCCCGATATCCCCAGGTCTTGAGCTGTCGGGCGGCAAAGGCCGTGAGGCGCAGGGTGGCGGGTCCGCTGAGGCCCCAGTGGGTGAGGAGGACAGTGCCGCGCTGATGGAACGGACCCGCGCTGGCGTCCCGCCCCCGCCGCGACCCGGCGGCCGCGGGGTCCGGCGCGGCGGCGCCTCCAGGGCCTGGGGGGTGAAGCGAGAGGGCCACAGGGTCGACCACCACCCCGGCCAGTGCGGTGAGCGCCGGCGCGTCGAGGGCGAGGGTGAACAGGGAGGGGAGAGGTGGCACCAGGCTGTGCCCGAGCGATTGGGCCAGGCGATGTCCGCTGGGGTGACTGCCCGTGGCGAGGACGAGCCGCTCGCTCAACAGCTGCTGGCCATCCCGAAGGGTGAGCGCGAAGCCTCCCCGGGGCCGCGCCTCCGCCCGCAGCAGGGCCAACCGCTCGCAAACCCGAACACCAGCGACCTCTGCGGCCTGGCGCAGGCAGGCCACCACAGAGAGGGAGGACTGGCTTCGGGGGAAGAGGCGCCCATCCGCTTCCCGCACCAGCTCCAGCCCATGCTGATGAAACCAACGCCGCGCCTCCCCGGGACCGAAGCGGGTGAAGGGACCGAGGAGGGCTGGTCCGCCCCGGGGGTAGTGGCCCGTGAGGGCCCGGGCCTCTGGGCAGTCGTGGCTGACATTGCAACGCCCGCCGCCACTGATCCGCACCTTGTGCAGCAGCTCGGGCGTGGCCTCCAACAGCCACACATCCCGGAGGCCGGCTTCGGCAGCCACGATCGCGGCCATGAAGCCGGCGGGTCCGCCCCCCGCCACCAATGTGGAGACCCGAGGGGGCAGCTGAGGGGGCAGCATGGAGCGATGGCGAACGCATACCGCTTCAGTGTGGCGCCCATGCTCGACTGCACGGATCGACACTTCCGGGTGTTGATGCGGCAGGTGAGCCGCCATTGCCTGCTCACGACCGAGATGGTGGTGGCCCGGGCGGTGGCGGCTCGGTTGCGGGAGGGCCCGCCCAGCTCTGCGGAGGAGAGGCGGCGACGACTGGAGCGGCTGCTGGGGTTCGATCCGGAGGAGAAGCCCCTGGCCCTTCAACTCGGGGGGGATGACCCGGTGGAATTGGCGGAGGCGGCCCGCCTGGCGGCGGACTGGGGGTATGACGAGGTGAATTTGAACGTGGGGTGCCCCAGCCCGAAAGCCAGCCAGGGCAGTTTTGGCGCCTGCCTGATGGCGCGCCCGGGGCGGGTGGCGGACTGCGTGGCAAGCATGGCCGCCGCCAGTGGACTGCCCGTGACGGTGAAACATCGCATCGGCATCGATGCGCGCGACAGCTTTCCCGAGCTGCTCGGTTTTGTGGACACGGTGGCGGCGGCGGGGGCCAGCCGCTTTGCCGTCCACGCCCGCAAGGCCTGGTTGGACGGCCTGGATCCCAAGGACAACCGCACCATTCCCCCTTTGCGCTGGGATCTGGTCCATCAACTCAAGCGGGAGCGGCCCGCCTTGGTGGTGGAGCTCAACGGGGGGCTCAACAGCCTGGAGGCCTGCCGCTCCCAGTTGGAGCAGGGGATGGACGGGGTGATGGTGGGGCGGGCTGTCTATGCCCACCCCCTGCGCTGGGCGGAGGTGGACCGCCTGATTTTCGGCCAGTCCGTGCGAGAGACGCCCCGTCCCTCGACCGTGCTGCGGGGGGTGATTCCCCATGCGGACCGGTGGTGTGCCGGGGGAGGAAGGCTGTGGGCCCTGGCCCGCCACCTGGTGCACGTCGTGGAAGGGGTCAAGGGCGCGCGGGGATGGCGGGCCCAGCTCTCCCGCCAGGCGGGCCAACGCGGGGCTGGCTCGGAGGTGTTGGCGGAAGCGGCCCGCGCTCTGGAAGAGCGCGGGCTCTGATGGAACGCCCCACCGATTGAGCCGGGGAGAGCCCGTGCGCTGGTGATGGCCAGCGGGACAGGTTCCAGACGGTCGCGATCAGCCCGCGTCGCTGTAGTCGCCCCCGCTGCGACGGCGGCGGACGCGACCGGCATCAAAGCCTTCGGAGGAGCGATCCGAGGAGCCGAAGCTGCGGTCTTCCCAGTTGCGGGCTCCCGACCCGCGGTCCTCGCCGCGCCCTTGGCCGCCACCGCCATAGCTGCCACCGCCGCCGTAGCTCCCGCCACCGCCACCGCCACCGCCACCGCCGTAACCGCCACCGCCGCCATAGCCGCCGCCGCCGCCGCCGCGGCGAGGGCCGCCGCCGCCGCCGCCACCACCGCCACGGGGTTCAGCCTTGTTGATTCGCAAGGGGCGGCCCATCAGCTCCGTGCCCTGCAGGCCCTCGATCGCCCGGTTTTCCATGGCATCGTCGGCCATTTCCACAAAGGCAAAACCGCGTTTGCGGCCGGTGTCCCGTTCCAGGGGCAGGGAGCAATTCACAACGTCGCCATAACGCGTGAAAAGTTCAATGACGTCTTCCTGCTCAGCGCGGAAGGGGAGATTGCCTACAAAGATGCTCACGAAAGGGTCTGGGGGAACCGATACAGATGCCGAGGAACCAGGTCAAGGGTTTCTGACCTCCGCAGATTAAACCGTCCCCGGAATGGCGCCCCCGGGTCGGGCGCGAATGTTGCGGCTTGATCACTGCGGGTTGTCCTCCCCACCCTCCAGCCTCCCGCGAGCCAAGGCCAGTTGCCGCCGCACCTCCGCGAAACCTGTGCCTCCCTCGCTGCGGCGCGCCGCCACCACCTGACGCGGAGCAATGGCCGTCTGGATGTCCGCCTCAAAGGCGGGATGGAGGGCCTGCCAGTCCGCCAGGGTGAGTTCCGCCAGCAGGCGGCCCTCCAAGGCGGAACGCTTCACGAGACCACCCACCAGTTGATAAGCCTCGCGAAAAGGCACGCCCCGAGCCACGAGGTAGTCGGCCACGTCGGTTGCGTTGGCGTAGTCGCTGTGAACGGCCGCCTCCAAACGCTGGGGACGGAACTCGAGCCCCTCCTCGAACAGGATGGCCATGGCCTCCAGGCAGTCGAGGCAGGTGCGAACCCCGTCGAACAGCGCTTCCTTGTCCTCCTGAAAATCCTTGTTGTAGGCAAGCGGGAGGCCTTTGATCATGGTGAGCAGCCCCATGAGATGGCCAAACACCCGACCTGATTTGCCGCGCACCAACTCGGGCACGTCCGGATTCTTCTTCTGAGGCATCAGGCTGCTGCCTGTGGCGCAGCGGTCGGTGAGGGTGATGAAGGCGAATTCCTCGCTGGCCCACAGGATCACCTCCTCCGCCAGCCGACTGAGATGCACCATCACCAGGCTGGCGGCAGCCATGAATTCCACCGCGAAGTCGCGATCGCTGACCGCATCCAGGCTGTTGCTGTAGATGGCGGCAAAGCCCAGGTCCTCAGCGGTTTGGCGGCGATCGATCGGCACAGGGGTCCCCGCCAAGGCCGCCGCCCCCAGAGGGCAGAGGTTCACACGCCGGCACACATCCGCCAGCCGTTCCCGGTCCCGCTGGGCCATGGCCACGTAGGCGAGAAGGTGGTGGGCGAGGCTGAGAGGCTGGGCGCGCTGCAGGTGCGTGTAACCAGGGATGAGGGTGTCGACATGGCGCTCCGCCTGCCGCAGGAGGGCCCGCTCAAACCGCACGAGCGCGCCATCGATGGCCGCGATCCGACGCCGCAGCCAAAGGCGCACGTCCGTCCCCACCTGATCATTGCGGCTGCGGCCGGTGTGCAGCTTCTTGCCCAAGGGCCCCAGAAGCTCCGTGAGGCGGCGCTCCACAGCGAAATGCACATCCTCCGCTTCCACCCCGGGGCGGAAGTCTCCCGCAGCAGCCTCGGCACGAATCGTCTCCAGGCCCTCCATCAGCCGTTGGGCCTCCTCCGGGCTGATCACACCGCAACGCCCCAGCATGCGGGCATGGGCCACGGAGCCATCGAGATCCTCCTGAAGGAGAGCGATGTCAAAACCGATGGAGGCGTTGAAGCGCTCGATCACGGGGTTGAGCCCTTGATCGAAGCGATCGCTCCAGGCGGCCTGGCCCCCGCTGGTCACGGCATCGGGTGGCGAGGACTCCGTTGTCATCAAGGACCCGCAGGCTGACGTTCAGCTTGCCATCGTCCCGGTCGCTGGCGACGGCGGGGGTGGGGGCAAGGGAGGCAGGGTGACCGCATCCCGCACTTTCAAGACCACCAGCGAGGCGTCGTCCTCGAGCTGCCGCTCCGTGCCAAGGAAGCGATCGAGGCGAGCAAAGAGCTGATCGAGGATCCCCTGGGCTCCGGCGGCGGAAGCACAGGCGCCTTGGAAAGCCTTGAGAAGCCGCTCCTCATCAAAACGCTCGCCACTGAAGCCGGTCGCCTCCGTGACGCCGTCGGTGTAGTAGAGCACCGCATCTCCGGCCTCCAGACGCACCTCGCGACCTTCGTAGTCGACCTCGCTTTGCAGGCCGATCAGCAGGCCTTGGGCATCCAGCCGTTCCACCCGGCCCTGCTGACGTCTCCAGTGCAGGGGAGGATTGTGGGCAGCGTTGGCGTAGCGCAGCAGGCGGGTGCGGGGGTCGTAGTCGGAATAGAACAAGGTCACGAACCGGTGCGACTGAGCGAGATCCTCCTGAGCGAGGTGGTTGAGGTCGTGGAGGATGCGATGGGGGGGTTGGCCGGTGAGGACCTCGGCCCGCAACATGCCGCGCAGCAGGGTCATCAACAGGCCCGCGGGCACGCCCTTGCCCATCACGTCACCCATCACCAGCGCCCAGCGCTCGCGATCCCGCTTGCGTGCCGGACTCTCCGGACAGGTGGGAATGAAATCGTAATAATCGCCACCCACCTGAAAGGCGGGCCGGCAGCGGGCCGCCAGCTCGATCCCCTCGATCACCGGGCAGCGATCCGGCAGCAGCTGAGCCTGGATCTCGGCGCCAATGCTGAGCTGGCGATCCAGGCGCTCGTGGCGACGGCTGTCCTCCTGGAGGCTGGCCGTCTCCAACGCCACACCGGTCAGATCGGCCACGAGCTGCAGGTGGCGGCGACGCACCTCGCTCCAGCTGTACCCCTGGCCATCACTGAACACATAGAGGCGCCCGCGCTGGCGATTGCGGGCCACCACCGACGTGGCGAACACCCGCGCCGGGGCCAGCAGACGGGTGATCAGGCCGTCGAGCAGCGCGGCGACCGCCTCCTCCCCGGAGAGGGCGCGCAGATGCTCATCCGGCAAAGCCGCCAACTGGCGGAGCACCTCGGCGCAGCGGTCGCCCGTGGTCGCCTGCAGGTGATCGCGCCAGAGGCGACCATCGGGGTGAAAGACCACCAGAAGGCTGCCCTGGCCATCCACCAGTCGGCCCATCACCAGGGGAACCACCTCCAGAAAGCGCCGCAGGTTGGTGAAGCTGCGCAGAGCAAAGGCGAGGGACGCCAGGAGCTCATGGTTGCGGCGTTGCTCGCGGCTGAGGCTGTCGAGCAGCTGGCGGAGGGACGCCTTCGGGGAGAGCGACGGGGGCGTGGACGGTGGTGGGGAGACCGAAGCGGCGCGTGGTGGCGTCGATGGCCGAGGCGGGGAGGGCGACTGGAGCGAGGGCTCAGGGGAGCGCTGCGGAGCGGGTTGGGAGGGCGGCGGGCTGCTCAAGGAGCTGCCGCAAGGGACTCGGAAGATAGCAGCCTTGAGCGCGATCAGCGGCCCTTCATCCTCGCTTCCCTACAGGCTTGGCGGAGAACGCCGCAGGGTGACGCGGGGCGTCTCCCCGAAAAGGTGTCGGTAGCTGGCGGCGAAATGGCCGGCGTTGTAGAAGCCCCAGGCTGCCGCCAGGGGACCGATCTGCACCTCTTCCGGTTCCGCGCGCAGAAGTCTTTGACGGATGCCATGCAACCGCAGGATCCGCACATAGGTCATGGGCCCCATGCCGATGTGATCCTGGAAGCCCTGGATCAGGGTGCGACGGCTGGCGTGGGCGTGTCGGCAGAGATCCGCGAGGGTGACAGGGGTGGTGGGGTGGTCGTGCAGCCAGCGCTGGAGATCCTTGACGATCTCGATCCGGGCGGGGGGGCGACCAGCGCCACGGGTTGAGGCGGGACCTGAGATCAGCGCCTCCAGCAGCAGGGGAATGAGATCGTCCCGCGCCAAGCGCAGATTGGCAGGGCTTTGCACACGATCCGGGGCCTGCTCCGCCAGGGCGAAGAGCTGCCGCAGATAGGTGCGAATGCCGTTGGTGCTGCTTGGATGGGTCAGGAGGACATTGGTGTTTGGCAGCAACTCGCCGGCAAATCCGGGCCAGCCGAGCTGCACCGCCCACTCTTTGAGAGCCTCAACAGGAATGAAGACAACGCCAATGTTCACATCGGCCGGAACAGTGAAATGGATGTCGCTGTTGACGCGCACTCCGAACAAGCTGTGTTCCGGCACCGCCTGGCCATGGGAGCGCCATGGCCGATCAAACGGGCGGGGATCGAGATCAAGGGTCACCGAAAACATCCCTTTTGGCTTCGCACCCAGGGTGTGCAATCGCTTGTCGAGATGGAAGCGCAACAACCGCATGGGCGGCACCTCCAGGATGAGCAAGCGGCCCGTGAAGGGGCTGCCGCCATCCAGCTGCAAGAGATGGGTATCCAGCCCGATGGCCTTGCAAACGAGCTGCATCTCATCAATGCAGCCCCAGCTCCAGAGGGAAGGGGAGCGCCCAAGGCTGTGACTCCCTGCCGAATGGGGAGTGGCAGTGGCGGCGCGGGGCAATGGCAGTGACGGTGGCAGTGGGAGTGGATGTGGCGGTGGTGGTGGTGGTGGCGAATTCTTGGAAGGGAGATCGACGCGCTGGTGATGATGCTTGCGTCGTGGCGATGGAAACCGTGCGTGCTCCACCCCTGAAGGGATTGACTTGGACGGAAACTCCAACGCCGCCGAATAATTTTATCAACCTTTGAAAAGTTATCCCATGGGCCTTTCCTGAGACATCATTGCGGACAGCCGCGAAGTCGTCCTCTCCGCAGGGGGCTGCAGCGAGAGCCAACACCCTTTGCCCCGGGAGACGCCCGGGGACATCGGCATGGTCGTGATTGACACGGCCCCGGTGGGGGGGGCGCCGCTCTCCTTTGCGCGAAACGGGAAAGGTTCGTGATCGCGACAAACCTGCCCTTTCTGAGTGTTCGCAGCGCCTGGCTGGAACAAGATGGAGCAACTTTTCCGAAGCGTTTTTCCCATCGCCTCGTCTTTCCACCTCAAGACCTGATGACACTCAGCCAGATCCACAGCGAAGCCCGCACGTTTTGGACCTTCGGGCCCTACCACCTGGATGCTGAGGGCAACCTGAAGATTGGTCCCACCAGCCTCCATCTTCCCCCTTTGCAGCGGCGGTTGCTCGTGGCGCTGGCGCGCCAGGAAGGCCAGGTGCTCTCGCGCGAGACCCTGCTGGAGGAGGTGTGGGGACATCGCCAGGTGAGCGAGGTGAGCATTTCTCGCACCGTGCACGGGCTGCGCCGGGTATTCATGGATGGCCCCCTGGGATCCGCAGCGATCCGCACGATCTACGGCGGCGGCTATCGGTTGGATGTGCCGATTCGCGTGGTGCGGGAGGCCCCCGCCAACGATGGGACGGTCCAGGCGGGCGCGTCTCCCGGCTCCACCACCCTCAGCGCTTTTGTGGAGGGCATGGTGTGGCTGCGGCGAAGGGATCCCCGTCTGCTGTCCAGGGCCGAGCGGCACTTGCACCGCTGCCTGGATACGGCCGCCGATTTCACGCCAGCCATGGTGGCGTTGGTGGCGACCCGCCTGGCCCAACACCAGTGGGGGCTGGGGAAGGCCCGGGACCTGGAGAATGACCTGGAGGTGCTGCTGCGGCGCGCGGAGGCCTCCGGCGACTTGGCAACCGAGGTCCTGGCCCTGCGCGTGGAGGTGCTGTCCCTGCTCCACTGGCAGCCGGATCTGGTGGAGAGCCGCTTTGCCAGCTGGCTTCCCAGCCAGCTCCCGGAGGGCGCCCCCCTCCACAGCTGGGCGCGCCACCTCATCGCCACTGGCCGAGCCAGGTCGGCACGCCCTCTGCTGGAGCAACACCTCAACGCGGAGAATCCTGAAGGCTGGCTGCTCGCGGCTGTGGCGTGCTGGCTGAGCGGCGACCACGGGAGCGCCAGCCGCCATCTGCGGGAACAACTGGCCATTGATGGCAGTCTCACCGGCGCGCGGCTGGTGTTGGCCCTGGTGCTGGCGGATGGCGGGGAACCCGAGGAAGCCCTGCGCGAATTGGAGGCGACCGCCATTTCCGCCGATCCACAACATGGATTGCACGGCTTCACAGCCACGATCTTCGCGCTCTGTGGCCAGACAGCCCGGGCCCAGACGCTTCTGGAACACGCTCTCGACAATGGCGCCCGGGCCGAGGAGATGATCAGTTTGTGGGGATTGACAGCCCTGGCCCTTGGGGAGGAGTCCCAGGCCTCGAACCTGTTCGACCAGGCCATGCGGCAACGCTGCGGTTTGGCGCCCTTCGTGCAACACATGCCTGGCCTGAGCCGTTTCGCCGACAGCCCGGCCCTCGCCCACTTTCTTGGGGCGATGAAGAAGCGTTTCAAGCGCACTTTTTGAGTGTTCGGCCCACTGCAGGCTGCTCAAGATTGAGTTGTTCACGCAGTGGCGGCACTTCCATGCCCAACGGCCAACCCAACATCTTGATCCTCTGGGGCGACGACATCGGCCAGAGCAACTTGAGCTGCTACAGCCACGGTCTGATGGGGTATTCCACGCCCAATATCGACCGGGTGGCCCGAGAAGGAGCCAAGTTCATCCATTACTACGCGGAGCAGAGCTGCACGGCGGGCCGAGCCGCCTTCATCACGGGCCAAAGCGTGTATCGCACCGGTTTGAGCAAGGTGGGGCTCCCCGGGGCGGAACAGGGCTTCCGGGCCGAGGATCCCACCATCGCCGAGCTGCTCAAGCCCCTGGGCTATCGCACCGGACAATTCGGCAAGAATCACTTTGGCGACAGGGATGAACACCTGCCGACCATGCATGGTTTTGATGAATTCTTCGGCAATCTTTACCACCTCAATGCCGAGGAAGAGCCGGAGCTGCGTGATTATCCCAAGTCGGAAGACTTCCCCAACTTTCGCGAGCGCTTCGGCCCTCGGGGCGTGTTGCACTGCTGGGCCAATGGCGATGGCAGCCAACGGATTGAGAACACCGGTCCGCTGACGCGCAAGCGCATGGAAACCGCCGATGATGAATTCCTGGCGGAGGCCAAGCGATTCATCCGCGACGCGGTCGCCTCAGGCGAGCCCTTCTTTGTTTGGTTCAACACCACCCACATGCACTTCCGCACCTATGCCAGGCCCCAGGATGTGGGTCGCAGCGGTCGCTGGCAGTCGGAATACCACGACGTGATGGTTTATCACGATGACTGCATTGGCGAAATGCTGAATCTGCTCGATGAGCTCGGCATCGCTGAGGACACGATCGTGATGTACAGCACCGACAACGGGCCGCACATGAACAGCTGGCCGGATGCGGGCATGACGCCGTTTCGCAGCGAGAAAAACACCAACTGGGAGGGGGCGTTCCGGGTGCCGGCGCTGGTGCGGTGGCCGGGCCATGTGCCAGCGGGCGTGAACCTCACCGGGATCTGCAGCCATCTCGATTGGCTGCCCACCCTGCTGGCGGCGGCGGGCGAGCCGGAGATCAAGCAGAAGCTGCTGGCGGGCCATCAGGTGGGCGCCAAAACGTTCCACATCCATCTGGATGGCTACAACATGCTCGATTACTGGACCGGGAAGACAGACAGGAGCCCGCGCCAGGAATTCTTCTACTTCTCTGACGACGGGGATCTGGTGGGTCTGCGCTATGACAACTGGAAGTTTGTGTTCAAGGAACAGCGCGTTCAGGGCACCTGCCAGATCTGGGCTGAGCCGTTCGTTGAACTCCGCCTGCCAAAGATCTTCAACCTGCTCACCGATCCCTATGAGCGGGCCGACATCACCTCCAACACCTACTGGGATTGGATGTTTGATCACATTTTCCTGATCGTGCCCGCCCAGTTTTATGTCGGCGAGTTTCTCAAGACATTTGTCGATTATCCGCCCAGACAGAAAGCCGCCAGCTTCTCCCTGGAGCGGGTGATGGAGAAGCTGGAGAATGCGGCCAGCGGCGCGGCCTGAGGCAAAGCGGCTCCTCCTCCTTCTCTCCCCCCCATGCCACGCTCCCGGTCGGGCCGTGCGGCCCCCTCCCTCTCCCCGGTCCCGCTGCGGCGGGACTCCGCGCGATCGGCGGGACGTCCGCCGGCCCCCGGGATGGTTTGGATTCCGGGGGGCCGCTTTCTGATGGGCTCCAACGCCCACTATCCGGAGGAAGCGCCCGCCCATCAGGTGCGGGTCGAGGGGTTCTGGCTGGATCGCGCTCCGGTGACCAACGCGCAGTTTCTGAAGTTTGTGAAAGCCACCGGGCACCGCACGCTGGCGGAGCGGCCCGCCGATCCAGCGCTCTATCCCGACGCGCTACCGGAGCGCCTCGCGCCCTCCTCCATCGTGTTCGTCCCCCCGAGCGCGAAGGCGGGCTTGGGAGATCCCTATCGGTGGTGGCGGTACGTGGCCGGGGCGAATTGGCGCCATCCGGAGGGGCCCGGCAGTTCGCTCAAGGGGCGGGAGAGCCATCCGGTGGTGCACGTCGCCCATGAAGACGCCCTGGCCTATGCCACCTGGGCGGGGAAGGCGCTGCCCACGGAAGCGGAATGGGAGCGGGCCGCCCGGGGAGGTCTGGAGGGGGTGGAGTTTGCCTGGGGAGACGAGCTCCACCCCGGCGGCCAACCCCGCGCCAACACTTGGCAGGGCGTGTTCCCCCACCACAACAGCCGCCTGGATGGCTGGGAGCGCACCTCCCCGGTGGGGAGCTTCCCCGCCAACGGTTTCGGCCTGCTCGACATGATCGGCAATGTGTGGGAGTGGACGGACGACTGGTGGCTGGAGCACCGGGAGCTGCAGGCCGCTGAAGGGGAGCAAGGGGAGGCGATGGCGGGGGAGCAAGCGGGCGTGGAAGGCTGTTGCGCGTCGCGGAGGCAACGCAGCATCGACCCCGCCTCCCAGCACGGCGACATGCCCCGCAAAGTGGTGAAGGGCGGCTCATTTCTCTGCGCCCCCAACTACTGCCAGCGCTATCGCCCCGCCGCCCGCCTGGCCCAGGGCATCGACACCTCCACCTGCCACATGGGCTTTCGTTGTGTGGTGCGGCCTGATGGCTGAGGGCAGCGCCTGCGGCCATGGAAGCGAGAGAACAGGCCGATGACGCATGCCACGAGGCAAAGCGGCTGCCGCCGACGATGCCGTTGCACCACAGAAAGCCCTGCCATGGCCGACACCATCACGGAACACTCCAACCCGGATCCGGCGCAACTGCAGAGCCTTGGCGTGACGCGCTGGAGACCATGCTGAAACCCCGCCCCACGCCCCGCGAAACCACCAAGGCGATGGTGCGCGCCATCAGCCGCGAACTTGGGGAGATTGAGCAGGCCATCGACCGCTGCCGGGGTGATCGGGTGGCGGAGCCCCGGTTGACGGGCATCTGCATGGCAGACCTGTTGATCAGCAGCAGGGAACTGCTGCAGAACCTGCTGATCGACACGGCTCAGCTGCCGCAGCGGATCAACGAACCGGGGTGACGGGCCGCGTCCAGCGCCGTCAGAGCCAGACCCGCTGCCGCCCCAGAGCAGGCTCCAGAGCGTGAAGGTGGCCGCCGTGCCGAGCTGCCATGGGGGGGGAGTGCAGCAGTAGCCAGCAACAACCCCCGGGGTTGCCGGGGGTGGTGGGCGCACGAGGCGGACGGCGGGCGGGGGCTCAGAAGCAGAAGGGCAGGAATTGGGTGCGGCAGGCGGCGTAGCCATCCACCAGGGCGCCGAGGCCGATCTGGTGGGCGATGCCGGAGCCAGTGAGGCCCTCCACCACGATGCCGATCACGATCCCGAGCATGGCGGCGCGGCCGTTGAACAGTTCAGCGCGCTTGAGCTGCTCCATGTGGATCAGCTGTTCGGCGCGGTGCTGGAACCACTTGTCATTGGCGGGGGTGTTGGTCATGGGGGGCTCCGGTGCGGTGGGTGGTGGTCGTGGAGGAACGGCTCAGTTGGCCGGTCGGGGCTGGAGCGGGGTGCCTGTGATCAAGGCGTCGATCAGCGGGAGCACGGGAGCGCCGGTCATCGCTGAGGGCCTGGGGGCGAAAACAGCAGGGATGGCAGCGGAGCCGTCGGTGCTCGTCGCGATCAACCGAGACCGATCTGCTGAAGGATGCCCTGGCCGGTGAGCAGCTCGGTGGCGAGGCCGATCACGAAGCCGAGCATGGCCAGGCGGCCGTTCCAGGTTTCAGCGAAGGCAACAAAGCCGAAGCGGGGAGCAGGTTCGGTCATGAGTGTTTCAGTTCGTTACGAGAACTGTAACAGCATGTGAAGCGATTCGCAATCAAGCGCGCCGGGGCTGGCGTTGGAGCACAGCCGGATCTGAGCGTTGGCGGAGGGCTGCAGGGCCGGAAGGGGCAACGCCCCAAGGGCAGGAGTGCTGATCGCGGCTCCATTTCGCCAGGGTGGGGATGAGGCGCCACTGGGTGAACTGCGGCAGGAGGCGCCTGCTTGGACCCGGGTGGGACAGAGGGCGGCAGGCGGTGGCACTGAGCAGGAGGCGGGCCCCTCCGCTCACCCCCTGGCCCCAACTTGGGCCCCCCAATTCCGTGAAGAGCGATCACTGGTTTCACGATCTGTTCCGCGCCATGCCCGATCTGGTGCGCCATCTCCTGCCGGAGCTGACGGCTGAGGTCGAGCTGCCCGGCGAGAGCGCTTACACCTTCCGCCCCTTG
>JBJOHA010000020.1:0-19472 GCA_046047935.1 Cyanobacteriota bacterium
CCAGGATGCGATCGGGGTGGTTTTGAAACAGCCAGTAGAACAATTTGTCGCTGGCGGTCATGGACGCGGGCTGGGCGGAGTGGGTTCAGGATCCCACCAGCAGGCGTGGCGTGCGGCGACCCATCTGTTGCTACAGGATCCAACATTGGATACGGCGACTTGCTTGCCTTTGCGACTTTTTCCACCCCAAGAACCACTCGGGCGCTCACCCAGCGGCGTTCAATCAGCCGCATTCACCCAGCGGCACTCAACCAGGCATTGAGGTCATCTGCCCCCTGAAACTCCAGCAGGGCCTCCCCGAGGGCCTCCAACTGCTCCAAAGGCAATGCTCGAATGCGAGCAACCTGCTGGGAGCTGAGCGGGCCACAACGGCTGCGGAGCTGACGCAGAGCCAGATCCCGTTCGCCCTCCTGGCGCCCTTCCTTCCGACCCTCCTGCAGGCCCTCCTGGCGGCCCTCTTGGCGGCCTTCCTTCTGGCCCTCTTGGCGGCCCTGGCCAAAGATCTCCTGATACGCCACGCTTTGGGTGAACTCTTCCAGGGTGATGCCGCCCATGGCGCAAAGCTCCGGGATCGATCGGCCGTTGAACCGTGTGATCACGATAGCGGCGATCACATCAGCGATGGCTCCCTCCTGATCGGTGCCGGCCACATCAGCCTGGAGGGCGGCGCTGCTGGTGGGGATCTCCTCCTCCGGCTGCACAAGCAGGGCCAAGGCACGAAGGAGTGGCGGAGCGGAGGGATCGTTGGCGGAGGGCTCCAGCTCCACCCAATGGACCCGCTCCCGCACAAACTCCGCCACAGCGGTGAGCCGCCCGAAGTTTAGGCGCCGATGGGGGCAAATCACCACCACCCGCCAGTGCTCGATCTCCTCCTCCTGCTCCACCAGCATCGCGCTTTGGGCATAGAGCCGCCGGAGAAACTTCGGGTTTGCCGCCATCTGGGCCTCCAGGAGCACCACAGGCAGATCCGGCTGATGAGCGGAGGGCTGGAACAAGCCATCCAGCCGCCGTTCCCGTTCTTTCAACACAGGGGCTGAGAACCGCCAACCGCTGGCCTCTGGCGGCAGATCCTTTTGGAGTTCGAGGATGCGATCAGGGTGATTCTGAAAGAGCCAATAGAACAATTTATCGCTGGCGGTCATGCAAGCGGTTTGTGCGGGGTTGGGTTCAGGATCCCATCCCAAGGCGGGGAGTGCGGCGACCCATCTGTTGCTCGTGGGAGGGGATCTTGTCTGTAGGAAGAGAGGTTGGCGTGGTGAGGCAGGGGCCAAATCTCTACCCAACCACTCTCTTCTGAGTGCCGGCTAGATCCCGACCCCGTTGCTGCTGTCCTGTCACCGGCCACGGCGGCTCTGGTGCGGATCATTGGCCTGGGTGTCGGTTGGTCAGCGTTGTGCGGGAGGGGGTAAAATGGACAAAGCGCCCGTATCGCATGGCTCCAATGCACTGGACACGACGCTTCTCGTGGGTGTAGACCGCCGTGATGCTCGGTGCCGCGACCCTGCCGGCGGTGGCCCTGGAGCCCTCGACCGGTCCCCTGGTGGCGCAGGCCCCGGGGGCGAGCACAGCGATTCCGGCGGAGGTGCAGGGTTGGTTTGATGGGGCCAAGGCCGCTGCGGCCAGGGGCGATGCGGCTGAGGCGCTGCTGCTGCAGAAGCAAGTTGTGGCCTGGCTGGAGGCCAATCCAAGGGCTTCGGTGGTGTTCAGAGCCCGGGCCCTGATCAATTTGGGCGTCTTTCTCAGCGGAGTTGGTCAGAGGCAAGAGGCGCTGGCGCCAACACTCGAGGCCACTCGCCTATTGAGGCCCCTGGAGGGCGGGTCGGCGGACGCGCGACACTTTCTGGCCATGGCCCTGAACAACCTGGGAATCAGGTACAGCGAACTGGGCCGCCGCCAGGAGGCGCTGGCGCCCACAGAAGAAGCCGTCAAAATTCGGCGCGAGTTAGCGAAGAGCAACGGGGCCTAGCTGGGCGATCTGGCCCTGGCCCTGAACAACCTGGGCATCATGCAGCTCGCCCAAGGGGAGCCCGAGCAAGCCCGTGTGTCTTTTGAGGCATCCCTGGAGATCATTCGCCCCCTGGCGGCGGCCAATCGGGCCTTTGAGGAGGATTTGCAGCGAACCCTCAACAACCTGGAAGAGCTGAAACGCCAGGAAGGCATCTGAATGGGTGACAGGGTGTTGGGGGCTGCGGATCTCACCTACCTGCCCCGCACGGATCCAACAGCGACCGTGAAGCAAGCGGTGGTGAGAGTGCTAACGACTTTTGATGGCCAGAAACCAGGCGCTGGGCCCTCTGGAACAGGATTTGTCGTCAAACGCCAAGGGGATCGGGCCTGGATCGCCGCTGCGCTCCATGTGGTTCGCTATCCAGGTTCTGACGGCTTGGCGACGAAGGTGGAAGCGGAGCTCTTCACCGGGCCCCTGCCCGCTGGCGTGTTGCCGCCACGGCTGGAGGTGGTGCTCCCGCCGCCCGAATCCCTGCCAGCAGATGTGCAACCCCTGCCGCTGGCTAAGGCGCCCCCAGCGGGCATGGTCATGGTCGTGGGACATCCGACCGACAGGCCGGCTTGGACTGTGGAGCGCTTCCCCATTTTGAAGAGCCAAGATCGCCATCTCTGGCTCGAAGGCCGCCTCGATAAGGGCGCCTCCGGATCGCCGGTGCTCAATGGCGACGGACAGGTGGTGGGAGTGGCCTATGAATTCGGCAACGATGGCAGCGGTCTTTTGTCGTACGTCACGGCTTGGCGCTCCTTGGCCTTCCCGTCGCTCCTGCCCTGACGACAGGCGGAGATCGGGCCGTGTTTCAGTGTGAAACAGCGACACGGGAACGCTCGGGTCGCGCGCGTGTCCTTCGCTGGCCTGGCCATGGGCCCCGTGCGGAGGTTGTTGCGGCGGCGAGCATGTTCCGAATCCGTTCAAAATCAACGTCGCCTCGGAGACCCTCCCCCCTTCGGTTCGCGGCGCCCGCCATGCCCTGGTTCATCAAGCACGAAACCTTCCGCGCGCCCCACCAGGCGATGCGGCCCCACCTGGAGGCCCACCGGGCCTGGGTGGCGGAGCTGCGCGACCGTGGCGTGCGCCTGAGCAGCGGCTACCTGGTGGATGGGGACGGCCAACCCGGCGGCGGTGGGCTGCTCCTGCTGGAGGCCGACAGCTACGCCGAAGCGGAGGCCCTGATCGGTCAAGACCCGATGGTGCGCAGCGGCGACGTCGACTGGACCCTGCAGCGGTGGGTCGGCGTCGTTGGGGATTTGGCGGTCGGTTGAGGGGGGAAACCCAACAGAAGCGGGTGCGGGTGTGGCCGTTGCGGGGGCTCATGGCGCAGAGCGGGAAGCAACAGCGATGCCGTCGGGTCATCGACAAACAGGGCGTAGCTCCGCACCAATTGGTCCAGCACGTCCCAGCGCGGGCCCTGGTTGCCGTCGGCGAGGGGGATGGCTTCCGCCATGTAGGGCGTCCAGGCGTCCAGCCAGAGGCGACGTCCGCTCGCGTTCAGGCTGAGGCCACGGGCGGTGGTGGCAAAGTGCTCGCTCGGTCGCAGCTGGCGCGCGCGGATCAGGCGCACATGGAACGGGTCCAGCAGATGGGCCCGCATCGCTGGGCTCAGATCAGCCACCAAGGCCGTGCCTGCCGCAGCGCTGCGCGGCCACAGGCCGATGGCGGGATCCAGCCCGTGGCGCTCCAACCGCGCCAGGAACGCGTTCCGGAGCATGGCATCGCCCAAAGCATCGAGCGCGTCGAAGGGCGTGAGGGGCGGTCGCCGGCTGCGCACCGCGAAGCCGAAGCCATCCCCCTCCAGCAGGCTGCCCAGCAGGCGGACGCCCGTGGCCGCGGCGGCCCCCTCCAGCCCCCGCAGCTGCTGCAGGCTGGGCGCCTGCTTGGCGAGCCCCTGCAACTGTCCCAGCCGCCGCAGGGATGGCTTCATCGCCTCCTGCCCGCCGCTTGGCGTCAGCTGTTGGAGGAGCAGCCGACTGTTGCCGATGCTCGCCGCCACCAGTGCCCGGGCTGCAACCAGGCGCCTCGCTTCCGGAAGGGCGCTCTGCCGGCTTGGGCGATCGGCCCGGGCCAAGACCGGCGGTTGATCGCTGAGGGCGGGGGCGCCATGGGGATGCGGCAGGTGGTGGCGGGTGGACATGGCTGGCGGGCGGATCATGCGGAGTGTTCCCGGAAGTCGCCAGGGGACCGGGCCCCGACCCCTGCCTGCCCTTCCCTTCCTGCGCTGCGGCCCTGCGGCCCGCCCTTCCGGCGTGCCCTCCGGAGCGCCCTTGGCCCTCCTCACCCCGCCCCCAGCAGCTCCCGCAGCCCCGGCTCCAACAGGGCGAAGGCCCGGCCGCGATGGCCGACGCGCCCCTTGGTGGCCTTGTCCATCTCGGCGAAGGTGAGGTTCAGCTCGGGCACCAGAAACACCGGGTCGTAGCCGAAGCCGCCCGTTCCTCGCGGTGCCGGGAGGATGCGCCCCGCGCAACGGCCCTCCACCGCCAGGCGCACCGTGCCGTCGGGATCGGCCAGGGCCAGGGCGGCGATGAACGCCGCGCCGCGCCGCTCGGGAGCCGTGGCGCCCGCTGCCTCCAGCTCCGCCAGCAGCCGGGCGATGCGCTCGGCGTCCGTGGGCGCGTAGCGGGCGGAGCGCACCCCCGGCGCGCCCGCCAGGGCGTCGACCGCCAGGCCCGAGTCGTCCGCCAGGGCCCAGCAGCCGCTGGCTCGGGCCACGACCGCCGCCTTGAGCCGCGCGTTCTCCGCGAACGTGGCGCCCGTTTCCTCCACCTCCAGCCCCTCCGGCTGGGGGCGCACCGCCAGGGGCAGCTCCGCCAGCAGGGCGGCGAACTCCTTCACCTTGCCGGCGTTGCCGCTGGCGATGACCAGGGGCGTCGCGGTGGGTGTCATGACGCTCAAATCGCCTCCGCCAGGGCGCGGGCCCAAGCGAGCACCGCCGCCACACGCTCTGCGCTCGGGGCCTCGCAATAGAGGCGCAGCAGGGGTTCGGTGCCGGAAAAGCGCAACATCAGCCAGTGGTTCGGCCCCAGCCGCAGCTTCACCCCATCGGTGGTGATCACCTCCCGCACCGGCGCTCCGGCCACCTCCGTCGGCGGCGCGTCCGCCAGGCGAGCCTCCAGGCGGGCGCGGGCGGCCAGGTCGGGCAGGCGCAGATCCAGCCGGTCGTAGGCAGCGGCGCCGCCACAACGGGCCTGCAGGGCGTTGATCCGCTCCCCCAGGGGCACGCCGCCCTCCACCAGCGCCTCGATGAGCAGCAGGGCGGCGAAGGGCGCGTCGCGCTCCGGCAGATGCATGCCGAAGCCCACCCCTCCCGATTCCTCGCCGCCCACCAGCACGTCCCCCGCCAACATCTCGGCGGCGATGTATTTGAACCCCACCGGTTTCTCCAGCACGGCGCGGCCCAGGCCTTCCGCCACCAGCGCCATCAGATCGGAACCGCTCACCGTTTTGACGACTGCGCCTGGAAGGGCTCGAGCTCGGGCCAGGTGGTCGATGAAGAGGGGCATCAGCAGCTGGGTGCTGCAAAAGCGGCCGGTTTCGTCGACGGCGGCGATGCGGTCGCCATCGCCGTCAAACACGAGTCCCATCGCCGGCTTCCCCTCCTCCGTCGAGCGCCGCACCTCGGCGATCAACTCCGCGACGTAGGGGGCCAGGGGTTCGGGGGGATGGCCGCCGAAGAGGGGATCGCGGCTGGCGCGGATCTCCCGGATCACCCCCGCCGCGCAAGCCTCCTCTCCCAGAAGGGCTGGCATCACCCCCGCCGCCGAGCCATGCATCGGATCGACGATCACCCGCAGACCCAGCCGCCGCAGGCCCTCCGCCAGGACACTGGTGTCCACCTTCGCCCGCAGGCCGCTGATGTAGGCGTTCAGCAGGTCCAATCGCTCCGTTGGTCCGGCGATGGGCACGGTGATCCCTCCCGCCGCGAGGCGACGCTCCACCCGTTGCGTGAAGTCGCCCTCCACCGACCCGCCGAAGGGCCCTTTGATCTTCAATCCAAGCCATTCAGGCGGGTTGTGGCTGGCGGTGATCACCAGGGCGCCGAGGGCGCCGCGCTCCACCACCGCCCAACTGCTTGCGGGCGTCGGCGTCGGCGTGCTCGCCAGCACCGGCTCCAGACCCGCCCCGCGCACGGCGGCGGCGATCGCCTCCGCCAGCTCAGGCGCCAGAAATCGCCGGTCGTAACCCAACACCACCTCCCGGCTGCGCCATCCCTCCGGCGCGCTGCTCTCCAGCTCCCGCGCGGCGGCGGCGGCCACCGGCAACAGGCGCTCCATGGTGATGTCCACCCCGAGGATGCCGCGCCAGCCATCGGTTCCAAAGGCGATGGGGCTGGCCTCAAGGGGCAGGGGGGCGGAGGCCATCGGCGGGGGAGAAGCGGCGGCAGTGTGTGGTCGTAGCAGGCGGGGGTGGCGCGCGGGTCGGAGCGGGTGACGGCCCGCTGGCAGACCACCCGGCCGGTAAAGTGCGTCTCATGGGGCAAGTGTCACAAGCGAGCGCGTCCTCCGATTGGTCCAGCGAGGCGGGCGCCGCTTGCGAAACCCTCTCCCCGGCCAACGGCGCGGCGGCGGCGCGCGAGCTCCGGGCGCCCCTCACGGATGGCTTGTTGCGCGGCTGGCTGCGCTGCCGGCGGCGCGCCTGGCTCGATCGCCACGGCCCTGAGGAGCGGCGGCGCTGGAATGCCCATCGCGCTCTCGCGCTGCAGGACCAGCTGCTGCGCTTTCAACAATTGCTGCGCGAGGAGCCCCCCGGCCGTGGCGTGGAGGCCTGCCAGCGGGGCGCCCGGGCGGTGACGGGCCTGCGCCTGCGCGGTCAGACCGCCACAGGCCAGGCCCTGGAGGCCCATCCGCCCCTCCTGCAGCGGGTTCACGGCTCCAGCCGTTTTGGCGGCCATGCCTATCGACCCGTGCTCGCGCGGCTGGGGCGGCGCACCACCCGAGAGCATCGGCTGCTGCTCACCCTCTGGGCCCGCCTGCTCGCGCGCCATCAACAGGCTCCGGTGCCCCAGGCCCTCCTGCTCGCCAGCAACGGCTCGCGGTTGGCGCAGGAGCGCCTCAGCCTGACCCCCGCCCTCGAGAGCCAGCTCGACGACAGCCTGGCCCGGCTGGAGGAGGATTTGCGGCGCTCCCAGCCCCCGCCGCTGACGAATGACCGCAAGAAGTGCACCCTTTGCGGTTGGCGGTCGCTCTGCGACCAGGAGGCCGCCCGAGAGGGCCATCTCAGTGAGGTGAGCGGCGTGGGGAGCAAGCGGCGGGAGCTGCTGGTGCAGGCGGGGGTGACCAGCCTGGCCGACCTGGCCGCGTCGGATCCGGAGCAGCTCGCTCAAGCGCTGGAGATCCACGGCGACCAGCACCGCGACAGCGTGCCCCAGCTGGTGGCCCAGGCGCGGGTGCAGGCCCGGGGGCAGGCGGAGCGGTTGCTGGCGGGCGATGGCCTGCCCGAGCTGCGCCAGGCGCCCGGGGTGTTGATCTACGACATCGAATCCGATCCCGACGCTGCGGACAACTTCCTCCATGGCTTCCTTTGCCTCCCCCGCCCGGCTGCGGGTTCCTGGCCGGAGGCCCCCGGCGGTGGCACACCCTTCCCCGGCCGCTACCGCCCCCTTCTCGCCCTGGCGGAGCACGGGGAGGCGCGGTTGTGGCGGCGCCTGTCGGCCCTGCTGGCGCGACACCCCGACTGGCCGGTGCTCCACTACGGCGAAACGGAGAAGATCCAGCTGCTGCGCCTGGCCGAACGGCAGGGGGTGGGCGAAGCGGAGCGGGCAGCCCTGCAGCGCCGCCTGGTGGATGTGCATCTGCGCCTGCGGCGCCACTGGCTGCTGCCGGTGAACAGCTATGGCCTCAAGGCGGTGGCGAGCTGGCTTGGCTTCCGCTGGAGCCAGCCGGGCGTCGATGGGGGCCGCTGCCTGTTCTGGTGGCGCCTTTGGCGGCAGTGGCGGGGAACGCCACCGCTGCCGGGGTGCCCCCCGCGGGGTCGACAGGAGCTGGAGCGCATCTTTCGCTACAACCAGGACGACGGCCTGGCCACCTGGGCCGTGACCCATTGGTTGTTGAGGTCCTCCACCTCAGGGGAGGCCTCCGCGACGGCCGACCCCTGAGGGGAGAGGGGCGGGGGGATCCTGAAAGCGCTCCGGTCGCGTCAGCGCCAGGGGCACCAGCATTTCGCTCGCGGCCAGATCCACCACCGCCCAGAGCGTGGCGCTCTCCAGGGCCTGCCGCCGCACCATCGCCAGACCCACCTGATCCTCTGGGGGAAGGGCGAGGCTGGAGGTGATCTGCCCTGCGCGGGTGCCGTCCTCCGCGCGCAGCTCGGTGCCCGGCGTCAACGGCGGGGCCCCGGTGGTCAGCGCGGCGTCCGCCAGGGCGGTCCCCGGTCCCGGTGCGAGGTGCCAGCGGCGCAGCTGTTGTTTGACGCCATCCGTGCTGGCCAGCTTGGCCAGGGTCTCCTGGCCCACGTAGCAGCCCTTGCTCAGGCTGACCCGATCCGCCAGCCCCAGCTCGAAGGGATTGAAGGCGTCCTGGATCTCCCGGGGCCAGGCGGGTTCGCCCTGGCGCAGCCGCCACAGCTCCGCCTCCAGCTCCCCGGCCCCCGGCAGCCCCGCCAGCTCCGCAGGCACGGGGGTGTCGCCCAGCAGCAGCAGGTTGGCCCCCAACCACCAGCCACCGCCTCCCTCCAAGGGACGCCAGGTGGCCGGGGCG
The DNA here is from genome assembly GCA_046047935.1 of Cyanobacteriota bacterium. Lineage (GTDB taxonomy): Bacteria > Cyanobacteriota > Cyanobacteriia > PCC-6307 > Cyanobiaceae > Cyanobium. The sequence continues at coordinate 8,695 of JBJOHA010000020.1, forward strand.
GCCGGTGGCGTCCCCAGCACCCGCAGCCAGCGGCCGGGTTGAAGGGGGCCGAGCTCCACCTGGTCCGCTGGAAAGAGCACGCGATCGAGGGCCTGCCGCAAGCCGGGGCCATCGCCTGCGGTGAGGGCCAGCCAGACGCCACCCTCGTCGACCACCACCTCCGCCAGCCCCCGCAGGCGGGCGGTGGGGGTCAGACAGCAGGTGGAGCGCCAGTCGCCTGGCCGGGCCGCCTGCAGGTCCTGGCTTGTCTGGCCATGGAGCACCCGCAGGGCATCCGGCCCCTTGAGGCGCAACAGGGAGATCGGTTGCGTCTGGAGCAGCGGTTCGCCGGGGAGCCTGTCCCAGGGGGAGGGCGTGGAGGGGGTCATGGGGGGGTGAGGGTCATGGCGGGGTCAAAGGGAGGGGATGGAGGCGGGCTGCCGCTGGGCGTGAACCGCCGCCACCCGCTCCAGGGAGAACAGGGGGCGCAGGGTGAGGCCCTCCGCCTCCAGGACGGCTGCCCCTCCCTCCTGCCGGTCCACGATCGCCACGACCCGCTCCACCGTGTAGCCCGCCTCCCTGAGCTGCCGAACAGCCTTGAGCGCGGAGCCGCCGGAGGTCACGACGTCCTCCAGCACCGTGATCCGGGCGCCGCTGGGCGGCAGGGGACCCTCCAGCCAGGCGCCGGTGCCATGGCCCTTGGCCTCCTTGCGCACGATCAGGGCGTCAAGGGAGCGGCCCTGGAGGGCGGCCTCCAGGGCCACCGCGCTCACCAAGGGATCCGCCCCCAGGGTGAGGCCCGCCACCGCCACCGCGTCAGGTTCCACCTCAGCCAGCAGCAGCCGGCCCAGGAGCGCCAGGCCCAGTCCACTGAGACTCACGGGCTTGCAGTTGACGTAGTGGGCGCTTGTGCGGCCGGAGGCGAGGGTGAAGGTCCCCTGGCGGTAGGCCCGTTCGGCCAACAGGGAAAGAAGCAACTCCCCTTGCGCCGCGGCGCCCTCTGGCAGCGGAGGCGAAGGGGATGGCGAAGACACCATGGCGGCGAACGCACAAAGCTCTCGCAATGCTGCTGCATCAGCGGAAAAGCGTTGGCCTCGGCTAATCTCCGCCTACCGGAGGCTTTCCCCCCCATGGCCCTGTTCCGCTCTCTTCTCTCTTGGCAGCGCGGCTCTGAGCGGCCTGCGGCCCGGACCACCCTTGGCGCGCCAGGCCTGGCGGGCCTGCTGTTGATGGCGGGGGCGCTTCCTTTGATCACGGAGCCCGCTGCCGCCCAGACCGGTCCGGTGCTTTGCACCACCACCTTGGAGGCGCCCCTCGTCCAACCCGGGCAATCCTTCTCGGAGAGCGGCCGTCCCCGGGAGGTCACCCGTTGCGGCGTGGTGGGCACCGTGCCGGATCTCGTGCAGCAGCGCTTTTACAGCTTCCGGGCCCCCTTCGCCCGAGGGGTGGACATCACGCACCAGATCACCGATTTCTTTGGCCTTGCCATGGGCGGAGGGGATGGCACCCGCTTGATGGGGCTGGGATTTCCAGACCAGGCGATCATCTGGGACGGCGTGGCGATTGAGAACACCAACCGTTTCCTCCAGGATCAGCAGGTCAACCTCGTTCCCCGCCGCACCGCCGATCTGTCCTCACCCTTTTCCACCAGCGTGCGCGCCGAGGGCGCAAGGGCCGGGGGAGCGGCCTCCCTGGACTACCCTGACGCCGGCTTCGATCCACGTTGAGGCGTGGTTCGCGGGCCAGCCGCGTTGGGGGTCTAGCAATCTGGTGAATGCAGCGAACTCATAATTCGCCTGAGCCGAGTTCGATCCTCGGGACCCCCATCTCCAAACTCCTGTCACGGCCTGGGTTTTCAGCCAAACAGCCAGCCACTGGCCAGAGCAGGCTGGTGGGTCGTCCCACCTGATGTCATTCCGTCGCCGACGCGATGACCCAAAGGGTGACATTTGACAACGATGCGAAACGGCGGCGGATCGCCCGCCAAGGGTGGTGCCACCCCTGCGGGCAGCTTTCGCGGAAGCTGGCTCCCAGTGGTTACTGGATCGGCTGGCGAAGTGGTGAAGCGCAGCCAGTGGTGGACTGCCAATTTCTTCACCCCTCCAGAGCTTGCTGGTGCGGTCACCCGAGAGCTGCGCCAAAGCGGAGCCACAAGACCAGAGTTGCTTGTCGGCCTGGAAATGCCCTGAAGGGGACTTGCCCATGTACGATTGATCGCTACCGTACCCAGTACGGACAAATGACGGTGCGCCTGGGCCTTGACCCGCGCAGGCCTTCCGTATCCTCTCAGAGCCCTCTCGTCGTGGGCTGCACCCATGGAAAAAACCCTCCACCAAAGCCAACAGAAGGCTGCCTCCGATGTTGGGGCCCCCACTGGGACCCCTTCCTCAAAGGACCCCGCAGACCTGCCCAACCAACGTTTTGAATTACGGACGACAAAGCGCTTTTTACAGGCTTTGGATGCGTTAGCCGCAAAAGAAGGGCGTAGCCGCGCGGACATCGTGCGCCGTGCCGTGGGCGTTTATTCGATGGGAGTCTCCGAAAAAGCAAAGGGAAATCTTTTGGCTTTTGTCAAGCTTCAAAGTGATAATAGTGTAAGCGTTGAAGAAATAATCACCCTTTGATAGCATGAAAATCAAACATTCTAACTCAAAATATCAATCACAATAACTGTTGAATGGTGAGTCAGGGTGCGCGTAGCGCAGGATCCTTGCTCCTTTGGTCATCCAAAGAGGCTAGATTGACTACCCCTACGCGCAATAATATGCTAAGATATGTAGAATTTTAGTGGGCAGCTACCAGTGGATGACGAGGACAAAGATGAAAAGTCTGTGCCTGAGGAGGGGGCCAATACAAACAAATTCAATAAAAGTTCATTGAAAATAAGAAGTTTGGAGGAGCGATTTGCGGAGGATCAAGGATACGGATTGTTTAAGCCAGGATGTGTGAGAGAGTATGGCTTGCGTGAAATTCTTTATGATCTGCAAGCCAGTTCAGCCCCCCGTTGGAGACTTAGGGCCCTTTTGATTAGATGGTATGAACGTAAATGATCATGATCCCCTCTTCTACTCTTGAGGAAAAACTTGCCGGTAAGCCATGCGGTAACGGGAGTGTCGATGATGCCCCTGCCGCAGAGATGTTGGGATCTCGAATTCAAAAAGGAGGGGGAAAGATCATGGTTTCGCAGAACGGCGCACTTCTCAGGGGATTATCGGTAACTGCTGGATCGCTGATCATCGCCGCTGCAATTATCCAGATAAAAACATCTAAGCCAGTAGAAGATCCCTGGCTAAAGGCACTTCTTTTTTCTGCCTCGCTCTGTTTTGGATTTTTCAGCGGCAAGATAACTTGGGCAAAGGAGAAGAATAGACAATAAGCATGGCTACTCCTGGCTCGGCCAACGATCTACTCAACCAGTCTACTATCTGCGCGTTTCTTTTAAGTGCATTGTTGGAGATAATCAGGCAATTCCGCTCTAAAAGAGGGATAAATATCGAAGCTCTTTGGGCCAAGATGATGAGTGGTGGAAGCATACCGACAGCGATCCTCTTGATTTCTTGTCCTTTTTTTCCTTCTCTCTTAGAGGGCTTTAGTGAGTATCCAATATACCTTGCTGCTGCAGGCATAGTTCTTCTAGTGGTTTCACTTAAAGAGACAATTTCTGGAAGGCGATAGAGACGAAGCAAGACCTCAAGGGAGTTTCCACGCACCAGCTGCATGAATTTGCCGTTCGATTGAACGGCTCGTCTCGGCTTGAAGGCTTGGGGCTGACCTGGGCCCACCCAACAGTCAGGATGGACCTCGACACCCTCGAGCACCCTGGCTCGCCAGGGCCGTGCCGCCCTCTCCATGAGCCCTCCCACCATCTACGAGCTCTGCCGGCCCCGGGCCGACGTGCTGGAAGGGCGCATCCGCGATGAGGACTTCGCGGCCGACCTCAGCCAGGTCCTGAGGGGCACCGCGCCAGAGCTCTACAAGGATCCGGCCCTCTTCTTCGCGAACACCCACCCCACCAGGGGCCTGCGCGAGCTGTTCCTGGCCGTGGTGGACCGGCTGACAGGCGCCGGCAGCCAGCTGGGCAGCATCCTGCGGCTCGACACCAGCTACGGCGGCGGCAAGACCCACGCCCTGATCGGCCTGAACCACATCCTGACGGCGGCCGATCAGATCCCCAACCTGGCGGAGTTCATCGATCCAGCCCGTTTGCCCAGCCAGAAGGTCACGGTGGCGGCCTTCGACGGGGAGAACGCCGACCCGATGAACGGCCGGCGCATGGACACCTGGGGGGTGGGGGGCAATGTGCTGGCCTTCACCCCCTGGGGGGAGCTGGCGGTGCAGCTGGCTGGGCCGGCGGGTTACGAGCGCATCCGCAACAGCGACCGTCTCGGCGCCGCGCCTCCCGGCGCCGAAACCCTGCGCGAACTGATCGGTGAGCGGCCGGTGCTGATCCTGATCGATGAGCTCTCGATCTACCTGCGCAAGATCAAGGGCCCCGCTGCAGGCCAAGCGGCTGAGCAGCTCACGCCGTTCCTCACCGACCTGATCAAGGCGGTGAACTCCTCCCCCCAGGCGGTGCTGGTGTTCACGTTGGCACTGGGCAAGGGCGGCCAGGCGGTGGATGCCTATGGGGAGGAAAACCAGCGGATCGATCGGATCTTTGCCGAGCTGCAGTCGGTCACCGGCCGGCAGATCACCGCTCTCACGCCCACCAGCGAAGACGAAACGGTGCAGGTGCTGACCCGGCGCCTGTTCGAGTCGATCGACCGCAGCCGGGTGGAGGAGGTCATGCACGCCTACGAGGAGATCTGGAGCCGCACCGCCGAGGCCCTGCCGCCGGTGGGGCAGAGCGATGACCGTGGGGCCAATTTGCTCAAGGGCTATCCGCTCCATCCGGAGTTGATCGATACCCTGATGCAGAAGACCTCCACCCTGGAGAACTTCCAGCGGGTGCGGGGCATGTTGCGGCTGCTGGCGCAGACCGTTGGCCAGCTTTGGCGGGAGCAGCCTCGGGCTTCAGCGATTCACCTGCATCACCTGGATCCGGGCAACGAGCGCATTCGGCTGGAGCTTTCCACCAAGCTGGGATTGCAGGCCTTCATCCCGGCGATCCGCGCGGATGTGTCCACCACGCTGGCCGAGGGCGGCAGGGCCCTGGCCCAGAGGCTGGATGCCCGAGAGTTCTCGGGGATGGAGCCCTATGGCTCCATGGCAGCGCGCACGGTGCTGTTTCATTCCCTGGCCTTCAACGAACCGCTGAAGGGCCTCAGCCGCCTCGAGCTGAACTACAGCCTCTACGCCCCTGGCGTGGATCCCGCGTTTGTCGACAAGGCGGTGCGCCTTCTGCAGGAAGAATCGGAGTATCTCGACGACAGCGGCACCAGCAAGCTGCGCTTCCTCACCGACGCCAACCTCAACCAGATGGTGAGGAAGCGGGAGGGGCAGTTTGATCTGGAGACGGTGCGGGAGGAGCTCAAGGCGCGGGTGGGGCTGATCTTCGCCAAGCAACGCTTTGAGCTGGCGTTGTACCCGAGCGCTCCCTCCGACATCCCCGACGACACGGAGGGCCCCTATCTGGCGGTGATCCATTGGGAGGGCCACACGGTGGAGCAGGCCAATGTGCAGCTGCCCGAGCTGGTGGTGCGGCTGTTCAAGGAGGTGGGAACCCAGGGGAAGACGCGCATCAACCGCAACAATCTGGTGTTCGTCTGCGCCGACCGGCTGCAGGTGGACGACATGCTGCGCAAGACCCGCACCTATCTGGCGCTGCGGCAGATGCAGCAGGGCGACCTGTTCGCCAGCCTGCAATCCCATCAGCGGGAGCAGGTGAAGGACCGCTATGGCAAAGCGGAGCTGGCTTTTGCATTAGCGGTGCAGCAGTGCTACCGGCATGTGTTCTATCCCGAGCGGGGCCAGTGGCCCGAGGTGCCGCTCACCCATGCGGCGATCACCCTCACCAGTTCCAGCAGCGATCCGGGGGTGGGTCAGAAGCAGGTGGAGCGGGTGTTGCGAGAAGCCCGGGAGTTGGTCTTGGCGGAAGATGCGCCGCCGGCCCCGAACTACATGGCCGACAAGACACCGCTCAAGCGTGTGGGGGTGATGAGCACGCGGGATCTGCGCAACGAGTACTACCGAGATCCGGCCCTGCCGATCCTGCTGGGAGATGAGGTGCTCAAGAAGTGCCTGCGCATGGGCCTGGATCAGGGCCTGTTCGTCTACAAGGAGGGTGATCGCCTCGAAGGCCAGGGCCTGCCGCCGGGAACGCTCACGATCAGTGAGGACGGCAAGATCTACACGATGGAGAAGGCGCTGGAATTGAGCGTCTGGCCTCCGAAAACCTCAGCTCCAGCTGGCGAAACTGGAGTGGATCAGCCAACCGTCTTGGGTGGGGACGGTGGCACAACGCCGCTGGCTGGAGGAGGAGAAACGGCCACCGCTGTTCAGATGGGATTTGGCGCCACCAGCCCCGGCACTGGCGGCGGAGCGGGCGTTGCACCGCCCCAGGGCCCCGGGGTGATCGAGCGCACCGACAACGTGAAGACAGCCCTCACCCAGCTGGCCCAGCAGGTGAGCAGCTCGGGCCAGGCGATCAAGAGCCTCACCTGGCGGATGAACAGTGGCGACGGCTTCCTGCCGATGGCCCTGCTCAAGGCCGAGCCTGGAGCCACCGTGCGGGTTGAGATGCTTGAGGGAGGCTGGAGCAGCGGCGACGGCAAGGCGGATTGGAGCTTCACCTTCAACGGCACCCCGGAAGAAGCCACGATCCTGAGGGGGTTCATCGAGGGGCAATGGAGACGAGGTGGGGAGAGGGATCTGGACATCACGTACCAGCTGCAGTATGAACCGCCGCTGAGTTGGGATGACGGCGGCGAGGGCTGGATCGCTCGACTCACCCGGGCTGGCCTCAGCGCCCAGACCGCCACGATCCGCCTGGAGCTCACCAAGGCTGCCGAGGGGCAACGATGACCCATGCCATCGCCTCAGGCCGGCCGGCCTACGAAATGCGCAGCAAGCAGCGCGGCCCCAGCGATTTGGAGCTGGAGGTGTGGCAGGTGCCCAGCACCGCCACTCCGGAACTGAAGGAACCCCGCCGGGTGGCGGGCCTCGGCGGCCACAAGCTCCTTCTGGTGGAGGGTGTCGTGTTGCGGCGCCTCAAGGCGGAGAAGGTGAGCCTGGCCAAGCTCAAGAAGGGCGAGGCCCGCCGCGATCCCCTCTCGGAGGACCTGGCTCTGGCGATGGGGTTGCTGTTCAAACTGCTGGCCCCGATGCGCAACGTCGCCGCGATCGAGACCTGCGCCCGCGGCATCGAGGCCATGGCGCGCGAGGAGGCCGCCTACTGGCTGGGGATGGCGATGCACCGCAAGAACCCCCGGCGGGTGCTGGCGGCGCTGCGGTTGTTGCTGAGTGCGAGTTAGAGAGCCAGCAACAGCGATGGGATGCCAGGGGAAGGCCTCATGACCATTGACTTTCGCCGCAAAGCCAGGACAACCAACTATATTGAGAATCCTTTGATGTAGGAGAATAGAATTGCGTCGACAATTTACGGCCATTATCGAACGCGACGGCGATGGATTTACTTCTCTATGTCCACAGCTAGATATCGCAAGCCAGGGCAGCACTGTCGAATAAGCGCGAACCAATCTGATTGAAGCGTTGGAGTTATTCTTTGAAGTTGCGGATCCAGTCGAGATCCAGGATCGGCTGCGAAGCGAAGTGTTTGTAACCAATCTGGAGGTGGCTGTTGGGTAAGTTGCGAGTTCCATCTGGCCAACAGGTCTGCAGAATCATGGAGCAATTGGGCTGCATCGCGGCTCGACAAAGGGGAAGATTTCGCTATAAGTCTCCACAAGATCATGGCACTGTTGGAAGCTAATAACAGGCGTCTGGAGCTAGTGCTCCACTTCAAGCAGATGCAGCGCCTGATGAGGGACGGCTGTGCGCAAACACTCCTGGAGGCTACTCTTCCAGCGATGTCCAACTCGTCCATCGGGTCGTTAACATTGTTAGAGGCCTACAAGATTGAAGTGTCTGGCCTCTGCGGCATCGATAAGGCAGTGCTCAAGGCGCTTGACCAGGTTCAAGACGGCATCGTCCGCACCCTCTGCTTCGCCGCCGCTGGGCAGAGGTTCGTGATGGTTCACTCCTTCCACAAGAAAACCCAGCAGACCCCAAAGCAGGAACTGGAGAAAGCCCTCAAGCGCATGAACGACTTACTCGCCACCGACACCCCACCCGCCTGAGCAGACCCATGAGCCATCCCACCACCGCTTCCGTTCACCACCCCAGCTGGCGTGAGATCCGCGCCGGCTTCCTTGCCGATCCTGAGGTGCAGCAGGCCTACCGCGAGCTGGAACCCCGCTTCGTGGTGGTGCGCCAGTTGATCGAGCTGCGCGAGAAGCGTGGCTGGAGCCAGCGGGATCTGGCGGAGCGCGCCGGCATGAAGCAGCCTCAGCTGGCCCGGCTGGAAACGGGCCAGGTGGAGCCGAAGCTCGATACCTTGCAACGGCTGGCCATGGCGATGGACACCCGGCTCACGATCCGCTTTGAAGACGACCCGCAACCAGCCTGAACCTGATAACCCTGCTGAATGTTGCCTTTGAAGCGCTCCTGCGATTTCTAAGTGAATGGGGAACGCCAGCGTTGAACGAGGCGGAGAAATGGTTTCCTAATCTTGGCCATGGAAATTGACGCTGGGCCTGGAGCTCACCACCGCTTCAGATGGGCAACCATGACCTGGGTCATCTCCGCTCCTCGCCTTAGGCCTTCCGGGCTACGAACTCTTGGCAAATGCCCAGCACCGCACTGCGGATCGCTGGCCTCTGCTAAAGCTGGCGGCAAGCCCAAACCCCAACTGCTAGCATCGATAGCAACATCAATCCCTGCTATGGCAGACCTGATTGTGCGGGGCGTAGATGAGTCCGTGGTGCGAGCCCTGAAGAAGCGAGCCGGAGAGCATGGCCGCAGCGCCGAAGCCGAACACCGTTCCATCCTCACGGCAGCGCTGTTGCACCCACCCCGCCGCAAGCTGGCCGACCTGCTGGCCTCCATGCCGGATGTTGGGAGCGACGACGATTTTGCGCGTCAGCCTGAGGGAGTGGCCAACACCGATGTATTTGGTTGACACCAATGTGATCAGCGAAGCCCGCAAGGGATCGCGCGCCAACCCGGGGGTGCGGGCGTTCTTCTCCGCCGCCAGCGAACAGGACCAGCCGTTGTTCCTGGCCTCGATCACCATCGGCGAATTGCGCCGAGGCATGGATTTGATCCGTCGCCGGGGCGATGGTGCTCAGGCCGATGCGCTGGAGCAATGGCTGGCTGTGGTTCTGGATGACTACGGCGATCGGGTGTTGGTGCTGGATGCCGAGGCCGCCCAGCTCTGGGGACGGCTGCGCGTGCCCCATCCTGAACATGCGCTCGACAAGCAGATCGCAGCGATCGCCCTGCTGCATGACCTCACCGTGGTGACGCGCAACACGGCCGATTTCCTCCCCACGGGCGTGGCCTTGCTGAATCCCTTCCACAGCGCAACGGAGCCTGCACCATGAGCAAACGGCTGATTGAAGAGTGGCTGCCGATTGCTGAGCTGGGTATCGAGAGCGTGCGGGAGCGGACGCCAATGACGCCTTTCCCCGCGCCAAACCGGCTGCATGTGTGGTGGGCGCGGCGACCGCTGGTGGCCTCAAGGGCGGCGGTGCTCGCTTCCCTGCTGCCGGCGGACGCTGACCGCACCACCTTCATGCACATGCTGGGAATTCATGGGGATCCGGTGGCGGCGAAGAAGCGGATTGCGAAGGCAACGCGCGAGGGGGTGCGACTCGGTGCTGACGCCTATGGATACAGCCGTGCGTTCAGCTACTCACCCAGTGAGAAGGAGTTGTGCTGGCTGTTGGAAGAAGGGCAGAAGATTGGCATCGGTCAGCCCACGGTCCTTGACCCCACGGCAGGCGGAGGTGCCATTCCGTTCGAGGCGCTGCGGCTGGGTTGCACCACTTACGCCAACGACATCAACCCCGTAGCAGTGCTTGTTGAGAAGGCCACCTTCGAATGGCCGGCGAAGTTCGGCCCGCCGCTGGTGGATGAGGTGAGGCGACTGGGGGATGAGCTGGCCAGGCGGGTGCGAGAGCGGTTGAGCTGGGCTTTTCCGCCGGAACCATCTCTCGATTGCCGGCCCGACGGCTACCTCTGGGCCCGCACCATCCACTGCCCCTACTGCGCGGGGAAGGTGCCGCTGTCGCCCAACTGGAAGCTGGCCCCCGATGGCACAGGCGTCCGCCTTGTGCCGCAATGTGGCACTGGGCCTGGCGATCCAAGCCGTCACTGCACTTTTCAGATTGTGGCTACGCCAAAGGAGCACAGTGAGGGCACAGTCAAAGGCGGTGATGCCACCTGTCCCTTCCCTTGTTGCAACCGTGTCATCGACGGTGATCAAGTCAAGGCCCAGGCCCAAGCCGGTGGCATGGGCGAGCAGCTGTTTGCGGTGGTGTTCAAACGTCGATTGCCTGCGGAATACACCAAGACCGGCAAGGCCAAGAAGGACAAATGGGAACGCGGCTACCGAGCCCCCCGGCCTGAAGACGACAACACCGCTGCGATTGAAGCCGCCTTGGCTGAGAAAATGCCGGAGTGGGAGGCGCTGGATCTGGTGCCGAATGAGGAGATCCCTTTTGGCTTTGAGACCAATATCCGCTGGCCTCTTCACTTATATGGCATCAAGAAATGGACAGACTTCTTCTCTCCTCGACAATTGCTTTGCCATGCCACCAGCGTGGAGATCTTCCGTGATCTGGTGAACGAGGAGTTGG